>DASTLX010000001.1:0-14748 GCA_035714565.1 Allosphingosinicella sp.
TTCACGCACACCAGCGACCGCGGCGCGATCGAGGCGGAGGTCATCCGGGGAACGGAGAGCACGGTCGGCCTGATCGGTGAGATCGAGCAGGATTCGGCCCTGCTCGCCAGCGAGGACAATGATTTCCTGATCCGGATGGGCGTGTCCAGGAAGCTCCTGACCGACATCATGTACCGCCAGAAGGCCGTCAAGGAGCAGGGCGGCGACGGTTCGACCCGCCGCTGCCTCACCCAGGCCGAAGTGTTCCAGTACAAGGTGGCGAACGTCCGGGCCGAGGGGAAGTAGCGCCCTCTTCCGTCATCCCGGCGAAAGCCGGGACCTCGGGACGAGAAGTCTCGGCGGGTCTCCCCAAGGTCCCGGCTTTCGCCGGGATGACGTAAAATCAGCCGGCCAGAAGCATGAGCCCCACCGCGAAGCCGTTCTGGAGGGCGTGGATCGCGAAGGCTACCCCCAGCGCCGGGAGCAGGCCCCGTCGGCGCCAGGTCAGAAAGGCGATCGACATGACCAGGGACGGCCACCAAATCACCAGGCCCCAGGCTGGAGCGACGAGACTGTGCGCGATGCCCCAAAGCAGGGCGCTTGCAAGGACGGCCGGCCCGGCTCCCATCAGGCGGTTCAGAGCCAGAAGAGGCAAAGCGAGAAGCAGGGTCTCGAGCGCCGGCCCGACGAAGACGACCAGGAGGACGAGGGTCTGGGGGTCGCCTGGAAAGCTCGGCGCAGCGGCGTCGGCGGCGACTTGCCGGACCAGCACGGACAGCAGGACGCTCGGGATAAGCGCCGTCAGCCAGGCCTTGGCGACGTAGCGAGTGGCGACCGGATCCGTCTCGAACAGGAAGCGGGGCAACCAGGCCAGATAAGCCGGCCTGGCCGTCGAGGCCGGATCGTCACTCATGTCCGGGGAAATCCGCCTCAGGCGGCGCTCTCGCCCTTCTTCTCGGCGTAGACCCGGATCGGGTCCTTGCGGCCCTCGACCACGTCCTTGTCGATCATCACCTCGTCGACCCCGTCCATCGAGGGCAGGTCGAACATGGTGTCGAGGAGGATGTTCTCGAGGATCGAGCGGAGGCCCCGGGCGCCGGTCTTGCGCTCGATCGCCTTCTTGGCGACCGAGATCATGGCGTCGTCGGTAAAGCTCAGCTTCACGTCCTCCATGTCGAACAGCTTCGCGTACTGCTTGACGAGCGCGTTCTTCGGCTCGCGAAGGATCTTGACGAGGGCGGTCTCGTCCAGGTCCTCCAAGGTCGCGATCACCGGCAGACGGCCGACGAACTCGGGGATGAGGCCGAACTTCAGGAGATCGTCAGGCTCGCCCTGGCGGAGGATCTCGCCGGTGCGGCGCTCCTCGGGCGCGGCGACATAGGCGCCGAAGCCGATCGACTTGCCCTGCAAACGGTCGGCGATGATCTTCTCGAGGCCGGCGAAGGCGCCGCCGCAGATGAAGAGGATGTTGGTCGTGTCGACCTGGAGGAATTCCTGCTGCGGATGCTTGCGCCCGCCCTGCGGTGGGACGGAGGCGGTGGTGCCTTCCATCAGCTTCAGCAGAGCCTGCTGGACCCCCTCGCCCGAGACGTCGCGGGTGATGGACGGGTTGTCCGACTTGCGGCTGATCTTGTCGATCTCGTCGATGTAGACGATCCCGCGCTGCGCGCGCTCGACATTGTAGTCGCTGGCCTGGAGCAGCTTCAGGATGATGTTCTCGACGTCCTCGCCGACATAGCCCGCTTCGGTGAGCGTGGTCGCGTCCGCCATCGTGAACGGCACGTCGAGGATCCGCGCCAGCGTCTGGGCGAGGAGGGTCTTGCCGCAGCCGGTGGGGCCGACGAGCAGGATGTTGGACTTGGCCAACTCGACGTCGGAGCCCTTGGCGCCGTGAGCGAGCCGCTTGTAATGGTTGTGGACGGCGACCGAGAGCACCCGCTTCGCGTGGCTCTGCCCGATCACGTAATCGTCCAGCACCTTGCAGATCTCGAGCGGGGTCGGCACCCCGTCGCGCGTCTTGACGAGGGAGGACTTGGTCTCCTCGCGAATGATGTCGTTGCAGAGCTCGACGCACTCGTCGCAGATGAACACGGTGGGGCCGGCGATCAGCTTCCTCACCTCGTGCTGCGACTTTCCGCAGAACGAGCAATAGAGGGTGCTCTTCGAATCGCTGCCGCTGAGCTTGGTCATTTCCGTCCTATCGGGCGCACGCCGCCCTCTGCCTCGGGGCCATCCTAGACCGCACTATCGCACGACCACAATGGCTTATTGATTAACATGCCCCGCCCCGCCTGCGCGAACCGCCGGATCGGGCCGGGTGCGAGGGAGTGCTCGCCGTGCGAATTCGTTCCCGCGCCCCGCCTCATGTGGCCCCGCCGCGCCTTGCCGACAAGCCCCGCCGCGCGGGTGGGCGGCGACCGCCGCGAGCGCCGACGCCTGGCGCGGCCTTCGGAACCGGCGGCGCGGATCGTCGAGGATCAGCACCCAGTCTTCGCCTCCGGCCGGCGTCGCGATGGCGGCTGGGGCGGCCGTCCTGACAGTGCCGGCCGGAGTGACGGCCCCGGTCCGCGGGTCGAACCAGCTGAGGCGCAGGCGCGGGCGGCGGAGCGTCTCGAGGGCGATGCGGTAGCTGCCGGCGGCCGGGAGATAAAGATAGGCCCAGCTTCGGTCGGCAGCGCGGGTTGCCTCGGCGTGGCGGCTACCCTTCCCATTTTCCGGCAGCAATTCGGGCGCGGGAACGCGGGTAAGGTAGGGCCGCGCCAGCATCAGCGCGCGCAGGTGCCGCATCTGCCAGGCGCCCGGCCGGTCGAGCGCCTCGCGCCAGCTGCGGTCGGCGTGATTGATGCCCGGGAAGCGCTCGCCCGACCATTGCCACACCGAATGATGTCCGTAGGTCACGCCGGCGGCCCCTGCGAAGACGGTGCGGTAGGCCTGCTTGCGCACGTCATGATCGTCGAAGCGGCCGTTCGCGGCGTCCCAGCGCGGCCAGGGCGAGACCGGATGGTCCTCATAGTTGATCTCGAGGTCGATGACCGGCTTGGCCGGCTTCAGCGCGTAGTCGCGGGCGATCGTCTCCCAGGCGGGGATGTCGCGGCCGCCGCCATGGCCGCTCTGGACGCCGTTGACCGCGAGCCAGGGCTCGCCGGCGAGCAGCATCGAGGTCGATTCGGGTCCGCCCTGCGGGTGGTAGGCGATCAGCGGCTTCGTGCAGGCGCCGTCCTCTATGCCCTTGGCCATCGCCCGCCAGATCGGCCGCCAGTCGTGGTCGGCGGCAAAGCCGGCCTCGCCCGCCCAGCTTCGAACCCACCAGTCCGCCGGCGGGCCTTTCAGAGTCGGCGGCCGGTCTCCGCCCAGCATCCACACGATGTTGGTTCGGCCGCACATCTTGCGCGCGAGGTAGCGGGCATAGCCCTGCGCCACCGCGAGTTTGTCGGTCCGGAACAGGCGCGGCCCGGCGCCCCACGGGGCGGTGAGCTTGTCCCCCCAGGTTGGCAGCAGGGCCACATAGAGGCCGCGGCGGCCGGCTTCGTCGACGAGGGCGGCGAGACGGTCGAAATAGCGCTCGTCCGGCCGCGCGGGATCGTCGCTGATGAACGGGCGGAGGCCGTCCGGCGTCGGGGTACGGACGCCGTCAAGCTCGGCCAGGGCGACGACCTGCACGACGTTGAAGCCCTGCTCGGCGCGCTTCCTCAGGTAAAGTTCGGCCTCACCGGGCCCGGCGCGGTGAAGCAACTCCCAGGCGGTGTCGGCGAGCCAGAAGAAGGGGCGCCCGTCGCCGGTGACGAGATGGTGCCCATCGCTCGAAACCGCGAGCGGCTTCAACGGCGCCGCGGCCGCGTCCGGCACCGAGACGAGCGCGGCGGCGATTGCGAGGCCGAGGCAGGATAGAAGACGCCGGACGGATAAAGGCAAGCTGAACTCCCGGGGGCTCACCCGGTATAGGCGACGAAGTCGAAGTTGTTGAGGGCGGTCCCGACGGCGACCTGCGCGAACAGCACGGCCGCGCCGGCCCCGTTGCCGTCGGCGTCGTAGAAGATCTTGCCCGTCGCGCTGTCGTAGAGGATGCGGTCGTCCGCGTCGGCGGCTGCCGTTCCGAGCACGAAGGCGCCCGCCGCGAGCGTGCCGCTGGCGGCGATCGCGCTGAAGATCGTCCGGCTGAGCATGATCGTGTCGTCCGCCGCGGAGAAGCTCTGGATCGTGTCCACATTGCCCGCGCCGATCGCGGTATCGAAGTAGAAGCTGTCGGTGCCGGTACCGCCGTTAAGCGTGTCGTTTCCGCCCTTGCCATAAAGGCTGTCGGCACCGTCCACCCCGCTGAGGCTGTTCGCAGCCGAATTACCGGTGATGGTGTTGGCGAGGCTGTTGCCCGAGCCGTTGATGGCGGCGGCGCCGGTCAGCACCAGATTGTCGGCATATTGCCCCGCGAGGCTGAAGCTCGCCGAGCTCTGCACGGTGTCGGTGCCGGCGCCGTTCGACTCGTTGACCTTATCGCTGCTGTTATCGACGATGTAGGTGTCGTTGCCGATCCCCCCGCTCATCGAGTCGATCCCACCGCCGCCGTCCAGCGTGTCGTTGCCGTCGGCGCCGGAGAGCGAGTTGGCCGCGCCGTTGCCGGTGATCACGTTGTCGAGCGAGTTGCCCGAGCCGTTGATCGCGGACCCGCCGGTGAGCGTGAGGTTCTCGATGTAACGGCCGGCGAGGCTGAAGCCGACCGAACTCTGGACGAGGTCGGTGCCCTCGCCGGTCAGCTCGGTGACGACGTCGCCGGCATTGTCGACGACGAAAATGTCGTTGCCGATCCCGCCCGCCATCGCGTCCGCCCCGGTGCCGCCGTCGATCGTGTCGTTGCCGGCCTCACCGCGAAGATCGTCGTTGCCGCCGCCGCCGTTGATGCTGTCGTTGCCGGCGTCGCCGAACACGAGCTCGGCCGCTAGGCCGCCCGTGAAGCTGTCGTCGAGGGTGCTGAGGCGATAGCGCTCGATTGACACGAACGTGTCTCCCGCCGCTTCACCGCCGTGGACGCCGCTTGCGAGGTTGATCGTCACGCCCGCGGCGGCGGAGACGTAGTTCGCCTCGTCGAGGCCGAGGCCGCCGATCAGGGAGTCGGCGCCGGCGCCGCCTTTGAGGATGTCGTTGCCGCCGCCGCCGTCGAGATAGTCGTTCCCCAGGCCACCGGCCAAAGCGTCGTCGCCGCCGGCGCCGAGCACGCGATTGTCGGCCGCATCGCCGATGAAGATGTCGTTCAACTGGGTGAGCGTGAACTGCTCGATCGAATCGAACACGTCCCCGAGGGCCGCGGCCGTGTTGACGCCGGTCGACAGGTCGAGCGTGATCTTGAGCGTGTCCTGCGCGTAGCTGGCGATGTCGAAGCCGAGGCCGCCGACGAGGACGTCCCCGCCCTTGCCGCCCTGCAGGACGTCGTCGCCGGCGCCGCCGTCGAGATAATCGCTTCCCTTGCTGCCGGTGAGATGATCGTTGCCGCCCTCGCCGAAGGCCGCGTCATCGCCGGCGCTGCCGATGAACCGGTCGTCATAGCCCGACAGCCGGTATTGCTCGATCGAGAGGAAGAAATCCTCCTGCGCTTCCCCGCCATTGACGCTCGAAAGGAGATCGATGGTGACGGCTGCCGCGGCGTGTTCGTAGGAAGCTTCGTCCCAGCCGGTGCCGCCCGAAAGAGCGTCGTTCCCGACGCCCCCCTCGAGGACGTCGTCCCCGGCATAGCCGAAGAGCACATCGTTGCCGCCGAGACCCGAGAGGAAATCGTTTTCGTTGGTGCCCAGGACCCGGTCCCGAGCGCTGGTCGAGAAGCCGTCCTCCGTCGCCACGTAAGACGCCCAGTAGACGCCGGATTCGCTGCCGTCCTGGCCAAGGGACGCCCACGCGCCGACGAACCCGCCGTCGGCGGTCGCCGCGACGACGCCATGAGACTGCTCATTGGTCAGGAACTGGTTCATCGCGACGGACTCGCCGATCTTCACGCCGGCCGCATCGAAACGCTGCATGAAAACGTCGCCGCCGGAAGACCAGCTCACGACGAAGCCGCCGTCCGCCAGCCCGGTGACATGGGCATCGGTCTGATTGCCAAAGTTCGCCCCATCGAACACCGAAGTCGGGACGAGCACCTCTCCGCCGACGGGCTGGCCGGCGGAATCGTAGCGTTGTGCGTAGATATCGAAGTTCGGCGAACTGCCCGATTCATGGCTCTGCCAAACGATGACGTATCCGCCATCGGCGAGCGCGGCGACCTCCGGCTGGTACTGCCAGTAATCGGTCGTCGTGTTGACCCTCACTTCGGCGCCCTGGGGGCTGCCGTCCGCGCCGTAGCGCTGGGCGTAGATGCCGTAATCCATCCCGTCCTGCAGGTACGAGGTCCAGGTGACCACGAAGCCGCCGCCGGGAAGACCTGCCACGCTGGCGAGCGACTGCGATGATTCCGTGTAGCTGTTTACCTGGAACTCGACCCCGACTGGATTCCCGTTCGCGTCGAACCGTCGCCCGAAGACCCCCTCCTGGGACCCGTCCTGTCCGGCGGACGTCCACACGGCGACAAAGCCGCCGCCCGACAGGCTCGAGACGTCCGGCAGGCTCTGATTGCCCGCTACGGTCGTGTTCAATGAAAATTCCGGGCCCGGATTGCCCGCGGCATCGTATCTGCGCCCGACGACGCTGCTCCCCGAATTGTCGGCAGCCGCCGGCCAGGTCGAGTCCCAGACGATGACGAACCCGCCACCGGAAAGTGCCGTCACCGCCGGCGCGCCTTGATCGCCCGTCACCGAGGTATTGACGACGAATTCGTCTCCGATGCGGGACCCGTCCGGCCGGAACCGCGCTCCCAGGATGGCGTATCCCGAGCCATCGACGTTCGTCGACATCCATGTGATGACCGTGGTGCCGTCCGCAAGACCCGCTGCATCTGGAGATATCTGGTTGCCGAGCGTGTCGTCGGTCCAATAATCCGTCAGCTTTTCATATACGCTCGGCATCGCTCGTCCCCCCGGACCCATCTAGGGAACGTGCCTCCGTCGTGGTGCGGGCGTGCGGCAGCGCCTACGGCCTGCCACCCAACAGCCACAGGCATCCCCTACCTGTCGTTCGCCGGCCTCTCCCGCGAATCGGAGGAAAGCATGCGCCGTTCCGGGACGAGGCGCAATCGACAAACCCGGGCCACTCAGCTGCGCAACCGCCGGCGATGCAGGGCGCCTGGCCGACACTGCATGGAAGAGAGCGGGACCGCACCGCCGCGGCGCGCTGCGTGCGGAGGCATCGGCGCCGCTCGGTTGCGCGCCGCGGGAGCGCGTGCGAGCATCGGCGGATGGCCGAGCGGTACCTGCCACCTTCATCGTTCCTGAGGGCAATTGTCGCGGACGAGGTGCCCCTTGCCGGCAGCGACGTCGCCGACGCCACACTTTGCCGCCTCATCGACATGACGCGGGACGAACACGCCGTGAATCGCGACTGGGCGACGCTCCTGCTCGCGCAGGCCGAAGTGGATACGCCGGAGGTGCGGGACGCGCTCCTGCGTGCGGCACAGGACGAGCATGACGGCGTCAGGGCGGAGGCCATTCTCGGCCTCGCAATGCGCGACAAGGCGCTCGCCTTGCCCCTGCTCAGGAAGGAGCTTGCCGGCGAGGCAGTCTCGATGCCGGTCTTTGAAGCTGCCGCCCTGGTCGCCGACCCCTCGCTGGTCGAAGATCTGCGCGCCTTCGTCTTGCCGTCGGAAGACGCGTTCCTCGATCGGTACGCGCGCGAGGCGCTCGAGGCGTGCGAGACCGGCAGGCCGGCCTGACGCAGCCCCCTCAGGCGGCCTGCTGGGTCGTGTCGCCTTCGATGGGGCTCGGGCGCTTTTCGAAGACCTCGTCGACGAGGCCGAAATCCTTGGCCTCGGTGGCCCCGAAGAACTTGTCGCGCTCGACCGCCTTCTCGATCTCTTCGACCGGCTGGCCGGTATATTTGGCCATCAGCTCGTTCATGCGGTGGCGGATGCGCAGGATTTCCTTGGCCTGGATCTCGATGTCGCTCGCCATGCCCTGCGCCCCGCCCGACGGCTGGTGGATCATGATCCGGGCGTTCGTGAGCGCCACTCGCATCCCCGGCTCGCCGGCGCAGAGCAGGAAGGCGCCCATCGAGGCGGCCTGCCCGATGCAGACCGTGCCGACCCGCGGGCGGATGTACTGCATGGTGTCGTGGATCGCCATTCCCGCCGTGACGACCCCGCCCGGCGAGTTGATGTACATGAAGATGTCCTTCTTCGGATTCTCGCTCTCCAGGTAGAGGAGCTGGGCGGTGACCAGGGTCGCCATATGGTCCTCGACCTGCCCGGTCACGAACACGATCCGCTCCCTCAGCAGCCGCGAATAGATGTCGAAGCTGCGCTCGCCGCGGTTCGACTGCTCGATCACGATCGGAACGAGGCCGGCGATGATGTCTTCATGGTCCATGGTGGGGAGGCGTCCTGCTTGGGATGGGTCACAGCTACATCGGCAGTTCGCCGCGGAGGTTCAAGCCCCTCGCTGCGGCCCTCGCACGATCTTCGTCCCCGGGACCACCCCTAGCCCGGCGGGGCGGAAGCTTCATTGCACCACGAGGAGCAGGCGGTCCAGCCGGCCGCAGCCGTCACGGCACCGGCGGCGCCCGCTCTTCGGGCTCCCGGATCCGCCAGGCGATGCGGCCCTCGTAGCGGCCGGCGCGCGGTCGGCCTCGGCGGTCGCGGGCGGGGTCGAAGACGGCGCGCCGCATCATCAGCCGGCAGGTGGCCGAGTCGAGGCTCGACGAGCCGCTCGAGCTCGTCACGGTGCAGGCGCCGACCCGGCCGTCCTTGCCGACCGCGAGCCGAAATTGGGTCGTGCCCTGCTCCTCGTTGCGAAGCGCGGCGGCGGGATAGTCGTCGGACGTGAGCAGCTGGTGGATCATGATCCGGGGCCAGGGCGGCCGCGGGACCGAGAGGTAGGGCGGCGCCGGGGGCGCGGCGGCCGATGCCATCGAGACCAGCAGGGCGATGCCGACCATGGTACCTCTCCAGCGCTTTTTCGCGGCCCTTGCTCGTTTAGGCGCCAACCGGCCCGCGGGGAAATCGTTTCCTGCGGGCGCGCGAGCCTTTTGCTTGCGCGCGCGCGGCGCTTGCTCCACCTTTTCCCGGACGAGGCGGGAGTCGGGGCATGCGCCATTACCGGGTGAACAAGCTGGCCAGGGCCGGCGGCGAAATCGTCAAGCGCAAGGACATTCTGGCCGACAGCGACCGTCAGGCCGTGGCACGCGCCGAGGCGGACGAGGACTGCCCGGTCTGCGACGTCTGGCGCGACGGCGAGAAGATCGGCTCGATCACCTGATTCTTCCGCGGGCAACCCGCGCGGCCGCCGACCGTTCTCGCCTCCCGGGGCGTGGAGCGAGGCCGAGATGACGAAGGACGCCAAGGACAACAAGCGGGGCTGCTTCATCTTCGCGGCCGTCGTCGCGGCGCTGCTCGCGGCGCTGGCCTGGGGCATCGCGAGCAGCGGCGACGATCCCCGGTCCAACGTCGCGGCCGGCGCCCGGGGGGCGACCGCCCCCGTCGACCCGGCAGACTAGCCCGGCACGAGCGGCGTTCGCGGCATCGCCTTTCGCCTCGGAAAACCGCCGCGCTGAAGGCCTGGGCCGCCTTGTGCCGCGTCTCGGTCGACCGGCCGCTCACGCCGCCGCTAGGCCGGGCCGGGCGGGGCCGGCGTTCCCGGCGGGCGCTCATGCCGGGGCAAGCCGTCCTCGCCTATGTCGTAATAATCGCCCTGGTCGGCGGTGAAGATGTGCTTGGCGAGGCGGGTGCCGGTCGGGGCCTCGAATGCGCCCATCGCCACCGCGGTCCAGTCGCGGCCGATCGGGTCCCAGAAGAGCGAAGAGCCGCAGACCGAGCAGAAGCCGCGCCGCACCTTCTGCGACGCGCGGTACCAGGTCACCTTGTCCCCGCCCTCGACGCTCAAGGCCGAGCGCGGGACGTCGGTCGAGGCGAAATAATGGCCCGACCATTTTCGGCATTGCGAACAATGGCAGCCGTCCGGCCCGGGCAGCTCGCCCGCGACCTCGAAGCGGACGGCGCCGCACAGGCAGCTTCCCTTGGGCATGGGCCGACTCCTTGGCGCTGATCGAAGGACGGTTCCTAGTGACAGTCGCGGCCCGCTGTCACTAGGGACGGCCATGGCGGCGAAACTTCCCCATCACGGCGTCTGGGTCCGGCTCGGGCTGTCGGCTATCCACGGCATCGGCGTTCTCGCCATCCGGCCGATCCCGAAGGGCACAGACGTCTTCGCCAATGACGGGGTCCCGATCCGCTGGGTGAGCCGCGCCGAGCTCGACCGGGCCGGCCTGACCGAGGCCGAGCGCGCGCTCTACCACGATTTCGGAATCCATCGGCCGGACCGGATCGGCTGCCCGGCCAATTTCAACAACCTCACCCCGGGCTGGTATCTCAACCGGCCGCCGCCGGGCGGGGCGGCCAATGTCCGCGCCGCCGAGGGCTTCGCCTTCATCGCGCTCCGCGACATCGAGGAGGGCGAGGAGCTGACCATCGACTATGCCGGCTTCAGCGACCCGGGAGGCTGAGGCCCCCTTTTCCGTCCGCGTGGCTAGCGCAGCTGGCTGTCCTTGCTGCCGCGGCGGTTGATCCCCGCACCGCTGCGGCGCGCCTCCTCGTCGCGTTCGGACTGGCAGGGCACGCAGGTGCGGGTGCCCGGCAGCGCCTCGCGGCGGCGTTGGGGGATGAGCTCCCCGCAATCCTCGCAGAATTCGGATCCCTCGCCGGCCGGGAGCCGGGCCCGTGCGCCGAGCACGGCGTCCTTCACCGTATCGTCGATCTGGTCCTGAACCGCGCCGTCGCGCGCCCATCCGCCGGCCATCGCCAACTCCTTGCCTTCTCCGTCCTAAAATAGGTCCGCCCCCGCTTCGTTCCAACCGGTGCCTAAGGAGGACCACCGTCAGGCCTCCCCTCCCCTCGTCACATCTTCAGGGTCGTCCGCAAAAAGAACCCGTCCTCGGGCTTTAGAAAACGGGTGCGGTCTATAGTTTCTCGCGCGGCCCCGCTCGAACTCCGCCGGGAAATTGTATGCTGTCCCGATTTTTCCGGAGCCGACAACCAAGCTATCGCGTCGACCAGAGATAGAGATCCGCATCGGGGGAAGCCCGGTGAACGACGATCTCGGCCCCCTTCTCGCGGAGGAGGCGTCGCAGCCTCGACGCCTTGCGCCGGCCCCAGACCCCGATGAGCTCGCGCTCCCGATCGTCACGGTAGAAAACGGCTCCGCCGAACTCCGCCTGGACGAAACCGCGCCCGAGCAGCGCCTCGATCTCGGCCGTTGGGCCGACGCAGACCACGCTGTCCCGGTTGTGAGCGAAGACATGGCTCCGAAACAGGTACATCTCCACGCCGGTCACTCCGGGGCGGCGCCCGGCGAAGCAGCGCCTCGACGGGTCGCCCTCACATCTTCAGCGACACCCGCGCGTAGAAGAAGGTTCCGGGCACGTCGTAGGTGGTCGGGTCCATGTTGTTGAGGCCGCAGGTGAAGCAGGCCGGCGGGTCGACGTTGAACAGATTGTTGGCCCCCAGCGCGAAGCCGAAGCCCTTCCAGGAGGCGGGCTCCCAGCGCAGCTGGAGATCGGTGTAGAGCCGCGAGCCCATGCGGTTGCCGTCGGCCTCGTCGACGCCGGCGATGTAGCGGCCGGTCAGCGAGGCTCCGAAGCCGCTGCCGCCGCCCTGGCTCCAGTCGAGCACCGCGGTCGACTTCCATTTCGGGAAGGCCTGGTCGGGGCTGCCCTGCTCGGTGCCCTCGCGCTCGATCACGGTGATGCCGTCGGTGGCCGGGACCGAGACGTGGTAGTTGAACAGGAAGGTGTTGGTCCAGAACAGTCCGAAGCGGCCGATGCCCGTGTCGCCGGTGCGGTAGTTCAAGGTGACGTCGAGCCCGTCGGTCTCGATCCCGGCGATGTTCTGGAGCAGGCCCCGGATCTGGGTGACGGCGCCCGAGGCCGAGCGGTCGATGGCGGCGCAGGAGAGGGCGTCGCCGTCCTCGGCGCAGCGGCTCAGGAGCACCTCGGCGTCGATTGCCTGGATGGCGCCATCGACCCGGATGTCGAAATAATTGGCCTCGATGCTGAGCCGGGGGAGGAAGCGCGGGCTGAACACCGCCCCGAACACCCAGGACTCGCTGGTCTCGGGGTCGAGGTCCTGGTTGCCGCCGGTGACCACCGGAAGCTGCGGGTTGGCCTGGACGTAGGAGCCGTTGGCGGGAACCCCTTCGGCGATGCAATTGGTGCGGACCGCGGCCGGGATCTGCCCGCCGACCGCCGAGCAGGGATCGACGATCTCCTGGTCGAAGCGCGACGGGGTGCCGAACAGCTCGCCGATCGTCGGGGCCCGGAAGCCTTCCGCCCAGCTGCCGCGGAACAGCAGGTCGCGGATCGGCGCCCAGTTGACCGTGCCCTTCAGGGTCGTGGTCGAGCCCGAGGTCGAATAGTCGGAGAAGCGCACCGCCCCGGTCAGCTCGAGCCGGTGGAGCAGGGGCTGGTCCCTGAACAGGGGCAGGCGAAGCTCGGCATAGGCCTCGTCGACATTGTAGCCGCCGCGCGTCGGCAGGGCCGGGATGTCGGAGCCGAGGCCGGCGGCGACGATCTCGTCGGGATCGAAGCGGCCGGTCTGGTCGCGATGCTCGACTCCGACCGCGAAGCCGGCGGCGCCGCCGGGCAGGTCGAAGAGCTCCCCCGACAGGTTGGCGCTGACGTCCCACAGGGTCTGCCGGCTGCTGTCGTTCTGCTCGAACGCGACGAAGGCATATTGGGCCGGAGTGATCGACCCCGCCCCGCCGAAGATGTTGAACGGGACGCACGGCGCGGTGCAGGCCGCGACCGGACCGAGCGCCTGGGCGAGATTGGCCGCGTTGATGTTGCCGAACACCGTCTGCTCGGCCTTGTTGCGGCCGTAGACGCCGTTGACGTCCCAATACCAGTCGCGGTCGCCGAGCTGGAACGAGCCGTCGAGCGTGCCCGAGACGTACCAGGTGTCGACCTCCTGGTTGTAGCGGCGCGGCCCGCCCTCGACGACCCGGCGGCCGATGAAGGCGAGGTTGGAGGAATCGAGGGTCACTCCGAACGGGTTGAACGGATTGGTGGAGTGGATGGTGATCGTGTCGAGCAGATTGCCGTTGCCGGCGTCTGGGCCGACGAACAGAGGCAGCGGAGCCGCCTGGTTCTTGGACTTGCGCCGGTTCCAGACGCCCTTCAGCGACAGCGCCGCGACGTCGCCCAGCCCCTGGCGGAAGTTGGCGAAGGCGCCGAAGCGCTCGAGCGGCGTCTGGATGAAGTTGAACGGCGCGAAGTTGAAGCGGTCGGGCGCTCCGGCGAAGGGGCGGTAGTCGGCCAGGGTCGGCTTGCGGCCTATGACCGGCGCGATCAGGGTCAGGTCCTGGCCGAGCAGGATGAAGCGGCCGCGCGGCGTGCCCGAGCTGCAGGTATTGTCGCAGGCGGTGGCGCCCGGGGTCGGGAAGAGCGAGAGCTCGCGCTCGGCCGAGCTGATCCCGTCCTGGCGCACGTAATTGGCGCCGACGACGAGGCTAGTGGTGCCGCCGTTGGCGTTGAAGCCGTAGCTCGCCTGGAGATTGCGGGTGAAACCGTCGCCTTCGTTCATCACGCCGAGCTGGGCCGAGAGGCGCAGGCCGTCCTGGCGCTTGCGGGTGATGATGTTGACGACCCCGGCGATCGCGTCGGAGCCGTAGATCGCCGAGGCGCCGTCCTGGAGCACCTCGATCCGCTCGATCATGCTCTCGGGGATCGAGTTCAAATCGGTGGCGCCGGGGACTCCGCTCGCCGAGGCGCCGTTGACGTAGCGCAGCCCGTCGACGAGGACGAGCACCCGCTTCGAGCCGAGGTAGCGCAGGTCGACCTCGGCGGAGCCGGCGCCGACTCCGCCGCCGTCGGGCGGATTGCCGAAATTGCCCGAATTGTTGAAGCGGCTGTTGAGCGCGCCGCCGGAGCTGGGCAGGCGCTGGACGATGTCGGCCGCGGAGGTGAGGCCGGTGCGCGCCATGTCCTCCTCGTCGAGGAAGGTGACCGGCTGGTTCTGGTCGAGCGGGTTGCGGCGGATGCGCGAGCCCGTGATGACGATGTCCTGGTCGTTCTGGGAATCGGCCGTCGCCGCCTGCTCGGGCAAAGGCTCGTCGGGCTGGGTGGTCGAGGGCTGCGCGAGGGCGGGCGCAGCGGTGAGCGCGGCCGCCATGGCCAGGGAGGCGCCACCGAGGCGCAGCAACAGGTTGGATCGGGCCATTCTCAATTCCCCACCGGCGCCGGCCGCGACCACCGCGGTGCTTCGGCGCCGCCCCGATCTTAACAAGGGATCGGTCCGCAGCCGAAAGGGATTCGCTAGCGGAACGGACGATTTGATCTGGATCGTTGCAAAGGCGTGACAGTTTCGCCCCGGCTGAGCCACGTCTCGCCGCGCCCGGCGCGGGGCTCGCGGTCCCAAGGGAGAAAGGCCGCTCCTGGGCGGTTTACCCGTCACCGCCCGCGGCATGGGCCGCGGGACGACGGCGCCCGCATGGCCCGGCGCCGCGAGACAAGTGATATTGGAGTAGATGCGATGAGAACTGCCGCTTTTGCGATCGCGCTCCTGTTGAGCAGCGCGGCCTTCGCGCAGACGACCACCACGACCACCACCCAGCCCGACGTCGACGTCGATGTCGGAGTCCAGCCCGACGGCGATCCCGACGTCGACCTCGACCTCGGCACCAAGCAGAAGACCACGACCCATCATGCCGA
>DASTLX010000002.1:0-34038 GCA_035714565.1 Allosphingosinicella sp.
CGTTCGCAGCCAGGAGAAAGCTTGGCAAGCGCAGGAGAATGGCCGCCTTGCCGCCGAGATCGTCGCCGTCACCATTCCGCAGCGCAAAGGCGACCCGCTCGTCGTCGATCGCGACGAGCACCCCCGCAAGACCAGCGTCGAGGCGCTGGCGAAGCTGAGGCCGATCGTCCGCGGCGACGGCAGCGTCACCGCCGGCAACGCGTCCGGCGTCAACGACGGTGCGGCCGCGATGCTCGTGGCCTCCGAAGAGGCGGCGAAGCGCAACGGCCTCACGCCGCGCGCCCGTTTCCTGGGCGGCGCCGTGGCCGGCGTGCCGCCGCGCATCATGGGCATCGGCCCGGCGCCCGCATCCGAGAAACTGTTGAAGCGTCTCGGGCTAAGTATCTCGGACATGGACGTTATCGAGATCAACGAAGCCTTCGCCGCGCAGGCGCTGCCCGTCCTGCGCCAGCTCGGCCTTCCCGACGATGCCGAACATGTGAACCCCAATGGGGGCGCCATCGCTCTCGGTCACCCGCTCGGCATGTCCGGCGCCCGCCTGCTCCTCACCGCCACCGAGGAGCTCCACCGCCGCGGCGGCCGCTATGCGCTCTGCGCGATGTGCATCGGCGTGGGGCAGGGGATCGCGACCGTCATCGAGCGGGTGTGACACGCAGGATTTTCCTACACCCCGCGCGATGCGCTATGGAGGCCGCATGAACCGCCTCCTTCACCGCCCGCTCCCCCTTGACGAGGCGCTGCGGGGCGGAAGTTCGCACATGACATGGCGTGAACTTAGTCAACTTCCGTTTCGCCGGCGCTTGCGACTCGGGGGTGCGACCCCAAGTGGGTTCGGGCGTTGTTTGCCGCACAATCGCGGCTCTGCTAGCGCCGCGGCCGGGAGAATATGATGTACACGACCGAGCTTCAGAAGAGCGCCAAAGTCGCCTCCACCGAGGATCCGGACAAGCTCGCCGCCTTCGAGGCGCGCGTCGCCGCCGACGAGTTCATCGAGCCCAAGGACTGGATGCCCGAAGCCTATCGCCGCACGCTGACGCGGCAGATCTCGCAGCACGCCCATTCCGAGATCGTCGGCATGCTGCCGGAAGGAAACTGGATCAGCCGCGCGCCCTCGCTCCGGCGCAAGGCGATCCTGCTCGCCAAGGTGCAGGACGAGGCGGGGCACGGCCTCTATCTCTATTCGGCCGCCGAGACGCTCGGCACCAGCCGCGAGGAGATGATCGAGGCGCTCCATTCCGGCAAGGCCAAGTACTCGACCATCTTCAACTATCCGACTCTCACCTGGGCGGACATCGGCGCGATCGGCTGGCTGGTCGACGGCGCCGCGATCATGAACCAGGTGCCGCTCCAGCGCACTTCCTACGGCCCCTACGCAAGAGCGATGGTGCGGGTGTGCAAGGAGGAGAGCTTCCACCAGCGCCAGGGCTACGAGATCTGCATGGCGATGATGGCCGGCAGCGACGACCAGAAGCGGATGATGCAGGACGCCTTCAACCGCTGGTGGTGGCCCAGCCTGATGATGTTCGGCCCGCCGGACGAGAACAGCCCCAATACCGCCCAGTCGATGCGCTGGCGGATCAAGCGCGAGACCAATGACGAGCTCCGCCAGAAGTTCGTCGATATCACCGTGCCCCAGGCCGAGGCGATCGGCCTCACCGTGCCCGATCCGGCGCTCGCCTGGAATGAGGAAAAAGGCGGCTACGACTTCGGCGAAGTCGACTGGGAGGAATTCTACGCCGTCGTCCGCGGCGAGGGTCCGGTCGCTCGCGAGCGCATGACCGCCCGCCGCGACGCCTGGGAGAACAACGCCTGGGTCCGCGAAGCCGCCGCCGCTTATGCGGAGAAGCACAGCCGCAAGCGGGAGGCGGCATGAGATCCTTGGCGAAATCCTCCCCCGGGTTTCCGGGGGAGGGGGACCGCACGAAGTGCGGTGGAGGGGCCGGCGCGAAGCGCCGGTGGCGACCGCTCGCTTCACTCGCGCCCCTCCACCATGCTTCGCATGGTCCCCCTCCCCTGCAAAGGCAGGGGAGGATTAAGGTCAGATGCCCTTCAGGCCGGCCTTGGCGAGACGCTTTTGCGCCTCGCGGTAGCGCAGGGGCTCGGCGATGCGCAGCCTCGCCCTCGCCCTGTCGAGCGGCTCGCCCATCAGGGCCTGATAATCCTCGGCGTGGAGCCAGGCGGCGCGCCTGCCGTGGCGGTAGCCTTCCCAGACGGCCCGGGCGAAGGCGGCGTTGCCGGTGACCCGAAGGCTCTTCAGGGCGGCGCCCGCGCCGATGAAGGCCCAGCCGAGCCCGCCGGTCTGGGCGTAGGAGAAGGCGACCAGGCACGCCTCGCCGAGCGGCTCGTCGGCCTCGTAGCCGGTGAGGACGTGCCAGAGGTCGTGGACGTCGCGCTCGCGCCGGCCGAACCAGGCGTAGGGATGCTCGAGATTGGCCGGAATGTCGGTCTCGGCGACGCTGACCTCGGCGAGCCCGTCGGCGGAATAGCCGGTGCGGTCGAGGAAGGCGCGATAGGCGGCGCCGACGCTGCCTTCGGGGAAGGAATCGATCCACGAGCGGTCGCACAGCCGCGGCGCCAGCTCGACCCGCTCGTAAGCGAGGCGGCCGCCCTCGGCGCTCGCGATGAGCCGCCGGTAGTTGCGGTGCGAGGTGTCGCCGTTCAGCGCCCGCATGATCCGGAAGACCTGGACAGTGTCGTCGCCGTCGGCGAGCAGCCGGCGAAGGGCGCGAAAGGCCGTGCCCCATTCGCGCTTCATCGGCACCGCGGGATTGAACGACCGGCTCGCCATCGGCGACTCCACTGCTGACAACGATGTCAACATCGCACAGCCGGGAGCCGCTTTCAATCAGGAACGGGAGGCTGCGACGTCCTCGCCGGAGCGGCGGGCCAGATTCCGGGTCATCCTCCGGCCGATCTCGGTGCCGATGAGGGAGGCGACTCCGGCGAAGGTCATCCAGGTCAGCGCCCGGTCCGATTTGCCGATGGCGAGCGCCCAGACGATCGCGATCGCGAACAGCGCCGCGACCACCAGGACGATCCATTTGAGCCAGAAATCCGTGGGGCGGACCGACTTGAGCAGCTGGCTGGAAATCACCCCCGCCATCAGCGCGCCGGTCAGGCCCTGGACGAAGCCGACCGCGACGGCGGCGGGCTTGCGGGCGTCGATGTCGGCCCATCCGCCGAGATAGGCGACGACGAAATTGGCCAAGGCGAGGCAGACGATCGTCACGACCAGCGCCGCGGCATAGGCCCAGGTTCCGGGCGCCTCCCGCTCGATCGTCACGTGCGCGCCCGCGTCGGCAGGTGGAGCTGGGCCGTCATGTCATTCTCCCGGTACATGGTTATTCGGAATATTGCGGCTGCGGGAGCGGGCATTGCTCGACCGGCCGCGGCCGCCCGCCGCGCGACGAGCGCTGCCAGCATTCGTCGAAGACGGAGCAATAGCAGATCCGGGTCTCGATCCGGTCCGACTTGCGGGCCTGGTCCAGGGCGGCCCAGGACCGCGCGTTGGCCGGGGTCGCCGGAAACCGGATGTAGGAGAGGGTCTGGCCCGGCCTGATCATGGCGCCGTCGAGAGTCGAGGTGATGATTCCGCGATAATCCTCTGCGCGGCCGCCGCAGCAGGCCCGGAGCAGCTCGGGCAGCCGGGCGACCGGGCGACCGTCGACCAGCACCTGGACGGAGCGGATCTCGGCCGGTCCGACTCCGGCGTTGGTGACGTGAAGGTCGATCCTGTCCTCGCCGCGGTCGTCCGTGTTGCTCCCCGCCAGCTGCACGTGGGGAAGCGAGTTGGCCTGAACCAGGCGTTCGTTCTGGTGGACCAGCTCCTGCATCACCTCGCCGTGATGCCAGGCGACCAGGATCGAGACGAAGGAGACGAAGAGGGCGCTGACCGGAAGCACCTTGTCCAGCCAGGCATGGCCCGTCCGGTGGCGATGAACGTGGGGATGCTCGATCTCGACGTCCACGTCCGGCTCCCCCGGGCTCACACCCGCATCGGCATCAGCACGTAGAGCGCCGAGGCCTTGTCATTCTCCCGGAGAAGCGTCGGAGCGGCGGCGTCGGCGAGGTGCATCTCGACCGTGTCGCCCTCGATCTGGCCCAATATGTCGAGCAGGTAGCGGGCGTTGAAGCCGATCTCGAGGCCGTCGGCATTGTAGTCGCCCGGCACTTCCTCGGCGGCGGTGCCGTTCTCAGGGCTGGTGACGGAGAGGGTGACCCGGTCGCGGTCGAGCGCCATCTTGACCGCCCGGGTCTTCTCGCTGGCGATCGTCGCGACCCGGTCGACGCCCTCCTCGAAGCTGCGCGGGTCGATCCGGAGCAGCTTGTCGTTCGCGGTCGGGATGACTCGGCTGTAATCGGGGAAGGTGCCGTCGATCAGCTTGGAGGTGAGGATGGCGCTGCCGAGGCCGAAGCGGACCTTGGTCTCGGAGAGCGAGATCTGGACCGTGCCCTCGAGCTCGTCGAGAAGCTTCCTGAGCTCGGCGACGCATTTCCTCGGGATGATGACGTCGGGCATGCCCTCGGCGCCGGCCGGCCTCGGCACGGTGACCCGGGCGAGGCGGTGGCCGTCGGTCGCGGCGGCCTTGAGCACCGGCTGCGCCTCGTCCGAGACGTGGAGGAAGATCCCGTTCAGATAGTAGCGGGTCTCCTCGGTCGAGATGGCGAAGCGGGTCTTGTCGATGATCTGGCGAAGGGTGGCGGCGGGAAGCTCGAAGCGGGTCGGAAGGTCGCCCTCGGCGATGACCGGGAAGTCGTCGCGCGGAAGGGTGGAGAGGTTGAACCGGGCGCGGCCGGCATTGACCTGCATCTTGCCCTCGGCCGCGTTCAATTCGACCTGGCTGCCCTCGGGGAGCTTGCGGGCGATGTCGAACAGGGTGTGGGCGGAGACGGTGGTCGCGCCGGGCTGGGTGACGTTGGCCTCGACCGTCTCGACGATCTGGAGGTCGAGGTCGGTCGCCATCAGCCTGAGGCCGCCGCCCTCGGTCGCCTCGATGAGGACGTTCGAGAGGATCGGGATCGTATTCCTCCGCTCCACCACGGACTGGACGTGGCCGAGGCTCTTGAGGAGCGTAGCCCGTTCGATCGTCGCCTTCATCGGGTCCCCCAAATTGACAGGTGAGGGAGTATTAGAGCGCCGCATCGCCCCCCGCTAGGGTTTAGTGCGAGGCCCGGCAAAAAGGTCGCGCGGCGGGTCGATTCGTCCCCCTCCCGGGCGAATGCCGGGGAGGATTTCCCCCCCTCAAAAGCGGATGCCCACTCCGACGACGCCCTGGTGCTTGTCGAATGAATCGAGCGCCTCGTAGTTGGAGAAGCGATATTCGGCCTTCACGAACATGTTGCGGCCGACGGCGAGCTCGGCCCCGGCTCCGAGCCGCAAGCCGTCGAACTTGCGACGGTCGGTCTGCGGCGGGAAATCGGCGATCGGACCGTCGAACGTCGCGGTCTGGAGGATGTTGGTGTAGCCGGCCTTGGCGTAGAGCAGAAGGTTCGAGCCGACCATCGCGCCGGCGCGGGCGCCGACATAGAGGTCGCGGCCCGCCTTGACGCAAATGTGGGTGAGGTCGAAGTCGAAGCAGTCCCGGGCCGTGGAATCGCTGGCTTCGGCCTCGATCCCGAAGCGCAGGCGCCCGGCGGCGAGATCGTAGCCGACGCCAAGGCCGTAGACGAATCCCTCGTCTTCGTCGTCGTCGAAGACGTTGGTGAAGAAAGTGGTGTTCTCGAAGCCGCCGACGGCCTCGACGCGCAAGCCGGTCGCGACCTCGGCGCCAGCTTCCGCGTCCCGAGCGAACAACGGGGAAGCAAGGCCGGTCGAGGCCATGACCGCCGCAAGACAATATCTAAGCATCGGAAAATCCCCTCATCCCGTTTCCCTGAGCAGTCGAAATTGAGCAACGGCGGATGAACCGCAGATAAACATATTATGGCGCAAATCAGGCGCCCGTCGAGTTGCCGGCTCGGGCAGGCCTTTGCCATCCGGCGCTTTCAGATTTGTTTTCCGACAGTTGCCTGGAGATCGGACCGAAGAAGAAGCTTCGGGCAAAAGATCTTCTTCAAAATGAACCAAAAACCGGACCGGGCCGTACATCCGCGGCCGGCCTTTCAAGCATCCGCGCGCGCGCGATCCCGCGCACCCCGAGCTCGTTCGGCGGCCGGAGCCTCCCCCCGCGGCTCGAAGCCCGATTTCCGAAGCGGGCCCCGCAGGGTCCGGCAAGGCTTTTCTGTTGCCAATGGCGAGGCAGTCGGGTCATTCTCCCCGGATGATCCGCTCCCGAATTTTCCTGTTGTTTTTCATGACCCTGCCCGTTCCGGCCCAGGCCCAGCAGCAGGCGCTCGGAATTTTCGGCACCTGGGGGGCGTTCCGCGGCCCGGACCGCTGCTACGCCATCGCCGAGCCCCATCAGAAGCCCCGCGCCGGCGACGGGCGCGGCTTCGCTTCGGTCGGCTACTGGCCGGGCCGGGGCGTCGGCGGGCAGGCCCATTTCCGGCTCAGCCGGGCCAAGCGCGAGGGCTCGGCGGTCCTGCTCCGGATCGACGACCGGACCTTCCAGCTGCGCGGCGGCGGGGCCGACGCCTGGGCGGCGGACCCGGCCGCGGATGCCGAGCTGGTCTCGGCGATGCGCACCGGAATCGAGATGAACGTCGAGACCCGGGCGGCCAACGGAGCGCTGGTCCGCGATTCCTACCGGCTGCGCGGCGCCGCGACCGCGATCGACGCCGCCGCCATCGCCTGCGCCCGGCGCGGCTGAGGATGGCGCGCTGGTTCATCGCCCGCCACGGCGAGACCGTGTTCAACGCCGCCCGGCGGATGCAGGGCGAGGTCGTCCACACGCCGCTCACCCGCGCCGGCTTCCGCCACGCCGGGGAGATCGGCGAGGCCCTGGTCGCCGCTTTGGGGCCGGCCCCGCGGCTCGCGCTCTGGGCCTCGCCGACCGGCCGTGCCCTTCAGACCCTGGCGGTCGCCGCCGAGCATCTTCGTCTCGACTGGCACGAGGCCCGGACCGACGAGCGCTTGTCGGAGATGGACATGGGCGAATGGGGCGGACGCTCCTACGCGGAGATCGCCGAGGCCCATGGCGGCTTCGTCGACCGGCGGGCGGGTCTGTTCACCTGCCGTCCGCCCGGCGGCGAATGGTATGACGACATCGCGCGCCGGCTTCGGGCCTGGATGGCCGACACCGCGGGCGAGGACGGGGACCGGCTGATCGTGATGCACGGAATCTCCTCGCGCGTGCTTCGCGGCCTGCTCACCGGGGCGGCGGAGCGCCCGGGCTGCGGAGCGCCGGTCGCGGGTCCGCTTCCGCAAGGGTCGGTCGTCTGCGTCGAGGATGGGACGGAGACCGTCATCGGGCTCGGAAGCGGCGACCTCGGCGCGTCCGGGACGGCCTAGAAAAAGGGCCCGTCTTCCCCTACATAGGCCGCCTCATGACAGCGCCGATGCCCATCCCCGGTCATATCGACCCGGTACCCGTTCCGCGCCCCGCTTTCGCGGCCGCGGACTCGCGCGTCGATCTGGTCGGGCTGCCGCGCGAGGGCATTCGCGAGGCGCTCGAGCAGGCGGGGCTCGAGCCGAAGCAGGCCAAGCTTCGCGCCAAGCAGATCTGGCACCAGATCTACAATCGCGGCGCCACGTCGTTCGAGGCGATGAGCGACATCGCCAAGGCCCAGCGCGCCTGGTTCGCCGAGCGCTTCGTCGTCGGCCGGCCGCAGGTCGTGGTCGAGCAGGTGTCGACCGACGGCACCCGCAAATGGCTTCTCAAGACCCCGGACGGCCACGATTTCGAGATGGTCTTCATCCCCGACGCCGACCGCGGGACCCTGTGCGTCTCGAGCCAGGTCGGCTGCACCCTCAATTGCGCCTTCTGCTTCACCGGGACGATGCGGCTGGTCAGGAACCTGACGGCCGGCGAGATCGTCGGCCAGGTCATGCTCGCCCGCGACTCGCTCGGCGAGTGGCCCTCGCAGCCGGAAGGGCGGATGCTCTCCAACATCGTCATGATGGGGATGGGCGAGCCGCTCTACAATTTCGACAATGTCCGCGACGCGCTGAAGATCGTGATGGACGGCGACGGCCTCGGCCTGTCGCGGCGGAGGATCACCCTTTCCACCTCGGGCGTGGTTCCGATGATGGCCCGGGCGGGCGAGGAGATCGGGGTCAACCTCGCCGTCTCGCTCCACGCGGTGACCAAGGCGGTGCGCGACGAGATCGTGCCGCTCAACCGCAAATACGGAATCGAGGAACTGCTCGAGGCCTGCGCGGCCTATCCCGGCGCCAACAACGCCCGCCGGATCACCTTCGAATATGTGATGCTCAAGGACAAGAACGACAGCGACGAGGACGCGCTCGAGCTGGTCCGGCTGATCAGGAAGTACAAGCTGCCCGCCAAGGTCAACCTGATCCCGTTCAACCCCTGGCCGGGCGCGGTCTATGAATGCTCGGACGAGGACAGGGTGCGCCGCTTCTCGGACATCATCTTCGAGGCCGGAATCTCCGCGCCGATCCGCCGCCCGCGCGGCCGCGACATCATGGCCGCCTGCGGCCAGCTCAAGTCCGCGGCGGAGAAGAAGAGCCGGGCGGAGCTCGACCGGATCGCGGCGGAGAAGCAGGCGGCGCTGGCCTAGTCCGTCATTCCGGCGAAAGCCGGAATCCCTGAACGCGGACCTCCGAGAATATCCGCACGCGTCCGTGGTCATGGATCCCGGATCAGGCCCGGGATGACGAGAGACCTGAACGCCCGCTTACGACCCCATTCAGGACGCGCTCAATTCCGGCCCTGCATAACCCTCCTCATGCCGGCGGCCGGTCTGCCGCCGCGGAAGGAGTTCAAGATGTTCAGGAAGCTCAGTCTCGCAACGGCCGCCGCGGCCGCCACGCTCACCCTGGTCCCGGCCGCCGCGCAGGCCAGCCATCGCAGCGGCTATTACGACAGCGGCCGCTATCAGGAGAGCTATCGCGGCGACCGCTACGGCCGCTACGACAGCCGCTATTACGGCCGCAGCAACGTCCGCTACGGCGGCCGCCGCTGCAAGGGCACGACGGGCACCATCGTCGGCGGAGTCGCCGGCGCCCTGCTCGGCCGCGAAGTGACCCGCGACCGCTATCGCGGCCGCTCGGGCACCACCGGAGCGATCCTCGGCGGAGCCATCGGGGCGCTGGCCGGACGCGCGGTCCAGAAGTCGAGCTGCCGCTAGGTTTGGCGTAACCCTCAAGTAGCGTATCGAGGGCGGGGCCGGTCTTCCGAAAGGAAGGCCGGCCCTTCTTAATTCCTCCCGCGGATTTCCGGGGGAGGGGGACCGCGCGAAGCGCGGTGGAGGGGTTCTTCGGAGTCAGCGAGAGCCCCTCCACCAGGCTTCGCCTGGTCCCCCTCCCCGCGAAATCGCGGGGAGGATTAAGGCGCGTCGAAAAGCGCGGCGAGCTGCTCGATCATCGTCCCGCCGAGCTGCTCGGCGTCCATGATCGTGACCGCCCGGTCGTAATAGCGGGTGACGTCGTGGCCGATGCCGATGGCGACCAGCTCGACGGGCGAGCGGGCCTGGATCCAGCCGATCACCTGCCTGAGGTGCCGCTCGAGATAGGTGCCGGAGTTGACCGACAGGGTCGAATCGTCGACCGGAGCGCCGTCGGAGATGACCATCAGCACCCGCCGCTCCTCCGGCCGGGCGATGAGCCGGTTGTGCGCCCAGAGCAGGGCCTCGCCGTCGATATTCTCCTTGAGCAGCCCCTCGCGCATCATCAGCCCGAGATTCTTCCGAGCCCGCCGCCAGGGCTCGTCGGCCGCCTTGTAGACGATGTGCCTCAGATCGTTGAGCCGGCCCGGACTGGGCGGGCGCCCGGCCGCGAGCCAGGTCTCGCGGGCCTGGCCGCCTTTCCAGGCGCGGGTCGTGAAGCCGAGTATCTCGACCTTGACTCCGCAGCGCTCGAGCGTCCGCGCGAGAATGTCGGCGCTGATCGCGGCGATCGAGATCGGCCGGCCCCGCATCGAGCCCGAATTGTCGATCAGCAGCGAGACCACGGTGTCGCGGAACTCGGTCTCGCGCTCGACCTTGTAGCTCAGCGAATGGGCGGGATTGACGATCACCCGGGCGAGCCGGGCCGCGTCGAGAAGCCCCTCCTCCTGGTCGAAGTCCCAGCTCCGGTTCTGCTGGGCCATCAGCCGCCGCTGAAGCCGGTTGGCGAGCTTGGTGACGGCGCTCTGGAGGTGGACGAGCTGCTGGTCGAGATAGGCCCGAAGCCGGCCCAGCTCCTCCTCGTCGCAAAGCTCCGGCGCCTCGACGACCTCGTCGAAGCGGGTGGTGAAGACGCGATAGTCGAATTGCGGCGACAGGTCGGAGAGCGGGCGGTTGGGGCGGACCGGGAGCATGCCCTCCTCGCCCTCCTCGCCCATGCCCTCCTCGCTCTCGGCCATCTCGTCCTCGGACCAGTCGCTCTCGCCTTCCTCCTCGCCGGCCTCGCCCTGCTCGGCCCGCATCTCGGCCTCGCCGGAGGCTCCGCCCTCGTCCTCCTCGTCCTGGCTGTCGCCTTCGTCGCCCTGGTCGCGGTCGCTCCCGTCGCCCTCCTCGCCGGACTCGGGGTCGGAGTCGGCCTCGGCCTCGCCCTCGATCAGCTCGAGGTCGCGCAGAAGCTTGGTGGCGAGCGCCGCGAAGGCGGCCTGGTCGTCGAGGACGAGGCCGAGCGCATCGAGATCGGCGCCCGCTTTCTCCTCGATCCAGTCGGAGACGAGGCCGATCCCGGCGCGGGCGGCCTCGGGCGGAGCCTCGCCGGTCAGCCGCTCGCGGACCTTGAGGCCGAGCGCGGTTCCGAGCGGCACCTCGGCCCGGTTGCGGGCGCGGGTGATCGGGTCGGTGCGCATCCGCATCTCGACGGCCTGGGCGAGATTGGCCCGGACCCCCGCCATCGACCGCGCGCCGAGCGCCTCGACCCGGGCCTGCTCGACCGAATCGAACACCGCCCGGGCGACCTCGTCGGCGGGCGCCCCGCGCGCGTGCATCGCCGCATTGTGGTGCCGGAGCCTGAGCGCCGCCGAATCGGCATGTCCGCGCGCCTCGGCGACCTCCCTGGCGGGAAGCGAACGGCCCGGCATCGGCACCTTGACGTTCCTGCCCGAGGCCGAAGGGGCGTCGGCGGTGAAGCCGAGCTCGAGCTCCGGCTCGCGCGCGATCGCCCGGGCGGCCCCGGTCAGCACCTGGCGAAAGGCTTCGAGGGGATTGTCGTTGCTAGCCAAGGGTGATCCCGTGAGACTCCGTTCGCCCTGAGCCTGTCGAAGGGCTTTTCCTGAACATCCGGGAGGAAGGAAAGGGCTTCGACAGGCTCAGCCCGAACGGATTTCCCTTCACCGCCTCCTCACTTCACTTCCCGCTCACGCCTTCGCTTCCCGCTCACGCCTTCGCCGCGACGCTCTCCGGCAGGTCCTTGCCGAACACCCGCTGGTAATATTCGGCGACCAGGGGCCGTTCCGCCTCGTCGCATTTGTTGAGGAAGGTCAGCCGGAAGGCGAAGCCGACGTCGTTGAAGATGAGCGCGTTCTGAGCCCAGCTGATCACCGTGCGCGGGCTCATCACGGTCGAGATGTCGCCGCCGACGAAGCCCTGGCGGGTGAGGTCGGCGACCTTGATCATCTTCTCGACCTCGGCCCGGCCGCCCTCGTGATCGTACTCGCCGCTCTTGGCGAGGACGATCCGGGCCTCGACCTCGGCCGGCAGGTAGTTGAGGGTGACGACGATGTTCCAGCGGTCCATCTGGCCCTGGTTGATCTGCTGGGTGCCGTGATAGAGGCCGGTCGTGTCGCCGAGCCCGACCGTGTTGGTCGTCGCGAACAGCCGGAAATAGGGATGCGGGCGGATCACCCGGTTCTGGTCGAGAAGGGTCAGCTTGCCCTCGGTCTCGAGGACGCGCTGGATGACGAACATGACGTCCGGGCGGCCGGCGTCATATTCGTCGAAGACGAGGGCGGTCGGCGTCTGCAGCGCCCAGGGCAGGAGACCTTCGCGGAACTCGGTGACCTGCTGGCCTTCGCGAAGCACGATCGCGTCGCGGCCGATCAGGTCGATCCTCGAGATATGGGCGTCGAGGTTGATCCGGATCAGCGGCCAGTTCAGCCGGGCGGCGACCTGCTCGATATGGGTCGACTTGCCGGTGCCGTGATAGCCCTGGACCATCACCCGGCGGTTCTTGGCGAAGCCGGCGACGATGGCGAGGGTGGTGTCCGGATCGAAGACGTAGGCCGGGTCGAGGTCGGGAACGCGCTCGTCCGCCTCGGAGAAGGCCGGTACCTCCATGTCGCTGTCGATCCCGAACAGGTCGCGCACCTTCCGCATCTGGTCGGGCGCGTCCATGATCACGGCGCCGCGGCTGGCGGGGTTGACGTTGGGCAAATCGGACATGGTCTCTCTCTAGCGGGCAGAATCAGGCGAAGGCCGGACGGGATTTGAGGTGCGTATAGGCCTCTATCACCGCCTGCAAAGCCTTCTCGTGGCCGCGGTCGCCGCCATTGTGGTCGGGATGGTAGCGGCGCAGCAGGTCGGCGTAGCGCCGCCTGAGCGAGCGGCGGTCGGCGTCGGTGCCGAGGCCGAGGACGCGGAGCGACTTGCGGTCGGGCTCGCTGAGCTCTCGGCCGTCGAGCCTCGGCCCTTCCGCGGCGGCGCGCCGGAAGCGGGCCCCGATCGCGTCCAGGGGATCGTGGAAATCGGCCCATCGGGGCGGACCGTCGGCGCCCATGTGGGCGAAGGCGCGGGTCTCGCGGTCCCAGCCGCCATAGGGATTGTTGGCGGCCTGGATCTCGTCGGCGCTCATGCCCTCGAAATAATTGTAGCCGGCGTTGAACTCGCGGACATGGTCGAGGCACAGCCAGCGCCAGTCGCCCGGCCCGTCGAAGCTCGGGCCGCGGCCCGCCGGCGCCCGGAACTCGCCCGCCGATTCGCAGCCGGGGTGAGCGCACGGGCCGCGCGCCTCCGCCCGTCCGTGGAATCTCGTCTGTCTTCCGCCTGCAGTCGCCACGCACTCACCTTCGAGTCCAAACGGCCTATATAGGCGCGATGACCGACGCTTTCACCGGCCGAATCGCCGCCGAGATCGAGCAAAGGCTGCGCGCCGCCCTCGCTCCCACACGACTCGTCGTGACCAACGACAGCGCCCGCCATCGCGGCCATGCCGGCGACGACGGCAGCGGCGAGAGCCATTTCAGCGTCGAGGTGGAGTCGCGGCGATTCGCCGGGATGAGCCGGGTGGAGCGGCAGCGGGCGGTGAATAGGGCGCTCGCGGACCTGCTCAGGGACCATGTCCATGCGCTGGCGATCAAGGCGTCGGCGCCGGGAGAGTAAGCGGCGGAAAGGGCAGCCGTTCGGGCTGAGCCCGTCGAAGCCCTTTCCTTCCATCCGGACGAGGAGAGGGCTTCGACAAGCTCAGCCCGAACGGTGTAGGGGCGATTCATGACCGACGACCTCATCCTCCAGACTCTCCACCCCGCCACCCACGACCTCGGCGGGTTCAAGGTCCACCGCACCCTGCCCCACCGGGAGCGGACGACGATCGGCCCGTTCATCTTCTTCGACCAGATGGGACCGGCGCACCTTCCAGCCGGCGGCGGGATCGACGTCCGGCCGCACCCCCACATCAACCTCGCCACCGTCACCTATCTGTTCGCCGGGGCGATCGACCATCGCGATTCGCTCGGCACCTTCGCGACGATCGAGCCCGGAGCGGTCAACCTGATGACCGCGGGCCGCGGCATCGCCCATTCGGAGCGCTCGCCGGCCCGGCTTCGGCCGGACGGACCCGAGCTGAGCGGGATCCAGACCTGGATCGCCCTGCCCAAGGCGAAGGAGGAGATCGACCCGGCCTTCGAGCATGTGGCGAAGGACCGGCTTCCGGTGGTCGACGGCGGCGGCGCCAGCGCCCGGGTGGTGATGGGCTCCCTGTGGGGCGCGTCCTCGCCGGTCACCTGCCACAGCGAGACCATCTACGCCGACATCAGGCTCGAGCCGGGCGGAGCGATGCCGGTCGATCCGGGCGCCGACGAGCGCGCGGTCTACGTCGCCGAGGGCGAGGCGAGCCTCGACGGCCTGCCGCTCGAGCGAAGCGTCCTCTACGTCCTCGCGCCCGGAATCGCCGCGACCCTGCGCTCCGCGGCCGGCGCCCACGTCATGCTGTGCGGCGGAGCGCCGCTCGACGGGCCCCGCCACGTCTGGTGGAACTTCGTCTCGTCGAGCCGGGACCGGATCGGCCAGGCCAAGGAGGATTGGGCCGCCGGCCGGTTCGCCCTGCCGCCGGACGACCGCGACGAGTTCATCCCGCTGCCCACGGTTCCGCCCAAGACCGTGAGCTATCCCTAGGGACCACCCCGATGACCGACCTTACCTATCAGCGCCTCGCGCTCGCCACCGGAGTGACCCTCAACGTCGCCTCCGCCGGGCCCGGGGAGGGCGAGCCGATCCTCTTCCTCCACGGCTTCCCCGAATCGCACCGCACCTGGCGCCACCAGCTCGACGGCCTGTCGGACCTCTATCGGGTCTTCGCGCCCGACCAGCGCGGCTTCGCGGCTTCGGACAAGCCCGAGGGCGTCGAGAATTACGAAACCGACCGGATCGTCGCCGACGTCATGGCGCTCGCGGACGCGCTCGGCCTCGACCGTTTCACCCTCGCCGGCCACGACTGGGGCGGGGCGGTGGCGTGGACCGCGGCGCTCACTCATCCCGTTCGGGTGAAAAGGCTGATCATCGTCAACGCGCCCCATCCCCTCGTCTTCCAGAAGAGCCTGATCGACGATCCCGCCCAGCGCGAGGCCTCGCAATATATCAGCTTCTTCCGCTCGCCGGCCGCGGAGGCGGCGATCACCGGCATGGGGCTCGAGAACTTCCTCGACCGGGTGATGCTCAGCCACGCCGACGCGACCAAGTTGCCGGCCGAGGAACGGCGGCATTACCTCGACGACTGGGCGCAGCCGGGGGTGCTCACGACGATGCTCAACTGGTACCGGGCCTCGAAGATGACCGTCCCGGCTCCGGGCGAAGAGGCGAAGGCGCCGCTCTGGACCCATGCCCCCTTCCCGAAGCTCAAGATGCCGACGCTGGTCGTCTGGGGGCTGAAGGACACGGCCCTTCTCCCGGTCCAGCTCGAGGGCTTGAGCGACCTCGTCGAGGACCTGCGGCTGGTCACTTCCCCGACGGGGAGCCACTTCATCACCTGGGAGGAGCCGGGGACGGTGACGAGCGCGATCCGGGATTTCATGGCGGAGACCGCAGCCTAATTTCTCCCCTGCATTCGCAGGGGAGGGGGACCATGCGAAGCATGGTGGAGGGGCCTTTTCCGGCTTTTTGAAGAACCCCTCCGCCGCGCTTCGCGCGGTTCCCCTCCCCGAGAAATCTCGGGGAGGAATTTTCTTCCGTCCTCCCCGCCCCCTTGCTACAGGCGCGCGCCATGCAGACCGACCGCTTCACGCCCGAGATCAGCTACGTCGAGACCCCGCGGGTCGCCTGCGACGGCGCGAGCGAGACCCACCCGGCGCTCGGCCATCCGCGGGTCTATCTGCAGATCGACGAGAAGGGCTATGCCGACTGCGGCTATTGCGACAAGAGGTTCGTCCTGAAGGGCGGCGCCGCCGACGAAGCCGGGTCCGCGGCCTGAGACCGTCGCCGCGCCCCCCACCGCCGCGCCGTTGCCATCCGCTCCGGCAGGGTTCAAGCCGGCGGTCGATCCAGCGAGGGGCCATGATTTGCACAAGTTGATGAGCGGCGCGGGCCTCGTCCTGCTCGGGCTCGCCGCCTGTAACCCGGCGCCGGCCCCCGAAGGAGGCGGATCCGGCGATTCGGCGAACGTCGCGGCGGCCGCGCCGGCGCGCGCGGCGGCCCCCGCGCCCGCCGTCGTCCTCGAGGGCGCCGGGCTGCGCATCGCCGGCGCGACTCCGCCGCGGACCCTCGCCTTCGGCATCCCGGCCGCCGAGGCGATCGCGGCCCTGACCGAGGCATTCGGGCGCCCGCCGAGCGAGCGCGGCGAGAATGAGGAATGCGGCGGCGGCGCCATGGCCTTCGCCGCCTGGGACGGCAAGGTCACGATCTGGCTGCTCGACGGCCGCTTCGCCGGCTGGGACGACAAGGGCGGCCTGAGGACGCTCGAGGGCGTCGCCGTCGGCTCGAGCCGGTCCGACGTCGAGTCCCTGCCGGGCTTCGAGGCGGAGGAAAGCACGCTCGGCACCGAGTTCCGGGCGGGCGGCCTCAGCGGAATCCTCGCTTCCGCGGCCGCGGACGCCAGGGTGACCCATTTGTGGGGAGGCGAGACATGCGTGTTCCGCTAGGCGGGGCGCTCGCGGCGGCGCTGCTCGCCGCCTCGGCCTGCTCGCCGGGCTCCGAGCCGAAGCGCGAGGAGGCCCGCGCCGAAGCCCCGGCCGGCACCGCTCCGGCCAACGCCGCCGCTCCGGTCTCCGCGCCGGCGCCGAAGCGCCCGGCGCCCGCGTCCGGGCCCCAGGGCAAGCGCCGCTGCGGCTGGCTCTCCAACCCGACCCCGGCCAATTGGTGGCTGACCGATTCCGAGGGCCAGTGGATCCTCGCCACCCAGGGCGCCGACCAGGCGCCGGGCATGGAGGACATGCCCGACATGAGCACGGCCGGCTGGGTCGAGACCAACGGCCATTACGGCTATGGCTGCGCCTGCATGACGATCAGCGCCGACGGCGACGGCCGGGTGACCCGGATTTCGGACGCTTCGCCCAGGCCGCTCAAGCAATGCAGGGCGGACCGCAAGCTGCCCGCGCCCGAATAACCGTCGTCCCGGCGGAAGCCGGGACCCCTGGGAGACCCACTTAGGCTCTTGCGACCCGAGGTCCCGGGTTGCGCCGGGATGACGGGAGCGGCCCGGCCCCCTATATCCCGTCGATGACCTACATCGATCCCCGCCGATTCCTCTACCGCAGCGACGCCCTCACGCCCGATTCGGCGCTCCGCCTCACCGCCGACGCGCTCGGCGCCTGCGACGACGGCGAGCTCTATCTCCAATATACGGTGTCGGAATCGTTCGGCTTCGACGACGGCCGGCTGAAGACCGCGGATTTCGACACCCAGGCCGGATTCGGGCTCCGCGGAGTCTCGGGCGAGACCACCGCCTTCGCCCACGCCAACGAGCTTTCCGAGGCCGCCATCCGCCGCGCCGGCGAGACGATGGCGGTGCTCGATCCGGCCCGCGGCCCGCGCCCGGCCCCGCCGCGCCGGACCAACGCCGCCCTCTACACCGATTCCGACCCCCTCAGCGCCATCCCCTTCGCCCGCAAGGTCGAGCTCTGCCAGCAGGTCGACGCCGCCGCGCGCGCGCGCGATCCGCGGGTCGTCCAGGTGACGGTCGCCCTCGCCGGATCGTGGTCGGTGATCGAGATCGTCCGTCCCGACGGCTTCGTTGCCCACGACGTCCGTCCCCAGGTCCGGCTCAACGTCCAGATCGTCGTCGAGCAGAACGGCCGGCGCGAGAGCGGCTATCACGGCCAGGGCGGGCGCTATCTCTACGACCGGCTGTTCGAGCCGGCCGCCTGGAACCGGGCGATCGACATCGCCCTCGCCCAGGCGCTGACGAACCTCGAATCGGTCGCCGCGCCGGCCGGCGAGATGACGGTCGTGCTCGGCCCCGGCTGGCCCGGAGTCCTGCTCCACGAGGCGATCGGCCACGGCCTCGAGGGCGACTTCAACCGCAAGGGCACTTCGGCCTTCTCCGGCCGGATCGGCGAGCGGGTGGCCGCCCCGGGGGTCACGGTCGTCGACGACGGCTCGCTCGCCGACCGCCGCGGCTCGCTGTCGATCGACGACGAGGGCACTCCGACCCGGTGCACCACCCTGATCGAGGACGGGATCCTCAAGGGCTATATCCACGACCGCCTCAACGCCCGGCTGATGGGCGTCGAGCCGACCGGCAACGGCCGGCGCCAGGGCTTCGCCCACGCGCCGATGCCGCGGATGACCAACACCTTCATGCTCGGCGGCCAGGAGGATCCCGGCGAGATCCTCGCCCGCGCCGGCAACGGCATCTACGCCCGGAGCTTCGGCGGCGGCCAGGTCGACATCACCAGCGGCAAGTTCGTCTTCTCCTGCACCGAGGCCTATCTGATCGAGAACGGCAAGCTCGGCGCCCCGATCAAGGGCGCGACACTGATCGGCGACGGCCCGACCGTCCTCACCAAGGTCGCGGGCATCGGCAACGACATGTCGCTCGACGAGGGCGTCGGGGTGTGCGGCAAGGGCGGCCAGTCGGTCCCGGCGGGCGTCGGCCAGCCGACGCTCCTGATCGACGGCCTGACGGTGGGAGGAACCGCCGCCTGATGGTGTGGCGGGACGAGGTCCTCGGCTTCTGGTTCGGCCTCTCCGAGGACCGGTGGTGGAAGGCGGACCCGGCGCTCGACTCCGAGATCCGCGAGCGCTTCTTCGACCTGTGGGAGACGCAGCGGGAGAACGTCGCGGAAGCGTTCCTGGCGAACCCCCGCGACGCGATCGCGGCGGTCGTCCTGTTCGACCAGTTCCCGCGCAACATGCTTCGCGGCCACGCCGACCAGTTCTCCACCGATCCGCTCGCTTTGGCGATCGCCAAAGGGGCGGTCGAGCGAGGCCTCGACGAGGCGATGAGCCCGGCCGAGCGCGGCTTCCTCTACATGCCATTCCAGCACAGCGAGGATATCGGCGACCAGCGCCGCTCCGTCGCCCTCTTCACCGCGCTCGGCGACGACTACCAGCTCGGCTTCGCGAAGAAGCATCACGACGTCATCGAGCGCTTCGGCCGCTTCCCGCACCGCAACTCGATCCTCGGCCGCCCGCCCCGCCCGGCCGAGGTCGAGGCCGGCGACGTGGTGCCCTGGTAGTGGCTCTGGTCGAGGCCGCCAGCTTCTACGACAGCCTCGCCGCCGGCGCCGCCCAGTCGCGTCTCTCCGACTCCGGCATAGACAGCTTCATCTTCGACATGGGCATGACCCTGCAAGGCGTCGGCTTCGCGGTCCCGGTTCGGCTGATGGTCGACGAGGACGATCTCGCGGAAGCGGAACGGCTGCTGTCGGAAGGGCCTTGACAAGCCGGTGTATTAAATAACTAATACACTGATGACCGATCCCCACGAACGTCATCCCGGCGAAAGCCGGGACCTCAGCACGAGAAGTCTCGGCGGGTCTTCCCAAGATCCCGGCTTTGGCCGGGACGACGGAGGCTCGCCCGTCCTCGAGCTCGTCAATCTCAGCAAGACCTATGGCCGGCGCGGCGGCGGGGTCAGGGCCGTGCGCGACGTCAGCCTCTCGGTCGGGCGCGGCGAGGTCTACGGCTTCCTCGGCCCCAACGGCGCCGGCAAGTCGACGACGATCCGGATGCTGATCGGGCTGATCGCTCCGTCCGCCGGCGAGGCCCGGCTGTTCGGCGAGGATCTGCGCGCCCATCCCGCCGTCCTGCGCCGGGTCGGCTCGCTGGTCGACGGCGGGAATTTCTATCCCTTCCTGTCCGGCCGCCGGAACCTCGAGGTCCTGGCCAGGACCCAGGGAAGCGGCGACGAGCGGATCGACGGGCTGCTCGACCAGGTCGGGCTGGCGAAGGATTCCAGGCGCAAGGTCAAAGGCTATTCGACGGGAATGCGCCAGCGTCTCGGAGTAGCCGCGGCCCTCCTCGGCGATCCCGACCTGGTCATCCTCGACGAGCCGGTGAACGGCCTCGACGCCGCAGGAATCCAGGAGATGCGCGCCCTGATCCGGGGCCTCGCGGTCGACCAGGGCAAGACCGTCTTCCTGTCCAGCCATCTGCTCCACGAGGTCCAGCAGGTCTGCGACCGGGTCGCGATCATCAGCAGGGGCGAGATCGTCCGCGAATCGACCATCGCCGAGCTTCTCCGCCAGGACGACGGGCTCCGCATCGACGCCGCTCCGGTCGAGGTCGCCGAAGCCGCCCTCGCCTCGCGCTGGGCGGTCGAGCGCGAGGGCGATTCGCTGGTCGTGCGCGCGACCCGGGCGGAGGCTCCGGAAGTGGTCCGGCGGCTGGTCGGCGCCGGCGCCGACCTCTTCCGGCTGGCGCCGGAGCAGCGCAACCTCGAGGAGGTCTTCCTCTCCATCACCCAGCCGGAGGCGGACGATGCTTGAGGCCCTTTCCGCCGAGGCGCTGAAGATGCGCACCCACAAGGCGACCTGGTTCCTCGTCTGGCTCTTCCCGATCGCCTGCACGATCATCATGCTTCTGATCATCGGCGCCAGGATGACCGGGATCGAACCCCCGGAGCATCAGGCCGCCGCCGACTGGATGGAGGACACGGCCCTGATCTGGTTCGTCCCGAACAATGCGGTTGGGCGCTACCTCCTCTCCGCCTTCATCGCCGTCATGTTCGCCGGCGAATATGGCTGGAACACCTGGAAGCTGATCGTTCCGCACCGCCGGCGGACATCGCTCATCGCCGCCAAATATGCGCTCACCCTCATCCTTTTCGCGGCCAGCTTCGTCCTGACCGCCGCGATCACCACGGGCCTCAGCTTCGCGGACATGGCTCTGAGCGGCGAGCCGATCGCGGACGGGGTCACCGCGGCGGCGCTCTGGGACATGCACTCGAGGACGGCGCTCGCCGCGGTCGCTCCCGTGCTGGTCACCATCGCCTATGCGAGCCTCGCCGGCATCCTGAGCCGGTCGACAATCGCCGCTCTGGTCGTCGCCATCGTCGCGACGACCATCGAGCAGATCATCGTCGGGTTCGGCCCGCAGCTTTACGTCAAGTTCCCGTCGATCGTCTGGCCGCTCTACCACGCGCTTCCGGGCCATCACATCGCCAACCTCGCCGAATTCATCCGCGAGGGATCGGCCCTGAAGCGCGCCTTCCCGGGGGGCCTCACCGTCGAGCTATACTGGACGACGTCGCTCGCCGTGCTGGTCGCCTGGATCGCCGCCTTGTGGGGAGCGACTTTCGCCGCGTTCAGTCGTCAGGACATCAACTAGCCGGGCCCGGAATTCCGAATCCGTTCGCGCCGAGCCTGTCGAAGGGCCTTCCTTCCCGCCGGGGAGAAATGCAGGGCTTCGACAGGCTCAGCCCGCAACGGACTTGGGACAGGCCTACAACCAGGCGCGTATCGGACCGAGATCGTAGCCGGCCGCCGCCGCCGCCGCGACGCTCTCCTCGGCCGGAGCCCCGAGCCTCGCCCGGGCCAGCGCCCAGAGGAAGGCCGAGCGCGTGCCGGAGCGGCAGAAGGCGAGCACCGGCCCCTGCTCGAGGGCTTGCGCCATCGCCTCGATCCGCTCCGGCGCGAAGCCTCCCGCGACCGGTATGTGCCTGAAGTCCAGGCCGGCGGCGCGAGCCGCGGACTCGATGTCGGCCGACAGGGGCTGGCCCGGCTCCTCGCCGTCGGGGCGGTTGTTGACGATCAGTCGGATGCCCTGGGCGGCGGCCTCGTCGATGTCGCCGACGGCGAGCTGACGGGTGAAGACGAAGGTGGTCGGATCGAGCCTGCGCATGGGAGCCCTTACGCCACATGGCCGCTCCCGTCATCCCGCCGGACGGCGGATCAGGAAAAGCCCCTCACCACGTCCACGAACGCCTCGCCGTAGCGCTCCAGCTTCGCCTGCCCGACGCCCGACACCCGCGACAAAGCGTGCAGCGTCTCCGGTTTCAGCTCGGCCATCTCCCTCAAGGTGCTGTCGTGGAAGATGACGTAGGGTGGAACCCCGGCCTCCTTGGCCAGGTCGCGGCGGCGGGCGCGCAGGGCCTCGAACAGGGGGTCGTGCGGAAGGTCGGCGGCGGCCCGGTCGCGCCGCTTGCGGCCCCGGCGGGCCGGCGGCAGGACCAACTCGAGCCTCTCCTCGCCGCGGAGGATCGGCTTGGCCGCGGGTCCGAAGCTGAGGCCCCCATAGGGGTCGGCCCGGAACGCGTCGCGGGCGAGCAGCGCCCGGGCGACCGGCTTCATCAGCGCCAGCTCCTCCTCGCCGGCGATGCCGAAGACCGAAACCCGGTCGTGGCCGAAGCTCCTCACCTTCTCGGTGTCCCGGCCGGCGAGAACGTCGGTGAGATGGCCGAGGCCGAACCGCATCTCGGTCCGGAAGGCGGCGGAGAGCAATTTGCGCGCGGCTTCGGTGGCGTCGACGGTGACCAGAGGGGCGAGGCAATTGTCGCAATTGCCGCAGCGCTCGGGCGGGTCCTCGCCGAAATGGCGAAGGAGCAGGGCTCGGCGGCAGCCGGCCGTCTCGACCATCGCGGCGAGCGCGTTGAGCCGCTGCCGCTCGCCGGGCCGGCGCTCTTCGGGCACCTCCGTCTCGAGCCGCTGGCGGGCGCGGGCGAAATCCTCGGCGCCCCAGAACAGCCAGGCCTCGGCCGGGTCGCCGTCGCGGCCGGCGCGTCCGGTCTCCTGGTAGAAGGCCTCGATCGACTTGGGCAGGCCCGCATGAGCGACGAAGCGGACGTCGGGCTTGTCGATGCCCATCCCGAAGGCGATGGTCGCGACCATCACCATGTCCTCCGACGCGACGAACGCCTTCTGGTTGGCGGCGCGCACACGCGGGTCGAGCCCGGCATGGTAGGGCAGCACCTTGCGGCCGCCCTCGGCGAGCTGGAGGGCGAGCTTCTCGGTCCTGTCGCGGCTGGTGGCGTAGACGATCCCCGGTCCCGGCTGGTCGGCCAGCAGGGCCTTGAGCTGGGCCCCGACCCCGTCGCGCGGGCGGACGTGATAGCGGATGTTGGGCCGGTCGAAGCCGGCGACGATGAGGCCGTCGTCGGGGATCCCGAGCTGGACGAGGATGTCGGCCCGGGTCTGGCGGTCGGCGGTCGCGGTGAGGGCGAGGCGCGGAACGTCCGGGAAGGCGTCGAGAAGCGGCTTCAGGAGGCGGTAGTCGGGGCGGAAGTCATGGCCCCATTCGGATACGCAATGCGCCTCGTCGACCGCGATCAGCGAGAGAGGGGTCCGTTCGGCAAGCTCGCGAAAGCCGCTCGTGCTGGCCCGCTCGGGCGCGGCGTAGAGGAGGTCGAGCTCGCCCCTTTTCAGCCGCTGGAGCGTCTCCTGCCGGTCCTCGTCGGCCGAGGTCAGCGAGGCGGCCCGGATCCCGAAGCCGGTGGCCGAGCGGATCTGGTCGTGCATCAGGGCGATGAGCGGCGAGATGACGAGCGCCGTCCCTTTCCGGGCCAGGGCCGGCACCTGGTAGCAGAGCGACTTGCCCGAGCCCGTCGGCATCACCGCCAGCGTGTGCCTGCCCGCCATGACCCGCCCGATCACCTGCTCCTGGACTCCGCGAAAGGCCGGGAAGCCGAAGGTCTCGTGGAGGATCGAAAGGGGGTTCACGGGTTCACCTAGCGGACGCTCGAACGACCTGTCGAGACCGCTCGATGCCCGACGGCGGATAAGCTAGAAGATTGGATATATGTATATTTTCCGGACAGTGGCCGATCTGGACGGCTCACGCGGCCGAATCGGCGGGCGGGCGGTGCGAGCGGCCGTCAAAACCGTTGAACCGGTCCATCGTGTTCACGAGCGTTGCTTTCTCTGTGTTGCGGGGACGCGGGGCGCCCATTCGCCAGGCGCCCTCGTTCCGCCCATGATCGGCGGGTCACTCCGCCGCTTCCGCCTTCTCCTCCGCCTCGCTCTGCTGCCTCGCCCACATGTCGGCGTAGAGGCCGCCCTTCCTCAGCAGCTGCGCATGGGTGCCCCGCTCCGCCACCCGGCCCTCGTCGAGCACCACGATCTGGTCCGCGTCGACGACGGTCGAGAGGCGATGGGCGATGACGATCGAGGTCCGGCGGGCGGTCACGTTCTGCAGGGTCTCCTGGATCGCCGCCTCGGTCCGGCTGTCGAGGGCGCTGGTGGCCTCGTCCAGGATCAGGATCGGCGGGTCCTTGAGCAGGGTGCGCGCGATGGCGACGCGCTGCTTCTCGCCGCCGGACAGCTTCAGCCCGCGCTCGCCGACCTGGCTTTCATAGCCGTCGGGCAGGCTCAGGATGAAATCGTGGATCGACGCGCCGCGGGCGGCCTCCTCGATCTCTTCCCAGGTGGCGCCGTCGCGGCCGTAGCCGATATTGTAGCCGATCGTGTCGTTGAACAGGACCGTGTCCTGCGGGACGATCCCGATCGCCGAGCGAAGGCTGGCCTGGGTGACGAGGCCGATGTCCTGGCCGTCGATCGTGATCCGGCCGCCGGTCGGCTCGTAGAAGCGGAAAAGGAGTCGGGACAGGGTCGACTTGCCGGCGCCGGACGGCCCGACCACCGCGGTCACCGTGCCGGGCTCAACATCCATGTCGATTCCGTGCAGTATCTGGCGGTTCGCGTCATATCCGAAACGGACTTGCTCGAAGCGCACCCGTCCCTTCGACAGGCTCAGGTCGGGAGCGCCGTCGGCGTCCCTGATCTCGGCCGGGGTGTCGACCAGGGCGAACATCGCCTCCATGTCGATCAGGCCCTGACGGATCGTCCGGTAGACCCAGCCGAGCATGTCGAGCGGCCGGAAGAGCTGGGCGAGGAGGGTGTTGACCAGGACGACGTCGCCGGTGGTGAACTCGCCCCGGCTCCAGCCCCAGACGGTATAGGCCATCGCGCCGGCCATCATCAGGTTGGTGATGAAGGACTGGCCGATGTTGAGCCAGGCGAGCGAGGTCTCGTTCTTGACCGCGGCGTCGGCGAAGGCGCGCATCGCGAGGCCATAGCGCTGGGATTCGCGGGCTTCGGCGCCGAAATATTTGACCGTCTCGTAGTTGAGCAGGGAATCGACCGCGCGCCCGATCGCCTGGTTGTCGACCTCGTTCATCCGCCGCTGGAGCTGGGCGCGCCATTCGGTGACGAAGCGGGTGAAGGCGATGTAGGCGACGACCATGGCGAGGGTCGCGACGACCAGGCCGGCGCCGAACTTGACCCCGAAGATGACGCAGATGACGGCCAGCTCGACCGCCGTCGGGGCGATGTTGAAGAGCAGGAAGTAGAGCATCATGTCGATGCTCTTGGTGCCGCGCTCGACGATCTTGGTGAGCGCCCCCGTCCGCCGCTCGAGGTGGAACCGAAGCGACAGCCGGTGGATGTGGGCGAAGACCCGCTCGGCCAGCCGCCGCGCCGCATCCTGCCCGACCCGTTCGAAGATGGCGTTGCGGAGATTCTCGAACAGCACCCCGGCGAAGCGGGCGCCGGCATAAGCGACGACGAGCCCGACGGCGAGCCCGACCGCGGCGTCGGCGCCGCGGCCGCTTCCGGACATGATGTCGATCGCGCCCTTGTAGACGAAGCCGGTGCTGAGCGAGATGCCCTTGGCCAGCAGCACCAGCAGAAAGGCGATCACGACCCGCGCCTTCAGCCGCGGCTCTCCGGCCGGCCAGAGATAGGGCAGGAAGCGCCGCATGGCGCCCCAGCCGGCGCGCGGGCTGGTTTCGGTCGAGGATTCGAGAGGCCGCATCCAGCCCTAAGTAGGCGCGCGGCGGGGCGAACCCAAGCGCGCTACTCGGGAAAGGATCGAGGGCGCCGTCCCGCCCCCGGATCGCCCGCCTCCAGGCAAGCTGTTGGAATCGTGAGGCGAAGGTATCGTTACAGGTTGTAGTCAAATGTCGTCAATAAAAGACCTTGTTGCGTTGAACTATAGCCAATTGACGAGTTTCAATTGATAAGTTACGTTCGAAATCCTCCGTGGCTTCCGCTTGCACGAGTCTTTGATTCCGCCTTCGCAGGAGTCACTTCATGACTTTTGTATTGTCCCGACCGCTCGCCTATTTATCGGCCCCACTGGCGCTTCTCATGCTGATCGCCGCGCTGACCGCCCGGCCGGTCTGGGCACAGGAGGAGGAGCCGATCGCCGGTGTCGGCCATGGCGCTTTCTTCGACCGGAGCGGCCGCCAGATCGTGCCGACCGCCGAGTTCGTGGCGGGGGCGCAGAGCTGGTACCGCCGCCGGCTTCTCGCCGGCCTGAAAGCGGAGCAGCAGAAGGAGCTCGCGGCGTTCGAGCGCAGGATCGGCGAGGGCCTCGATCTCGATGGCCAGGAGCGTCTGGTCGTTCAGCAGCGGTCGCTCGACTGGCTTGCCGCGCGACTGCCCCGGACGGTCGCGAACGGCCAGATACGCTCCAAGCTGAGCGCGCTCGGCTACCGCCTCAACTGGCGCCTGCCGCGCAAGGACGACCGCGACCAGCTCCGCAAGCTCGAGCCGTTTCGGCTCGACCCGAAGATCAGGGAGCGGCTGAACGTCCCCGTCCTGACCCCGGCCGGCGGCGGCGTGCTCGCTCTCGTCACCACCAACGGCGGGCTGGCCTATAACAACGAATGCGCGACCGAGGACGTGCCGGTCCCGCCGTCGATCGGAGTCCTCGATCCCGCCGGCGTCAACGGGTGGAGGACCATGGGCTTCATTCCGCAGGCCGAGCAGTTCATCGTCGGGACTCCGGCCGAGCTTCGGGTGTTCGAAAGCGCCAAGGGCATGTGCATGGCGCTTCCGCGCTACACGGACGATGACAAGACCGACGTCGCGCTCGACGGCGTCATCTGCCTGAGCAAGCTGACGTCCAAGACCTGCTTCTGGGACAATCAGTGGGATCACGACAACGATCCGATGACCCCGATCCAGCAATTCACCTTTCCCACGGGCACCCAGATCCCGATCGGCGCCCCCGATCCGACGGTCAATCCGGCGGGCCTGTACCAGGCCGGCGGGGCCGATATCGAGTTCGGCCCGGGCGGCCGCTGCACCGACTGCCATGCCGGCGAGAATCCCTACATCATCCACCCCGACGCAGACCTCGGCAGCGGCTATCTGATGGGCGACCTCGCGGCGGATTTCCCGACCTTCGGTCCCGGCCGCTACGAACCGATCGTCGGCGCCTCATGGCCGCAGAACGCGCTGTCGCATTCCGAGCCGCTCGTCCCGCCGGCCTGCGTGGGCTGCCACAAGCAGCCGAGCGCGGGAGGCAGCGCCGGGCGCTTCCCGCATCTGTCGACGGAGCTGAACGGCCTCTATTGCGGCACGATCCTCCAGAACGCCATCAACCTCACGATGCCGACCTGGGGCCCGGGCACCCTTGCGGGCGATCCGTCGGTGACCGCCTTCCAGGCCTGGTGCGGCACTCCCGCCGCCTCGGGTCCGTCCAACCGGGGCGATCCCCATCTCACCACCACCAACGGCATCAACTACGATTTCCAGGCGGCGGGCGAGTTCGTGTCGCTTCGAAACTCCGACACCGGCTTCGAGCTTCAGACCCGCCAGACTCCGATCCTGACCTCCTTCACCCCCGGCGCCAACGCCTATACCGGCCTGGCCAGCTGCGTCAGCCTCAACACCGCGGCGGCGATCCGGGTCGGCAAGCATCGAATCAGCTATCAGCCGGTGCGGGGACGACAGGCCAATGTCGAGCAGATGCAGCTGCGGATCGACGGCCGCCCCGTGACCCTGCCCGCCGGCGGGCAGGCCCTCGGCACCGGCAACCGAATCGTCCAGACGTCGGGAGGCGGCTTCGGAATCCGGCTCGCCGACGGCACCAAGGTCTTCGTCACGCCCAATTACTGGGCGTCGGAAGGCTATTGGTACCTCGACGTAGAGGTCGTCGACACGCCCGCGCGCGAAGGGACGATGGGCCACATCCTGGGCGGGAACTGGCTGCCCCTGGCGCCGAACGGCGCGTCCTTCGGCCCCGCGCCGGCGGGCCTGTCCGCCCGGCACCTCGTCCTCAACCGCGACTTCGCCGATGCCTGGCGGGTCACCGCCGCGACCAGCCTCTTCGATTATTCGCCGGGCACCTCGACGGCGACCTTCACCAATCGCGCGTGGCCGCCCGCGCCCGGCCGGACCTGCGCGGCGATGCGCGGCGCGCCCTGGCCGGGAGGACAGCCCCGTCGTCCGGTGAGCCCGATGCGGCCCGAGGAGGCGCAAAGGCTGTGCAGGCCGATCGAGGACAAGGTGGCGTTCGGGAATTGCGTCTTCGACCTCACGGCGACGGGTCATGCCGGCTTCGCCAAGGGCTATCTGCAATCGCTCCAGGTGCGCAGGACGGCCATCCCCTGAATATGCCGAAACGTTTCCGAACGCCGGCGTAACGTTTGGAACGCGCGGGATTCACACGGGTTTAGCCCGTCATGGAGCCGCTGACCTTCCTCATCGCGATCATGGGCTGCGGCGAAGGCGATGCGCCGTGCCGGCAGGTGCGAACGCTCGAGACCCGATACGAGAGCCAGGCGGCCTGCACGGCGGCCACCGAGGCGGCGCTGGTCAGGAACACCGACATCGATTTTCCGGTCGTCGCGGCCGAATGCGTCCCGGCGGGCGCTCGGCCCGGGCTGCCCAGGGCGAATGAGGTGAAGCGCCCGGGGCCGGGACGGGCCGATCTGAAAATCAGTCCGATCCGGAGCTGATTTCGGCCGCGAGGCCCTGTGACGAGCGTCGGTACTCACTATGTTCCACTAATGCCGCTCGCCCTTCATGCCGTATCGACCCACTCCGGGCCGAAGTTCCGGCGGAAGTTTTTCGATCCCAGGGAAGCCGAAACTTCGGAACTTCCGAAACTTCCGGCTCCGGAACCTGCCCGCCGGGCGACGGTTTCCCTACCCAAAATCACGAGGGACCAGACATGAGCAAAAGCCATCACGATTCCGGATCCGACCAGCCCCAGAACCAGAACAATGCGATGTCCGACGATCCCGGCGACGGCAGCCGCAATTCCTTCACGACCGGCCGCGACGGCGGCAGGACCGCAGCCGAGAAGGCGCCCGAGCAGGACGACCAGGACGAGTCGGCGATCGAGGCGTTCGGCGAGGAAGGCGCGGGCATCGCGCCCAAGGAGTGACGGCGATGAGCGACACCGAAACCCTCGACATGATCCACGAGGACGCGCTTCCCGGCCACGAGAGCGAGCTCGAGCCCAAGCCCGACTGGGCTCCCCGCTATCCCGGCTCGGGCCGGCTCGAAGGCAAGGTGGCGCTGATCACCGGCGCCGACAGCGGCATCGGGCGCGCGGTCGCGGCCCTGTTCGCCCGCGAGGGCGCCGACATCGCCATCCTCTATCTGTGCGAGCATGACGACGCGAGGAAGACCAAGGAGATCGTCGAGGGCGAGGGCCGAAGGGCGATCGCGATCGCCGGCGACGTCGGCGACAAGGCCTTTTGCGAGCGCGCGGTGAAGGAGACGGTCGACAAGCTCGGAGGGCTCGACGTCCTCGTCAACAACGCCGGCGAGCAGCATTATGACGAGGAGATAGAGGAGGTCAGCGAGGAGCAGCTCAAGCGCACCTTCCAGACCAATTTCTACGGTTATTTCTTCATGGTCCAGGCTGCCCGGCCGCATTTGAAGAAAGGCTCGACGATCATCAACTGCACCTCGGTTACCATGTACAAGGGCTCCGAGGGTTTGCTCGATTATTCCGCCACCAAGGGCGCGATCACCGCCTTCACCCGCTCGCTATCGCAAAACCTGATCGGCGACGGAATCCGAGTCAACGCGGTTGCTCCGGGTCCGATCTGGACTCCCCTCAACCCGTTCGGAGGCCAGCCGCCCGAGAAGATCCCCGATTTCGGCAAGGACGTTCCGATGGGCCGGCCTGGGCAGCCGAACGAGGTCGCGCCGAGCTTCCTTTTCCTGGCCTGCGAGGATTCGAGCTACATGGCCGGGCAGGTCCTCCACCCCAATGGGGGGACCGTCGTCAACGGCTAGAAGCGTGGGTGTGCGGGGCGCGAATCGTGCTATAGGCCCGGCTCCGAACGAGGAGCGGCGATGAACAGGCTGATCACCGGCATCGTGCGCGCCACGCGCGCATGACCCGCCATCGAAGCTTCCGCGACTTCTGGCCGCATTATCTGCGCGAGCATTCGCGTCCTTCGACCCGCCGGCTCCATTATGCGGGCACCGCGCTCGTTCTCCTCCTCGCCGCTTCTGCGGCGGCGACGGGGGAGTGGCGGCTGCTCCTGGCGCTTCCGGTGGCCGGCTACGGCTTCGCCTGGTTCAGCCATGCCGCCGTCGAGCGCAACCGGCCGGCGACCTTCACCTACCCGCTCTGGTCGCTGGCCGCGGACTTTCGGATGAGCCTGCTGTGGGCGACGGGGCGGCTCGATTCCGAGCTCGTCCGCGCGGGCGTCGAGCCCGAGCGTCGCAGCGAGGCGAGCGATGCCGGCTGAGATGGCCGACTCCGCCGCCGCCGAAGCGATCGCCGGCCTGCTCCTGAAGCTCAGGGCGAGGGACGTCGTCACCGGTGAGGAGGAGGAAGTCCTCCGCGCCTCGGTCGCCCAAATCCAGGAATTCCCAGCCGGGCGGACGATCGTGCGGTCGGGGACGACCCTGAGCGCCTCGACCCTGCTCGTCGACGGGATCGTCTGCCGCTACAAGGACCTCGCCGACGGCCAGCGGCAGATCATGGAGCTCCACGTCGCCGGCGACTTCGTCGACCTTCACGGCTTCCTCCTCAAGCAGCTCGATCACAATGTCGGCACCATGACCGCGGTCAGGGTCGCGACCTTCCCGCACGACGCGCTTCGCGGGATCACCGAGACCCATCCCCATCTCGGCCGGATGCTGTGGTTCTCGACCCTGCTCGACGCCGCCATCCATCGCGAGAAGATCCTGTCGATCGGGCGGCGCAGCGCTCTCGCCCGGATCGCCCATATCTTCTGCGAGCTTTTCGTCCGGCTGCGCATCGCCGGGCTTGCGAGCGCCGACGGCTACGCCCTTCCCCTCACCCAGGTCGACCTGGCCGACGTCACCAGCCTGACCTCGGTTCACGTCAACCGGATGCTCAAGAAGCTCCGCGACGACGATCTGCTCACGTTCCGCGGCGGCACGGTGACCATCGGCGACTGGGACCGCCTGCAGCGCCTGGCCGAGTTCGATCCGACCTACCTGCACCTGGAGCGCCGGCCGAGGTGATCGCCCGGTTCCTCGCCGGCTAGAGGTCGCGGACCTCGAACCGCTCTCGATCCACCATCCGCCGGGCCAGCATCGAGCGGTGGCAGTCTGGCGCCGAGCGCTCGTAGCAGAGCAGGGCGGAGGGCCGGGCGAGGGCCTCGGCCAGCGCTTGCTCCATCGCCAGCCCGGCTTCCGGGGTTTCGAGCTGGTGCACATAGATGGCGCGCATCTCGGCCACCCGCCCGGCCCGGGCCGCCTGCCGGCCGTCCGCCGGAGTGCCCAGCGCGCGCAGGTGGAGATAGTCGATTCCGCATTCCCTCAGCCCTCCGGCGAGCGCGGTCTTCGAGAAGCCCGGCCGCCGGGAGGCGGCGACGGCGCGGACGTCGATGAGCAGCTCGACCCCGGCCGCCTGGAGCTCGCCGAGGAACTCGGCCTGGGTCTTTCCTTCATAGCCGATGGTGAAGAGCGGGCGCATCGCCATGCTCCTAGCAAAGCCGGACGGGCAAAGCTTCCCTTTCCGCCGCTCAGCCGTTATGTCGGCGCGGTTTTGCGAGCCGGTCCAAGAGGGTAAATGGCCAAGGAAGAGCTACTCGAGATGCGCGGGCAGGTGGTCGAGCTGCTGCCCAACGCCATGTTCCGCGTCAAACTCGAGAACAATCACGAGATCCTCGGCCACACGGCCGGCAAGATGCGCAAGAACCGCATCCGGGTGCTCGTCGGCGACGAGGTGCTGGTCGAGCTCACCCCCTACGACCTCACCAAGGGTCGGATCACCTACCGATTCAAGTGACGGCCTCGGCGGGTCGTCACCCTCTCCGCCGCCGGCCTGAGCTTGTTTCAGGGCCCGGCTTGTCGCAGCCTGAGCGCAGGGAGGACCGGAGGCTGGAACAGGTTCGGCATGACGCCAGGAGCCGCAAATGCGCCTGATCCTGGCTTCCGCCTCCCCGCGCCGGCTCGAGCTTCTGGCGCGGCTCGGAGTCGCGCCGGATTCGGTCCTTCCTTCGGAGATCGACGAGACTCCGCGCAAAAGCGAGCTTCCGGACCGCTACGCCTGCCGGATGGCGATCGAAAAGGCGGCCGCCCTCCCGGAGCCGGGAAGCCTCGTCCTCGCCGCCGACACCGTGGTCGCGGCGGGCCGGCGGATCCTGCCCAAGACCGAGACCGAGGGCGAGGCCCGGAGCGCCCTCGCGCTTCTTTCCGGCCGCCGCCACCGGGTCCATTCGGCCGTCGCCCTGACCGACGCCGAGGGCCGGACCCGGCTCCGGCTGTCGAGCAGCCTGGTCGTCTTCAAGCGTCTCTGCGAGGAGGAGATACGGGCCTATCTCGCCAGCGGCGAATGGCGCGGCAAGGCCGGCGGCTATGCGATCCAGGGGCGGGCCGAGGCTCTGGTGCGGATGCTGTCGGGCAGCCATTCGGGCGTGATGGGCCTGCCGCTCTACGAGACCCGCGCCTTGCTCCGCGCCGCCGGATACCCCCTTGGCTGAGTGGCTGTACGAGGAAGGGATAGGCGAGAACCGCGCCATCCTCGTCGAGGACGGGGACATCCTCGTCGGAGCGATCGAGCTTCCGGGAGAGATCCGTTGCGGCTCGGTCCTGAGCGGACGCCTCGTCCGGATCGCCGTTCCGGGCCGCCGCGGGATCGTCGCGACGGACCGGGGCGAGGTGATGGTCGAGCCGCTCCCGCCGGCGCTCACCGAAGGGCGGAAGGTGCGGGTCGAGATCGTCCGCGAGCCCATCGCCGAACCTGGGCATCCCAAGTTCGCCAAGGGCCTCATCACCGAGTCTGAAGAAAAAGAGGGTCCGAGCCTGGCGGAACGAATCGGCTCCCCGCGGCCGCTCAGCCCGCTCGGCCCCGACCTCTTCCATGAAAACGGCTGGGACGAATTGCTCGGCGAGGCCATCGAGGGCGTGATCGATTTCGGCGGCGGCGAGCTTCGGGTGAGCCTGACCCCGGCCATGACCCTGTTCGACGTCGACGGCTTCCTCCCCCCCTTCGAGCTTGCGCTGGCGGGCGCCGAGGCCGCGGCCTGGGCGATCCGCCGCCACGACATCGGCGGTTCGATCGGGATCGACCTGCCGACCGTGGCCGCGCGCGGCGAGCGGCTTCGAATAGTGGCGGCGCTCGACGCCGTGCTGCCGCGGCCGTTCGAGCGCACCGCGGTCAACGGCTTCGGCTTCCTCCAGGTCGTCCGCCGCCGCGAGCGGCGTTCGCTGCCCGAGCTGGTGCAATGGGATGCCGAGGGCGCTGCCGCCCGCGACCTGCTTCGTACGGCGGAGCGGGCGGTCGGGGGCTGCGAGCTGGCGGCGGCGCCGGCGGTGATCGCCCGGCTGCGGGCGGAGCCCGGCTGGCTGGACACCTTGGCGAGGCGGATCGGCGGTCCCGTCGGCTTGCGGGAAGAGCCCTCCTTCACCACATGGCGGTACGATGTCCACGTCAAGCGCAATTGAGGCCGGCAAGGGCTGCCCCTTGTGCGGCAAGCCCGCCGGAGCCGAGCACAGGCCCTTCTGCAGCCGAGGCTGCCGCGACCGCGACCTGCTGAACTGGCTCGGCGATTCCTATCGGGTGCCCGGGCCGCCGGCTCTCGAAAACGAAGACGGCGGACTGGACAGCGAAGGCTGAGCACCTCTATAGGCGCTCGTCTTCGGCTCCGCCGGAACGCCCAGGTAGCTCAGTTGGTAGAGCACGTGACTGAAAATCACGGTGTCGGTGGTTCGATTCCGCCCCTGGGCACCAGCCCTTCCCCACCCGGTGGCGGTCGGGAACTTCCTCAGCCCTCGTTCATCTAATCTGGGTTGCAATTCCGCCCTATTTCCAAGGGGAGTCGTACGAGCCAGGCCCATCTCAACGCGGTGGCCAGCGCCGTTCCCGCGCACGACGTCCACGACGCGTTCATCCGCTGGGCGCAGGCGCGGCTGGGCGAGCCCCGGCTGCGCGCGCTGTTCGCCCGGATGGCGGCGCGATCGGGGATCGAGCATCGCTGGTCGGTGCTTCCGGCGGCGCCATACGGCGGCTCGCCGGTCGATCCGGGCGGCTTCTACGGCGGAAAGCTGCCGAGCACCGCCGTCCGGATGCAGGTCTATGCGCAGGCGGCCCCCAAGCTCGCCCTCGAGGCGATCCGGCGGCTCGACGCGGCGGCCCTGGTCGGGATCACTCACCTGATCGTCGCGAGCTGCACCGGCTTCGTCGCGCCCGGAATCGACCAGATCATCGCCGCTGAGCTCGGCCTCGGCGGCCATGTCGAGCGGACCCTGGTCGGCTTCATGGGCTGCTACGCCGCGGTTTCGTCGC
>DASTLX010000003.1:0-17952 GCA_035714565.1 Allosphingosinicella sp.
AGATGCGCATGACGCACGTCGAAGAAGGGCTCGCCGGCATCAACCGCCGGCTGGACCGCATGGAAGTCCGTGTCGACCACATCGAGAAGCGTCTCGAGCTTGTCGGTCCCTACGGCGGAGTTCACGAATAATGCCCAAGGCCAAGGTCAACGGCGTCGAGGTCGAGTTCGAGCCCGGCATGACGGCGCTGCAGGTGGCGGAGCTGGCGGGGGAGGAGATCCCGCGCTTCTGCTACCACGAGCGGCTGTCGATCGCCGGCAACTGCCGCATGTGCCTGGTCGAGGTGAAGCCCGGGCCGCCCAAACCCCAGGCCTCGTGCGCCCTGCCGGCCGCCGAGGGCATGGAGATCACCACCAACTCGCCGATGGTGAAGAAGGCGCGCCAGGGCGTGCTCGAGTTCCTGCTGATCAACCACCCGCTTGACTGCCCGATCTGCGACCAGGGCGGCGAGTGCGACCTCCAGGACCAGGCCATGGCCTACGGACGCGGCCATTCGCGCTTCGCCGAGAACAAGCGCGCCGTCACCGAGAAATATATGGGCCCGGTCGTCAAGACGATCATGACCCGCTGCATCCAGTGCACGCGCTGCGTCCGGTTCGCGGAGGAAGTGGCGGGCGTCGAGGAGATCGGAGCGATCGGCCGGGGCGAGAACATGGAGATCACCTCCTATCTCGAAGGCGCGGTGACCTCGGAGCTTTCCGGCAACGTCGTCGATCTCTGCCCGGTCGGGGCGCTGGTCTCCAAGCCCTACAGCTTCGAGGCGAGGCCGTGGGAGCTTCGCAAGGTGCCGGGGATCGACGTCATGGACGCGGTCGGGACCAACATCCGAATCGACCACCGCTTCCGCGAGGTGATGCGGGCGCTGCCTCGCCTCAACGAGGACGTCAACGAGGAGTGGGCGCACGACAAGACCCGCCATGCCGTCGACGGCCTGGTCCGCAACCGCCTCGACCGGCCGTGGGTCCGCCGCGAGGGCAAGCTCAGGCCGGCCAGCTGGGAAGAGGCGTTCGCGGCGATCGCCGAGCGTCTCCAGGGGGCGACCGGCGAGCAGGTGGCGGCGATCGCCGGCGACCTCCAGGACGTCGAATCGATCTTCGCGCTCAAGGCCCTGCTCGCGGCCTATGGCTCGAACCTCCACGAATGCCGGCAGGACGGAGCCCGGTTCGACGCGTCGAGCCCCGCCGCCTATCGCTTCAATGCCACTATCGCCGGGATCGAGGCCGCGCCGGCCATCCTCCTCGTCGGAACCAACCCGCGCTGGGAGGCGCCGCTCGTCAACACCCGGATCCGCAAGGCGGTCAAGGCGGGCGCCAGGGTCTTCCGGATCGGCCCCGCCGTCGACCTCACCTATCCCGTGACCGAGCTCGGCAACGACCTCGCCCTATTGGGCAACCTGCCCCAGGCGGTGAGCGAGGCGTTCGCCGGCATGGACAATGCCGCCGTCATCGTCGGCATGGGGGCGCTGACGGTCGCCGGGGCCTATGAAGCGGCCCGCGCCGCGGCCACGGCGCTCGGCGCGAGCTTCGGCCTGCTCCACACCGCGGCCTCGCGGGTCGGGGCGCTCGACGTCGGCTTCGTCACGGAGGGCGGGGTCGAGGCGATCCGGGCCCGGGCGGCGAGCCTCAGGGCCCTCTTCCTGCTCGGCGCCGACGAGATCGACACGGCCGCCTTCGCCGACACCTTCACCGTCTATATCGGCACCCATGGCGACCGCGGCGTGCGCCATGCCGACGTGATCCTGCCGGGCGCGGCCTACACCGAGAAGCACGGCACCTACGTCAATCTCGAGGGGCGGGTGCAATTGTCGGAATTCGCCGTCCATCCGCCCGGCGAGGCGCGCGAGGACTGGACCATCCTGAGGGCGCTGTCCGACGTCCTTGGCAGGACTCTTCCGTTCGACAGCCTCTCGCAGCTGCGCGCCGCCATCGCCGCCGAGGTGCCGCGCCTCGGAGTCGCCGGACTGAGCGCTGTCGATCCGCTGCCCGCCTTCTCCGGCCCAGCGCCGAGCGTCCGCGGCGAGATCGCCTATCCGATCGAGGATTTCTATCTGACCAATCCGATCGCCCGCTCCTCGCCGACCCTGCAGCGCTGCTCGGCCGAGATCCTCCACGGGCAGAGCTTCCAGGAGGCCGCGGAATGACCGCCTGGATGCAATCGACCTGGCTGGGCTACGGCGCGGGCTGGTTCCTCGCCACCCTCGTCTTCATCCTGATCATCGCTCTGCCGCTGATGCTGGCGGTGGCCATGGTCATCTACGCCGACCGCAAGATCTGGGCGGCGATGGCGCTTCGCCGCGGGCCCAACGTGGTCGGTCCGCTCGGGCTCCTGCAAAGCTTCGCCGACGGCCTCAAGGTCTTCCTCAAGGAGACCATCATTCCCTCGGGCGCCAATCGGGGCCTTTTCATCGTCGCGCCCATCCTGACGTTCACCGTCGCCCTGGTCGGCTGGGCGGTGGTCCCGTTCGGGCCCGGGATGGTGCTGGCCAACATCAATGTCGGCTTGCTCTACCTCCTCGCCATCTCCTCGCTCGGAGTTTACGGCGTGATCATCGCCGGCTGGGCGTCCAACTCCAAATATCCCTTCTATTCGGCGCTCCGGGCGGCCGCGCAGATGGTCAGCTACGAGGTCGCCGTCGGCTTCGTCCTGGTGCCGGTCGTGCTGTGGTCGGAGACGTTCAACCTGTCCGGGATCATCGAGGCCCAGCGCCACCACGCCTGGATCACCAACGGCTTCGGCTTCAATCCGCTCTTCCTTCCGCTGGCGGTCATCTTCCTCATCTCGGCGATGGCCGAGACGGCGCGGGCGCCGTTCGACCTCACCGAGGCGGAGAGCGAGCTCGTCGCCGGCTATCAGACCGAATACAGCTCGATGAGCTTCGCGCTGTTCTGGCTGGGCGAATATGGCAACGTCCTCCTCATGTGCGGAATGAACGCCGTCCTCTTCTGGGGCGGCTGGCTGCCGCCGATCGACTGGGCGCCGCTCTACGTCATCCCCGGGATCGTCTGGTTCCTGGCCAAGATCATGTTCTTTTTCTTCGTGTTCAGCTGGGTCAAGGCGACGGTGCCCCGTTTCCGCTACGATCAGCTGATGCGGCTCGGCTGGAAGATCTTCCTGCCGATATCGCTGCTCTGGGTTTTCCTGATCTCGGGCTGGCTGATGCAGTCGCGCTACGGAGCCTTCTGGTGATGATCTTTCGGCGCCAGGCCCCGTGATCACGCTGGCTCTCCTCGCCGCGGCGGCGCCAAATGGCGCCGGACCGGCCCCGGACCAGTGTCTGCTGGCCGGGCCGTCCTATTCGCTCGTCTCCGCCTCGCTGGAGCGATCGGCGGCGGCGGCGGATCGCTGGATGCTTCGGCCTTTGCCGGGGCAGGGATGGCCGTTCTCGAGCGACGGAGTGGAATTGAAGGGCGCCGCGGGCGGCGGGCCCGGTCGAAGCCTTGCGGGCAGCGACGAGACCAACCGGCTTCGGATCAGGATCGAACAGGGCTATGGCAGCGATCGCCCGAGCAACGTCACGGTGGTTCGCGGCGCTTCGGACGAGCAGGCCTTGCCCGTTCTTGTCGGACGATGCGTCGCCGGCGGCAGCCCGGCCGCCCAGGCCTATCGCGAAGAGGCCCGGGGCGGCCGCGGGCCGGCGATCGGGCCCGGCACGTTCGTCAGCCGGAAGTTGCGGGCCGCGAAGGGATGCCACCTCGTGTCTTCGGGCGGCTGGGTGTCCCGGTTCAGCATCGACTATCACGAGGATGGCCGGCTGATCACGATAAGGCCGGCCGACCGGAAGATCTGGAGCGAGGCCGCCGTCGAGGGCCGGCGGATCGGAATCCCCTTGCCGCCGACGCCGCATCCGCTGTTGAAAATGGTCTTCGGGATCGCCGCCGACAAGCCGGCCGGCGATCTCGGCATCGATACGCTGTGGGTCTATGCGAACGACTCCGAATCCTCCGCCCGGGCGAGCTTCTTCGGTCATGTCCCGAAGGAGACCGGCGCCAAGGAAGACATGACCGGGATCTGCACCGATTTCGAAGAGCCGGGAGCCGCTTCGTGATCGCCCTTTTCCTCCTCGCCACGGTTCAGCCGCCGGCCGCCGACGCTCCGGCCAGGCTGGTCCGACTCGATTGCGAGCTGGGCGTGCGCGCCGGCTCAAGGCGGAACGACAAATGGCCCGCCTCGATCCGACTGGCCGTCGCCGGCCGCCGGATCGATTCGGTCCTGATCGACGGACCCGCGCCCTTTTCCTCCTACGCCCAGGGCGGCCGCGAGCTCCTCCCCAGGCGGGATCGGTATCGCGGCAGCTTCCAGAAGGACGCGATCCGGCTTAGGCGGACCGGGCCGGACCGGGTCGATCTCGTCCTGGAGCCCAAGGATTCGGCGGCCGGAGGCTATTCGGGCTTCTGGACGCACAGCTTCATGGTCGAACAGCGCCCGGTCGCGGTCGAAGGCGTTATCGGGTGCCGGCCGGCCGCCGGAACACTGGCGGGGAACAATTGAAATGATCATCGCCCACTGGATCAAGAGCTTCACCCTGTGGGAGTTCGTGAAGGCGCACTGGCTTACGTTGAAATACTTCTTCAAGCCCAAGGCGACGATCAACTATCCGTTCGAGAAGAACCCGCTGAGCCCGCGCTTCCGCGGCGAGCATGCCTTGCGCCGCTACCCCAACGGCGAGGAGCGCTGCATCGCGTGCAAGCTGTGCGAGGCGGTGTGCCCCGCTCTGGCGATCACCATCGAGGCCGAGCCCAGGGAGGACGGCAGCCGGCGGACGACCCGCTACGACATCGACATGGTGAAGTGCATCTATTGCGGGCTCTGCCAGGAAGCCTGCCCGGTCGACGCCATCGTCGAGGGGCCGAATTTCGAATATGCGACCGAGACTCGGGAGGAATTGCTCTACGACAAGGCGAAACTGCTGGCCAACGGCGACAAATGGGAACGCGCACTCGCCGCCAACCTTGCCGCCGATGCCCCCTACCGCTAAGCGCCGGGCCCAGATTCGCATGTCCCTCAAAGCCCCCTCCACCGTCATCCCGGCGAAAGCCCGGACCTCGGGCCGGCAAGTCCCGGCGGGTCTCCCCGAGACCCCGGCTTCCGCCGGGGCGACGGCGCTCGCGATCGGCATGCCGTCATGATCGAAGCCTTCGCTTTCTATCTCTTCGCGACGCTCGTCGTCGCCAGCGGCGTGATGACGATCTCGTCGCGCAACCCGGTCCACTCGGTGCTCTGGCTGATCCTGGCTTTCTTCAATGCGGCGGGGCTTTTCCTGATCCTGGGGGCAGAGTTCATCGCGATGCTCCTGGTCATCGTCTATGTCGGCGCCGTCGCCGTGCTGTTCCTGTTCGTCGTCATGATGCTCGACGTCGACTTCGCCACCCTCCGCGCGGGAGTGGCCCGCTACTGGCCGTTCGGCTTCGGCCTCGCACTGGTCCTCCTCGTCGAGATCTTCTTCGCCGCGATGGCCTGGAACGCGGGCGCGCTCGGCGCCGGCGTCAGGGGTGCTCCGACCGACCCGAACCTGCCCAACATCGAAGCGCTCGGGCGGGTCCTCTACACCCGCTACCTCTACGTGTTCGAGGGTGCCGGCCTGGTCCTCCTCGTCGCCATGATCGGAGCGATCGTTCTCACCCACCGGGTGCGAAGCGGGCTGAGGCCCCAGAACGTCTCCGACCAGAACCGCCGCCGGCCCGAGGACGCGGTCGTCAACATGCAGCCCGGCGTGGGCGAGGGGATGAAGCTGTGATGGCTCCCGTCATCCCGGGAGGGACCCCAGAAAAGTACTACTTTCTTGGGAACCCGAAAGCCGAAGCCTCAGGACGAGAAGTCTCGGCGGGGCTCCCCGAGACCCCGGCTTTCGCCGGAGTGACGGCATCGGAGATCCCGTCATGATCGGCCTCGGCCATTACCTCGCCGTCGGCGCGATCCTGTTCGTGCTCGGGGTGTTCGGGATCTTCCTCAACCGCAAGAACGTGATCGTCATCCTGATGGCGATCGAGCTGATCCTGCTCAGCGTCAACATCAACCTCGTCGCCTTTTCCGCCTATCTCGGCGACCTGGTCGGCCAGGTCTTCGCCATGTTCGTCCTCACCGTCGCCGCCGGCGAGGCCGCGATCGGGCTCGCCATCCTCGTCATCTACTTCCGTGGCCGGGGTACGATCGCGGTCGACGACATCAACCAGATGAAGGGGTGAGGGGGATGAGGGGCGTCATCCCGGCGAAAGCCGGGACCTCAGGTCGAGAAGTCTCGGCGGGTCTCTCCGAGGCCCCGGCTTTCGCCGGGGTGACGGCATTATGACCGTCCAGCTCATCGTCTTCCTGCCGCTGCTGGCGGCGGTCGTCGCCGGGCTGGGCAACCGGATGCTCGGCAACTTCGTCGCCAAGCTGATCACCACCGGCGCGCTGTTCGCCGCCTGCGCCTTGTCGTGGCCGATCTTCCTCGGCTTCATTGCCGGCACCGAGCACAGCCAGCTCTACCCGGTCCTCTCCTGGATCCATTCCGATCCGATGAAGGTCGACTGGGCGCTCCGGGTCGACGCCCTGACCTCGGTCATGCTGGTGGTGGTGACCACCGTGTCGGCCCTCGTTCACCTCTATTCCTGGGGCTATATGGCGGAGGACGACAGCCAGCCCCGCTTCTTCGCCTACCTGTCGCTCTTCACCTTCGCGATGCTGATGCTGGTGACGGCGGACAATCTCGTCCAGATGTTCTTCGGCTGGGAAGGGGTGGGCCTCGCATCCTATCTGCTGATCGGCTTCTGGTACCACAAGCCTTCGGCCAACGCCGCCGCGCTCAAGGCCTTCGTCGTCAACCGGGTCGGCGATTTCGGCTTCAGCCTCGGGATCTTCGCCACCTTCCTCGTCTTCGGGACCGTGTCGATCCCGGACATCCTGGCCGCGGCGCCCGCCCAGGCCGGCTCGACCATCGGCTTCCTCGGCCAGCGCTTCGACACGATGACGCTGATCTGCATCCTTCTGTTCATCGGTGCGATGGGCAAATCGGCGCAGCTCGGGCTCCACACCTGGCTTCCGGACGCGATGGAGGGCCCGACGCCCGTCTCGGCCCTCATCCACGCCGCGACCATGGTGACCGCGGGCGTGTTCATGGTCTGCCGGCTGTCGCCGATGTTCGAGACCAGCGAGACCGCGCTCGCCGTCGTCACCGTGGTCGGCGCCGCCACCGCCATCTTCGCCGCGACCGTCGGAACCGTCCAGAACGACATCAAGCGGGTGATCGCCTATTCGACCTGCTCGCAGCTCGGCTACATGTTCTTCGCGGCGGGCGTCGGAGCCTATGGCGCGGCGATGTTCCACCTCTTCACCCACGCCTTCTTCAAGGCGCTTCTGTTCCTCGGCGCGGGCTCGGTCATCCACGCCATGCACCACGAGCAGGACATGCGCTTCTACGGCGCGCTGCGTAAGGAGATCCCGCTGACCTTCTGGGCGATGACGATCGGCACTCTCGCCATCACCGGCGTGGGCATCATCCAGGTCGCGGGCTGGTCGGGCTCCGGCTTCGCCGGCTTCTATTCGAAGGATGCGATCATCGAGAGCGCCTTCGCCAGCGGCAGCGGGGTCGGCGGCTTCGCCTTCGTCATCGGAATCACCGCGGCCTTGCTGACCAGCTTCTACAGCTGGCGGCTCGTCTTCCTCACCTTCTTCGGAAAAGCGCGCTGGGCGCAGTCTGAGCATATCCGGCACGCGCTTCACGGCGATCACCACGACCATCCCGACGCGGAGGATGCCGGCCACGACACGAGGCCCCACGAAGCTTCCGCCCACCAGGTCGCCGAGGGTACCGGCGGCTATAATCCGCACGAAAGCCCGTGGACGATGCTGGTGCCGCTCGGCCTTCTTTCGGTCGGCGCCCTGCTCGCCGGAATACTCTTCCACGGACCCTTCATCGACGCCCACCACGCACCGCGTTTCTGGGGGGCGAGCATCGCCTTCGACGCCCATCTCGCCGAAGCCATTCACGAAGTGCCCCTGTGGGTTAAGCTCGCCCCGGGCACGGCGATGATCGTCGGCTTCCTGATCGCGTTGCAGGCCTATATCCGCAGGACCGACCTGCCGGCCCGTTTCACCGGCCAGTGGGGCGTGCTCTACGCCTTCCTCTACAACAAATGGTATTTCGACGAGATCTACGACGTCGTCTTCATCCGCCCGTCGCTGTGGCTCGGCAGGCTGTTCTGGAAGCGCGGCGACGAGAAGACGATCGACCGTTTCGGCCCGGACGGCGCCGCGACCGCGGTCCGGGTCGGCAACGTCCTCACCGCCCGCCTGCAGTCGGGCTATCTCTACACCTACGCTCTGGTGATGCTGCTCGGCCTCGCCGCCGCGGCGACGTGGGCGATGGCGCGATGAACGCCCTCGGCTTTCCGATCCTGTCCGAGATGCTGGTCATCCCGCTCGCCGCGGCGATCGTCTGCCTGTGCGTGTCGGCGGGCAGCGCGCGCTGGGTCGCCCTCTTCGCCACCCTCGCGGACCTGGCGCTCGGAATCCTCCTGTGGACCTCCTACGATCTGGACGGGCGGCAGTGGCAGTTCCGGGAGCTGCTCAACCTGTTCGGCACGCCCGCCGAGCACGGTCTGGGGGATGCGCCCTTGTTCTGGGCGCTCGGCGTCGACGGCATCGCGGTCATGCTGATCGTGCTCACCGTCTTCCTGATGCCGATCTGCATCCTCGCCAGCTGGAAGTCGATCGAGCGACGCGTCCCGGAATATATGGCCGCCTTCCTCGTGATGGAGACGATGATCCTTGGCGTGTTCATGGCCCAGGACATCTTCCTCTTCTACATCTTCTTCGAGGCCGGGCTGATCCCGATGTACCTGATCATCGGAATCTGGGGCGGGGCGGAGCGTATCTACGCCAGCTACAAATTCTTCCTCTACACCCTGCTCGGCTCGGTGCTGATGCTGGTGGCGATGCTGTGGATGGTGAATTACGCCGACACCACCGCCATCCCCAAGCTGCTCGTCACCAACTTCCCCAAGGAAGCGCAGACCTGGCTGTGGCTCGCTTTCTTCGCCAGCTTCGCGGTGAAGATGCCGATGTGGCCGGTCCATACCTGGCTCCCGGACGCCCACGTCCAGGCTCCGACGGCCGGCTCGGTGATCCTCGCCGGAGTGCTCCTCAAGCTGGGCGGCTACGGCTTCATCCGCTTCTCGCTGCCGATGTTCCCGGAAGCCTCGGCGCAGCTCGTCTGGCTGGTCTTCGCGCTGAGCCTGATCGCGATCGTCTACACGTCCCTGGTGGCGCTGGTGCAGCGGGACATGAAGAAGCTGATCGCTTATTCCTCGGTCGCCCACATGGCCTTCGTCACGATCGGGATCTTCGCCTTCAACCGGCAGGGGCTTGAGGGCGGAATCATCGTCATGCTCAGCCACGGCCTCGTCTCCGGCGCGCTCTTCCTGTGCGTCGGCGTCGTCTACGACCGGCTCCATACCCGCGAGATCGACCGTTATGGTGGCCTCTCGAACAACATGCCGGCCTTCGCGCTCCTGTTCATGCTATTCACCATGGCGTCCGTCGGGCTTCCCGGGACGAGCGGCTTCGTCGGCGAGTTCCTGGCCTTGGTCGGCGCCTATGAGGCGAGCAGCGTGGTCGCCGCCATCGCCACCACCGGGATCATCCTCGGCGCCGCCTACATGCTGTGGCTCTACTGGCGGGTCGCCTACGGGACGAGCCGCAACGCGGATGCCGCGGCCATGCCGGACCTCGACCGGCGCGAGCTCGCCTCGCTCGGAGCGATCGCCGCGGCGGTCCTGTGGATGGGCGTCTACCCAGAAAGCTTCATGTCCACGATCCGCCGCGACGTCGGCTTCCTGCTCGCTCGCGTGGAGCGGGCCAATCCGCCCGGCGATTCGGGGCTCCCCGGCAAGGCCTCGCCGTCGCCGGGTCCGGCCGGCGCTCCGGCCGTTCCGGAGCACGGCCATGCGCCGGGGACGCCGGCCGAGCACGGGCACGGGGCCCCCGCCCCGGAGGCGAAGGCGCCCGCGCCCGGCGGCCACACCCATGCGCCCGGAGAGGAGCATTGATGTCGAGGCCCGTCATGCCAGCGCAGGCCGGCATCCCAGCGGGTGAAATGCGCCCGCACCTTTCACGCCCTGGGGCCGCAGCCTTCGATGGGGCGATGGCCGGATCATGACCGCGTCCCTCCTCCTCACCCTGCCCGAGATCATCCTCACGCTGGCGGCGCTGGCGCTGATGATGGCGGCCGCCTGGATGGGCGACAAAGGGGCGCGCCTGCTCACCTGGGCCGCGATCGCCGCCCTGGCGGCCGCGGCTTTCTGGACTCCGGGCATCGCCGAGCGGGGCGGAACCGCCTTCGACGGCCTGTTCGTCGGCGACAGCTTCGCCGCCTTCGCCAAGGTGCTGATCTACGTCGCCGCGGCCGTCTCGCTGGTCGCGGCCTCGGGATGGTTCAGCCGCGACCGCGACTATCGGGCCGAATATCCCTGCCTGATCCTGCTGTCCTCGGTCGGAATGGGGATGATGGTCTCCGCGGGCGACCTCCTGACCCTCTATGTCGGGCTCGAGCTGCAGAGCCTCTCGGCCTATGTCCTCGCCAGCTTCCAGCGGCGCGACAACCGCTCGGCGGAAGCGGGCCTCAAATATTTCGTGCTCGGGGCGCTGGCGAGCGGGATCCTGCTCTACGGCGTGTCGCTGCTCTACGGCTTCACGGGCTCGACCCTGTTCGGCGAGATTCGCGCCGCCCTCGGCCGCGACGGAGTGTCGACCGGCGAGCTGTTCGGAATCGTCTTCGTCATGGCGGGGATCGCCTTCAAGGTCTCGGCGGTGCCCTTCCACATGTGGACTCCGGACGTCTACGAGGGCGCCCCGACTCCGGTCACCGCCTTCTTCGCCTCGGCCCCGAAGGTCGCGGCGATGGCGCTGCTCACCCGGGTCGCGGTCGAGGCGATGGGGCCCGCCGCCTTCGAGTGGCGCCAGATCGTCATCTTCATGGCGCTCGCCTCGACCATCCTCGGCGGAGTGGCCGCGATCGGCCAGCCCAACATCAAGCGGCTGCTCGCTTATTCGTCGATCAACAATGTCGGCTTCGCCCTGATCGGCCTCGCCGCCGCCACCCGCGAGGGCGTCGCCTCGGTGCTCTTCTACATGGCCGTCTACACGGCCATGACCCTGGGCTCTTTCCTGATCGTCCTGAGGATGCGCGATCCGGAAGGGCGGCCGGTCGAGAGCATCGCCAGCCTGTCGGGCCTCTCCACCACCCGGCCCTGGCTCGCGGCCGGGATGGCGATCTTCATGTTCAGCCTCGCCGGCGTGCCGCCGCTCTTCGGCTTCTGGCCCAAGTTCCTGGTATTCGACGCCGCCGTCGGGGCCGACCTGACCTGGCTCGCCGCGGTCGGTATCGCGACCTCGGTGATCAGCGCCTTCTATTATCTGAAGATCGTCAAGACGATGTATTTCGACGATCCGGCGCCCGCCTACGGCGAGACCGACGATGCTCCGCAGGCGGCCCTGATCGTGGTCGCGGCGCTGTTCGTCTCGCCGCTCGGCTATCTCGCCATTCCCTATCTGGGGAAATTCGCCGACAACGCCGCAAGCGCTCTCTTCTGAGGCGGCTAGACTGGGCCGGCGGTCACGCCGGCCGCCGACCCAATCCATGCAGCTACAAGCCGCGCGAAGGGACGGGATGCCTCCCCCCGGCGGCCAGCGCACCGTGCTCGCTGTCGCGGGCCATGTCCTACTTCGGAAAAATACCTATGGCGGAGACGGCCGCCGGTTCAGGGTCCGTACTCAATACCTCTCCACCCGGCCGCTTCGCGGTCGGCCATTGCCGGTATCGAGTACGGACCCTAAGCTGGCGGCGGAGTGCAGATGAGCAACAGGCGAGCCTATATCATCGAGGACGAAAAGCTGCTGCGCGATCTCGTGCGACAGTCCCTGGCCGGTTGCTGCGCGCACCTCGAGGAATATGAGTCGGCCGAATCCTTCCTTGCCGGGCACTCCGACCGGCCGGCCGGACTGATCATCGTCGACATCAACCTTCCCGGGATCAACGGCCTGGATCTGCTGGAGATGATAGCCCGGGGACGAGCCGCCTATCCGGTCATCGTCGTGTCGGGCAACGGCAACGTCCCGCACGCGATGCGCGCCGGCCGGCTCGGGGTCGTCGATTTCATCGAGAAGCCCTTCCGCGTCGACCAGCTGCTCGACGCCGTCGAGAAGGGCTTCGCGCTTCTCGAAAGCCAGCCGCTGTCGCGTATCTCGGCCCTCGCCACCCTGACCCGTCGCGAGAAGGAAGTGCTCGTCGCCTTCGCCGACGGGGCGCCGAACAAGATCGTCGCTCACGACCTGGGCCTGAGCGTCCGCACGGTCGAGCTCCACCGCGCGAATCTGATGAAGAAGCTCGGGGTCAGGAGCCTTTCCCAGGCCCTGCTCATCGCCAAGGATGGCGGCTATGTCTGAGCCGGCGACGCCGACCCGATGAGTGAGATCCGAACCGTCTTCGAGACCGGGTCCACCAACGACGACGTCGCCTCGCTCGCCCGCGAAGGGGCGGCCGAGGGCGTCTGGCTCCGCGCCGAGCGACAGTCGGGGGGGCGGGGCCGGCAGGGGCGGGAATGGCATTCGCCGCCCGGCAACCTCCATGCGAGCACGCTCGTCCGTCTGCGTCCCGCCGATCCGCCGGCGCCGACCCTGGCCCTGGTCGCCGCCGTCGCGCTGCACGAGACGGCTTCCGACTTCGTCGCCGGAGGCATTCCGATCGAGATCAAATGGCCCAACGACCTGCTCGTCGCCGGAGCCAAGCTGTCCGGGATCCTGCTCGAGCGAATCGGCGACGCGGTCGTCGTCGGCTTCGGGGTGAATCTTTCGGACCGTCCCGCCGAGACCGCGCGCCCCGCCATTCACTTGGGGATGCTCGGCGGGGCGCCCGATCCGGGCCGGTTCCTGGACGCCCTGGCGGCAAGCTTCGCCCGATGGGTGGCGCGCTGGCGCGACGAGGGCCTGGGTCCGGTCCGCGAGCGCTGGCTGGCCGCCGCCCATCCTCCCGGAACCGCGCTGTCCACCCACACCGCCGGCGGCGCCCGGGTCGAGGGCGTTTTCGACGGGCTGGACGAGACTGGCGCGCTTCGCCTGCGGCTGGCGGACGGAACCGCGCGGCTGATCCACGCCGGCGACGTCTTCCTGATCTAGTCCCGGCCGGGCTTGGGCAAGGCCTCTCGCTTCTGCCCGTGCTCCCGGCTAGACACCCCCCATGCTGCTCGCCGTCGACGCCGGGAACACCAACATCGTCTTCGCCCTGCTCGAGGACGGGATCATCCGCGCCCGCTGGCGGATCGCGACCGACCCGAGGCGGACGGCGGACCAATATGCGGTCTGGCTCCACCAGCTGATCGAGCTCGAGGGGCTTCCCCGGGACGTCGTCGACGCGGTCATCGTCGGGACCGTGGTGCCCCGCGCGACCCACAATCTCGAGGTCCTCGCGGCGAAATACTTCAAGGTCGAGGCGCTGATCGCCGGCCAGGCGGGAGCGGAATGGGGAATAGACCTCGACGTCGCCGAGCCGAGGAGCGTCGGCGCCGATCGGGTGCTCAACGCGATCGCCGCTCACGCCCTCCACCAGGGCGACCTCATCGTCGTCGATTTCGGGACCGCGACCACCTTCGACGCGATCGACTATTCGGGGGCCTATAAGGGCGGGATCATCGCTCCCGGAATCAACCTGTCGCTCGACGCGCTGGTCACCGCGGCCGCGAAGCTGCCCCGCATCGCCATCGAGGCCCCGGCCGGAAACCTGTCCGTCATCGGCCGGACCACCGAGGACCAGATGCATATCGGCATCTACTGGGGCTATGTGGCGATGATGGAAGGGCTGGTGGCCCGGATGAAGGCGGAGATCGGCCGGCCGGCGAAGGTGGTCGCGACCGGCGGCCTCGCCACCCTTTTCGACCGGCACACCGCCATCTTCGACGAGATCGAGCCGGATTTGACCATCCAGGGCCTCGGATTGTTGTACAAGCGGAGCCGCACATCCTCCCCATCGTGAGATCGGGAGGGGACCGCCCGAAGGGTGGTGGAGGGGTAGGGGGCGCGGTACTGGAGGATCGCTCTTGAACCCTCATATTTCCGTGAGAGTTACCCCTCCACCATGTATCGCATGGTCCCCCTCCCCACCGGCTCCGCCGGCAGGGAGGATTTAGAAGGAAAGACATGAAACCCGGCAAAGAATTGCTCTTCCTCGCGCTCGGCGGCTCCGGCGAGATCGGAATGAACGTCAACCTCTACGGCTGCGACGGCAAGTGGGTCATGGTCGATCTCGGAATGACCTTCGCCGACCCGGCCTATCCGGGGGTCGAGCTCGTCCTCCCGGACCTGACCTTCATCGAGGAGAATCGCGACGACCTGCTCGGAGTCGTGCTGACCCACGGCCATGAGGACCATATCGGCGCCATACCCTATCTGGCGACCGATCTCGGCGTTCCGCTCTACGCCACCCCGTTCACGGCCGGCCTGATCGCCGGCAAGCTCGAGGAAGAGGGGCTTCTCAAGCAGGTCAAGGTCAACGTCGTCGATCTCGGCGGCGACTTCCGCCTGGGCCCGTTCGGCTTCCGCTACGTCCCGCTCGCCCATTCGATCCCGGAGGGCAACGCCCTTCTCATCGACACGCCCTACGGCCGAATCTTCCATACCGGCGACTGGAAGCTCGACGACGCCCCCCAGCTCGGCGACCCGAGCACCGAGGCCGAGCTCCGCGCCATCGGCGACGAGGGCGTGCTCGCCCTGGTCTGCGATTCGACCAACGTCTTCCAGGAGCTCGCTTCGGGGTCCGAGGCGACCGTGCGCGAGGGCCTGGACCGGGTCGTCGGCGAGGCGGAGGGGAGGGTGGTCGTCACCACCTTCGCGTCCAACGCCGCGCGGCTCAAGACCCTGGGCCATGTCGCCGACGATACCGGACGCCGGGTCTGCGTCGCCGGCCGCTCTCTCGACCGCATCCTGAGGGTCGCCAGGAGCGTCGGCTACCTCGCCGATTTCCCCGAGACGATCGATTTCGACACGGCGATGAAGCTTCCCGCTCGCGACGTCATGATCATCGCCACCGGCGGCCAGGGCGAAAGCCGGGCGGCGCTCGCCCGGATCGCCTTCGGCCAGCACAAGCTGAGCGTCTCCGAGGGCGATCTCGTCGTCTTCTCGTCCAAGCAGATACCGGGCAACGAGATCGCCATCGGCCGGATCCAGAACGAGCTCGCCGCGCGCGGGGTCAAGATGATCACCGACCGGCAGGCGGAGGTGCACGTCTCCGGTCATCCCGGCCGGCCCGAGCTCGCCGCCATGTACCAGTGGATCCGTCCCGAGATCATCGTCCCGGTCCATGGCGAGATGCGCCACATGTCGGAGCATGACCGGTTCGCCCGCGAGAACGGCGTGCCGCGCGGGATCGTCCAGAAGAATGGCGACGTCGTTCGGCTCGCCCCCGACGGGCCGAAGAAGCTCGGCGAGGAGAGGGTGGGGCGGCTGATCCTCGACGGCGACGTCATCCTGGCCGCCGACGGACCGACGATGAACGAGCGCCGCAAGATCGCCAGCTTCGGGGTGATCTCGGTCGCTCTGGCGCTGAACGCCCAGGACCGCCTGGTCGGCGACGTCCAGGTCGCGCTCGAGGGCATCCCGGTCGAGGAGGACCGCGAGGCGTTCGTCGAGGAAGCCTGCGAGGCGGCGTCCGAGGCCGCTCTCAAGGGCGCGGCCGGCGAGGACCGGCTGCGCGAGGCGATCCGGCTCGCGGTTCGCCGCTGCGCCACCGAATGGACCGGCAAGAAGCCGGTGGTGGACGTCCTCATCGTCAGGGTGTGACTTAAGTGAAGTTCCAGTCGATCCTGGCCATCTACGTCCTGTTCTGGACCCTGAGCCTGTTCGTCGTGCTCCCGTTCGGGGTGCGCACTCCGGAGGAGGAGGGCGTCGAGACTCCCGCCGGCCACGCGCCGAGCGCTCCGCATCGCTTCAGCTTCGGCAGGACGGCCTTGCGGGCGACCCTCGTCTCGGCGGCGGCCTTCGGCCTGTTCTACGCCAATTACCTGTTCGGCTGGGTGACGATCGAGATGCTGGACTGGACCAGGTGATTGCGGTCCGTCGTCCCGGCGAAAGCCGGGACCTCGGGAAGACGCGCCGAGACCCGTTGTCCTGAGGTCCCGGCTTTCGCCGGGATGACCCTCAGCTCCTTATCCGCTCGATAGCCTGGGCGAGCGCCACGTAGAGCTTGCCCATGTCGCTGGAGAGGATCGTGACTCCCAGCGGCGAGCCGTCGCGGTCGGCTAGGATCCGGCGGAGCATCGCCTCGAAATCGTGGATGTAGCGGTTCACCTGCTCGCGGAATTCCGGCTCTTCCTCGTAATGGCGGGCGATCTCCCGGGCGTCGTTGCGGTCGAGCAGGCGCACCGCCCGGCGGGTGAAGACTCCCCGATCGCCCTTGAGATAGGCCGTCCAGGCGCTGTCGGTGACCTCGTTCGACAATATCTTGGTGACGTCGATCGCGGTCGAGTTGAGCGATTCGATGAGCAGGGCGACCCGGCGTGAAAAATTCTCGCTTTCCTTTTCCTCCCGCTCGGCCCGCTCCTCGTCGATCCGCGCCTCGATCGCGGCCGCCGTCTCTCCGAGCGAGAGCATCTGCCGGGTGAGGCGTTCGGACGCACGGCGGGCGGTCTCGACGGCGCGCTCGGAGACCGCGGATAGCTCCGCCATCTGCCGCTCGACCGTCTCGCTCACGGCGCGCTCCAGCGCCTCCCGACTGGCCTCGCCGAGCGCCGCCGCGCTCGCCGGGATCGCCGCCGAGATCGCCTCGCGCGCCCGTTCGGAGGCCTGGCCCGCGGCTTCGCGGACCCTGAGAAGCGCCTCGATGAGCTCCGGGCCGGTGTCGGCCGCGATCTTCTGAGCCGCGGCATTGGCCTCTTCGGCGGCGGCACCGAGCGCCCGCAGCTGCTCGCTCGCGCCGGAGGAGCCCTGGCTGATCCGGGCGAGGAGAGTCTCCACCGCTTCCTGCTGCCGGGCCAGGGCCGCTTCGCCCTCGCCCAGCCGGGCGGAGGCCGAGCCCGCCATCGTCTCGATGTCGCCGACGATCGGGACGATCGCCTCGGCCGCCTCGCGAGTCCGTCCCGCTTGCTCCTCGACCGTCCTGAGCGCCGCGGGGAGCGCCTCGCGCAGCTCCGAGGCGACTCCGCCGAGCGCCGCGCCGAGCTGCCCCGCGCTCCCGATCAGCTCGCCCGCCCGGCGCTGGCCGGCATTCAGCTCCTCGAGCAGGGCCGAGGCCGCGCCTCGGACATCGGCGACCGAGGCGCCGGTCTCGGCGGCGATCCGCTGGCCCGAGGCATTCAACGCCTCGGCCGCCGAACCGAGCGAGCGCAAGCGCTCTTCCGCACCGGCCGTGCCCTCGGCCACTCGGGCGAGGAGGGCCTCGACGGCCTCGCTCTGCCGGGCGACCGACTGCTCGCTTTCGCCGAGGCGGTCCGCGGCGGAAGCCGCCGATCTTTCGACCTCGCCGACCAGCGGAACGATGGCCTGGGCCGACTCGCGGGCCCGGCCGGCCTGGGCTTCGACATTGGCCAGAGCGAGCGGGAGGTCGTCGCGAAGCTCGGCCGACAGGCCGGCCAGGGCGGTGCCCAGGCCTCCGGCCCGTTCGGTCAGGCCGGTCGCCTGCTCCTGCCCGGCGCCGAGCTCCTGGAGAAGCGAGCCGAGGGATTCCCGGACGGTCGCCACCGACCGGCCGAGCTGCTCGCTCTGGGCGGCGCCGCTCAGGCCGAGCCGCTCGAACCAGCCGTCCAGCTCCGCAAGCTCCTTGCCGAGCCCGGTCACCAGGGCATGGCTCGCCGCGTCCTGGGCCGAGATATGCCCGGCCAGGGTCTCGATCTTGCCGCTGATCGTCTCGATCCGCTGGGACAGGCTTCGCGCGGAATCCTCGCCGGCCTTGTCGAGCGCGGCCCGGCTCTGTTCGATCGCCGCGAGGGTGGT
>DASTLX010000004.1:0-10995 GCA_035714565.1 Allosphingosinicella sp.
CAGGGCGAAGGAGGCGCCGGCGCCCGTCGCTCCGCCGCCCCCGCCTCCGCCCGCCGCGGCCGCCCCGGCCTCGCGCCCCGCGACGGGCGAACGCCGCGAGGAGCGCGTCCGGATGACCCGTCTTCGCCAGACCGTCGCCCGGCGCCTCAAGGAGGCGCAGAACACGGCGGCGATGCTGACCACCTTCAACGACGTCGACATGACGGCGGTGATGGAGGCGAGGAGCCGATACAAGGACCTGTTCGAGAAGAAGCACGGAATCCGCCTCGGCTTCATGAGCTTCTTCGTGAAGGCGGCGGTCCTCGCCGCGCGCGACGTCCCCTCGGTCAACGCCTACATTGAGGGCGAGGAGATCGTCTATCACGACTATGTCGATGTCTCTGTCGCCGTGTCGGCGCCGAACGGGCTCGTCGTTCCGGTCATCCGCGACACCCAGGCGCTGAGCTTCGCCGAGGTCGAGAAGACCATCGCCGACTTCGGCCGGCGCGCCAAGGAAGGTTCTCTGACCATGGCCGACATGGAGGGCGGAACCTTCACCATCTCCAACGGAGGCGTGTTCGGCTCGCTCCTCTCCACCCCGATCATCAACCCGCCCCAGTCGGCGGTGCTCGGGATGCACCGGATCGAGGAGCGGCCGGTGGTGCGCGGCGGGCAGGTGGTGGTGCGGCCGATGATGTACCTGGCTTTGTCCTACGACCACCGCCTGGTCGATGGCCGCGAGGCGGTCACCTTCCTGGTTCGGATGAAGGAAGCGCTGGAAGACCCGACGAGATTGCTGATCGATTTGTAACCGTCACCCCGGCGAAAGCCGGGGCTTGGGGAGACCCGCCGTGACTTCTCGTCCTGAGGTCCCGGCTTTCGCCGGGATGACGTGAAAGGGACTTGGAATGGCAGAGACTGAATTCGACGTGATCATCATCGGCGCCGGCCCGGGCGGCTACGTGGCCGCGATACGGGCGGCCCAGCTCGGGCTGAAGACCGCCTGCGTTGAGAGCCGGGAGACTCTGGGCGGGACCTGCCTCAACGTCGGGTGCATCCCGTCCAAGGCCCTTCTCCACGCCTCGGAGCTGTTCGAGGAGGCCGCGCACGGCACGATGGCCAAATGGGGGATCAAGGCGAGCGGAGTCGAGCTCGACCTGGACGCCATGCATTCCGGCCGCCGGGAAGCGGTAAAGGGGCTGACGGGCGGGATCGAATTCCTGTTCAAGAAGAACAAGATAAGCTGGCTCAAGGGCCATGCGAAATTCACCGGGCCGAACGCGATCGACGTCGCCGGGCAGGCTTATTCGGCCAAGCATATCGTCATCGCCACCGGTTCCTCGGTCACGCCGCTCCCGGGCGTGGAGATCGACCAGGAGCGGATCGTCGATTCGACCGGTGCGCTCGAGCTGGCCAAGGTGCCGGGCCATCTGGTCGTGATCGGCGGCGGAGTGATCGGCCTCGAGCTCGGCTCGGTCTGGCGGAGGCTCGGGGCCAAGGTGACGGTGGTCGAGTATCTCGACCAGATCCTGCCCGGGATGGACGGCGAAATCCGCAAGGAAGCGGGCAAGATCTTCAAGAAGCAGGGCTTCGACATCCGGACCTCGACCAAGGTCACCCAGGCCGAGAAGACGGGGGAGGGGGTCACCCTCACCGTCGAGCCCGCCCAGGGCGGAGAGGCGCGGACGATCGAGGCGGACGTGGTCCTGGTCTCGATCGGTCGGCGGCCGAACACGGAGGGGCTCAACCTCGAAGCCGCAGGGATACAGGTCAACAAGCGCGGCCAGATCGAGGTCGATCACGATTTTCGGACCGGGGTCGAGGGCATCTATGCCATCGGCGACGTGACTCCCGGCCCGATGCTCGCCCACAAGGCGGAGGATGAGGGGATCGCGGTTGCCGAGATCCTCGCGGGTCAGGTCGGCATCGTCAACCACGACGTCATCCCGGGCGTGGTCTACACCTTTCCCGAGATCGCCTCGGTCGGGAAGACGGAGGACGAGCTGAAGGAAGCGGGAGTCGAGTACAAGATTGGCAAGTTCCCGATGCTCGCCAACAGCCGAGCCAAGACCAACCGGGAGACGGACGGCTTCGTCAAGGTGATCGCGGACTCCCGGACCGACCGGGTGCTGGGGGTGCATATCATCGCCTCGGTCGCCGGGACGATGATCGCCCAGGCCGCCCAGGCGATGGAGTTCGGAGCGACGAGCGAGGACATCGCCTATACCTGCCACGCCCATCCGACCCACTCCGAGGCGATCAAGGAGGCGGCGATGGCGGTGACGGGCAAGCCGATCCACGTCTGAGCGGGGTTGACGCGGTAGGGGAGTGGCGCCTTCTCCGTTGTCCGACCGAAACGAATGGAGCGCAGACGTTGAAGCTTTCCGCCGGACTCGCTGGTGCCGCCTTGCTCCTCCTCTCGGGTTGCGGCGGTGAGAAGTCGCTCTCGCTGCCCGCCGACCCGGTCGACCGGGCGGCAACCTGCGCGGTCGTCGCCGCCGCCGCGGCCCGGACGGCGGGGACGGACGTCAAGGCGCCGCTGCCGCTCGCGGCGCAGGGCAGGATCTTCCATTATGCTCTGCTGGCCGCGTCCGAGGGCGGCGAGTTCAAGGGCGAGACGGCGAACCGGATCAACAAGCGGATGGGCGAGCTCGCACCGGGCATCACCGACGGCAAATGGCGCGATCTCGTCCCGGCCTGCGAGTCCGCCTTTCCTATCTCCACCAAGACCGAGGTCAGCCTCCCCGCGGCGCGCTTCGAGGCGGAGATCGCCTGCGAGGAGCTGGCCGACTTCACCGGCGTCGCGCTCGAGGGGGCCGAACGCGATTTCGGCAACGAGCTGGCCGGCTATAGGCGGATGCGGACCAGGCTGAACGATTCCCTCGCGCCGGGCCTTCGCGCCCGCGCCGGCTCGAGCACCGAAGCGCAGGGACGCGAACGCAACCGGGCGCTGGCCCGCGCGGCCGCTCTCGGCTCGCCCATCCCGGTCCTCGACAAGTGCATGGAGCGGTTCAAGTAGCCGTCGCGGCCATGGCGATTGCCGTCTCCCTGAACTTGTTTCAGGGTCGATGTCTCCACCCGCTACGGGGCTCGCGGCTGGATGCCGAGACAGGTTCGGCATGACGGAATAGGTATGGTGAAGGCACGGCAAAGGCTCAGGCGCTGGCACATCTGGCTCGGCTGGATCGTCGCGCTGCCGTTCCTCGCCTGGACGGTTTCGGGCCTGGTCATGGTGGCGCGTCCGATCGAGGCGGTCCGTGGGGAGGATCTGATCGCGGAGCCACCGCCGCTGCCGGCGGGCCTGATTCCGGTCGCACCGGCCATCGGTCCGCGTCCGCTGGCCTCGCTGCGGCTCGAGCCCCGTTCCGGCGGGGCCAGGTGGCTGCTCAAATATGCCGACGGCGGAACCCGCCTCGCCGACGCCGCCACCGGCCGGCTGCTTCCTCCGCTCGGGCCGGCCGAGGCGGCCCGGATCGTGGAGACGCGCTACACCGGCAAGGCGACGGTCGCCGCCGTCGACCGCACCTCGGCGCAGGCGCCTCCGCTCGACCTTCGGCGCAAGGTCGCCGCCTGGCGGGTGACGATGAGCGACGGCACCCGCTTCTATCTGGACGAGGCCACCGGCGAGATCCTCGCCCGGCGAACGCGCTGGTGGCGCTTCTACGATCTGATGTGGGGCTTCCACATCATGGACCTCGAGACTCGCGAGGACGCCCACAACCCCTTGCTGATCGGCTTCGGGATCGCGGCCCTGGTGACGACCCTGCTCGCCCTGGTCATGCTTCCGCTCACCCTGAAGCGCCGGCGGCGGTGACGGGCCCGGCCGTCCTGCTGGGCTCGGCTCTGCCCTATCTGGACTGGGCCGGGGTCGCAGTCTTCGCCTGCTCGGGCGCCCTCGTCGCGGCGGCGAGGAAGCAGACCCTGGTCACCCTAATCTTCTTCGCCGTGGTGACCGGAGTCGGCGGCGGGACGGCTCGCGACCTGCTGATCGGAGCGCCGGTCTTCTGGGCGCACTCCAACGGCCACCTCCTCGTCTGCTTCGCCGCCGCCCTTGCGGTCTGGGCTTCGCCTCGTCGCCTGTGGAAGGGCGGGGCGCTCGACTGGCTCGATGCCGCGGGCCTCGCGGCTTACGCCACCTACGGCGCCGCCAAGGGCATCGCCTACGGCCTGGCGCCGATCCCCGCTTTCGCTATGGGGGTGATCACCGCCTGCCTCGGCGGAATCGTCCGCGACGTTCTCGCCGGCGAGCCGTCGACGTTGATGCGGCCGGAATTGTACGTCACCGCCGCCGCCCTCTCCGCGAGCCTGATGGTGGCGCTTCTGCTGGCCGGAGTCCCGGCCGCCTTAGCCGGCCTGGCGGCAGCGGCCGCTGGCTTCGCCCTTCGCGCCGGCGCGATCCATTTCGGCTGGAAGCTTCCTCCCTACGGGCGCTGAAGCCCGCTTCGCGGCGCAAGCGAGCGTCCGTCGCCCGCCAGCTGCGCGGTCAAGTCGAGATATTCGACCCGGGCGCTCGGCGATCGCTGCCCGATCCGGCTGCCGACCCCGGTCGCCCATTGCTCGGACGTATAGGTGTAGCGTTCGAGCCTGTGGGTGCGCTGACCCGCCGCGTCGGGCGAATAGCGGCGGCCCGCGATCGAGCGGAGCAGCGGGGCCGCCCAGTTGCTCCCGCTCTTGCCGCGGCGCACCACCTCCAGGGCTTCGACCCGGCCCTCCGGCGTGATCCAGAAGCTCACGTCGATCCACTTGTCGTCGAAATTGTCGGTCAGCCGATCCGCCAGATTGCTCGTCAGCAAGGCCTTGCCGCCCTCGTTGATCGCATTGGCCGCCATCTGCAGGGAGCGTGAGGACGCGCCGCCGGGATCGGAGATCTGGCTCAGGTCGTAGACCGGCGCGTAGATGAGCTGGCGCTGGCCGGTGGCGCGGCCCATCCCCGCCGCGAGGGCGTCCGCTTTCTCAGTCTCTCCGCGCTCGCGGTAGATCCGCGCGAGCAGCATCCGCGCACCCGGGGCCTGCATCGCCAATGCCGGATCGGTCGACTGCGACAGCTCGGTCACCTTGCGCAGGGTCGGCCCTGCCGGATCCTCGGCATAGTTCACCCACAGCCGGCGAAGCTCGGCCGTCGCCACCAGATCCTCCCGGCCCGCCTTCCGAGCGAGCTCGGCCAGCCGCCGAAGCTCGTCCTCGGCTTCGCGATACCGGCCGAAGGCGAGCAGTGACTGGGCGATTTCGAGTCGCACGGTGAAATGGCGGTGATCCTCTACCGGCAGCCCGGCCTGGAGCGCCCGGAGCGAGTCGCGGACGGCCAGCGCGGCGTCCCGGTCGAAGCCGAGATGGCGGGAGACCCGCGCATGGGCGCGGTAGAGGTCCGAGACCGGCTCGGGATAGCCGCGCGCCTCGCCGCGGTTGCGGCCCAGCGACGCCCGAATCGTTCGGCGGGCGCCGCTATAATCTCCGTCCAGGAACAGCGCCTCCGCCAACGCGAGACTGGCCTCGATATCTTCGTCGGGAGGGCAATCGCGTTCGAGGCAGGCCTTGAGCCGCGCCCGATAGTCGGGAATCCGCACGCCGGTGACGACGACCGTCTGGCCGTCGCTTTGCGATTGCGCGTGACCGGCGGTCGGCGGCGGGGCGGCGCTGAGGAGCAAGGCCGTTGCAAGTCCGATCATCTCTTCGTCTCCCGAAGCCCGGACGGAGGCTAACATCGCTTCGATCCGGTCCCAAGGAGAATCCGCGCTTGACTTGATTGAACGTTCAATCAATCATCGCGCCATGGGTGGCAAAGATACTCGAGGGCGGATCATCCATGCGGCGATGGAGCTGTTCTGGCTCAAGGGCTACGGCTCGACCTCGATCGCCGACATATTGAGCCGGAGCCAGGTCAACAGCGGCAGCCTCTACCATTTCTTTCCGGGGAAGCAGGATTTGCTTATTGCCGTGCTCGAACTCTATCGCGACGGCATCGGGCCGATGCTGCTCGAGCCCGCCTGGGGCTCCGTCGTGGACCCGGTGGAGCGGGTTTTCGCGCTTCTCGCCCGATATCGCGCGCTGATCGTCGAGACGGAGTGCGGCTACGGCTGCCCGATCGGAAGCCTGGCGCTCGAGCTCCACGAAGCGGACCCCGCGGTTCGCAGGCTGCTCGCCGAGAATTTCGACGGCTGGGTGGCGGCCGTCGCCGGGTGCCTGGAGCAGGCCCGGGACCGCTTCCCCCCGAACACCGACCTGCGCGCGCTCGCGGAATTCGCGCTGACCGTGATGGAGGGCGGGGTGATGCAGGCGCGGACCCACTGCGACGTGGCCCATTTCGACCGTTCGGTGGCCCAGCTTCGGGCCTATTTCGAGACCCTGACGGCGAAGGAAAAGGAGGCGGCATGAAGAGGATGATCGCGGCGCTGCTGCTCGGCCTGGCGAGCGCGGCCCCGGCGCCGGCGGCGACCAGGGAGCGGGCGCCCGACGGAACCCACCTCCTCGTCCACGAGACGGTGATCGACGCGGCTCCGGCGGATATATGGGCGGCCATCTCGACCGCGGAGGGCTGGAAGAGCTGGGCCGTGCCGGTCGCCTGGTCGACGGGCGACATCATCGAGACCAGCTACTCGGCCGCGGCCACGCCCGGCGATCCCTCGACGATCCGCCAGCAGGTGCTGCTCCGGGTGCCGCGGCGGCTGATGGTGTTTCGCACCGTCAAGGCCCCCGCCGGCTTTCCCGACTTCGAGACCTACTCGAAGGTGGTCAGCGTCTTCGAGCTCGAGCCGGCCGGCGACGGGCGGACCCGGGTGCGCCTCACCGGGGCGGGCTATGACGACAGCGACGCGGGGCGGCGGCTGCTCGGCTTCTTCGAGAAGGGCAACCAGGCCGCGCTCGACGCCCTCAAGGCCCGCTTCGCCGCGTCGCCGCCTCCGCCGCTGCGTAGCGAGCTCGAGCCGCTCCGCTTCCTCGTCGGCCACTGCTGGCGGGGCGAGTTCAAGAACGGCGCCGTCGACGTCCACTGCTTCGAGGGGGCCTATGGCGGCCAGCACGTGCGCGACCGGCACGAGGTGACCGGCCCGGGCGCGCCCTATCGCGGCGAGACCCTGTACAGCTGGGACGGGGCGGCCAGACGGGTCGGCTATACCTATTGGAACTCCTCGGGCGGGGTGAGCCGGGGGACGATGGCCGCCATTCCGGAAGGGCTCGATTTCGGCGACGAGACCTTTACCGGCGCCGACGGGGCCAGCTGACGATCTCCACGAAGTGGCGGAAGGTCGGCGCCGACGCCTACGAGACGGTCAGCCGCTCGGGAGCCGGCCCGACCGGAAGCCGGGTGGTGCGCTACAAGAGGATCGATTGAACTCAAATCCGCCCCCGGAAATCCGGGGGAGGAATTAGAGAATCCGCACCGGCTTCGGCTCGGCGGGCGGGTTCGCCGCCGGCGCCAGCGCCCGCTGCCAAAGCCAGACATCGTGCCACGCGCCGAGCTTCCACCCGACCTGGCGGTAGGTCCCGGCGCGCTCGAAGCCGAGCCGCTCGTGCAGGCGAATGCTGGCCTCGTTCGGAAGGGCGATGGCGGCGATCGCCTGGGTGAAGCCCTGGCTTTCCAGCATGGCGAGCAAGGGCTCGTAGAGGCGCCGCCCGAGGCCGCGGCCGCCGGCGCCCGAACGGAGATAGACGCTGGTCTCGACGACGAAGCGGTAGGCGGGGCGATCGCGGAAACGGGCGGCATAGGCGTAGCCCAGGATGGTCCCGGCGTCTTCGCCGACCAGCCACGGATAGAGCCTGCCCGCGCCTTCGATCCTGGCCCGGATCGCCGCTTCGGCCGGCGGCTCGGTTTCGAACGATACCGCGCTCTCCCTGACGAAGTGAGCGTAGATGTCGGCGATGGCCGCGGCGTCGTCGGGCGTCGCGGCCCTGAGCTTCACGCGCCGAGCAGGCGCCAGAGCCACCCGGTCAGGCCCGAGGCCAGCGGCGCGCGCGGGCGCGCCGAATGACCGGCGCATTCGAGGCAGCGCGCCTGGATCGCGGCGCCCGAGACCAGCCGCTCCGCCTCGCCGATCGCCGCGAGCATCCTCAGGCGCGGCTTGGCGGCGAGACGGCTGAAGGCGTCGGGCGAAGCTTCCTCTTCATCGCCGTCGCCGGCGAGCGACATCAGGAGCTGGTCGCCGAAGCCGGGCTCCTTCTCGAGCCAAACCGCCTTGGCCTCACCGGGATCGAGCTTCGCCCTCCGCGCGGCTTCGCGGACGGCGTCGTCGAGGCCGCCGAAGGCGTCGACCAGGCGCAGCTGATGGGCGGTGCCGCCGGCCCAGATCCGCCCCTGGGCGATCTGGTCGACCTGCCCGACCGGCATCCTGCGCGCCGCCGAGACCAAAGCGAGGAAGCGGCGGTAGGTGCCGTCCACGCCCATCTGGAGGAGCCTGTCGGCCTCGGGCGACGGCCCGCGGAGCAAGTCCGGCTCCCCCGACAGCGCAGTCGTCTTCACTCCGTCGGCGCCGAGCCCGAGCTTGGTCATGGCGCCCTCGAAGCTCGGAAGCACCCCGAACACGCCGATCGAGCCGGTGATCGTCGAGGGCTCGGCGTAGATGCGGTCGCCCGCCGTCGCCACCCAATAGCCGCCCGAGGCCGCGACGCTGCCCATCGAGACGACGACCGGCAGGCCTTTGGACTTGGCCGCCAGCACCGCCTGGCGGATTCGCTCCGAAGCCAGAGCGGAGCCGCCGCCGGAATCGACGCGGACGACGAGGGCCTTGAGCTCGCGCTCGCGCAGGCCCTTCTCGAGCGCGCGGACGATCGTCTCCGCGCCGGCGGTTCCGAGGCCGGCCTCGCCGTCGACGATGTCGCCGGCGACGGTCACGATCCCGATCTCGCCGCCACTGTCGCTCGCCGGGTAGGCCGCGACCCATTTGCGGTAGTCGATCCGCTCGAAGCTGCCGGGAAGCTCGGCATAGCGCTTGCCGGCGATCTCGGCGACTCGGCGGTCGAACGCCTCGCGCTCGCCGACCTTGTCGACGATCCCCGCCTGGAGCGCCGCCTGGGCCATGTCTCCGCCGGCCGCGGCCACCCGGCCGGGAAGGTCGGCGACGTAGGGCGCGAGCTGGGCCCTGGGGCGGGCCTGGCGGACCTCCTGCTGCCAGCTTTCCCACATCGTGGCGTAGACCGCGCTCAGCGCCTGCCGGGCCTCGGGCGACATGTCGCTCCGGGTGAGCGGCTCGGTCGCCGCCTTGTAGGTCCCGGCCTTGTAGACGTTGGCGGTGACTCCGAGCTTGTCGAGCAGGCCCTTCAGATAGAGGTTGGCGCCGCCGGGCCCGGTGACCAGCACCCCGCCCATCGGGTTGACCCAGACCTCGCTGGCGTGGGCGGCGAGCAGATAGCTGTCGTCGTCATAGGCGGTCGCGTAGGCGAGGACGGGCTTGTTGGCCTTCCTGACCGAGTCGAGCGCCTCGCCGACCGCCGAAAGGGTCGCCTGGCCGCCGCCCGAGAAGATGTCGAGATCGAGCGCCACCGCCTTGACCCGGTCGTCGGTGGCGGCGGTCTGGAGGGCGTGAACGACGTCGCGAAGGCGGTATTCGCGAGGGGCGCTGCCGCTGAACACCTGGCTCGCCGTCGCCTCGGCGGGCTGCTCGACGACCGGCCCGTCGAGCCGGAGGAGCAGTGCGCCGCGGTCGCCGGCCCCGAGCGTCGGCCGGGCGGTCATTGCGGCGTAGAGTAGAGCGAAGAAGAGAATCATCGACAGGAGGACGAGCCCGTCCTTGATCCCGACGAGCAGCTTCCAGACCTTGCCTGCGAACTTCATCACACCGTCCTTTCGACCCCGCCGAGCTAATCGACCGCTTCCCGGCTGTAAATGGAGTCGGCCCCGATCCGGGCCGAACCGGGCGCCGGGGAGTCCTTGACGTGCCGCGCCGAGCGCCTAAATGACGCGCATTGGCACTCGCTTCCCGCGAGTGCTAACAAATTCCCGGTTATCTGCGGCATCCCGCGCCAAGGGGGGAGGGCCGCGCATTGAGAAAGGTGATTGCATGAACTTCAGACCGCTCCACGACCGAGTGCTCGTCCGCCGCGTCGAAGCCGAGGAGAAGACGGCCGGCGGCATCATCATTCCCGATACCGCCAAGGAGAAGCCGCAGGAGGGCGAGGTCGTCGCCGCCGGTTCCGGCAGCCGCGGCGAGGACGGCACCGTCACTCCGCTCGACGTCAAGACGGGCGACCGCATCCTGTTCGGCAAATGGTCCGGCACCGAGGTCCGCCTCGACGGCGAGGACCTGCTGATCATGAAGGAAAGCGACATCCTGGGGATCGTGGGCTGACGCCGAGGGTCGAGCCCCGCTCCGTTCGCCCTGAGCTTGTCGAAGGGCCTCCTTCCTCGGGAGGAGTGAAAGGAGAGGGCCTCGACAGGCTCAGCCCGAACGGTTTCCCGGTTCAAACAATTTAAAAGTAAGGAGCAATCAACATGGCAGCGAAAGACGTTCGCTTCTCCCGCGACGCCCGCGAGCGCATCATGCGCGGCGTCGACATCCTCGCCGACGCGGTCAAGGTGACCCTCGGCCCCAAGGGCCGCAACGTCGTCCTCGACAAGAGCTTCGGCAGCCCGCGCATCACCAAGGACGGAGTCACCGTCGCCAAGGAGATCGAGCTCAAGGACAAGTTCGAGAACATGGGCGCGCAGATGCTGCGCGAAGTGGCCTCGAAGACCAACGACCTGGCCGGCGACGGCACCACCACCGCCACCGTGCTGGCCCAGTCGATCGTTCGCGAGGGCATGAAGTCGGTCGCGGCGGGCATGAACCCGATGGACCTGAAGCGCGGAATCGACCTCGCCGTCACCCGCGTCGTCGAGGACCTCAAGGCCCGCTCGAAGCCGGTCAGCGGCTCGAATGAGATCGCCCAGGTCGGAATCATCTCGGCCAACGGCGACACCGTCGTCGGCGAGAAGATCGCCGAGGCGATGGACAAGGTCGGCAAGGAAGGCGTGATCACGGTCGAGGAGGCCAAGGGCCTCGAGTTCGAGCTCGACGTCGTCGAGGGCATGCAGTTCGACCGCGGCTA
>DASTLX010000005.1:0-21639 GCA_035714565.1 Allosphingosinicella sp.
AAGGCACGCCGATCGGGTTCAGGATAATATCAACCGGGCGTCCGTCGGGCAGGAACGGCATATCCTGGATCGGCAGGATGCGGCTCACCACACCCTTGTTGCCGTGCCGGCCGGCCATCTTGTCGCCCGGCTGGATCTTGCGCTTCACCGCCACAAAGACCTTGACCATCTTCATCACGCCCGGCGGCAACTCGTCGCCGCGCTGCAGCTTTTCGACCTTGTCGAGGAAGCGCTGCTCCAGCCGCTTCTTCGATTCGTCGTACTGCTTCTGGATCGCCTCGATCTCGGTCATCAATGCGTCGTCGACGACCGCGAACTGCCACCATTGCGAGCGCGGGTACTCGGCCAGAGCTTCCCGCGTGAGCACGGTGTCGCGCTTGAAGTTCTTCGGACCCGCGATGCCAGTCTGGCCGACGAGGATGTCGCCAAGGCGAGCATAGGTATTGCGATCGAGGATCGCCTGCTCGTCGTCGCGGTCCTTGGCGAGCCGCTCGATCTCCTCGCGCTCGATCGCCTGGGCGCGCTCGTCCTTGTCGACGCCGTGCCGGTTGAACACCCGCACCTCGACGATCGTGCCCGTCACGCCAGGCGGCACCCGGAGGGAGGTGTCGCGGACGTCCGAAGCCTTCTCGCCGAAGATGGCGCGGAGGAGCTTCTCCTCCGGCGTCATCGGGCTCTCGCCCTTCGGCGTGATCTTGCCGCACAGGATGTCGCCCGGCTCGACCTCGGCGCCGATGTATACGATGCCCGCCTCGTCGAGGTTGCGAAGCGCTTCCTCGCCGACGTTGGGGATGTCGCGGGTGATGTCCTCAGGCCCGAGCTTGGTGTCGCGGGCCATGACTTCGAATTCCTCGATGTGGATCGAGGTGAAGACGTCGTCCTTGACGATCCGCTCCGAGATCAGGATCGAATCCTCATAATTGTACCCGTTCCAGGGCATGAACGCGACCAGCACGTTCCGGCCGAGGGCAAGCTCGCCCAGGTCGGTCGAGGGACCGTCGGCGATGACGTCGCCGGCGTTGACCAGGTCGCCCACCTTCACCAGCGGGCGCTGGTTGATGCAGGTGTTCTGGTTCGAGCGCTGGAACTTCATCAGGGTGTAGATGTCGACTCCGGACTTGCCGGCCTCGACGTCCCCGGTCGCCCTGACGACGATTCGAGCGGCGTCGACCTGGTCGACGACGCCCGTGCGGCGGGCTGCGATGGCGGCGCCGGAATCGCGCGCCACCGTCTCCTCCATGCCGGTGCCGACGAGCGGCGCCTCGGCGCGGATCAGCGGAACCGCCTGGCGCTGCATGTTCGAGCCCATCAGCGCGCGGTTGGCGTCGTCGTTCTCGAGGAACGGGATGAGCGACGCGGCGACGGAGACCAGCTGCTTGGGGCTGACGTCCATCAGGGTGATCTGGTCGCGCGGCGCCATCAGGAACTCGCCGGCCCGGCGGGACGAGACGATCTCCTCGCCGAAGCTCTTGTCCTCGAGCAGCTCGGCATTGGCCTGGGCGATGGTGTGCTTCGCCTCCTCCATCGCCGACAGATAGACGACGTCGTCCGTCACCTTGTTGTCGACGACCTTGCGGTACGGAGTCTCGATGAAGCCGTATTTGTTGACCCGGCTGAAGCTCGCCAGCGAGTTGATCAGGCCGATGTTCGGCCCCTCCGGGGTCTCGATCGGGCAGATCCGGCCGTAATGGGTCGGGTGGACGTCGCGGACCTCGAAGCCCGCGCGCTCGCGGGTGAGTCCGCCCGGCCCGAGCGCCGACACGCGGCGCTTGTGGGTGACCTCGGACAGCGGATTGGTCTGGTCCATGAACTGCGACAGCTGCGAGGAGCCGAAGAATTCGCGGACCGCGGCCACCGCCGGCTTGGCGTTGATGAGGTCGTTGGGCATGACGGTCGACACGTCGACCGAGCTCATCCGCTCCTTCACCGCGCGCTCCATGCGGAGCAGGCCGACGCGATACTGGTTCTCGAGAAGCTCGCCGACCGAGCGCACCCGGCGGTTGCCGAGATTGTCGATGTCGTCGATCTCGCCCTTGCCGTCCTTGAGTCCGACGAGGGTCTTGACCACCGCGACGATGTCCTCCTTGCGAAGCGTCGTCACCGTGTCCTCGACGTCCAGGTCGAGGCGCATGTTGAGCTTGACCCGGCCGACGGCCGAGAGGTCGTAGCGCTCGGGGTCGAAGAACAGGCCGCCGAACAGGGCCTCCGCGGTCTCCTTGGTGGGCGGCTCGCCGGGGCGCATGACCCGGTAGATGTCGGCCAGGGCCTGGTCGCGGTCCTCGGACTTGTCGGCCTTCAAGGTGTTGCGGATCCAGGCGCCGGTCGAGACATGGTCGATGTCGAGAAGCTCGATCCGGTCGATCCCGGCCTGGTCGAGGCGCTCGAGATTCTCGGAGCTGATCTCGTCGCCCGCCTCGACGTAGATCTCGCCGGTCTTGTCGTTGACGAGGTCGTAGGCGGAATAGCGGCCGAAAATCTCCTCGGTCGGGATGACGAGGTTCTTGAGGCCGTCCTTGGCCGCCTTGGTCGCGGCGCGGGGCGTGATCTTGGCGCCGGCGGCGAAGACGACCTCGCCGGTGTCGCCGTCGATGACGTCGTAGCTGGGCTTCTGGCCGCGCCAGTTCTCGGGCACGAAGGGGATCGCCCAGCCGTTCTTGCCGCGGACGAAGGTCACCCGGTCGTAGAAGGTGTTGAGGATCTCCTCGCTCGACATGTCGAGCGCGTGGAGGAGCGCGGTCACCGGAAGCTTGCGCTTGCGGTCGATGCGGACGTTGACGATGTCCTTGGCGTCGAACTCGAAGTCGAGCCAGGAGCCGCGGTACGGAATCACCCGCGCGGCGAAGAGGTACTTGCCCGAGGCGTGGGTCTTGCCGCGGTCGTGGTCGAAGAGCACGCCGGGCGAGCGGTGCATCTGCGAGACGATGACTCGCTCGGTGCCGTTGACGATGAACGTTCCGTTCTTCGTCATCAGCGGCATGTCGCCCATGTAGACGTCCTGCTCCTTGATATCGAGGACGGAGCGGGTCTCGGTATCGGGATCGACTTCGAACACGATAAGGCGAAGCGTGACCCGCATCGGCGCCGCATAGGTCATCCCGCGCTGGCGGCACTCGTCGGTGTCGTACTTGGGCTCCTCGAGCTCGTAATGGACGAAGTCGAGCTCGGCGGTGCCGGCGAAGTCGCGGATCGGAAAGACGGAGCGAAGGGTCTTCTCGAGCCCCGACACGTAGCTGTCCTGCGGGCGGGAGCGGAGGAACTGCTCGTAGCTCTCGCGCTGGACCTCGATGAGGTTCGGCATTTCGGAGACTTCGTGGATGTTTCCGAAGATCTTGCGGATTCGCTTGGATGCCATCGAGCGGTTTTCGGTGGCCCGGGGAGCGGTGGTCGCCATGAAGATGTGTCTCGCCTTTTCTCGTCATCCCGGCGACGGCCGGGACCTGTTGTCGCTGGCTCCATCCCCCCTCAGAGAGGCGAAGCCCGATGCGGCGGGCGCGTAAAGACGCAAAAAGCCGCGAGTCCCCGCCTTTGGGACCGCAGCTCCAGCGTCTTGAAAACCCCTTCCCGATCAATGCTTTGAACGCGCTGCGCGACGGCGCGTCCTGTTCCGATACGATGGGGTGTGGGCGCTATGTAGGTTCGTGGAGGGCGCGGGTCAAGGGGGGAGCCCCTCGCTTATCCGTTGTGGATCGGTCTCGCATTGCCGACCGCGACCCAGCCGAATAGGCGAGCCGGCAAAGGGGATTTTTCGCACCATGATTTTGCATACACATCCTGGGGTGCTAAATCGTTGCCATGAACGACTTGCCCTCTTTCCCGTCGGATCACGAAGCCTTCCTCGACGAGGCGGTGAAATCGGGCCGCTACGGCTCGCGTGCAGAGGTGATCGAGGAGGCGTTGCTTCTGCTCAAGCGCCGGGACGCGAGCTCGGCGCGGCTCAGCGCTGACCTCGCCCGCGCGGTGGCCGATATCGACGCCGGGCGCACCTATGATGTTCACGAAGCATTCGATCAGGTGCAGGACGAGCTTCGCAGGAGACAGGAGCAGGACGAGTCCGAGCAGCTTGCCGAAATCCGCGCCGCCGTCGCGCGCGGCTTCGCGGACGTCGAGGCTGGACGAGTCATGGACGCCGAAGACGCGTTCGCGCAACTGGAAACGCACTTCCGCGCACTGGCCCACGTTCGCAGTCGATGAAGGTCATAATCACGCAGGCGGCCTACGCCGACCTGCGCGATATCGGTCACTGGATCGCGCTCGACGACCCGGAGCGGGCCATCACGTTCGTTCGGGATCTTGCTGAAAAATGCCTGAGCTTGTCGGACCGAGCCTTCCTGTATCCTTCCGCCCCGGAGGCGGGTTCAGGCGTCAGGAAGCGGAGGCATCGCCAATATTTGATCCTCTATCATGTCGGCGCGGAGACCATAGAAGTCCTGCACGTCGTCCACGGGATGCGCGACTATCGAAGGCTGTTCACCCGGCTGTGACCTCATGACGGGTCCGCTCAGCCCCGGTTCAGCCTGAGGCGCTAGTTTGAGCTCACGCTCAACCGTTCGAATGAGCCAGGAATGAAAAAGGCCCTCCTCTTCGCCGCCGCCGCCGCCGCCGCGTTCGCGCCCGCTCAGGCCAGGTCGCCCGATCCCGGCAAGGGCGAGCGGGAGCTGGCGCGCGAGCTCGAGGGCCGGGTCGCCGGCGAGCCCGTGGACTGCATCGATCTTCACCGGGTCCGATCCAGCCGGATCATAGACCGGACGGCGATCGTCTACGACGCCGGCCGGACGATCTACGTCAATCGTCCGCGCTCGGGCGAGAATTCGCTCCGGAACTGGGACACCATGGTGGTCAGGCCGTTCGGCTCCCGCCTCTGCAGGGTCGACACCGTCCACATGGTCTCCCCCGGATCGCGCATGTTGGGCGGAATCGTCCTCCTCGGCGATTTCGTGCCCTACAAGCGTGTCGAGAGGGCCTCGCGCTAGCGGCTCGGCCCCTGCGAGCGGCGAGCCGACAGGTGCGCGGATGGCTTGGATTGGCGGTCGGCGCCGGGTTCGCCTCGGCCGCTGCCGCCGTGCCTCCGCTCGGCGTCCGCGACCTCGAGGAGGCGGCGGCTCGAGCCCGTGAGGATCCCTCGGCGGTGGCGTCCCTCGTCGGCCGCCGCTTCGCGCTCGACGTCGCCCCGCGCGAGGTCGGGCCGAAGCACCGCTTGTGCGACGGCTTTCCGTTCTGGGGCTTCTATCCTTCCGAAGCCGCTTATTACGCCGGATTGTCGGAAGAGTGGATCTACCCCGCCGATTTCAGGGACGGCCGCGGGGGGCGGTCGGTTCGCCGCTTCCGGAGCGGTGAGACCCTTCATTTCGTGTCGGTCGCCTGCCGCCATGAGCGGCTGCCGGCCCGGACCGCCCTCAATCATGCCGGCGAGGCGCGCGCGCTCGAGCCGACCCGGCAGGAGATCGTCGCGATCGCGCATCGCAGCCGCGACCTCGCCGCCTCCCATTACTGGAAGACGCCCGCCGACGCCGCCGCGGGCGCGGCCCTGGGGCGCGGGATCGTCGTCAGGATCACCGGCACCGTCGGCGCGTGGGAGCCGGGCCGGCCGATCGCCTGCGGCCGCGCGGCCGGCATGATGAGGGAGGCGCTCGACGCCAAGCTCCACGCCTGCCTGGTCAACGGGCGCGTCGACCGGGTCGAATATGTGGACGCGGTCACCGGCGCGGTCCGGGCGGCGGGCAGGCTTCGCGACGAACCTTGGCGCCCCGCCGATGGCCAGGAGCCGGACGGCGAATAAGCGCTCGCCGGACGAAGAGGCCGGCCGCCTCTCTCCCCCGCCGATCCCGGATATCGCCCAGGCAAGGGCTAACTCAAGGATTTTGCATAATCTTTTGCCGATGATACGGACGGCGGGATGGACGACCACACCCCAACGCAAGCCGTCGGCGGCGAAAGCCAGGCCCCCGCCGCCGCCGAGCGGGAGACCCGGCGGGCCGAGCTTCGCGCCGCCGTGAAGCGCGGCCTGGAAGACATAGAGGAGGGTCGGGTCGTCGATCTGGAGGCGGCCTTGGAGCGGATCGAGGCGATGCTCGACGAGCTCGAGGCGGGCGCCGGCACCGCCGCCTGAGCGCGCATCCCCTCGGCGATCCCTCGGCTATCGCCACAATTGCGACAATTAGGTCCCGGCCCCGACATCTTCCTGACTCGATGCGCGCCTAGAAGCCTTCTCGACGGCGAGGCATCGGGCCCGCCGGCGAACGGGAAGGAACAAGCGATGGCCTGGGTTGCGGCGCTGGGGCTCATGATGGGAACCATGGTGACGCTTCAGGCCTTCTGCGCCGAGCTCAGCTTCCGCCGCCGGCTCGAGCCCGGCGAGCGCTGAGGAGGGACGGACATGCACCCCGCCGCCTTCCTCGCCCTGCTCACCATCGCGATGCTGCTGCTCGCCGCGCTGCGCCTGGAGCTGAACTTCCGCCGCGCCGCCGGGGCGGGCCCGGCGCCGGAGCCCCGCAACCCGCGGCCCGAACCGAAGGGCGCCGCGCCCGGCTCGCGGAGCCCCCGTCCCGAGCTCCGGGCCTCGCCGGCCGGCGGCTATTGCCAGTCACCCTGGTCGGCAGCGGCGTCGCGAAGGGGCTGAGCCTCCCGCTCACCTGGGCCCACGGCCCTCGCTTCCGAAGTCTTCATGCTATGTTCCGGTGATGGCACGCTGCCGCCCATCCTCGGCCCTCGAACCATTCGATCCGGGCCCGAGGGCGAAAGTTTTTCGCTTCCAGGCAAGCCAAACTTCGAAACTTCGGAACCTTTCGCCAAGACTTCCGCGCCGTCAGGCTCGCCGCGCCGGCTTGGCCTTGTATCGCTTCTGGGCGGTCGGCGGCCCTGTCCTGCGGTTCTGCCTGGCCGAGTCGCGGGGCTTGCCCTCGACCGCCTCGATCCTCACGCCGCCCTCGCCGTCCTCGTCGGTCGCGGTTCGCCGGACCGCCGCCATGAATCGGCCCGCCGCCGCCCTCGGCACCTCGAACATCGTCTCGCCCGCGGCGATCCGGATCGCGCCGATCTCCGATTTGGTGATGTGGCCTCGGCGGCAGAGCAGTGGCAGCAGCCAGCGCGGGTCGGCATTGTGGCGGCGGCCGATGTCCATCCGGAACCAGATCGTATCCTCGAAGCCCGGCCTCGGCCCCTCCGGGCGGCGGACCTCGCCGGCGGCGCCGGAATCGACCATCTCCTCGGGCGCCGGCATCCGGGCGCGGTGGGCGCGGACCAGCGCGGCGGCGATCTCCTCGGGCGCCTTGGCGTCCATCAGCCGGCGGGCGAGGTCGCGATCCTCCTCCTCGATCTCGGCCGGCTCGAGCAAGGCGGCGAGCAGCCGGTCGTGGTCGCTCCGGCGGATGTCCTCCGGGGTCGGCGGCTTGATCCACTCGACCTCGATGCGGGCCCCGCGCAGGACCATCTCGACGCGCTTGCGGCGCGGATAGGGGACGACGAGGACGGCGATCCCCTTGCGCCCCGCCCGGCCGGTCCGGCCCGAACGGTGCTGGAGGGTCTCGGCGTCGCGCGGAAGCTCGACGTGGACGACGAGGCTGAGGCTCGGCAGGTCGATCCCGCGGGCGGCGACGTCGGTCGCGACGAGTACGCGCGCGCGCCCGTCCCTAAGCGCCTGCAGGGCCTGGTTGCGCTCGTTCTGGCTGTGCTCGCCGGACAGTGCGACCGCGCTGAAGCCGCGCTCGACCAGCGAGCTGTGCAGCCGCCGGACGTTCTCCCGGGTGGCGCAGAAGAGCAGGGCGCTCTCCGCCTCGTGAAGCCTGAGCAGGTTGACGACGGCGTGCTCGATGTCGGCCGGCGCCACCGTCATCGCCTGGTAGGCGATGTCGCCATGGCCGCGCTCCTCGCCGACCGTCGAGATTCGGAGCGCGTCCTTCTGATAGCGCCGGGCCAGGGCCACGATCGGCCTCGGCATCGTCGCCGAGAAGAGCAGGGTCCGCCGAGCCGGCGGGGTCGCGTCGAGTATCTCCTCGAGATCCTCGCGAAAGCCCATGTCGAGCATCTCGTCGGCCTCGTCGAGGACGACGGCGCGGAGCTTCGACAGGTCGAGGGCGCCCCGCTCGAGATGGTCGCGCAGCCGGCCCGGAGTGCCCACGACGATATGGCTGCCGTGCTGGAGCGCGCGCCTTTCCTTGGACGCGTCCATCCCGCCGACGCAGGTCGCGATCCGGGCTCCGGCCGGGGCGTAGAGCCAGGCCAGCTCGCGGCTGACCTGGAGCGCGAGCTCGCGGGTCGGAGCGACGATCAGCGCCAGCGGCTCGCGGGCGAAGCCCGCCCCGCCGTCGTCGCCGAGCAGCTGCGGCGCCATCGCCAGGCCGAAGGCGACCGTCTTGCCCGAGCCGGTCTGGGCCGAGACGACCAGGTCCCGCCCCTCCGCCTCCGGCTCGAGAACGGCGGCCTGGACGGGGGTGGGGGTGGCATAGCCGCGCGCGGACAGCGCCCCGGCGAGGCGCGGAGGAAGATTGGAAAAGGGCATGGCGGCCATGTGGGAGGTAAAAGAGGCCGGGGCAAGGCAGGCCTCTCCGTCATTCCGGCGAAAGCCGGAAAATCCATGAGTGCCCTTCCACCGTCCGCGCTCACGGACGCCGGGTCGGGCCCGTCATGACGGAAGGGGCCGACACAATTGACACACATTACCGCTCTCCGCGGCATCGGGCCGTGACGCCGGCGGCGCAAAACCGGCCTCGTCCGCTGGAGAAGTCCGATGAAGTCCATGATCGCCGGTTTCCTGACCACCGCCTTGCTGCTGGCGCTTCACGTCGCCCCGCCGCCCGAGGCGCTTCAGGCCTATGCCAGCCCGGCCGACCGCGCCTTCGCCGAGCGCCACAAGAACGAGTCGAAGGAAGAGCTCCAGGCCGAGCTCGGTCTCGCCGACCGGTAGGACCGTCGTTCCGGCGAAAGCCGGAATCCATGGGCCTGGCCCGCGGGTCGAGCCCGGGATCAGTCGCAACGCACGCACCGTTCGCCCGACGCTTCGATTTTGCTCCCGAAGGCTTGACTGTCCTGGGGTCCCCGACCAAGGCTCGGGCCGTCCAGGAGAAAAAAATACATGCGTATCAATTCAATCCTCGCCGCGGTCGCCGCAGCCTCGATGGCCGCCGCCCCGGTCGTCGCCGCGCCGAAGCCGGCGGCGGCGCCCGCGACCGAGGTCGCGCCGGCTTCGGAAACCGTCGACGGCGAGCAGATCCGCGGCGGCTTCCTGCTTCCCCTCGCGATCATCATCGCCATCATCATCGGGGTCCTCCTCCTGACCAGGGACGAGGAAGACCCGGCCAGCCCGTGAACATGACCGCTCGCCTCCGCCTCCTCGCCGCCGCGGCCCTGCTCGCAGGCGGCCCCGTTTGGGCTCAGGCGGCGCCAGACGAGGCGGCCTTCCGAGCCACCTACAAGGAGCTGGTCGAGACCAATACCACCCTCTCGGCCGGAAGCTGCACGCTCGCCGCCGAGCGCATGGCCGCGCGCCTCGCCGCCGCGGGCTTCCCCGAATCGGACCTTCACATCGTCGTCGAGCCTTCGCACCCGAAGGAAGGGAGTCTCGTCGCCGTCCTTCCGGGCTCCGACCCGAAGGCCAAGGCGGTCCTGCTCCTCGCCCATATCGACGTGGTCGAGGCGAACCGCGCCGACTGGGCGCGCGACCCCTTCACCCTCGTCGAGGAGGACGGCTTCTTCTACGCCCGCGGCGCGTCCGACGACAAAGCCCAGGCGGCGATCTGGGTCGACACGCTGATCCGCCTCAAGCGGGAGGGCTTCCGGCCGAAGCGGTCGATCAAGATGGCTCTGACCTGCGGCGAGGAGACCGCCGGCGCCTTCAACGGCGCCCAATATCTGGCCGCCGAGAAGCGCGACCTGATCGACGCCGAATTCGCCCTCAACGAAGGCGCCGGCGGACTTCTGGACGAATCCGGCAAACCGGTCGTGCTCAACATCCAGGCGGGCGAGAAATTCCCGCAGAACTTCCGGCTCGAAGTCACCAACGCCGGCGGCCACAGCTCGCGCCCGGTGCGGGAGAATGCGATCTACCGGCTCGCCGACGCGCTCGTCAAAATCCGGGCCCACGACTTTCCCGTCCAGTCGAACGAGGCGACCCGCGGCTATTTCGGAGCGATGGCGAAGCTCCTGCCCGGGCCGTCCTCGGCGGCGATGGCCGCCTTCGCCGCCGACCCGTCCGACGGGGCCGCGGCGGCGACGCTCGCGGCGGCCGAACCGGCCTGGAATGCGGTCCTGCGCACGACCTGCGTCGCGACCATGCTCGAGGGCGGACACGCCACCAACGCCCTGCCGCAGCGGGCTCGAGCCAACGTCAATTGCCGAATCTTCCCCGGCACGTCGGCCGAGCAGGTCCGCCAGGCCCTCGAGCAGGTCGTCGCCGACCCGCAGGTGAAGATCACGACGCTCGAGACAAGAAGCGAGATCGCTCCGCCGCCGCCCCTGACCGAGCGCGTGCTCGGGCCCGCCCGCAAGGCGGCTGCCGAGATCTTCCCCGGAGTCCCGCTGGTTCCGGCGATGGCGGCGGGCGGCACCGACGCCGCTTTCCTGACCCCGGCCGGGATCCCGACCTACGGCCTTTCCGGCCTGTTCGCCGACAAGGAGGGAAGCCACGCTCACGGCCTCGACGAGCGGATCCGGGTCAAGTCGCTGATGGACGGGCGCGCCTTCCTCTATCGCCTGGTGAAGCTGTACTCGGCGAAATAATCCTCCCCCGGATTTCCGGGGGAGGGGGACCATGCGAAGCATGGTGGAGGGGCTCGCTGAGTCCGGAAAGAGCCCCTCCACCGCGCTTCGCGCGGTTCCCTCCCCGCGAAATCGCGGGGAGGAATTACAAGCATTTCACCGCTGCCCCGCCACGTCCCGCCCCGCTTCGTGCGACGGAACGAGCCCGAAGCGCCGCGAAATTCGTTGTGCCCCTGACATGAAAAACCATCCCGCCCCCTTCGCCCGCGCCGCCGCGCTCCTGCTCGCCGCCGCCGCGCTCCCCCTCACCCCCGCCATCGCGCAGGAGACGGCTCCGCCGGCGGACGCGCCGGCCGCCGAGGCTTCGCCGCCCGACGCGACGACCTCGATCCCGCCGCCCGACGCGGCCGCCCCCGAGACTCCGGCGGTCGAGACCGAAGCCGCCCCGACCGCGACCCGCGCGCCGGTGCGGACCACCACGACGCGGCGCACGGAAACCCGGACGACGAGGCGGGTGCCGGCGACGGTGCCCGGCCCGGCCATCCCCGTCGCCGTCGCTCCCGTGCCGGCCCCGGTTCCGGTCGAAACCTTCCCGCCGGCGGCGACCGCCCCGCTGCCGCCGCCCGTCGCCCAGACTCCGCCGCTCGAGGTGCTGCCGGAGGTTCCCCCCGCCCCGACGACCGCCACGGTCGAGACGCGGGACAGCCGCGACTCGCTGCTGCCCTGGCTCCTCGGCGGGCTCCTCCTGGTCGGAGCTCTGGCTTTCTTCGCGCTCCGCCGCCGCCGCCGGACCGACGTCTATGACGAACGGGCCTACGAGGCTGCGCCGACGCCCGTCCATGTCGCCCCGATCGCCGCCGCGGTCCCGATCGCGGCTCCCGTCGAGCCGGCGGCGCCCGCCGGCCGGCCCGAGCTCGACCTGACGATGCGCCCGGTCCGCGCCGGGGTCAGCGGCGACGACGCCCGGGTCGAGTTCGAGCTCACCGTCGGCAACAGCGGTCCGGTCGCCGCCGAGGACGTCCGGATCTCGACCTGGATGCTCGCGGCCGGATCGTCCGAGGCCGAGAGCGCACTGATAGTGCCGCGCGACCGAGCCGACACCCCGGCCGTGACCATCGGCGCCGGCGAGTCCCGCACGATGGAGGCCTCGGTCGCTCTTCCGACCGCGGAGGTCGACGGCGACGCCGTCCTTCCGGTGGTCGTCGCCGACGCCCGTTACCGCCTCCCCGACGGCAGCGAGGGCCGGACCTCGGCCTCGTTCGCGGTCGGAGTCCCGGACGGGGAGGAGCTCGCCCATTTCGGGATCGACAATCCGTCGGGCCTCCACGAAGGCGTCGTCGCCAGGCCGCTCGGCGAGCCCGAACGGGTCTGACCGCCGCCGGACGGACAAGGGCGGCTCCCCCCGCGGGGCCGCCCTTGTCGTCATCCCCGCGCAAGCCGGGACCCCGGGGAGACCCGCCCAGACTTCTCGATGCCTAGTCTCGGCTTACGCGGGATGACGCGGGCGGCTCCCCCTGTTAGCCTCCCCTCATGGCGGACGGATTCCACGAGGCCGTGTTCGGGCGCGAGCTGTGCGACTCCGGCGATCTGCCGCGCCACCGCCATGCCTCCGGCTACATGACCCTGGTCGTCGCCGGCGGCTACGACGAAGCGGGCGACGTCGGCCGCTTCCGGGTCCGCCCGGGCGATCTGCTCGTCCACCGGCCGTTCGAGGCGCATTGCAACGCCTTCGGCCGGCGAAGCGCCGAGGTGATCAACCTGCCGCTGGTCGACCTGCCGCGCCTGGCTTCGCTCAACCGGATCGCCGACCCCGACCTCGTCGCCCGTCTCGCCGAAAGGGACCCTGACGGAGCCGCCAGGATGGCGGCCGCGGCCGCCGAGCCGGTCGCCGGCGAGGACGATTGGCCCGATGCGCTGGCCGCCGAGCTTCGCAGCCGACAGGACCTGTTCCAGATCGGGCTATGGGCTCGGCAGCGCGGGCTGGCCCCGGCGAGCGTGTCGCGAGGATTCCGGCGCGTGTTCGGAACCAGCCCCGAACGCTACCGGGCCGAGGCCCGCGCACGGCTCGCCTGGGCCCGGATCGTCCGGGGCGGCGAAGCGCTCGCCGCCATCGCCTGCGACGTCGGCTTCGCCGACCAGCCGCACATGACCCGCTGCGTGACCGCCGTCACCGGTCGTCCGCCCGCCCAGTGGCGCGGCCGGGTCAAATGCGTTCAAGACCCTTCCGAGCTCGCCGCCTAGTTTTCCGGGGGTCGTCCCGGGCTTGATCCGGTCGACGAGGAGGCCGAGCATGCGATTTGTCTTGTGTCTTGCGGGGCTGCTTCTCGCGGCCTGCAGCGACCCGATCCCGGAAACGATCGGCGGCGCCATGCAGGCCTACGGCCGGAACCGGGTCGGCGAGGCCGAGGCGATCTACCGCAAGATAGCCGCCGATCCGGGCGCGAGCGCCCGCGACAAAGCCACCGCCCATCGTCAGCTCGGCCGGATCGCCTGGCTGGTCGACGGCGATTCCAGCCGGGCTCTGACGGAGGTAGAGGCGGCCTTCGCGGCGAGCGACGATCGCTGCGCGAGCGGGCGGCTCAAGGCACGCATCCTCCAGGAAGGAAAACGGGGAGAGGCGCTGCTCTCCCAGCTGGAGGCGCTGGCCGCCCTCTGCGAGGATCGCGGGCCGTCGAACGACATAAGGCTGCGGGGGGTCGCCGCGGCGCTCGATCTCGCCGCGGCCGGCAAGACGGAAGCGCTGGCCACTGCGGCAAGGCTGATCGCCGGCGGCGGCGAGGAGGGGAGGTCGGCGCCCGTCGTCAGCGGCATGACGCTGCAGATCGCGCTGCTTCAGGGCGACTCCGCCGGAGCGCTGCAGGCCTGGCGGGATTATTTCTGGCTGAACGGTTCCGACGTTCCGCAGGGTCTCGCATCGGCCTATCCGGCGGCAACGACCGTCTTCGCCCTGGGCCTCGCCTCCGATGCGTCCCCGGCCGCGCAGCTGAACCTGGTCGACCTGCTGGTGCGCGCCGGATTCGCCGAGCCGGCGGAGCGGTTCGCCCGAGCGAAAGGCCTTTTGCGGTCCGCCGGGCAAGATCCGCTGTGGCGGAAAGCGAGCGCCTATTTCGAGGCCCGGCGCGCACTCCAGGCGGCGGTGCTCGATTCCAACCGCCGTACGGCGCGGGGCGGCGACGCCGCCGACATGCCCGCCTTGCTGACCGGCTTCGAGGACAGGTTGATGGCCGGCGCGGGTCTTTCCGGAGACCGGCGCGAAGGACTGCTGAAGGCTTACTCCCTCTACGGCCAGTCGCAGAAGACGGACGGCTATGGCGGCATCCATCTCGGCCATGCCATCGAGCGGGTCCGCTGGCCGGTCGAGCAATATGGCCACCGCGCCCAGGTCAGCTTCATCGCCCTCGACAACATGGTCGCCAACGGCTTCATGAGCTGGCTCTGGGACGGCTCCGCGGCGACGGGCGGCTGGACCGAGGAAGGACCGGTGATCGTGCAGGTCCGTTCCGAATACACCTCGTCGCCGTTGGCGGCGTGGGCGCTGTTCAGCGGAGGTCCGGCACGAACCCGGCTGATCGAGGAGCTGAAGCGCGACGAGGCTTCGGACCTGACGGCGCTTGCCGGCGGCGGCGTCCGCTACCTTCCCGGCCTGGCCGGCCGGATCCAGTTGCAGGTGGCCGACCAGATCGGCCGCCGCGCCCGCGCCGGCCTTGCGCCCGGCGGCGACCTGCGTCGCGCCTTTCTCGCCGAATATTGGCGCGGCTCGTTCCAGGATCAGATGCTGGTCCACGAGGGCCGCCACGCCCTCGACAAGAAGCTGGTCCGCGGCCTTGCCCGGCTGAACGATTCCAACCTCGAATATCGCGCCAAGCTGTCCGAGCTGGCGCTCGCCGACTATCCGCGGCTCGCTTTGATCAACATCAATGCGCCCGAGATCGGCAGCGGCAGCGCTCACGGGAAGGCCGATGAACGGCTACTCGGGGCCTATGCCGAATGGATGCGCGGCCACTCGGCGGAGATCGCAGGCTACGACCCGCGGCGTCCCGCGCTCGCCCAGCTCGACAGGCTCAGCGACGCTCAGCTCCGCCTCGTCGCGCGCGGACTGGACCCTGTCGCGAAATAGAAAAAGGGCGGCCCCCTCGCGGGAGCCGCCCCCTGTTCGCCATCCCGGCCTGCGCCGGGGCGACGGGACTACTTCAGCTCGACGGTCGCGCCGGCTTCCTCGAGGCGCTTCTTGAGCTCCTCGGCTTCGGCCTTGCTGATGCCCTCCTTGACGGGCTTGGGAGCGCCCTCGACCAGCGCCTTGGCCTCGCCGAGGCCGAGCTGGGTGATCGCGCGCACTTCCTTGATCACGTTGATCTTCTTGCCGCCGTCGTTGACGAGGATGACGTCGAACTCGGTCTTCTCTTCCTCGGCCGGGCCCGCGGCGGCGCCGCCGCCGGCCGGAGCCGCGGCGACCGCGGCCGCGGCCGAGACGCCCCATTTCTCTTCGAGCGCCTTGGCGAGGTCGGCGGCTTCGAGAACGGTCAGCTCGCTGAGCTGGTCGACGAGGGAATTGATGTCAGCCATTGTAAGTCTCCATGTTTGCTGTCGTCGTCCCGGTGAAAGCCGGGATCCCGGTGGAGGTTCGCACCGCGGTGCATCCCCTCGCCGAGGCCCCGGCTTTCGCCGGGGTGACGGTTGTGGTTGGTCAGTTCACTAATTCAGATTCACGCATCTTCCTTGGCCGCGAAGGCGCCGATCACCCGGGCCAGCATCGCGCCGGGCTCGTTGATCGTGCGGGCGATCTTGCTCGCCGGCGCCTGGATGAGGCCGATGATCTTCGCGCGCAGCTCGTCGAGCGACGGCAGCTCGGCCAGCGCCTTGATGCCGGAGGCGTCGAGGAGCGTGTCGCCCATCGCTCCGCCGACGATCTCGAAGCGGTCGGTGGTCTTGGCGAAATCCACCGCGACCTTGGCGGCCGCGACGGGGTCGCTCGAGGTGGCGAGCGCCGTCGGACCGGTCAGCATCTCGCCGATCGGTGCGTAGGTGCTGCCCTCGAGCGCGATCAGGGTGAGCGTGTTCTTGGTCACCTTGTAGCTGGCGCCGGCGTCGCGCATCCGGTTCCGGAGCGCGGTGGACTGGGCCACCGTCAGGCCGAGATTGCGGGTGACGACCACCACGCTCGTCTCGGCGAACGTCTGCTTCAGCGAGGCGACCTGCTCGGACTTCTGAGCTCGATCCATCTTAGTCTCCTAATCGCCCGGCGGACCATCCGCCGGACGCACGCTTGCGGCGCTCGGCAAGGCCGAACGCCGTTTGTCCGCGATGGGGAGAGCGAACCGGAGCGAACCGGCGGACGGCGCCCGACGGCGCCGAAATCTCTGTCCCCGTCTAGGCTGGATATTAAGCCCCGAAGGGCGCCAGCGGTCTCGGACGGCGCCTGGACGGGACGAACCCGCAGGCGAACGGCGCCTATACAGGGTTTCGGCGCAAGATCAACCCGCTACCCGCCCGGCGGCGGCGGCATTGTCCGCCCACGCTCTGGCCGGCTCGCCGGCCCGACTCAGACGGCGGGGTGGAGCAGCGCCGTCTCCGGCGGCGCCCGTCAGCTGGCCTGGATCTCCGCCAGGTTCAGGCGGCGAGCCTCGCGCTCGTAATGGCTGGCGAGCTGCTGGAGCCCGCGGCGGGCATGCTCGTTCTCGGCGGCGACCGCCGCGGCGCGGCACTTTTCGGCCTGCTGGTGGAAGAAACGCACGTCGTCCATGGCCCGCACAAAGCCGCAAGGCGGCCAAGGTTCCGTTATTTATCCGACTTAACGAGGCCCCGGGCGTAGAGCCGCGCCGACCAGGCGCAGGTCGCGGACGCGCAGTCGGTCATCGCCACCCGCAGCCTGTAGGTCCCGGCGGCCGCGGGCGCCGCGTCGAGCTTGGGCATCTCGACCAGGGCCTTGGGGTCGCCGACCCGGGCTCCGGCCGGATCGAGGAGCTCGACGTCGCCGGCGCCGCAGCCGGGCTCGCACACCACCACGAACCGGTAGGTCGTCCCGGCCGCCAGCGGGTAATCCAGCTTCGCCTCGCCGCCGGTCGCCAGCGCGCCTGGGCGAATCTCGCCCTGCGGCACCCAGCCGTCCTTCCTCTGGATCGCGTCCCACTCGACGAGGATATGATTGACCCAGGTTGGGGCGTCCGTCTTCGCCCCGGCGCCGCCCGCCGGGACGCTCCCGGCCGCGACCGCCGCCAATGCCAGTCCGAATGCACGCATGCCCGTCTCCTCGAAGAGGGCGCTGTCTCCGGCCTCGGCCGGCCGCTGTCAACCGAGCCGAGCCTCTTGTCGTCGCGGTCCGGGCTTTCGTCGCAAACCGGTGGCGGGTGCGGCCGGGGCGAAAAGATGATAACGTGCCCGTCACAGTTGTGGAGATGAGGTCCGAATATCCCCGAGACAATCGATTGGAGGTGGCCATGAAGACGACCCTTGCCGTTCAGCTCCCCAGGACCCGGCCGTTGGCCCGCGCCGTCGCGACCGCCGGGCTCGGCCTCGCGCTCGTCGCCGCCGCCCAGTCGCCAGCCTCGGCCGACCCCGCCGGCCAGTCGATCACCGTCGGAGCCATCCTTCCCGAGAAGGCGGCACGGGACCTCGCGGTCGGCTTCGTCAGGGCAACGGGCGTGGCGGCCGGCGAGACGCCGGCGGCACGCTGGACCCAGCCTGTCTGCCCGGAGGTGATCGGGCTCGAGGATATCGGCAAGCGCGCCGCCGAGGCCAAGATCCGGCGCGTCGCCGCAGCCGTCGGCGCGGACGTCGCGCCGGAGGGCTGCAGCCGCAACATCATCGTCAGCTTCACCTCGGACGGCGCCTCGCTGGCGCGGGCGGTGATCGAGCGCGAGCCCTGGCGGATCGCCAACTACTCCCCTCGCGCGAAATCCGCCGTTCTGAGCGGCTCGGCGCCGATCCGCTGGCTTTATTCGACCGAGACCCGCGCCCGGCACGGCGCCGCCCAGACGACCTCGGGCAACGCCGCCGAGTCGGGGCCCGCGACCCATGCCGGCTCCGGCGCGGGCTCGGCCATCGGCGGCGACATGCCGACCCTGATGCATTATGAGAGCAGCATCCTCAGCACCCTCACCAACCGGGTCCTGACGAGCGCGATCGTCATCATCGACACGGACGAGGCGATGGGGCGGAGGCTCGACTCGCTGGCGGCCTATGCCGCGCTGGTCGCGCTCGCCGAGATCCGCAACGCCGACGCCGCGCCGGCGGGCTCGATCCTCTCGCTGTTCGAATCCTCGGCGCCGCCGCGCGACCTCACCGCCCAGGACCTCGGCTTCCTGAAGGCGCTGTACCGGCTCCCGCTCGACCGCCAGGCGATGCAGCACCGCGGCCAGCTCGTGCACGGCATCACGGGAGCGCTGACCGCCCAGAACTAGGCCGTCCCGGCATTCCCGTCACAGGATTCCGAACGTCCACCCCTCCGTTCGGGCAAGTTCGGCGGTCAGGCCCTGCGGAGCGAAGGCGCTCGGCTCGGAGGCGGCCAGCGCGCGCATTCCGGCGGCGGTGACGAGGGCGTCGGTCTGGTGGTCGCTGGGGTCGAAGCGGAGCCGGGCGGGGCCGCTGCCGAGCCCGGCCAGCGCCCGGTCGAGCTCGGCCCCCGACCGGAGCTTGGTGCCGCTGAGGCCGGCCCGACGCAGGTAGATGCGGGTATAGATCTCGACGACGGCGCTGCCCTTCGCCGGGAGCTCGTCCATCGGCCAGACCGCGACCCTGCCGTTCAAGCGATGGAGCAGCCGCATCCCGGAGAAGCTCGCCTTGGCGACCTGGGCGGCGCCGATCGCGTCATAGGCGCTCGCCGTCTTCCGGCCGCCCTGCGCGTTCAGACGGGCGTCGCACTGGCGGAAATGCATGAACCGCGCTTTCTCGCCGTCGGCGATCCCGAAATAGAAATGGCGGCGGTGGGACTGTTCGAGGAAGCTCGCCGCGCCGAGATCCTCGTCGCCGCTCCGCGAGTCGACATAGGCCCAGAATTCCCGGGCGGTCGACGGGACCCCGGCCTCTCCCGGCAGATATTCGCCGCGCTCGGCGATCGGGGGCGCGAAGCTGAAGTCGAAGCCGAACAAGGTCGGCGCCTCGCCCGCCGCCGCCAGCAGCCATTCGAGAACTTCGGTCCGCGACCAGACATGATCGGGGCGGACCAGGCGCGGAGCGGCCCGGCCCGACTCGGCCATGGCGATCGCTATGCCCTTGTGACGCCTGCCCTTGGCGCCCGACCAGTCGATCGCCGCGAAGCGGGTGAAGTGCGTCGTCCTCATGGGCAGGTGGTTCCGGCGAAAGCCGGAATCGGCGAACGCGGTCAACCGTAAATCCAATAAGGGCGCGTTCCCGGATCGGGATCGAGTTGGCGACGGCATCGCCGTCAGCGGAGGGCGGCGAGGACGTCGCGGACGAAGGGGCCGGGGTCGAAGCCGGTGCCCGGACCGTCATAGCCGCGGCGGACGACGACGATCCGGCGCGACGGGACGATGGCCAGGTACTGGCCGCGATTACCCTGCGCGACATAGGCGTCGGCGGCGATGCCGGCATCGGCCGGGAAGGTCCAGAAGGTCGCGCCGTAGCCGTAGCCCGAGGCCGGCTGGGCGGGCCCGCGGCGGGAGACATAGGCGCCCCACCCGGCCGGAAGGATGCGCTCGCCGTTCCAGACTCCGTCATTCTGGTAGAGCAGGCCCAGCCGGGCGAGGTCGCGCGCGGTCGTCCAGACCTGGCTCGAGAGGATGAAATTGCCCTGCCAGTCGGTCTCCGGCACGGTTCGGGTCATTCCGATCTTCCAGAGCAGCGCCTCGAACGGAAAGGCGAGCGCCCGCTCGCCGTCGCCGAGCCTGGCGCGAAGGCCGCGAATGGCGAGCAATATGTCGTTGTTGGCATAGCGGAAGCGCGTGCCCGGGGCCGTCTCGAGCGGCCATTGGGTCGCGTTCTCGGCGACCGAGCTGCCTCCGAAATAGGTGGCGTCGGTGCGGTTGCCGGCCGAGTCGCTGTGAAGCCCGCTCGCCATGCGCAGCAGGTGGTCGGTGGCGATCGCAGAGCGGGGATCGCCGGGGCTCCGCCACTCCGGGACAGGCGCGGGCGCGGCGACGTCGAGCCGCCCCTGATGGACGGCGGCGCCGACGAGCGTCCCGGCGAGGCTCTTGGCGACCGACCAGGTGCGCTGCGACATGTGCATGTGGAAATCGTCGCGGTAGCGTTCGGCGACGATCTTGCCGTCCTGGACGACCAGCACCGCGGTCGTCTCGCTGCCCTGGCCGTAGGTGCGGCGGTCGAAGGCGGCGGCAACGGCGCGGGTCAGCGCCTTGGAGTCGCCTCGCGGGCGGGCCGTCGCATTCCGGTCGCCGTTCGGCCAGGGCATGGGGTCGTTGCGGTCGACGGCCGGGTTTGCAGCCAGCCGCGGCAGCAGTCGCAGCGATTCCGGCCCAGCGCCGATCGGCAGCTGCGCGCACCCCAGATGAGGACGCCACGCCGCGATGCGCGGCGGCAAATTGTCGTCGAAGGCGACGCTGACCGTCCTCGCCTCCCGGTCGATCGTGGCCTTGAGGCCGGGGATGAGCGGCTCGAGCTCCGGGTAGATCCGCTTGAGATCGTCTTTGGCGACCTGCTCCTCGCTTTGCCCCGCGGTGAAGATGTCGCTGCACAGGAAGGACGCCTTGTAGCCGGCCGCCAGGGCCCGGACATATTCCGGCCGGTCGACCTGGGCCGAGGCCGAGGCAGCGAGGAGAAGGGCGACGATGGTCGCCCCGGCGAAGCCCGGGGCCCCGGGGCGCGAGAAGCGCCGGCGGTCTTCACGCCCTGGGGTCCAGGCCTTCGCTGGGACGACGTGGTCGGCCATGCTCACTTCCCCTTCCTCGTCCTCGGCCTCGCTTTGGCGGCCGTCCAGGCGCGCGAACGCTCGATGACCTCTCGAACCCGCTCGGGATCCTCGCTGCCGTAGCGGATCAGGACGGCCGGCCAGCCTTCGTAATGCGGGGTCTGCCAAAAGGTATCGGGATCCGTTTCCTTCAGCATCTCGACGGTGTCGAGATCGACCGCGACTCCGAATGACGTCTCCTCCTCGCGGCCGGTGTAGAGGAAGGCCCGGCCGTTGACCTTGACCGCCGGCTTCCCGTAGCTCGTCGAAAGCTCGGTCCCCGGCAAGGTGAGCGCGAAGGCGACCGCCTCGCCCCAGCTTGCGATCGTTTCAGCCATCGCGCCTCGCCTTGCGCTGCTCGTCCCACCAGGCGAGACGCTCGGCGACCCGCTTTTCGAAGCCGCGATCGGTGGGCGCGTAGAAGGTCTGCGGCTCCATTTCGTCCGGCCAGTAATTGTCGCCCGAGAAGCCGCCCTCCGAGTCGTGATCATATTGGTAGCCCTTGCCGTAGCCGACCTCCTTCATCAGCCTGGTGGGGGCGTTCAGAATGTTCTTCGGGGGCATTAGCGAGCCGGTGTCGCGGGCCGAGCGCCAGGCCGCCTTCTGCGCGGCATAGACGGCGTTCGATTTGGGCGCGGTCGCCAGGTAGAGGCACGCTTGGGCGATCGCGAGCTCGCCTTCCGGAGAGCCGAGGAAGTCGTAGGCATCTTTGGCCGCGAGGCACTGAACCAGGGCCTGCGGATCGGCGAGCCCAACATCTTCAACGGCCGCGCGCGTCAGACGCCGCAGCAGGAACACCGGCTCCTCGCCGGCCACGAGCATCCGCGCGAGATAGTAGAGCGCTGCGTGCGGGTCGGATCCGCGAATACTTTTGTGCAGCGCCGAAATGAGATTGTAATGCCCCTCGCGGTTCTTGTCGTAGACCGGAACTCGGCGATGCAGCAGCTGCGACAATTCGCCCGGACCCAGTGGCTCGGGAATCTCGACCGAGAACAGGGTTTCGACCTGGTTGAGGAGGAAGCGCCCGTCGCCATCGGCGCTGGCGACCAGGGCTGCCCGGGCGTCGGGCGTCACCGGCACTGGGCGCGCTT
>DASTLX010000006.1:0-6269 GCA_035714565.1 Allosphingosinicella sp.
GACCGAGACCGACGTCCTCCTCAACTACCTGCCGGTCGGCAGCCAGGAGGCGACCGAATTCTACGCGGAGTGCGCGCTCGAGGCGGGTGTGGCGTTCGTCAACAACATCCCCGTGTTCATCGCCTCCGACGCCGCCTGGGCCGAGCGCTTCCGCGCCGCGGGCGTGCCGATCATCGGCGACGACATCAAGGCGCAGCTCGGCGCCACCATCGTCCACCGCGTGCTGACCGACCTGTTCAGGAAGCGGGGCGTCAAGCTTGAGCGGACCTACCAGCTCAACACCGGCGGCAATACCGACTTTCTCAACATGTCGAACCGCAAGCGGCTCAAGTCGAAGAAGATCTCGAAGACCGAAGCGGTGCAGTCGGTCGCCGAGCACCGGCTCGAGGACGAGAACATCCATGTCGGCCCGTCCGATTATGTGGCGTGGCAGAACGACAACAAGGTCTGCTTCCTCAGGATGGAAGGATCGATGTTCGGCGGCGTGCCGATGAACATCGAGCTGCGCCTCTCCGTGGAGGACAGCCCGAATTCCGCGGGCGTCGCCATCGACATGATCCGTTGCGCCAAGATCGCGAGCGACCGCGGCCTCGCCGGCCCCATCCACCCGGCCGCCGCCTATTTCTGCAAGCACCCGCCCGAGCAGGTGCCCGACGACGAGGCGCACGAGGCGCTGGAGGCGTTCATCCGGGGGGATTGACCCTAATCCTCCCCCGGCGAGCCGGGGGAGGGGGACCGCGCCGCTCAGCGGCGTGGTGGAGGGGCCGGAGCGGAGCGGAGGTGACGATCGCTCGCTGGCGCGAGCGCCCCTCCACCATGCTGCGCATGGTCCCCCTCCCCTGCAAGGACAGGGGAGGATTAGTTACCCCGCCCCGCCGTAATTGCCGTTGACGTAGACGAGCGGGTCGACCTCCTCGCGCACCCGCACGTCCTCGACCACGCCGATGAAGATCGAATGGGTGCCAAAGCGGTGGTGCTCGGTGCGGCGGCAGACGATCGCGGCCTGGGCGTCGACCAGGCGCGGCGGGGTCTCGCAGCCCATTTGCCAGCCGTCGCCGAAGCGGAGGTGATGCTGTCGGCGGTCGGCGAAGATCTGGGCGAGATGCTCCTGGCTGCGGTGGAGCACGTTCACGCAGAAGTGGGAGACGTCCTCCATCGAGCCGTGCATCGCGGCGAAGCGGTTGATGCAGACGAGGAGGCTCGGCGGGTCGAGCGAGAGCGAGGACATCGCGGTGGCGGTGATGCCCATCGGCTCGCCCTTGAGGCAGATGGTGATGACGTTCACCGTCGAGGCGACGCGGCGCATCGCGTCGCGGAAGCCGTCGGCGAGGCTCGGATCGGTTTCGCTCGTCACGTCAGGCACATGGCGCGGGAGGGCCGCGCTGGCAATGGCGAAGCGCTGCAGATGCTTGCGCTCCGAAGCAGCAGGAGGAGTAGCAACTCTCGATTTTTATTGGAGAAATTTGCCGGGTCGGGTATCGGAAGCCGAAAGGGGCTCCGGGGGGACATGCTCGACTTCATTGCCGCACCCGCCAACCTGCCGTTTTCGGTGGCGCTTCTGGTCATGCTGATGATCGGGGCGGTGGAAGCGCTCGGCCTGGGCGCAAGCGCCGTCCATCTCGACATCGACGCGGACGCACATGTCGAGGGCGGCGGCGACCTGCTCGGCTGGCTCGGCGTCGGGCGGGTGCCGCTGCTGATGCTGCTCGTTGTGTTCCTCGCCGTGTTCGGGCTCTTCGGCCTCGCTTTGCAGCAGGTCGCAGGGCCCTTGTCGCCCGGCCTCGCCGCCGCCATCGCGGCGGTCGCGGCGCTGCCGCTGACCGGGATCGGCGCGCGCGGGCTCGCCAGGATCATGCCGCACGACGAGACCACCGCCGTCTCGCTCGACACTCTGGTCGGCAAGAGGGGCGCGATAACCATCGGCACCGCTCGGCGCGGCTCGCCGGCCCAGGCGCGGGTGCGCGACGCCCACGGCCAGCCGCATTACGTGATGGTCGAGCCGCACGACGACGCCCACCCGCATGGGGAGGGGGAGACGATCCTCCTCGTCCGGCGGGAAGGCAACATCTTCATCGCGATCGGCGAGGCGGACGGGCTGACCGGCCACCATGCGCCGTCCTTCAGGATCGGCTGACGGGAAAGAAGACATGTTCGGAACAGGAGAGAATGAAATGGTCCAGATCGCCATCATTGCGGGCGTCATCGTTGCGACGGTGCTCACGCTCGGCCTGATCGTCACCCGGCTCTACAAGAGGGCGACGAAGGAGATCGGCTTCGTCCGCACCGGCTTCGGCGGCGAGAAGGTGGTGATCAACGGCGGCGCCTTGGTGCTCCCGGTCCTCCACGAGACCATGCCGGTCAACCTCAACACGGTGCGCTTGGCCGTCGAGCGCAAGAACACGGACGCGCTGATCACGCTGGATCGCCTCAGGATCGACGTGAAGGCGGAATTCTACGTCCGCGTCCGCCCCGACATGGAAAGCATCGCCACCGCCGCGCAGACGCTCGGCCTCAGGACGATGCATCCGGAGAGCCTGAAGGAGCTGATCGAGGGCAAGTTCGTCGACGCTCTGCGCTCCGTCGCCGCAGGCATGACGATGGCCCAGCTCCACGAGCAGCGGTCGGACTTCGTCCAGAAGGTGCAGCAGGTCTCCTCGGCCGACCTCGCGATGAACGGCCTCGAACTCGAGTCGGTGTCGCTGACCGGCCTCGACCAGACCTCGATCGACCATTTCAACGCCAACAACGCGTTCGACGCGGAGGGCCTCACCAAGCTGACGGAGCAGATCCAGCTGAGGCGTAAGACGCGCAACGACATCGAGCAGGAGACGCGGGTCCAGATCGAGGCGAAGAACCTCGAGGCCGAGCGCCGCAGCCTCGAAATCTCGCGCGAGACCGAGTTCGCCCGGCTCGAGCAGGAGCGCGAGGTCGAGGTCCGCCGCGCCGCCCAGCATGCCGAGGTGGCGCAGGAGCAGTCGCTGCGGCAGCGCGAGGCGGAGCAGGCGCGGATTGCCGCCAAGCAGGAGGTCGACAGCGCCCAGATCCAGGCCGACCGCGCCGTCCAGCAGGCGAAGATCGCCCAGACCCAGGCGCTCGAGATCGCCCGCCAGGAGCAGCAGATCGCGGTCCAGAACAAAAGCCGCGAGGAGAGCCAGGCCAAGGCCGAGGCCGACAAGGCCCGGGCCGAGGCGGTCGCCGCCGAGGAACGGGTCGGGACCGCCCGGGAGACCGAGGTGGCCGAGCGCGTGAAAAGGATCGAGCTGATCGACGCCAGCCGCGAGGCCGAGCGGTCGGCGATCGGGATCAAGGTCCAGGCCGATGCCGAGAAGCAGGCCGCGGCCGACCGCGCCGAGGCGATGCGCCTCGGCGCCGAGGGCGAGGCCGAGGCCGAGAAGCTTCGCGCCGAGGCGTCGAGGGTCCGGTTCGAGGTCGAGGCGGCGGGCCAGCGCGCGATCAACGAGGCGGCAAACCTGCTCTCGTCCGACCAGATCTCGCTCCAGACCAAGATGGCGCTCCTCAAGGTGCTTCCGGAAGTGGTCCGCGAGGCCGCCAAGCCGATGGAGGCGATCGATTCGATCAAGATCGTCCAGGTCGAGGGCCTGTCCGGCGGATCCGGTGCCGGGGCGGGCGGAGCGGGCGGCGAAGGCAATCTCGCCTCCAGCGCGGTCGCCGCCGCGCTTCGCTACCGGGCCCAGGCGCCGATCGTCGACGGGCTGATGAAGGAGCTCGGCTTCGACGGCTCCAGCCTGGAGAATCTGGTCGCGGGGGCGGGCAACGGAGTCGCGGCACCGGCGAACGAGGCCCACGAGCCGCTCGTGGCGGTGCAGGTCGAGCATAAGGAGTAAGCGAGTTCATCCTCCCCATGGCAACGCCATGGGGAGGGGGACCGTGCGAAGCATGGTGGAGGGGTCGATGCCCCGCCATCCGAGGATCGAGCGCTAGACGGCGGATGCCTGTGCCAATTACCCCTCCACCACACTTCGCGTGGTCCCCTCCCCATCTCGCGATGGGGAGGATTAGGCCGTGACCCATCACGACATCCTCATCGTCGGGGCCGGACATGCCGGGGCCCAGGCCGCGATCCAGCTCCGGCAGCTCGGCCATGAAGGCTCGATCGCGCTCATCGGGGCGGAAGCGGAGCCGCCCTACGAGCGGCCGCCTTTGTCCAAGGAATATCTCGCCGGAGAGAAGGAATTCGAGCGGATGCTCGTCCGTCCCGCCGCCTTCTGGGCGGAGCGCGGGATCGAGCTGATCCTCGGCACCCGGATCGCCGCGGTCGATCCGGAGGCGAAGCGGGCGATGGCCGAGGACGGCCGGGCCTTCGGCTACGGCGCGCTGGTCTGGACGGCGGGCGGCGAGCCTCGCCGGCTCGGCTGCGAGGGCGGCGATCTCGAGGGTGTCCATGTCGTCCGGCGCAAGGCGGACGTCGACTCGATCCGGGCGGGACTGGACGGACTGAGGCGGGTCGCGGTGGTGGGCGGCGGCTATGTCGGGCTGGAGGCCGCGGCGGTGCTCCGAAAGCTCGGCAAGGAAGTGGTCCTCCTGGAGGCGCTGGACCGGGTGCTCGCCCGGGTCGCGGGCCCGGAAATCTCGGATTTCTACGCCGCCGAGCACCGCGCCCGGGGCGTCGACGTGAGGCTTGGGGCGAGCGTCGCCTCGATCGTCGGCGAAGGCGGCCGGGTGGCCGCGGTCCGGCTCCGGGACGGCACCGCGATCGAGGCGGAGATGGCGATCGTCGGGATCGGAGTGGAGGCCGCGGTCGGGCCCCTGCTCGCCGCCGGCGCGGCCGGAGCGAACGGGGTCGAGGTCGACTCCTTCTGCCGGACGAGCCTTCCCGACGTCTATGCGGCGGGCGACTGCGCCCTTCACGAGAACCGCTTCGCCGGCGGCCTCAGGATCCGGCTCGAATCGGTCCAGAACGCCAACGACCAGGCGACGACCGCCGCCAAGGCGATCCTCGGCCGGCCCGAGCCCTACGATACCATCCCCTGGTTCTGGTCGAACCAATATGACCTTCGACTCCAGACGGTCGGACTTTCGGTCGGCCACGACCGGACCGTGATCCGCGGCCGGCCGGAGGAGCGGAGCTTCTCGATCCTCTACATGCTCGGCGGCCGGGTCATCGCCCTCGACTGCGTCAACTCCACCCGAGATTACGTGCAGGGGCGCAAGCTGGTTCTGGAGCGAAGGCAGATGGAGCCGGAGCGGCTGGCCGATGTGTCGGTGCAGTTGAAGGAGCTTTGATCCTCCCTGCGAGCGAAGCTCGTGGGGAGGGGGACCATGCGAAGCATGGTGGAGGGGTATAAGCCCCACCATTCGAGGATCGGAGCACGAGACGGCGGGGACCTGTGCCATCTACCCCTCCACCACCCTCCGGGTGGTCCCCCTCCCCATGCTTCGCATGGGGAGGCAAATCAGCGGCCCGCGAAGCCTGCGAGCAGCTCGCACACCCATCGTCCCGCCGTCAGGGCGGTGATGTCGCTGACGTCGAGGCTCGGGTCGAACTCGGTGAGGTCGACCAGCTTCACCCTCGGGTCCGCCGCGAGCCGGCGGGCGGCCGCGAAGAACATGGAGGGCGGCATTCCACCGGGTCGGGCGCCGGGTGCACCGGGACAGGAGGCGCGGTCGATGACGTCGATGTCGAAATCGACCATCAGCGAGTCGAGGTGAACGAAGCGCGCGAGGGCGTGGTTGAGGACCGCAAGCACTCCGCGCTCCAGGCAATCGGCCATGGTGTAGACGCCGATCCCGGCGGCGCGCGCGTCCGAGTGCATTCGGGCGGTGTTGGCGAAGGGCGCGAGGCCGATCTGGCAGATATTGGCGCCCGGCATCCCGTCTTCGAGCAGGCACCTTATCGGATTGCCGTTCATCGGCCCGCCCGACGTGTCGCGAAGATCGAAATGCGCGTCGAGCGTGATCAGCCCGACCTTGGGCAGGGGCACTCCAAGCGCGTGAGCGGCCGGTCGGGTGACGGCGTTGTTGCCCCCGATCAGAATGGTCAGGCGATGCTTCGAGACCGCGGCGGCGGCGGCGTTCCGGATGGGTTCGAACCCCTCGGCGGGCGTGACCCCCTGGACGGGCACGTCCCCGAGATCATGGACGGCGAAGAAGAGCTCCGAGCTCCTTTCGACATCGTAGGTGGAGAAGCGCTTCAGAGCGCGGCGGAGGGTGTCGGGGGCAAGGTCGCAGCGGCCCGGAGTCACCGAACCCGCCTCCATGGGGGCGCCAAGGAACGCGACCTGGCCCTCGCTGCCGATCAAGTCAGCGAT
>DASTLX010000007.1:0-24849 GCA_035714565.1 Allosphingosinicella sp.
CGAGGACATCAGCGAGGTCGTCCTCGTGGGCGGAATGACCCGGATGCCGCGGGTCCGCCAGGTCGTCCAGGACTTCTTCGGCAAGGAGCCGCACACGGGCGTCAACCCCGACGAGGTCGTCGCCATGGGCGCCGCCATCCAGGCCGGCGTTCTGCAGGGCGACGTCAAGGACGTGCTCCTGCTCGACGTCACGCCGCTTTCGCTCGGCATCGAGACGCTGGGTGGCGTCTTCACCCGGATGATCGATCGCAACACGACCATCCCGACCAAGAAGTCGCAGACCTTCTCGACCGCCGAGGACAATCAGAACGCGGTCACCATCCGCGTCTTCCAGGGCGAGCGCGAGATGGCGGCGGACAACAAGATGCTCGGCCAGTTCGATCTGGTCGGTATCCCGCCGGCGCCGCGCGGAGTGCCCCAGGTCGAGGTCACGTTCGACATCGACGCCAACGGCATCGTCCACGTCTCGGCCAAGGACAAGGGCACCGGCAAGGAGCAGCAGATCCGCATCCAGGCGTCGGGCGGCCTCGCCGATTCCGACATCGAGAAGATGGTCCGCGAGGCCGAGCAGTTCGCCGAGGAGGACAAGAAGCGCCGCGAGGCGGCCGAGGCGAAGAACGGCGCCGAGGGCCTCGCCCACAGCACCGAGCGTCAGCTCGCCGAGCATGGCGACAAGGTCGACGAGGCGCTGAAGACCGAGATCCAGACCGCGATCGACGAGACCAAGCAGGCGGTCGAGAGCGGCGACATCGAGGCGATGAAGACCAAGACCGCGGCTCTCAGCCAGGTCGCGATGAAGCTCGGCCAGGCCATCTACGAGAAGGAGCAGGCCAATACGGCCGGCGGCGCTCCGGACGATTCCGGCTCCGCCGATTCGGCCCAGGCCGGGGGCTCCGAGGAGGAGGTCGTCGACGCCGAATTCTCCGAGGTCGACGACGAAAACAAGGGCTGAGGGGATGCCCCCCTCCGTTCGTCCTGAGCTTGTCGAAGGACCTTCCTTCCTTGCCTCGTTAGGGCAGGGAAGGGCTTCGACAGGCTCAGCCCGAGCGGATGGGCGGGCGCGGGGCGTTTCAAATGGTTGAGACGGACTATTACGAGCTTCTCCAGGTCGAGCGCGGCGCCGACGAGCGGACGCTCAAGTCCGCCTATCGCCGCCTCGCCATGGAATGCCACCCGGACCGCAACCCGGGCTGCAAGGATTCGGAGGCACGGTTCAAGGCGATCAACGAAGCCTATGACTGCCTGAAGGACCCGCAGAAGCGCGCCGCCTACGACCGCTTCGGCCACGCCGCCTTCCGCAACGGCGGGATGGGCGGGGCGGGGGCTCAGGATTTCGGCTCATTCTCGGACATATTCGAGAATATCTTCGGCGAGTTCATGAACGGCCAGCAGGCCGACCGCCGGTCGAACGCCCTGCGCGGGTCGGATCTTCGCTACGACCTCGAGATCAGCCTCGAGGACGCCTTCGCCGGCAAGCAGGTCGAGCTCAGGATCGACACCACCGCCAAATGCGAGCCCTGCGCCGGCTCGGGCGCCAAGACCGGGACGAGCGCCCGGCCCTGCACCATGTGCCACGGCCGCGGCCAGGTCCGCGCCCAGCAGGGCTTCTTCGTCGTCGAGCGCACCTGCCCGACCTGCCGCGGAGTCGGCCAGGTCATTGCCGATCCCTGCGAGAAATGCCGGGGCGAGGGCCGGGTCGAGCGCCGTCGCTCGCTCGAGGTGCGGATCCCGCCCGGGGTCGACGAAGGCACCAGGATCCGGCTGGCCGGCGAGGGCGAAGCGGGGGTGCGCGGCGGTCCCAATGGCGACCTCTACATCTTCGTCCATCTCGCCCGCCATTCCTTCTTCCAGCGCGACGGTACGACCTTGTTCGTCCGCTGCCCGATCAGCATCACCACCGCCGCCCTCGGCGGCTGCATCGAGGTGCCCGGACTCGACCGCCAGAAGCATTCGATCCAGATTCCCGCCGGGATCCAGTCCGGCAAGCAGATCCGGCAGCGCGGCGCCGGGATGCCGGTCATCAACGGCCGCGGCCATGGCGACATGGTCATCCAGGTCGAGGTCGAGACCCCGACGAAGCTGACCGCTCGTCAGCGCGAGCTGCTCGAGGAGTTCAGGGCCACGGAGACGGGCGAGGAATGCCCGGCGTCGAAGAGCTTCTTCGGCAAGTTGAAGGGACTATGGGACGGCTGAGGCCGTCCCCGTTCCAGATTTCTACCGAGCGAAGGCGGTGGTGGATCGAGCTCTGTCCGCACAGATTTCGACGACGGAAAATGCGCTCCTGATGCTTCGGTTGAGCAGCGCGCAATCGAGGCGCGCCAGCGCCGCCGGCGTGTCGGTCTTCGTCCCGAACACCTGCTTCTGACCGACCGCGAGCAGGTAGGAATCCAGCGACTCGGCGGCTCGGCGCAGTGCAACCCTGTCGGCGGACGGTCGCGACAGCTGCTCCACCGCCCGGATATGCCGGATCAGCTCGCCGCTCGGCACGTCGCCTCGACCGGACGATATCCGGGTCGGCCCGGCCGCGGCCGGGCGCCGTTTCGGGCAGGGCTCGGGATATTCGCCCAGGAAGGTCGTTCTCAGGCTCGAGTCGATCATCCGGCAGTCCAGCGGAGTCCTGAAAACCGTGCCGGATTCGAGCGCGGTCGTCTGGGTTCCGAACACCTGCGGCTGCCCGATCTCCAGCAGGTAACGATCGAGGGAAAGGGCGGCCAGCAGCCGGACCCGGTAATGGTCGGGCGCTCGAGCCATGCCTTCGGTGGCTACGACATGCGCCAGCAGATAGTCCCGGGGCTGCGAGGAGTGGATCAGGATCGTTGCGGCCCGAAAGAAATCGTTACCGCTATGCAGCCGTTCGCGGTTCACCATCTCCCGCGCCGACTCCACGGCGGCCGGGTTGTCGAGAACGGACAGATCCAGGATCGGGGGCTTCCTGGCCTCCTGATCGGTTCGATAGAGCGTGCAGAGGCTGGAATTGTCCTCTGGGCGGCAATCGAAGCGATCGTCCGCCTTTGCCGCGCCGAATGGCGCGATCGTTAGAAACAGCAGGCCAGCGAAGATCAATGCACGCATTCCAACCTCCTGTAGAAAGAATTGGAGTCCGCTTCCCTCCTGAACAAGTCCCGTACCCGGTCCAGCATCGCCTCCGGGGCGCAAGCAGTCGCCTTCTTGTCCCCTTTGCCGAGCTTGGACGCTATCAGGTCGCCGAAAGCGTCAAGAACCGAGCTCCTGCCATGGGCACGGTCGACAAACAGGAAATTCCCTTGCTCGTTAAATTCCAGGAACCAGATCCGTTCTTGAGGATCGACGATGAGATCGATCGATGCCGTAGTAAGTGAGAAATGGTTAAGAAGCTTTTGGCAGCGGACGAGCGTTTCGGGCTGCAGCTCCATTTCCTCGCACTGCAATGATGCGAAGCGCTGTTCGCGCCAGTCGACGGAGCCGCTCTGCTCATACTCGGCGGGGATTTTCAGGCAATAGGCGCGCCCATCGACGAATGCGGCCCGGATCTCGTAGGCCTTCTCGATCCTCTCCTGGACGATCAGCGGAACCCCGAGCACCGGGTCCAATTCATTCACGTCGGCGAGCGACAGGCGACGCGTGTAGAAGACCCGCTGGTCGACCCCGTTCCCTTCCGCATAGGGCGAGAAGGATTTGCAGACCGACGGGAACTCCGCCACGAACCTCGCGATCTCCGAGCGGGAGTTCGAGATCAACGTATTGGGAACGTTGAACCCCAGCTCTTCGGCGGCCTGCAATTGCGCCGGCTTGTTTCGAGCGAGGCGCAGGGAGTCCCAGGGGTTGAGCGTGGCGACCGCGGCGCCGCTGAGCTGTGCGATCAGCCAATCCAGCGCCACGCGCCATTCCTGCCGTGCAAACAGGCCCTTCTCGGTGTTGGGCAGGCTGTGCACGTAGAAGCTCGGGCGTCGAAGCCACAGCGCGAACGGTTGATCGAGGCACTCGTTGAACTGGTCGTCGACGGTCGGAAAGGTGTGGCCGTTGCGCCAGCCGGATTGCAGGGAATCCGCCCTCCATAGCCGATCGACGAACAGCGTCACCGACGACAGGCCGCGGTCCGCCAGATGGAGCTGCACCGCGGCGGCGTGCGCGTCGTTCGCGAAGGAGAGGGTGACCAGCATCTTGGCCAAATGGAATCGGCACGAATGCCGATTCCCCGATCCGTCAATCCCAGTCCGCGTCCGCCTTGGGCGGATTGCAGCCGGTGGTCAGCGAGCTCGTGTCCGGCTTGACGGCGTCCTGTCCCTCGAACGTGCCGCCCGTCACCTGCTCGATCTCTTCGGGGGTCAATCCGCGCGCCAGCGTGTCCTGGGGCAATTTGATCTCGTGGTCTTGCGCCATTTGAGTGCACTCCTCTCCAAGGTGAGTCGGCTTTCGCCGATTTCGAATGATCTCCCGGTCAGTCTGCAGCGACAAACTTCAAATAATTGAACGCGATATTTGCGAAGCCCCGTCGGAATCCCGGGCCCCAAGCCTGGTCGAGACTCGGGCGTCGAGATTACTCAGTCGCGAGTCGTAAGGTGCTGTCCAGCTATTTGCGAGTGATAATGCCACCGGAACGGACCCAAAGTAAAATTAGTATATTTTTATGCGGATTCTACGAGTGATCAGTCCCAGTCATAGTCCCCCTGGGGCGGGCTTGTCCCGGTCACGGAGGCCGTCGTGTCGGGTATCCATGGACTGTCTCCCTCGAACGTCCCGCCGCTCACCTCCTCTACTTCTTCGCGAGTCAATCTGCGCGCCAGCGTGTCGTGAGGCAACCGGATGTCGTGGTCTTGAGCCATTGATGCGTTCCTCCCGAAAGTCGGTCCCCGGCCAAGGGACTGGAAAAGCACGATCCTTCTCATGAGCGAAAGGAACATGCTAAATAGTTGAAAAATTATACTTACAGATGCGCGGAAGACTTACTGCGCGCCTTCGCCTTCCCCAAGATCGAATCCTACACTCTGCAAATTCCCTTCCTAATTTGCAGGAGAGCGATTCGCGAATAGTAAATCAACCATAATGGACATAAGGACTGGATGATCTATTGGCACCGGCGCATTGGGGCGTGCTTTCGACAGCCCCTGCCGCTAAGCTCCCGCGATGCGCCGCCTGGTCCCGCTTCTCATCCTCGCCGCGGCAGGCTGCGCGACTCCGGCGCAACAGGGCGCTCCTGCCCGCTTCGCCAACCCGGTGCTCGATTCGGATTTCCCCGATCCCGCCGTCATCCGCGCCGGAGACGGCTATTATTACGCCTACGCCACCCAGACCGAGCGCGACGGCAAGTGGATCAATTTCCAGGTCGCCCGTTCCCGCGACCTCGTCGCCTGGCAGCATCTGGGCGACGCGCTCCCGGCCAAGCCCGGCTGGGCGAGCCGGACTCAGGATTTCTGGGCGCCCCACGTCGCCCGCCATGCTGGCCGCTACTATCTTTATTATTCGGCCAAGCCGGACGAGGCGCTGACCGACGACAAGAAGGGCCTCTGCCTCGCCGTCGCCACCGCGGACCGGCCGGAAGGCCCCTTCGCCGACATGGGCCATCCGCTCCAGTGCGGCCCCAGCTTCGTCAACATCGATCCGATGTCCTTCGACGACCCCGCCACCGGCAAAAGACTGCTCTACTGGGGGTCGGGCTTCGAGCCGATCAAGGTCCGCGAGCTTGCGAGCGACCGACTGTCCTTCGCCGCCGGGAGCGAGACTCGCGAGCTGATCCGAGTCGACAATAACCGGCCCTACGCCGCTCTCGTCGAAGGCGCCTGGATGGTCCGTCGCGGCGGCTGGTATTATCTCTTCTATTCGGGCGACAATTGTTGCGGCAAGAACGCCCATTACGCCGTCATGGTGGCGCGCTCGCGAAGCGCCCTCGGTCCCTTCGAGACCCGCCCGGGCGCAATCCTCGAGGCGCGCGGTGCCTGGCACGCGCCGGGGCACAACAGCGTCATCGAGGATGAGCGCGGCCAGAGCTGGATCGTCTACCACGCGGTCGACACCGGGCGGCCGCGGACCAGGCCCGAAGACGAGATCAACACCCGCCGGATCATGCTGATCGACCGACTCGTCTGGAAGGACGGCTGGCCGGTGGTCGAGGGACCGACCACGGGCCCGCAGCCGAGGCCGGCGCCCTAGTCCGGCGGCGCTAGCCGCGCTTGGGTATCTCCAGCCCGCGTTGCACCGCGGGCCTCGCCAGCCCGCGTTCGAGCCAGTCCGGCACGTTTCGGAGCGAGTCGAACGCCACCAGCTCGCGAGCCTCGTAGAAGGTGACGAGGTTGCGGACCCAGCCCAGGGTCGCGACGTCCGCGATGCCATACTCGCCCACGATCCAATCGCGACCCTCGAGCCGCGTCTCGAGCACGCCGAGGAGCCGCTTCGATTCGTCGACGTAACGCTGCAGCGGGCGCTTGTCCTCGATCGCCTTGCCGGCGAACTTGTTGAAGAAGCCGACCTGGCCGAACATCGGGCCCACTGCCGCCATCTGGAAGAAGACCCACTGGATCGTCTGCCACCGCTCGCCCGGATCGGCGGGCATCAGCTGCCCGGTCTTGTCGGCCAGGTAGAGCAGGATCGCGCCCGATTCGAACAGGGCGAGCGGCTTTCCGCCCGGCCCGTCGGGATCGATGATCGCCGGGATCTTGCCGTTGGGGTTGAGCGAGAGGAATTCGGGCGTCCAGGTCTCGTTCCTGGTGATGTCGATCAGATGCGCCTCGTAGGGGAGGCCGATCTCCTCCAGCATGATCGAGACCTTCACCCCGTTGGGCGTGTTGAGGGAGTAGAGCTGGAGCCGGTCGGGATGTGCGGGCGGCCAGCGCCGGGTGATGGGGAAGGCGGAAAGGTCGGTCATCGCTACCTCGTCATGCCGGACTCGATCCGGCATCCATGAACACGGCCGAACCCGGTGTCGCACGTCGGTGCTCATGGGTCCCGGATCAAGTCCGGGGCGACGATTACTTCAGATCGCCGTGGCGCCCAGCGCATCCCGCCAATGCTCGAGCCGTCTCTTCAGGATCGCTGCGACCAGAGCCGCGGAAGCGTCCGGCTCCTCGATCCGCTCCAGCACCTCGAAATCGAAGGCCGGCTCGCCATGCTCGCGAGCCGCCGCCTGAAGGCTGCGATGCGGAGTGCTGGCCATCCTGAGAGCGACGGACAGGCGATTCCGGATGGTGGCGAGGTCGGAGGCGCGGCCGACCCATCGCTCGCCCGTCGGCCGACAGGTGAGGGCGTAGATTCCGGGCTCGCTCTTGCGTTCCTTGAAGGCCGCGACGGCCGCCTTGCGCGCTTGCTGGTCCATGGCGCTTTTTACCCGGAGGAAATCCCGGCGTCAATATTACCCGGATAATATTTACGCGCCGCCGAAAACCCGCTCGAAGATCGTGTCGACATGCTTCAGGTGATAGCCGAGGTCGAAGCTCTCCTCGATCCGCTCCGCCGGCAGAAGCGCCGAGACTTCGGGGTCGGCCTTGAGGAGCTCGAGCAGCGACAGCGCGCCGTCGCTCTCCCACACCTTCATCGCGCTGCGCTGGACCAGCGAATAGGCCGCTTCGCGGCTCGCGCCGGCCTGGGTCAGGGCGAGGAGGACCCGCTGCGAGTGGACGAGGCCGCCCATGTGGTCGAGATTCTTCCGCATCCGCTCGGGATAGACGAGCAGCTTGTCGATCACCCCGGTCAGCCGGGCGAGGGCGAAATCGAGGGTCACCGTCGAGTCGGGGCCGATATAGCGCTCGACCGAGCTGTGGCTGATGTCGCGCTCGTGCCAGAGGGCGACATTCTCCAGCGCCGGGTTGACGTAGCCGCGGACCATCCGGGCGAGCCCGGTGAGGTTCTCGGTCAGGATCGGGTTGCGCTTGTGCGGCATCGCCGAGCTGCCCTTCTGCCCCGGCGAGAAATATTCCTCGGCCTCGAGCACCTCGGTCCGCTGCAGGTGGCGGACCTCGGTCGCCAGCCGCTCCACCGACGAGGCGATCACGCCCAGGGTCGCGAAGAACATGGCGTGGCGGTCGCGCGGGATGACCTGGGTCGAGATCGGCTCGACCTTGAGCCCCATCTTGGCGGCGACATGGGCTTCGACCCGCGGGTCGACATTGGCGAAGGTCCCGACCGCGCCCGAAATCGCGCAGGTCGCGATCTCGTCCCGCGCCGCGACCATCCGCCCCCGGGCCCGGTCGAACTCGGCATAAGCGAAAGCGAGCTTGAGCCCGAAGGTCACCGGCTCGGCATGGATTCCGTGGCTTCGACCGATCGTCGGGGTGAGCTTGTACTCGAAGGCCCGCCGCTTCAGCACTTCGAGCAGCTTGTCGATATCCTCGATCAGCAGGTCCGAGGCCCGCCGGAGCTGGACGGCGAGGCAGGTGTCGAGCACGTCCGAGCTCGTCATCCCCTGGTGGAGGAAGCGCGCCTCGGGCCCGACATGCTCGGCGACGCTGGTCAGGAAGGCGATGACGTCGTGCTTCACCTCCGCCTCGATCGTGTCGATCCGCTCGACGTCGAAGCCGCCCTTGGCCCAGACCGCCTCGGCCGACTCGCGAGGGACGATGCCCAGCTCCGCCATCGCGTCCAGGGCGTGGGCCTCGATCTCGAACCAGATCCGGAAGCGGGCTTCGGGCGCCCAGATGCTGCTCATCTGCGGCCGCGAATAGCGGGGGATCATCGGCGCTTCCTGTCAGGGCAGAGGAAGGGCGCGCCTAGCAAAGTCGCGGGGGGGCTTCAATGCGAGCGGCATGGCCGATGATCCTCCCCGGCAAATGCGGGGGCGGATTTCCATCAGATCAGCCCGAGCGAGCGCATGCTCGCGCAGGTCCTCGCCCCGACGATGACGTGGTCGTGCACCGAAATGCCGAGCGGCCGGGCCGCCTCGACGATCTCGCGGGTCAGCCGGATGTCCTGCTGGCTCGGCTGCGGATCGCCGCTGGGATGGTTGTGGACGAGGATCAGGGCGGTGGCGTGATATTCCAGCGCCCGCCGGATGACCTCGCGGACGTAGACCGCGGCCTCGTCGACCGAACCTTCCGATATCGGCTCGTTGCGGATCAGCATGTTGCGGGCGTTGAGGTAGAGGATGCGCACGCGCTCGACGGCCAGCGCTCCCATGTCGGCGCGAAGATAGTCGAGCAGGGCCGGCCAGCTAGCCAGCACCGGCTGGTCGACCACCTCCGCTTCGAGCAGCCTGAGCGCCGCCGCCTGCGCGATCTTGATCGCCGCGGCGGCGCCCTCGCTGACGTCGCCGACCCGCATGATCGCCTCGGCGTCGGCCGAAAGCAGCCGTCCGAAGCCGCCGAAATCGTGGATCAGCTTCCTGGCGAGCGGCTTGGTGTCCCGGCGGGGAAGGGCAAGCGCAAGCAGATATTCAATAAGCTCATGCTCGAGGAGAGCCTCCGGCCCGCCCTCGAACAGGCGTCTCCTCAGCCGGGCGCGGTGGCCCCGGCCGTCGAGAGACTCGTCGGCCATCAGCAAAGATTAAGCTTGCCGGGGCGCATAGGCAATTCCCGCTCCCGCGCCCGGAAGGAGGATCCCGGCTGGAAAAAGGGGGACAGTCCCTCTTTTCCTAAAAAGGGGGACTGTCCCCCTTTTCCTGGCGGGTGCGGAAAAGGGGGACTGTCCCTCTTTTTTGGGAGGCGGCTTCGGTGGGCGGGCGTTCGGGCGGCGCCGACGGACCGTAGCGGCTTGCCCTCGCGGCGGAGAAAGGTACGGCGGCGGAACGGGAGCGACCGGAGGAAGGTTGGAGAGCTCGGTGGACGAGGAGGCTCAAGTCGAGATGCGCCGTCGCCGCCCGGTGAAGCGGCTGATCGCGCTCGTCCTGCTCGCTTCGGTCCTGCTCGTCCTTGTCCTCGCCTGGACGCAGCGCCGGCCGATCGCCGCCGACTTCATCGACCGCGAGCTCGCCCGCCGCGACGTCAGAGCCACCTACGAGGTGAAGAGGATCGGCTTCCGCACCCAGCGGCTCGAGAATCTCGTCATCGGCGACCCGCGCAACCCGGATCTCACCGCCCGTTGGGTGGAGGTCCGGCTGAGCTGGGGCCTGCGCCGCCCGAAAGTGACCTTGATCGCCGCCCGCGGAGTGCGTCTCAACGCGCGGCTCGGCAAGGACGGCAAGATCAGCTTCGGCGAGATCGATCGTCTGCTTCCGCCTCCGACCGGTCTCCCGTTCCGATTCCCGGACCAGAATGTCGACATAGCCGACGCCCGGATAAGGTTCGACACCCCCGCCGGGCGGGTCGGACTCGCGCTCAAGGGCAGGGGCAATCTCGCCGGCGGCTTCCGCGGCCGGATGGCGGCGTCGGCCCCGGGGCTCCGGGTCGGCACTTGCCGGATCGAAGGGGTCGGAGGAAATTGGGCGGTCGCGACCGCCGATCTGAAACCGAGCTTCCAGGGCCCCGCCCGGGCGACCCGCCTCGCCTGCGGCGAGCGGCTGGCCGCGGCCGGAATCGGCCTCGACCTCGACGCGACCCTCGCTCCCGGCCTCGACAGCTGGAAGGGGACGACCGCGCTTCGAGTCGTCCGCCTCCGGGCCGGGTCGACGCTTCTGACCGGGCTCAGCGGCCGCCTCGGCCTCGACGGCGACGCGCGAGCGACCCGAGGGCCCCTCGACCTCGCCTCGGCCGCCGCCCGGATAGGAGCGGTGACCGCCTCGCGCCTGGCCGTCGAGGGGCGCTACGCGCTGTCGCTGGACAGCGGCGCCTTCGACCTGCTCGGCGAGGCCGGCGCTCGCGGAGCCTCGGCGCGAGCCGCCGCGGCCGGCGCCGTCGCGGCCTTGCGCTCGGTCGGGGGCACCCCGGTCGAGCCGGCCGCCGACGCCCTCGCCGCCGCGCTCGGCCGGGCCGCCGGAGGCTTCGACGTCGACGCCTCGCTCCGCCTGGTCAACCGCCGCGGGTTCGGCGGGGTCCGCTTCGAGCGGCTCGGAGCCGCCGCTCGAAGCGGCGCCCGGATCGGGCTCGCCGGCGGGCAGGGGCTCACTTATTACTGGCCGAGCGGGCTCACCCGCCTCGATGGCGACCTCGCCCTGTCCGGCGGCGGCTTCCCGGCCGTCCGCCTCAGCCTCGACCAGCCGCGGCCCGGGGCCGCGATCGGGGGCACCGGCCGGATCCAGCCGCTCCGGGTCGGCAATTCCCGGCTCGCGCTCGGCGTGATCCGCTTCACCGCGGCCCCCGGTGGCGAGACCAGCGTCTCGACCGTGGCGACGATCGACGGGCCCCTCGACAATGGCTGGGTGCGCGGGCTGGTCGTGCCCGTCGCCGGCCGCTTCGACGGCCGCGGCGGCTTCGCTTTCGGGACGAGCTGCGCTTCGGCGCGCTCCGAGGCCCTGCAGGTCGGCACCCTCCGCCTCGGCCGGACCCTCCTGCCTCTGTGCCCGACCGGCCGAGCGCTGGTCTGGAAGACGCCCGGAGGGCAGGTCTCCGGCGGCGCCGAGCTGCGCTCGCCGCGCTTCGCGGGCACTCTGGGCGCCTCGCCCCTCAGCGTCGCCGGAAGCCGGCTTCGCTTCGGCCTCGCCGGGCCGGGCTTCACCGCTTCCGGGCTGGAGGTTCGGCTCGCCGCCCACCGCTTCGCCCTCGGCTCGCTCAGCGGCGACTTCGGCAAAGGCGGAGCGAGCGGCCGCTTCGCCGGCCTCTCGGGCAAGCTCGCCAACGTCCCCCTGCTGATGAGCGGCGGCGCCGGCACCTGGCGGATGAAGGGCGCCGACCTCGCCATGACCGGCGAGATGCGGATCGCCGACGAGATCGATCCGCCGCGCTTCTATCCGCTCGTCGCCCGCGACTTCAGCCTGACCCTCGCCGACAGCCGGATCGAGGCCGGCGGCTGGCTCGACGATCCGGAGACCGGGACCCGGATCCTTCGCGCCGACATCGGCCACGATCTCGCCACGGGGCGCGGCCGGGCCGCGCTCGATGTTCCGGGCATAAGCTTCGGCAAGGACTATCAGCCCGAGCAGCTCACCCGCCTGACCACCGGAGTCGTCGCCCTGGTCGACGGAATTCTCAAGGGGCGGGGCGAGATCGCGTGGGACCCGGCCGGCTCGCGCTCGAGCGGCACCTTCTCGACCGACGACATGGACTTCGCGGCCGCCTTCGGGCCGGTGGAGGGGCTGTCGACCAGCGTAAACTTCACCGATCTGCTCGGCCTCGCCAGCGCACCCGGCCAGGAGGCGAAGGTCGACCTCGTCCGCGCCGGGATCGACGTCCTCGACGGCCGCATCCGCTACCAGCTCCTGCCCGGCCTCCAGGTCAGGGTCGAGAGCGGCCGCTGGCCCTTCGCCGGCGGCGAGCTCATCCTCGAGGAGACGATCCTCGATTTCTCGAAGCCCTCCGCCAAGCGGCTCACCTTCCGGGTCGAGGGCCTCGACGCCGCGCTCTTCATCCAGAAGATGGAGTTCGCCAACATCACCGCCACCGGCACCTTCGACGGGATCATCCCGATGGTCTTCGACGAGCGCGGCGGGCGGATCGTCGGCGGCCACCTCGTCGCCCGGCCGGAGGGCGGGACCCTCTCCTACATTGGCGAGCTCACCGACAAGGAGCTGGGGGTCTACGGCAAGCTCGCCTTCGACGCGCTCAAGTCGATGCGCTATTCCAAGCTCGCCATCGACCTCGACGGCTCGCTCGAGGGCGAGTTCGTCGCCGGGATCGAGCTCGACGGGGTGGCGCGCGACCCGGTGCTGACGTCGGCCCCGTCCGGCGGGCTCAAGGGCATGGTCGCCGGCCGCGCCCTCGGCCAGCTCGCCCGGATCCCGTTCGAGTTCAACATCAAGGTCCGCGGCCCCTTCCGAGCCCTCATCGGGACGATGCGCTCGCTCCACGATCCCACCCTGCTCATCCAGTCGACGCTCCCGGACCTCATCCGGGGCAAGCCGGACGAGCCTCCTCCCGTTCAGCCCCAGGAAAGCGAGATAGTGCGATGAAGCGGTCGTTGTTGACGTCGATGCGTTGCGATGCGACGCAAGGCGCGATGAGACGGATGAAGATCCTCCTCGCCGCGCCGGTTGTTCTTACGTCGGCCGGTTGCGTTCAGGTGAGCGCTCCGGAGAAGCCGATCGAGATCAACCTCAACATCAACATCAGGCAGGAGGTCGTCGTCCGTCTCCAGCAGGACGTGCGCGATCTCATCAAAGAGAATCCGGGAGTGTTTTGACATGAGCCGCCGAATCAAACTGATCCTCGCCGCGGGCATCGGGCTTGGCGCCGTGCTTGGCACGACCACCGCTTACGCCATGCTTCAGGACGCCTCCGCCCAGCTTCGCGCCTCGGGCCAGGTCGGCGAGCAGGCCGACGGCTATCTCGGCTTGGTCGGGTCCGCGCCCGCCGCCGTCCGCGCCCAGGTCGACGCCGTCAATATCAAGCGCCGCGCCTATTACACCGACCTCGCCGCCAAGCGCGGCGCCAAGATCGAGGAGGTCGCCGCCACCACCGCCTGCGAGCTGTTCCGGACCAAGGTCGCCCAGGGCCAATATTACCGCCTCCCCGACGGCGTGTGGCGCCAGCGCGATTCGGCTCCGATCCCGCTTCCCGCTTATTGCGGCTAGGGCAGGGCGGCGGCGTCCAGCCGTCATTCCGGCGAAAGCCGGGACCTCGCCGAGACCCGCCGAGCGCTTCGTCCCGAGACCCGGCGTTCACCGGGATGACGGATGACCGCCGCTTGGCGAGCGCCCTCGCGACCTCGGTGCGAACTCATTTTTGACGCAGGGACGCAAAGACGCGAAGATTGCGCGAAGCGGATGGATCCCGTCCGTCCCGATAAGGCCGCATCGTCGCTATTGCGCCGAGGTCGTTGCGGTCGTCCTTCGACGCACCCCACGTTGGAATTGCAGGCCCGTGCGGGCGAGGCCGAGAGGGCGAAGCTCGGCCGGAACCGCTCCGCTACAAGGCTCCGCAGGCGCGCGGTGACCGGCACGTAGACTTCGTAGGTGCCGCCGGCATAGCCTTCGAGCTCGGTGAAGGTGACCTTGAGCGTGGTCACATGCCCGCCCGTGGTCAGGAGCGTCATGTTGTATGGCGGCTTCGCGCAGGGGCCGTTGAAGGCCCCGTCGCCGTCACCTCGCGCGGCTTCGCGCCTCCGGGATTCGGCCAAGATCGGGCAAAGTTGGACCTGGATCTCCGCTTCGGCCGCCGCCGGGTCGCTGAACAGCTCTTTGGGTTCCAGCTTCCGGCTGCGGGCCTTGTCCCAGAGCAGGGTGTCGAAGGTGAACCAGCCATGGGCGCCGCCGGAATATTCCGCCGTCGCCTCGGACAGGGCCAGAAGCTCCGGCAGATCCGCGTCCAACGTGTACACCGTCTCGCGAAAGAACCGGCCCTCGGGATGCTCGCTGGCATATCTCGCCAGCGAGCCGAGGCCGTCCGCGTCGTTCTCGTCCCTTTCCGTCCTCAGGTCTTCCTCCGATTGGCTCCGGAGCCAGGAGTCGAGGGCCGGGATTCGCGCCGCCTCGGGGGGATAGACGAAGGCGTAGGTCCAGTTCGGGGCCCTCCTGGCGATACACACGCTGCCCCTGGCGGGCTCGGCCCCGTCCACGGGGCAGCCCCGCTTGGCCGCCTTGGGCGGGGACTCGGATCGCGGCTCGGCGGTAGCGAGCGGCCCTGCCACTTGCCGCTCCTCGCAGCCGCCGGAGCCGGCGGCGATGGCGAGCAGAAGGGCAAGGGTGAGCGGCCTCGACATCCGCCGACCCTAACCGCCTCCGGTCCCCAGTCAATTCGACCTTTGCCGCACCGCACAAGAGTTGACTTGACCAGCCCCCTTTCCTAAAGGGGCGGCGCCTCGGCGGGGTTCGTTCGCCGGCATGTCCTCGCACCCTCAACAGCCCGCTCCCGAGCGTCGCTGCCCATGGAAGAAAGACATGGCGGAAGACGAGCACCGGCAGGACCCGAAGCTTCCCCAGGATGCGCGGCTCGACTCGCTCGATGAGCGGCTTCGAGAGGCGCAGGCGGCGGAAGCGGCAAGGACCCGCGTGGCCCGGCGCGCGCCGCAGACCGGCCAGCGCCAGGGGATGCGCATCCTCTCGGTGCTGATGGGCGCTCCCCTGGGAAGCGCACTGATCGGTTGGGTGATCGACCGGTGGGCGGGCACGAAGGGGGTCTGGGTGGCGATGCTGTTCCTCGGGTTCGGCGTCGCCATGTGGGAAGTTTGGAAGATTTCGCAGCAGAAGCCCGAGTGACGGGCCGAGGGACCTGAAGAGTGGCGGCCGAGAGCAAGATCGATCCGATGCACCAGTTCCAGATCAGCCCGCTCGCGGGCCATCTGGACGGAAGCCCGTTCGTCTTCACCAACAGCGCCTTGTGGATGGTCGTCGTCCTCGCCCTGATCTGGCTGTTCATGCTCGGCGGGATGAAGCGCCAGCTCGTTCCCGGCCGCTGGCAGGTGATGGTCGAGGGCGTCACCGGCTTCATCCATTCGATGGTGACGACCAACATCGGCCCCGAGGGGCGCAAGTACATGCCGTGGGTGTTCACGGTGTTCATGTTCATCCTGTTCGCCAACCTGCTCGGGCTGATGCCCTTCGCCCTGGTCGGCGCCCAGCCCTTCACCGTCACCAGCCAGTTCACCGTCACCGGGATCATGGCGATCATCAGCTTCTCGATCGTCCTCATCGTCGGCTTCTGGAGGCACGGCTTCCACTTCTTCTCGCTCTTCATCCCCCACGGCACGCCCAAGCCGATGCTGCCGATGATCTTCCTCATCGAGCTGCTCTCCTTCATGGTCCGCCCGTTCAGCCTCGCGCTCCGGCTCTTCGTCGCGATGATCGCGGGCCACATCCTCGTCGAGGTGTTCGGAAGCTTCGTCGTCCAGGGCATCAACGCCGGCGGCGTCGGCCCGGCGGTCAGCCTCCTGTCCTTCCTGTTCATCGTCGGGGTGATGGCGCTCGAGATCCTGGTCTGCGCGATCCAGGCCTACGTCTTCGCCCTTCTGACGTCGCTCTACATCAACGACGCGGTCAACCTTCACTAGCCTCGAACGCTTTTTCCCAAGGAGAATATCATGGACTTCGCTTCTGCCCAGGTCATCGGCGCGGGTCTCGCCGCGATCGGCGTCGGCGCCGCCGCGGTCGGCGTCGGCAACGTCTTCGGCTCGTTCCTCGAGAGCGCGATCCGCAACCCGGCCGCCGCCGACAGCCAGCAGGGCCGCCTGTTCATCGGCTTCGCCGCCGCCGAGCTGCTCGGCCTGATCGCCTTCGCGGTGGCGATGATCATCCTCTACGCCCGCTAAGCAAAAAGAGGGACAGTCCCTCTTTTCGGAAAAGGGGGACTGTCCCTCTTTTTGAAGGATCGAGATGCCTCAGATCAATCAGCTGGCCGACGCCGCTTACTCGCAGTTCTTCTGGCTGCTGCTGGTGCTCGCCATCCTCTATTTCGGCATCGGCCGGATGATGCTCCCCAAGATCCAGTCGACCGTCGAGGCGCGCGACAGCCGGATCGCCGGCGATCTCGCCGCGGCCCAGGCCGCGCGCTCGTCGGCCGAGGAGATCGAGGCCGCCTATCGCGAGCGGATCGACTCCAGCCGGGCCGAGGCCCTGAAGGTCGCCCAGGCCGCCAAGCAGTCGAGCGCCAAGGCGACCGAGGCGCGGATGAAGGCGGTCGGCGAGGAGATCGGGGCCAAGGTGGAGGCCGCCGAGGCGCGCATCCGCACCGCGACGCAGGCGACCCTCGGCGAGATCGAGAGCGTCGCCGCCGAGGCCGCCCGGGAGATGGTCGAGCGGCTCGCTGGGGTTTCGGTGGGAAGCGACGAGGCCGCGCGCGCGGTCAGGAATGCGATGGGCAATGGCTGAGGAAAATCCCAAGGACACGCATATCCGCGAGGCCCCCGGCGACGGCGCCGCGGCCGCGGGGGTCGAGCATGTCGGCGCTCCCGAGCACCACCCGCTGCCGACCGCTCTCGGGCTCGACGCGCCCCAGTGGATCGCGCTCGCCATGGTGGTGGTCTTCGCCATCCTCATCTGGAAGCGGGTCCCGGCGCTGATCGGCCGCGCCCTCGACAGCAAGATCGCCGCCATCAAGGCCCAGCTCGACGAGGCCGCCCAGCTCCGCGCAGAGGCCGAGGCGATCAGGGCCGAATATGAAGCCAAGGCGGCCCAGGCCGATTCTGAGGCCGCGACCCTGCTCGACCGCGCGCGCGCCGAGGCCGAAGGCATCGTCCGGCAGGCCGAGAGCGACGCCTCCGCCCTTGTCGAGCGCCGCGGCCGCATGGCCGAGGACAAGATCGCCGCCGCCGAGCGCTCCGCCCTCGACCAGGTCCGCGCCCGGGCCGCGAGCGCGGCCGCCGCGGCCGCCGAGGCCCTGATCCGCGAGAAGCTCGACGCCGGCGCCGACAAGGCCCTCGTCGACCGCACCATCGAAGGCCTCGGCCGGGCCAACTGACCCGTCGTCATGAAATCGGGCCTTTTCCGTTCGGCGGCCTGCCTTCTCGCCCTCGCCGCCGCCGCCGCCTGCGGCGACAAAGGCGGGTCCCCGTCCGCTGATGCCACCGGCGCCTTCGCCGCTGCCGCCGACGCGCTCGCCGGCAAGCTCAGGAGCGGTGCGCCCGAGGCGTCGGATCCCGCGGTCGAGGCCTTCGACGCCGAAGCCGAAAAGGGGTTGCGGACGCTGGGAACGCCCGCCTTGCCGCTGCGCGGCCTGGACTCATACGACTCGCTCTGCGGCAGGACCGCGAAGATCGTCGACGCTTACGTCAATCTCGATCTCGGCCAGGCTCCGGGCGCCGGGAAGGCGGAGGCAAAGGCCGGCAACGCCGGTCGCTATTTCGACCGGATGTTCATGCCGATGCTTTTCTCGGCCCATTGCAGCGCCGCCCACATGCCCTTCCTCGAGAAGACGGCGGGGGACGACGCCGCGACCGCGGGCGCGCTGAAGGCGGTGCGCATCGGCACCTGGGGGCAGGTCGCAGGCCTGCTGCAGATGGCCGGCGATCCGAGCCTCGGCCCGGCTCGCCGCCGCAGGATCGTCGACCTGCTCGCCGCCGACGCCGGCGATTTCGCGATCATCCTCAGCCCGGCCCAGCGCCTCGACCTCGCTCGCACCGCCGATACCCTGCGAGCCGCCCTGCCCGAGGCCGACAAGCCGAAGGCGGACGCGATCAAGGCCGGCCTCGCCGGCGCGCCCTGCGGACCCCTGTGCCGGGGGTAGGCGGCAGTCCGCTTTCCTCGCGGGCTCCGTGATGAGCTCGCGCCGAGCGCGACGGAGCCTCGCCAGATGCCAGGGCGCTTTCTAGCTTCGCGGCGCCCGCTTCCGCCAAGCGGCCGCCAGCGCCGCCTCGAGAAGCTCCTCGCTCACCGCGTCCAGCCGCACGAGGGTGCTTCCCCCGCGCCCCCAGGCCCCCGCCGCCGGCCTGAAGGCCTCCGGCGCCAGCGCCATGAAATCCTCCTGCTGCTCCGGCATCAGCGACGCCATGCCCCACGCCTCGTCCGGCGAGCCCAGGGTGGCGAAGATCTTCCCGCCCACCCGGAAATCGGCATGGCCCATGTGACCGCCCTCCTCCGCACCCGGAAAGGCGAGGGCGATTCGGCGGAAATCGTCGGGCGTCGGCACGCCTCACCTTAACATGACCGGCCCCGGCATCTAGATCGGCCCGGTGACCGACACTCCGCCCACCGACCGCTTCAACGAGGAGAAGAGCGCCTACACCGTCCGCGGCAGCGACCAGCCGGATCTGGAGGCGGGCGTCGCCGCGATCCGCAAGGTCGTGAAGGGGCTCCCGGTGCGCCCCGGAGTCTACCGGATGCTCGATGCCAAGGGCGACGTGCTCTACGTCGGGAAGGCGCGGGCGCTGAGGAACCGGGTGACCAACTACACCCAGGTCGCGCGCCTGTCGAAGCGGCTGCAGCGGATGGTCGCCCAGACCCGATCGATGCAGATCGTCACCACCAACACCGAGGCCGAGGCGCTGCTGCTAGAGGCGCAGCTGATCAAGCGATACCGGCCGCCGTACAACGTCCTGCTGCGCGACGACAAAAGCTTCCCCTTCATCCTGCTGCGCGAGGATCACGCCTTCCCGCAGGTCAGGAAGCATCGCGGCGCGCGGCGCCACAAGGGGCAATATTACGGCCCCTTCGCCAGCGCGGGCTCTGTGACTCGGACGCTGAACGCGCTGCAGAAGCTGTTCCTGCTGAGGAGCTGCACCGACACGTTCATGGCCACCCGCAGACGACCCTGCCTGCTGTTCCAGATCAGGCGCTGCTCGGCGCCCTGCGTCGGGCGGATCGGCGAGGAGGCGTATGCCGAGCTCGTGCAGGACGCGAAGGACTATCTCGGCGGCAAGTCGACTCGCGTCCAGCAGAAGCTCGCCGCGGCGATGAGCGAGGCGGCGGAGGCGATGGATTTTGAGCTCGCCGCCGTCTACCGCGACCGCCTGCGCGCTTTGACCTTCATCCAGGGCACCCAGACCATCACCGCGGAGGGCCTCGGCGACGCCGACATCTTCGCTCTGGCGTGCAAGGGCGGCACGATCTGCGTCCAGGCCTTCTTCATCCGCGGCGGCAACAATTGGGGCCACAGGAGCTTCTTCCCGGCCCACACTGCCGACGTGCCGGAGGAGGAGGTGCTCGGCGCCTTCCTGATGCAATTCTACGAGGAGGTGCCGCCGCCCAAGCTGGTCCTGCTCGACCGCGAGGTGCCGGAGGCGGAGCTGGTCGGCGAGGCGCTGTCCGAGCGCTCGGAGCGCAAGGTGACGCTGAAGGTGCCGAAGCGCGGCGACCAGGTGAAGATGATCCGGCAGGCCGCACGGAACGCCGAGGAGGAGCTCGACCGCCACCTCGCCGAGACCAGCACCCAGGCGAAGACGATGCGTGCGCTGACCGAATTGTTCGAGCTGCCCGAGCCACCCGAGCGGATCGAGGTCTACGACAACAGCCACGTCATGGGGACCAATGCGGTCGGCGCAATGATCGTCGCGGGGCCGGAGGGATTCCGCAAGAACGGCTACCGCAAGTTCAACATCAAACGCGAGGAAACCAGGCCCGGCGACGATTTCGCGATGATGCGCGAGGTGCTCGGGCGGCGGTTCGCGCGGCTGGAGAAGGAGGATCCGGACCGCAGCCGCGGCGAATGGCCGGACCTGCTGCTGATCGACGGCGGCAAGGGGCAGTTGAGCGCGGTGATGGAGACGCTCGAATGCGCCGGCATCCACGACGTTCCGGTGGTGGCGATCTCGAAAGGCCCGGACCGCAATGCCGGGCGCGAGGTGCTTCATTTGCCGACGGGGAGGGACTTCCAGCTGCCGCCCAACTCGCCCGTGCTCTTCTACCTGCAGCGCCTGCGCGACGAGGCGCACCGCTTCGCCATCGGCGCGCACCGGCAGAAGAGGTCGAAGAGCATGGCAGCCAGCCCGCTGGACGAGGTGCCGGGCATCGGCCCCAGCCGCAAGCGGGCGCTCCTGATGCACTTCGGCACGGCGCGGGCGGTCAAAGGCGCGGCGCTGGAGGATCTGGAAAAGGCCCCGGGCATCTCGCGTGGAATGGCGCGGTCGATTTACGATTATTTTCATCCCAGCGGCTAAGCCGCGGTGGATGGCCACGCGCGTCCTCCTGACGGTCGATACCGAGCTCCTGTGGCGCCATTACGCGCGCGGCGCGGCCTGGGAGGAGAATCTCGCCCGGTCATTCGACCCGGCGGGCCTGGGTGTCCCGTGGCAGCTCGATCGCCTTCGGGATCATGGGCTGAAGGCCTGCTTCTTCGTCGATCCGATGCCTGCCGAGCTTTACGGTCTCGAGCCGGTGCGGCGGATGGTCGCGCCTATCCTCGCCGCGGACCAGGAGGTGCAGCTTCATCTCCACCCGTGCTGGCGGAGCGTCGCGGAGGGCTTTGCCGACGGCCGCGACTTCGAGCTCAGCGGTTTCAGCCTCTCGGCGCAGCGCGAGCTGGTCGAGGCGGCGCGGCAGCTGCTCGTCGACGCGGGGGCGCCGGAGCCGATCGCATTCCGCTCCGGCAGCTACGCCGCCGACCTGCGGACGCTCGCCGCCCTGCGCTCGCTGGGACTGCGCTACGACAGCAGCCATAACGGCACCGAGCACCCATGGCCCAGCGCCTTGCCCCTCCCTCCCGAGCAGATCGCACCGGTCGAGCTTGGCGGGATCGTCGAGGTACCGGTGACGCAGATCGAGGACGAGCCGGGACGGTATCGGCACCTTCAGCTCTGCGCCGTCTCGTCGGAAGAGCTGGAGAGCGCGCTGCTTCACGCGGAGGCGGAAGGCCATCCGATCGTGACGATCGTCAGCCACAGCTTCGAGCTCGCCACTCGCGACGGCAATCGTCCGAATCGGACCCTGCGCCGCCGGTTCGAACGATTGTGCGGCTTCTTGGCCGCACATGCCGAGCGGCTTCCGACCGCCCACTTCACCGACCTCGACGAGCTGCCGCTGGACACGGCGGCGCGGCCGCTGCCGGCGCGCAGGCTGCGCCGGGCGCGGCGCCTCGCCGAGCAGCTCTGGTCCAACGCCCTCTACGAGCGTACGCTGTGACGGGCGCCATCGCCCTTCCGTACCGGATCGGCGCGCGGACGCTGTGGCGGGTGCGCCGCCGTCTCCGGCGCGTCGGCCTGACGCTGGAGCAGGCGCTCGGCGGCGGCGTCCCCGTTCTTCCGCCGGCCGAGGGGGACGGTTATCTGGTCACCTCGCTGCCGGCCGCCGCGCTCGATCCGCTCCTCCGCCAGCACCCGCGGCTGCGGCCGTTCGCCCGGCAGCGCTACCGCCGCTGCTACGCGTCGCTCGAAGGGACGTTCGACGACTACCTGGCCGGTTTCTCCTCGAAGAGCCGTTCGACGCTGAAGCGCAAGGTGCGCAAGATGGCGGATGCCTCGGGCGGAACCCTCGATGTCCGCTGCTACCGCTCACCCGAGGACGTGGAAGCGTTCCACGTTCATGCCCGCACCGTCTCAGCCCGCAGTTATCAGGAGCGCCTGCTCGACGCCGGCCTTCCCGCGAGCGAGGCGGCGGTCGGGGAGATGCGCGAGCTTGCGCGGCGCGACGCGATGCGCGGCTGGATACTGTTCGTGGAGGGGCGGCCGGTCAGCTACCTCTACGCCCCCGCCCAGGGCGGGACCCTGATCTACGCCTATCTCGGCTACGATCCCGAATTCGCGCCGCTCTCCCCCGGCACCGTGCTTCAGTACGAGGCGATGCGGCAGCTGTTCGCCGAACGGCGGTTCGCCCTGTTCGACTTCACCGAAGGGGAGGGGCAGCACAAGAGCCTCTTCTCGACCGGAGAGGTCGAATGCGTAGACCTGCTGCTGCTCCGGCCGACCCTCGCGAACCTCCTCGTCGGGGCATCGCTCAACGGCTTCGACGCCGCCGTCGCGCTGGCGAAGCGCGCCGTCCACGGCGCCGGACTCGAGAGCCTCGCCCGCCGCATCCGCCGCTGATAGTCTGCCGCCGCCATGCGGCTGGAGACGAAGGCGATCATCTGCGCGGTCCGGCCGCACGGCGAGCATGGCGCGATCGTGCGCGCGCTCACCCCAGCCGACGGGCTGCAGGCCGGCTATGTGCGTGGCGGCAAGTCGCGACGGCTGCGGCCGGTGCTCCTCCCCGGCAATTTGGTCGAGGCCGAGTTCCGGGCGCGGACCGACGACCAGGTCGCCCACGCGACGCTCGAGCTCTCCGCCAGCCGCGGCGCGTTGCTCTCCGAGCCGCTGGCCGCGGCAGCGATCGAGTGGACGACCGCCCTCACCGCCGCCGCGCTCCCTGAAGGCCAGCCCTATCCGCGCCTCTACGCGGCTCTGGACGGCGTTCTCGCGGCGCTGGAGGCCGCCCCCAGCGCCCGCGGCTGGGCGCCGTCGCTGGTGCGCTACGAGCTGCTCCTGCTGGCGGAGCTAGGCTTCGGCCTCGACCTCGCCGCCTGCGCCGCCACCGGGGCGACCGAGAACCTCGCCTACGTCAGCCCGAAGAGCGGCCGCGCCGTCGGCCGCGAGGCCGCCGAGGAGTATCGCGACCGGCTCTTCCCTCTTCCTACCTTCCTGCTCCAGGGCGGGGAGGCGGATTGGGCCGACGTCCAGGCGGGGCTGCGGATCACCGGCCACTTCCTCGAGCGCGACGTCCTGATCGGGCGCCAGGCCGAAATTCTCGCCGCCCGTGGCCGCCTGCTCGATCGGCTGAAGCGGGTCAGCGGCTAAGCCGCCGCGAGTCGAACCAGTCATCGATCGCCGCCGCAATCCTAGGCGCCGCCCGCCCGTCGCCGAAGGGGAGGCAGGGGCGGGACATGACGGCATATTTGTCCGCATCGTGGAACAGCGTCCTCACTCCCGCGACGATCCTTTCCTCCTCGGTGCCGATCAGCTCCACCGCTGCGCTCACCAGTCCCTCGGGCCGTTCGGTCGTGTTGCGGAGCACGAAGACCGGTTTTCCCAAGGCCGGGCCTTCCTCCTGAAGACCGCCGCTGTCGGTGAGGATTAGCCACGAACGCTCCATGAGCGCCACCATATCCGGGTAGTCGAGCGGCTCGAGCAGGCGAACGTGTGCCGCGCCGCGCAACGGCTCCTCCATCGCCTGGCGGACCTGCGGGTTGGTATGCAGCGCGACCACGATGTCGATCGGCAGCTCCTCAGGAAGACGTCTCAGGGCCGCGCAGACATTCCGCGCGGGCGCGCCCTGGTTTTCCTTCCGGTGGCAGGTGACGAGGACCGTTCTGCGCGCACCGTCGCTTACCTCGGGGTCGCGGCGGATGCGTTCCCGCGCCTGCAGCAGCGCATCGATGCCGCTGTTCCCGGTCAGGTGGATGTGCCCTTTGACCCGCCACTCGGCCCGGAGGTTGCGGACCGCTTCCTCCGTGGGGGCGAAGAGCAGCTCCGAGAGGGTATCGATGACGATGCGATTGCCTTCCTCGGGCCAGGGCTGGCGAATGTCGAATGAGCGCAGCCCCGCCTCCACATGCCCCACCGGAACCGCGCAATCCCGTGCCGCGAGGGCGCCCGCGATCGCGCTTGCGGTGTCGCCGTGAACGAGGACCAGGTCCGGCCGGTCCGGCTTCAGGTGCGTCCAGATCGCGCCATGCAGCGCCTCGCGAAGCCGCGCCGGAGACCTGCTCCGCCCATCGAAGGGCAGCTCTTCGACATGGATGGGACCGACCCCCGCGAACATCGGCGCGAGCCCCGCATGCTGGCCGGTGAGAAGCAGCTCCTGGCGCAGGTGCGGGCGGTCGGCGATGGCGCGGACGACCGGCGCCATCTTGATAGCCTCCGGACGCGTTCCCACGACCGAGACGATGCGGCGCCCCCACCGCGTCGACCTTGCCCCTCTGCCCACGTCGCCAGCATCGCCAGAGGCCGCTGCGCCGTCAAGGGTGGCGAACGGGAAGCCCGCGGCCTAAGCGAACGCCCTCCTCGAGGAGCGTGAACCATGGCCCGTCTGAAGGACGTCTATCCTCTCTATCTGGCCAACGAGGCCCGGCAGCCCAATGCCGACCTCGCCGTTACCGACAAATATACCGGGGAGGTCGCCTTCCGCGTCGCGCGGGCCGATCCCGCCACGATCGACGCCGCCATAGCCGCCGCCGTCGATGCAGCCGAGCCGATCGCGCGGATGGCGAGCTACGAACGCCAGGCGGTCCTCCAGCACTGCGCCGATCGTTTCCGCGAACGGGCCGAGGAGCTCGCCTTTGCCCTCTGCGTCGAGGCGGGGAAGCCGATCAAGGACGCCGAAGGAGAGGTCAGCCGCCTCATCGACACCTTCCGCATCGCCGCCGAGGAATCGGTGCGGATCACCGGCGAGGTCCAGCCGCTCGACATCAGCCCGCGCGCCCGCGGGTACCAGGGCATGTGGAAGCGGGTGCCGGTCGGCCCCTGCAGCTTTATCGCTCCGTTCAACTTCCCCCTCAACTTGGCCGCCCACAAGATTGCGCCGGCGCTCGCCGTGGGCTGTCCATTCGTCATCAAGCCGGCCAGCCTGACGCCGCTCGGCAC
>DASTLX010000008.1:0-55998 GCA_035714565.1 Allosphingosinicella sp.
CAGTTCCAGGGTTTCCGCGGAGTGGGCTCGGACATCACCGAGGTCCGCCGCACCCAGGAGCGGCTGACCAACCTCGCCAACATGGACGTGCTCTCCGGCCTGCCGAATCGCGGCCGCGTGCGCCAGCTTCTCGGCGAAGCCCTCTCCACCTCCCAGTCGAGCAATGTCCCCTGCGCGATCATGTTCCTCGACCTGGACGGCTTCAAGCCGGTCAACGACACGTTCGGCCATCCCAAGGGCGACGCGGTGCTGAAGAGCGTCTCCCAGCGCCTGGTCAAGGAAGCCGGCGAATCGGGCCATGTCGGCCGGATGGGCGGCGACGAGTTCGCCATCGTCATCCGCGACGCCCAGAGCCGCAAGAAGGTCGACGACCTCGCCCGCCGAATTATCTCCGCTGTCGCCGAGCCCTATCATATCGACAAGGCCGAGATCCGGATCGGAGTCTCGATCGGCTGCGCCTTCGGCCCGATCGACGGCCAGAGCGTCGACGACCTCATCCAGAAAGCGGACCTCGCCTTGTACCAGGCGAAGGGCCAGGGCCGCGGCACCTGCTGCTATTTCTCGGCCGACATGCAGAACGAGGCCGAGGACCGGCTCAGGCTCGAGCAGGACCTGCGCCAGGCGCTGTCCCTGAAGCAGTTCCGTCTCGACTATCAGCCCCTGGTCAACGCCGCCGACCAGAGCCTGGTCGGGTTCGAGGCGCTGATCCGCTGGCACCACCCGACCCGGGGGATGGTCTCGCCCGTCGAGTTCATCCCGCTCGCCGAGGAGACCGGGCTGATCATGCAGCTGGGCGACTGGGTGATCGACGAGGCCTGCCGAGCCGCCTCGGTGTGGCCGGACTATATCAGCGTCGCGCTCAACCTCTCGGCCCGCCAGCTCATCCTCCCGGCGCTTCCCAACACCGTCTCGGAGGCGCTCGCCAAATACCGGCTCAAGGCCAACCGGCTCGAGCTCGAGGTGACCGAATCGGTGTTCCTCGGCGACTCGGAAGGCTCGCTCGACGTGCTCAAGCGCCTCCGCGCCCTCGGAGTCGGGATCGCCCTCGACGATTTCGGCACCGGCTATTCGTCGCTCGGCTATCTCAACAAGGCGGTCTTCCATAAGCTCAAGATCGACGGCAGCTTCGTCCGCGAGGCGGGAAGCAACCGCGAGACGGTGGCGATCATCCAGTCGATCGTCCAGCTCGCCAAGAGCTTCCGGATGACCGTCACCGCCGAGGGGGTCGAGACGGCGGACGACTTCACCCGCATGCGCGACCTCGGCTGCCACCAGATCCAGGGCTACCTTTTCGGCCGCCCGATGAGCTTCGAGCGCGCCACCGACCTCATCCACGGCACCCAGAGCCGCCTCAGCGCGTAACATCCTCCCCATCGGAGACGGGGAGGATATTTGCGGACCAACGCGCTATAGGGCCGCGATGCGCTTCATCGCTCTCCTGCTTCCGCTGCTCCTGCTCGCCTCCTGCGGCGACGAGCCCGAGGCCCGTCGCCAGGCCCGGCAACGCGACAGGGCCGCGCAGCCGCCGATGCCCGAGCTCGAGCCCCCGGCCGAGACGGCCCGGGACCGCGAGGACAGCGGCGACGCCGCGGCGACGCTCAGGCGCTATTATGCCCGCATCGAAGCGGGCGATTACGCCGCCGCCTGGGCGATGCGCTCGGGGGAGGCCGGGAACGAGGCGAGGCGTCGCTTCGCGGACAATTTCAAGGCCTATGCGACCTATCAGGCCGACGTCGGCACTCCGAGCGACCCCGTCGAGGCTCAGGGCTGGACCTATGTCGAGGTGCCGGTGATGATCCGCGGCACCTTCCGGGGCGGCAAGCCGTTCAGCAGCGCCGGCAGCGTCACCGTCCGCAAGGCGCAAGCGGGAGGCGGCTGGCGCATCTACACGGGCGAGGGCCGGCGCTGAGCGACAGGGAAGCAAGGCCTCGGCCCAGACGCGTCGGCAATATTGTCCACGGAGCCGTTGCGCCCTGATCCCATTCTTGTTATGATGTCACATAACATGAAGGAGGCCGAGATGACCAGCCGCCGCCGCATCGCTCATGCCGACGTCGCCGAGCAGCCCTTCAGCACGATCAACACCACTCCGATCATCGACGTGATGCTGGTGCTCCTCATCATGTTCATCATCACCCTTCCCCTCACCACCCACAGCGTGAAGATCGACATTCCGCGGGACGGGCTGACCCAGAAAGAGCCCGAGACCCATCGGCTCGTCCTCGACTCCGCCGGCGGGCTGACCTGGGACGGCGCCCCGGTGGCCGAAGCGGCGCTGCCGGCCCGCCTCGCCGCCTTCCGCCATTCGGGCCCGGACGACTTCCTGCTCTTCCGCGCCGAGGCGGAAACGCGCTATGAGGATTTCGATCGGGTCCTCGCGCATGTGAAGCGTGCCGGGGTCGAGCGGCTCGGCTTCGATCGCAACGACCGCTTCGCCCGGGCGTATTGAGGCGGACGGCAAGGGAGTGACAGATGAGGGCCTGGGCGACGACGGCGGCGTGCGTTCTGCTACTCACCGCCTGCGAGGACGGCGCGCCCGAGCGGGAGGTGACCCGGGTGGTCGCGGCCAACCCGTATAGCGACCAGCTCAAGGCGCTCAGCGAGCCGACCCGCCATCTCGGCCTCTATCGGGCTCTTCGCGACAACGGCCAGCGTTGCAAGAGGGTCGATCGCGGCGAATATCAGCAGCAATACAAGACGATGGCGATGTGGACCGCCCACTGCACGGACACCGGCGACTATGCCCTCTACATCGCTCCCAACGGCGACGTTCAGGTCAGCGCCTGCAGGGACGCGCGCGAGCTGCGCCTCCCCGAATGCAAGGCGGCGGCCGCTCCGGCTCAGCCGGGCGAGGCTTCCGAAAAGCGATAGCGGCCGCGGATCCGGCTGTTGAAGTGGCGGCCCTTGATCCGGGCCGAACGGAACGCCTCGGCCGCCTCGGGCGGGACGTCGTGGAAGAGGTAACGGCGGCCGGTGGTGAACATCACGTCGAGCTCGAGCGTCTCGGGCCGGTAGGCGATCGAGCGGATGACCGTCGAGGGCATCATCCTCCTCCTTGACGAAGACGGGGCGCGTGCCGGAATTTACGCGCCGGGATAACGCGCCGACCCTCCGGCCGGTGCCGATCCCGCACCGGGGAGGCCGGATGAACGCGGACGAGGCCGGAATCCGCGCCCTGATCGAGGAGCGTTCCGAGGCGATCCGGACGAAGGACGCCGCGCGGGCGGTGGCGACCCTGGCGGCGGACGTCGTCGCTTTCGAGCTGGCGCCGCCGCTGGCGCTCGGGCCCGAAGCGGCGCTCGACGAGGCCGGGCTCGCCGCCTGGCTGTCGGGCTGGGAAGGCCCGGTCCGGATCGAGATCCGCCACCTCCATATCGAGGCCGCCGGCAATGTCGGCTGGAGCCGGAGCCTGAACCGGCTTCACGGCGAGCTGAAGGGCGGACGCCGGGTCGACATGTGGATGCGCTCGACGCTGGCCTTCCGCCGCGAGGACGGCGCCTGGAAGATCGCGCACGGCCACAGCTCGGTTCCGTTCCTGATGGACGGAAGCTACCGGGCCGCGCTCGATCTCGCGCCGGAAAGCTGACGGGCCGCCGCTTCGGAGAGAGGCGGCCCGACGCGGATCCTACCAGCCGCGATAGCGGCGGTCGTAGCGGTTGTACCGATGATAGCGGCTGTCGCGCCGAGCCTCGGCGATCTCGCGCCGGCACTCGCGAAGCTCGCGACGATATTCCCAGCGGCTGTCGGCGTGGCGAAGCTCGCGACGGCACTCGCGCAATTCGTCGCGAACCTCGCGGCCGCGATGACCGCGCCCATAGGCGTAACCATTGCCGTACCCGCCGCCATAACCGTAGCCGTAACCGCCGTAACGCTGAGCGGAAGCGGCGGTCACCGGAAGCGCGACCGCGGCGGCGAGCGCCGCACCCAGAACGAACATACGCATACTCGTTTCTCCTCGACTGGAGCGCCCGCGCGGATCGCGGACGCCGCAAGAACGAGCAGAGCTTAATCCTCGTTGCATGAACCCCAAACTACGCGCCGTTCATCGCGGGTTTAGGCTGGGGGCGGCCATTTCCTGACCGCGCCGGCGCGACGCCTCCACGGCGCGGAGCAGCAGCCATGCGAGGCCGTCGGGCCCGTCGAGCACTTCCAGCCCGGCCTCGGTGGTCCCGCCGGGGCTGGCGACCCGCCGGGCAAGCTGCTCCGGCGTGTCCGTCGACGACGCGGAGAGCGCGCTCGCCCCTTCCGCCATGGCAGCGGCGAGGCGCGCGGACTGCCCGGGCGGCAATCCGAGCTCCTTCCCGGCGGCGGCGAGGGCATCGAGGAACCGGTAGAGGAAGGCGGGCGCGGCGGCGGTCAGGGCGCTGGCGACCGAGAAGAGGGATTCGTCCTCGAACCATTCGACATGGCCCAGCGCCCGCATCAGGCGCTCGGCCTCGGCCCTGCCGGACGGGTCGCTGGCGCCGTCGCTGTGCAGCTCCGTCACCCCTCTCCGCAGGCTTACTGGGAGGTTGGGCATCGCCTTGACGATCGTTCGGGGGGCGGGAAAGAGGCTGCGCAGCGTGGCCAGGGTCGTGCCGGCCAGGATCGAGACGAGGACCGTCTCCGGCTCCAGCGCGGGAGCGACATGGGGAGCGACCTCGGCGAGCTTCTGGGGCTTCACCCCGAGCAGGACCAGGGCCGGCACCTCGTCCTCTGGAAGCGCCGCGAGGGTCCGGATCCCGGGCGCCGGCGCCCGGCCGCTGGGGCGGACGACGGTGATCATCCGCGGGTCCGCGCCGGCGGCGAGCCAGCCCTCGAGCATCGCCCCGGCCATGTTGCCGCAGCCGATCAGGAAGAGCGGGCCGCGGAGGGTGAGATGGGTCATGTTCGCTCCGCTACCGGACGGAAGCCGACCGTCCGCAAATCCGTGTCGGCCTCGACCAGGACGACGTCCAGGGTCTCGCCGGGTTCGAGATCGGCGCCGCCCAGCCGGGCGACCACCGGGAGATCGCATAATTGTATCCGGGCTCCCCGTTCGTCGACCTCGGTGACGATCGCGGGGAATGTCTCGCCCTCGCGCCCGTTCAGGATCACCGACTCGGCGAGGTCGACGGCGGCGCGCTGGATCCGGGAGCCCAGAGCGTCGGCTCGCGCCATCACCTGGGGAAGCCTGCCGAAGGCGTCCGAGACCGCCGGGGGCACCGGCTCGCCGGCGGCGAGCGCCAGCGCGGCGCGCACGACATAGCGGTCGGCGAGGCGGCGGAGCGGAGCGGTGGCATGAGCGTAGGTGGCCGCCACCGCCGAATGCCAGCGCGTCTCGCCTTCCCGAAAGGGCACATAGCTCGCGCCCTGGCCGGCGCGCCGGATCGCGAGCATGAAGGTGGCCTGCCTGGGATCGGCGGGAAGAAGGCTCCGCTCGAATTCCGCAAGGGCGATCCCGGCCGGCCAGTGGAGCCCGAGGCCCTTCGCGGTATGGCGCAGCCGCTCCACGGCAAAGGTGTCGGGCTCGGCCATGACCCGAAAGAGACCGGTTCGGTTGGCCTGAAGCAGATCGGCAATCGCGAGGTTCGTCGCCAGGGACAGGGCGGCGTTGCGAACCTCGGATTCGAGGGGCGGCCGGAACAGGAGCTCGTAGCCGCCGTCGCCGATCGCGGCGATTTCCTGCGCCGGCGGATTGATCCGAGCCGCGCCGCGCCGGGCCTCGGCATCCTGGACCCGGCGGGCGAGCTCGGCGAAGTCGGGCGGCAGATCGGAGTCGCGCACGCTGTCGTAGGCGAGCTTGGCGCGGTTGCGGATGACGGCCCGCTCGGCCCCGTCGAGACTGGACGCTCCGTCCGGCGCGATCCTCACCGTGAAGACGACCGCCGGGCGCGGGCCGCCGGGGAGAAGGCTCGCGGCGCCCTCGCTGAGCACCGGCGGGTAGAGCCCCGCCCTGCCGTCCGGCAGATATTGCGTGGCACCGCGCTTCCACGCCTCCCGGTCGACCGGATCGTCGTCGTCCACGAACCAGGCGACGTCTGCGATGGCGTAATGCAGCAGCAGGTCGGCGCCGCTGCGCTCGAGGGTGAAGGCCTGGTCGAGGTCCGTCGAGGAAGCGGGATCCAGGGTCACGAACGGCCAGCCGGTGCGATCGACATGCCGGGACGGGACTCGCCGCGAAGCTTCCTCCGCCGCCGCCAGCACCGGCGCCGGGAAGGCCTCGGCAACCTGGAACTCGCTCCGGATCGAAGCCAGGCCCCGGCCCAGTGCGTCGCCAGGGTCAGCGATCGCTTTCATCGGGGATGGTGGGCCTACGCCTCGCCCTGGGTTTCGATGAGCGCGGCGGCGATTGCTTCCTGGGGGGTCTTGCCGGCCCACAGGACGAACTGGAAGACCGGGTAGAAGCGCTCGCATTCCTCGATCGCGGCCTCGACCAGGGTCTCGGCGTGCTGGAGGGTGAGCACTCCGCCCTCCTCGCCCTCGAGCAGGGTGGCGTGGCGGAAGAGGACCAGCCCGGAGCTGGCCCAAAGCTCGAAATGGCCGATCCAGAGCTGCTCGTTGATCAGTCCGATCGTCTCGTAGACGGCGGCGCGCTTGTCCTGGGCGACGCGGATGTCGGGAAGCGCCAGGAACTGGAGGACATGGTCCTCGTCGCGCCAGACGGCGCGAAGCTCATATTGCGCCCAGCTGCCTTGGAAGTTGGCGACGATCTCGTCCTCGCCGCGCTCGCAGGCCCAGCCATGGGCGCTGAAATAATGTTCGAGCATGTCGATCGGGCCGCCCGGCTCGCGCTCCAGCTCGAATTCGTCCACGTTCATCACTCAGCTTTCCGGCCGCCTGGGTTCCGCGAAACTGCCCGCGCTCGAGCGGCGGCGCAAGAACGCAGATCAGGCGACCACAATATGTTGTGGATTACTGACCCGAAGGCCCAGCACCGGCCTCCGCGCCCGGCTTGCGCTTCGGCCTGGCAGCCGCCGCGGCTTCGAGCGCCTCGACCCGGCTCTTCAGGGCCGCGCTCTCCTCGCGGGCGGCGACGGCGATCGCCTTCATCGCCTCGAACTCCTCGCGAGACACCATGTCGAGGCCGCCGACCCAGTCGCGCACGCGCTCGCGGAAGGCGTTCTCGGCCTCGCGGCCCATTCCGGCGATGGTGCCGGCGGCGCCGTTCATGACCTTGACGAAATCGTCGAACAGACGGTTTTCGGACTGCATCGCGAGCCCTCCTTGAAGATGCTTAAAGGGGAATATCGGTAGTCGAGGCGCCCGGCGCAAGCTCCGCCGCTCCCGGGTTCAGCGCCGAGATCTGCCAGGTGAGCGCCGCGGCGAAGCCGAGCCAGGCGATATAGGGCAGCATGAGCAGCGCCGCCGACCGCCGGATCCGCCAGAACAGGGCGGCGGTGACGGCGGAGATCGCGATCATCGCCAAGATCGTCCAGAAAGCGGCTCCGACCTCGTGATAGGCGAAGAAGAGGGGCGACCAGGCGTAGTTCATGGCGAGCTGGAGGACGAACAGGCCCAGGGCCGGGCCGCGCCCGCGGGCGCCCCGGGCGTGGAGGATCAGCGCCGCCGCCAGGCCGAGGAGGACGTACAGAATCGTCCAGGCGGCGCCGAACACCCAGCCCGGCGGCATGATCGACGGCTTGTGGAGGGCGTCGAACCAGGCGTTGCCGTAGCCGGACCCGGCGATCCGGCCCGAGAGGGTACCGAGCAGGAGCACCAGCGGCACCGTGAACAGCGCGTAGCGCAGGAACGACATCCTGAGCTGCGACCTCGACGCGAGCGCGGTCACCGGCGCCCCCGATTTCCCAGAGTGAAGTTCATGAGGTTCACGATCTCCCGGGTTTTGCTTCCTCCCCGCGAGATGCGGGAGAGGAGGTCGAGCTCGAGTCGCCGAGCCTGCAGGTCGTGGCGGCCATTCCTGGCATCGCGCCAGCCTGACAGACGAATCCCCGCATGTCTCCTCATTCCGCGGGCATCGGCTGGGCGCCCGGCGGATGCTTGAGCTGCTCCTCGAGCTTCCTCGTCACCGCCAGCGGGGAGCCGGTGTAGCGGGCGAGGCGCGAATAGAGGAGCGGGATCAGGAACAGGGTGATCAGGGTCGAGATCGACACGCCCCAGACGATGACGACCCCGATCGCGGTCCTCGCCGCGGCTCCGGCGCCGCTGGCCAGCATCAGGGGCACGGCGCCGGCGACGGTGGCGATGGAGGTCATCAGGATCGGCCGGAGCCGGCGGGCCGAGGCCTCTCGAATCGCCCGGCCGACGTCGCGGCCCTGGTCGCGGAGCTGGTTGGCGAACTCGACGATCAGGATTCCGTTCTTGGCGGCGAGGCCGACCAGCATGACGAGGCCGACCTGGCTGTAGAGGTTGAGGGTCTGGCCCATGACGGCGAGGCCGATCGCGCCTCCGCCGACGGCGAGGGGCACGGTGCTGATGATGACGGCGGGATGGACGAAGCTCTCGAACTGGGCGGCGAGCAGGAGGTAAATGATGAGGATGGTGAGCCCGAAGACGAGCCAGATCGAGCCGCCCGCCTCGCGGAAGGCCTGGCTCTCGCCGCGATAGCCGATCGCGATCACCTCCGGCGACTGGGCGGCCTGGACCTCGAGGAACTCGAGGGCCTCGCCGAGCGAATAGCCCGGAGCGAGGCCGCCGGAGAGGGTGATCGCGCGCATCTTGTTGTAGCGGCCGAGATCGCGGGCGCCGGCGGTGTCGGTGACCGTCACCAGGCTGGCGAGCGGGACGACTCCGCCGGAGCGGTTGCGGACGTGGATGGTCTGGAGGTCGGCCCGGGTGGCGCGATCGCCGGCCTCGGCCTGGACGATGACCCGATATTCCTCGCCGCGATCGGTATAGGTCGAGACCCGGCGCGAGCCGAGCAGCGACTGGAGGGCGTTTGAGACCTCCTCGACCGAGACCCCGAGGTCGCCGGCGCGGGCGGTGTCGACGGCGATCCGGAGCTGCGGCTTGGTCTCCTTATAGTCGGAATCGAGGTTGATGATGCCGGGATTGGCCGCCGCCGCGGCCAGGATCCGGTCGCGGGCGCGGGCGAGCTCGGCATAGGTCGAGCCGGCGATGACGAAGCTGACCGGCTGGCCCCGCCCGCGCCCGCCGATCGACGAGCGGACCTGAGCGTTGCCGCGGATGGCGGGCATCTGGCCGAGCCGCTTGTTGACCTCCTGGACGACGTCCTGGGTGGTCTTCTCGCGCTCTTCCCAGGGCTTGAGGAAGACGACGAAATTGCCGCTGTTGAAGTCGTCGCTGTTGCCGAAGCCGCCCGGGGTGCGGGTGATGATCGCCCGGATCGCGCCCTTGTCGACGAGCGGCAGGAGCTTGCCCTGGGCGTCGATCATGTAACGGTCCATCTGCGCGTAGCCGGTGCCCTCCGGCGCGTTGACGGTGGCGGAGAGAATACCGACGTCCTCAGCCGGGACCAGCTCGGAGCGCAGCGTCAGGAAGAGCGCCCCCGCGCCGGCCAGGAAGATCCCGACCACGATCAGCGGGACCGTCGGCTTCAGGATCACCCAGTCCAGCCGGCGCGAATAGAAGCCTTCGAGGCGGCGGAAGCGGTCGTCGACCCAGCGCGCGAATCGCCCGCGCTCCTGATATTTGAGAAGCTTGGAGCAGAGCATCGGAGCGAGGCTGAGGGCCAGGAAGCCGGAAAAGGCGACCGCGCCTATCATCGCCGCGGCAAGCTCGCGGAAAAGCAGGCCGGTCTGGCCGGCGATGAACATGATCGGCACGAACACCGCGCAGACGACCAGAGTGGTCGAGACGATGGCGAAGCCGACCTGGCGGGTCCCCTCGAAGGCGGCGGCGAGGGGCGGCTCGCCTTCCTCGATCCGGTGATAGACGTTCTCGAGCACGACGATGGCGTCGTCGACGACGATCCCGATCGACAGCACCATCGCGAGCAGGGTGAGCAGGTTGATCGAGAATCCGAGCATCCACAGCACGGCGAAGCTGGCGAGGAGGCAGAGCGGGACGGTCACGGCCGGGATCAGGGTCGCGCGCCAGTTGCCGAGGAAGAGGTAGATGACGAGGACGACGAGCACGGCGGCCTCGGCGAGCGTTTCCCAGACCTTCTCGATCGCACGGTCGATGAACAGGCTCTCGTCGGAGCCGACGACGATGTTCATGCCTTCGGGCAGGGTCGGTTTCAGCTCCTCCGCGGCCTTCTTGGCGGCTTCGGCGACGGCCAGCGTGTTGGCGCCCGACTGGCGCACGATGCCGAGGCCCACCGCCTCCTGGCCGTTGAGCCGGAAGGCGCTGTACGGGTTTTCCGGGCCCTGCTCGACCCGGGCGACGTCGCCGAGGCGGACGAGATAGCCGTCGCTGCCGCGGCCGACGACGAGCTGGGCGAATTGCTGCGCGTTGGCGAAGGGGCGGTCGACCCGCAGGGTGACGTTCTGCTGGGCGGATTCGAGCCGGCCGGCGGGAAGCTCGACATTCTGCCGCCTCAGCGCGTTCTCGAGGTCGCCCGGGGTCAGGCCGTAGGCGGCGAGGCGGCCCGGCTGCATCCACACCCGCATCGCCGGGCGGGCCTCGCCGCCGACGAAGACCCGGGCGACGCCCTCGATCGACGAGAAGCGGTCGAGCAGGTTGCGGTCGACATAGTCCGACAATTGCAGCCGCGACCAGCCCGGCTTCGAGACGACGAGGAAGAGGATCGGGGCGGCGTCCGCGTCGACCTTGCGAACCTCGGGCGGGCGGACGTCGTCGGGCAGGTTGCCGGCGGCGGCGCCGACCCGGTCGCGGACGTCGTTGGCCGCCGATTCGATCGATCGGCCGGGGTAGAATTCGATGGTGATGGAGGATTGTCCGTCCTGCGAGCGCGAGGTGATCGTCTGGAGACCCTCGACTCCCGACAGCTGGTCCTCGAGCACCTGCGTGACTCGGGTCTCGACGACGCTCGCCGCCGCGCCGATATACTGGGTCTGGACCGAGACGACGGGCGGATCGACGTCGGGATATTCGCGGACCGACAGGCCGAAGAAGCCGACCAGGCCCACGACCGCGATCAGCATCGCCACCACCGCCGCGAAGACCGGCCGGCGGACGGAGAGGTCGGATATCTTCACGGGGCCATCCCCCCTCTCCCCATGGGGGAAGAGGGAAAAGGAAGGCCGTCGGCGCGCGACGAGGGGAAGGATTTCACGGGGCCTTCCCCTCCGGCTCGGCGGGAGCCCCGCCGTCGCCGCGCGGTCCGCGGGCGGCGTTGCCGGCGCCGGCGACACGGACCTTCATCCCCTCCGAAAGCTTGACGACGCCCTCGGTCACGATCTTCTGCCCGGGCTTGAGCCCCTCGAGGATCTCGACCCGGCCGGCGCTCCGCAAGCCCGTCCGGACCGCGGTTCGCCGGGCGTTGCCGCCTCCGTCGATCGTGTAGACGAACCGCGAATCCCCTTCGCCGACGATGGCAAGCTCGGGAACCGACAGGCCGAGGCGAGGCGAGGTTTCGATGGCGACGGTGAGGAGCATACCGGGCTTGAGCTTGCCGTCGGTGTTGGGGAGATGGGCTCGGACCATGACGGCACGGGTATTGGGATCGATAACCGGGTCGATATTGGCGATCTGGCCGCGAAAGGGCCGGTCCGGATAGGCGGCGGACACGGCCGCGATGGTGAGCCCCGGGCGAAGCGCGGCAAGGACCGTCTCGGGCACCGGGAAGTCGAGCTTGATCGTCGAGATGTCGCTGATCGTCGCGATCGGGGTGCCCGAATTCACGACCGCGCCGGGCGAGATGGTGCGCAGCGAGGCGTATCCCGAGAAGGGGGCGGTGATCACCCGCTCGCCGATCGAGGCGCGGACCCCTGACGCCTGCGCCCGGGCCGCGGCGGCGGCGGCGTTCTGGACGTCGAGCTGCGACTGGGTGGCGAAGCCGCGGTTCTTCAGGGTCTGGATCCGGCCGAGCTGCTGCTGGGCCTCGCGCTGGCGGGCCTGGGCCTCGGCGAGCTGGGCCGCCTCCTGGCCCTGGGCGAGGACGGCGATCACCTGGCCCTTGCGGACGAAGGCGCCGTCGTCGAAGCCGAGGCGGACGAGGCGCTCGGTGACGGGCGCCGACAGGGTCACCTGCTCGTTGGCCCGGGCGGTGCCGACCGCCTCGATCGTCTCGACGAAGCGGATGGTGGTGGCCGGCTCGACCTTGACCACCGGCGCCGGCCGGGCCTTGCCCTTCTCCTCGGCGCCGGCGCCCCCGCAGGCGGCGGCAAGAGTAACCAGCGACAGGACAAGGAATTTTCGGATCGTCATAGGCACAGGCGAGGCGCTAGCGGGTGGGGCCGGAGCTATCAAGTACAGCTGTACGCGAAGCACTACGGGAAAAAGGCCTTATGCCCGCCGGCTTGCCGGCGCCTGAACGGGGCCGCGCTCGCGCACCGACGGGCGGCGCTCGGCGGGCATCTTCGCCATCCGATCGTAGAGGATCGTCGCGACCGAGGTCGCCAGGTTCAGGCATTCGAAAGAGGGAATGACGACGAAGCGGTGGCAGCGCTTGACGATCGGCCCGGACAGCGATCCGTCCTCGGGGCCGAAGACGTAGATGGGAGGCGAATCCCCGTCCGGATGGACGAAGTCGACGAGGCTCTCCGACCCCGGCCGAAGCTCGACCGCGACCGGGCAGGCCCGCGGCACCGCGGCGGCGAGCCGCCCGAGCGGATCGGGATGGTTGATCAGGGCGACGTCCTCGTAGCGGCGCATCCGCTCCTCGCGGGGAAGCCGCTCGCCCAGGGCGGCCCGGATGCGCTCCCCGCTGTACCAGACCTGAGCGATCCCGTAGGCGCTGGCGAGCCTGACGACCTGCCCGACATTGTGCGGATATTTGGGCTCGTGGAGCACGATCGCCGGAGCGGAGGGCACGATTCCGCCGGTCCCGGTGCGGTGGCCGGAGCGCCAGATCTCGAGCTCTTTATGCTGGTCGGGCATCGCCCGCTTATCGCGTCTGCGGCCGCCGGGCGGCAAGCAGGAACTCGACATTGCCTTCCGGCCCGGTGATCGGGCTTTGGACGAGGCCGGCCGCTTCCCACCCCCTGGCCTCGATCCATCGCAGAGCCTCGGCGCAGACCCGGGCATGGACGAGGGGATCGCGGACCACCCCGGCCTTGCCGATCTCGGCGCGCTCCGCCTCGAACTGCGGCTTCACCAGCGCGATCAGCCTTCCCCCCGGCTTCGCGAAGCCGAGGGCGGCGTCGAGCACCTTGGCGAGCGAGATGAAGCTCGCGTCGCAGACGATCAGGTCGACCGGCTCGCTCACCACGGCGTCGGTCAGGTAGCGGGCGTTGGTCTTCTCGTGAACGACCACCCTCGGGTCCTGGCGCAGCTTCCAGGCGAGCTGGTTGGTCCCGACGTCGACCGCGAACACCTTCGCCGCGCCTTTCTGGAGAAGGACGTCGGTGAAGCCGCCCGTCGAGGACCCGACGTCGAGCGCCACCGCGCCCGCCACGTCCCACCCGAAATGCTCGAGCGCATGCGCAAGCTTGACCCCGCCCCTGGATACCCAGGGATGCGCCTTCCCGCGGACCTCCAGCGGCGCGTCGCCGGCGAGGGCCTGCCCGGCCTTGTCGATCTTGCGCTCTCCGGAAAAGACGAGCCCGGCAAGGATCAGCGCCTGCGCCCTGGCCCGGCTCTCGGCGAGGCCCCGGTCGACGAGCATCTGATCGGCGCGGGCCTTGGTCACGGGCTAGCCGGCGAACGGATTCAGGACGGCCACGTCAAAATGGCGGAAATCGCGCGTGTTGCGCGTGACGACCGTCAGTTCATGCCGAATCGCCGTCGCGGCGATCATGGCGTCTTCGTACAAATCGTCCGGACGGCCATGCATGAGCCTTGCCCAGATTCGGAAGGCCTCCCCGTCCATCGGAACGATATTGGGTGAGCGGCTTACCTGATCCAGCCAGTCCTCGAGCTCGGCCGCCTTGGCGGCATCCTGCGGACGGGCGATCTCGATCCCGGCCTGAATTTCCGCGAGGGTCACCGCCGAAATGTGAATGTCTCGGGTCGGCGTCTTCGCTATCCACGCGGTCACGGCCCCGTGCGGCCTCGGCTTTCGGCGCTCCGAGACGACGTTCGTATCGAGAAGGTACACCTCTCAGAATACCGGCGGAGGACGACGCCTTGCGCCGCCTCGCGGAGGAATGGGGATGTCGAAGTGGGGCTCATCGGCAAGCAGCAGGTCCTTCAGCGTCGGCCGCCCTTCCGCCTCGATCCGCCGCCATTGGTCGACGGGCACGAGCACGGCCGCCTCGGCGCCCCGCTTTGTGACGAGTTGCGGCCCCTCGGTGACGCAGGCATCGAGCATTTCGCTGAAACGCGCTTTGGCTTCCTGTACCCGCCAGCTCTTCATCGCTTGGTCCTGACTAGTCAGATGACTAGTTAGCGTTTGGACTAGGCCGGTGCAAGCTGAGTAGCAGTTGCAGAAAACGCAACTGATTATGTCTACCTTTGCAGTTGAGATTAGTCGGCGGAGCGGCGAAGGCCGTTTCGGGAGCTGGATCGCTCTCGCTTAAAAGGAAGTTGAAATGCGTATCGTCGAGACCGGCGTGGCGGGCGTCATCGCCCTCGCCAGCCAGTTCCTGATCGTCGCCGCCGTCCTCCTCTAGGACGCCGCCGATCGACGGAACCCTGCGGGCCGCCGGATTTCCGGCGGCTTTCGCATGTCTAGGCCCGGGCGCCCTCGACGACCCCGGCGCTGTTGTGCCTGAGCGCCTTCAGCACCGAATCGACGATCCCGTCGGCGTCCAGCCCGGCCTCGGCATATTGCTTCTCCGGCTTGTCCTGGTCCTGGAAGCGGTCGGGGAGGCGGAGGGTGCGCAGCTTGAGGCCGGCGTCGGTCAGGCCCTCGTCGCTCGCCAGAGTGAGGACATGGGCGCCGAAGCCGCCGATCGCGGCCTCCTCGACGGTAACCGCCACTTCGTGGCTGGTCAGAAGCCGGCGGATCAGAGCCTCGTCGAGGGGCTTGGCGAAGCGCAGGTCGGCGACCGTCGTCGACAGGCCCCGGCCCTCGAGCGCCTCGGCGGCCTTCAGCGCCTCCTCGAGGCGGGTGCCGAGCGAGAGGATGGCGACCTTCTTGCCCTCGCGGACGATCCGGCCCTTGCCGATCTCGAGCCGCTCCGGGACTTCCGGCAGCGCGAGGCCGATGCCGTTGCCGCGCGGATAGCGGAGCGCGATCGGGCCGCTATCGTGGAGCGCCATGGTGTGGGTCATGTGGACCAGCTCGGACTCGTCGGCCGCGGCCATCACCACGAAATTGGGCAGCGTGCACAGATAGGCGAGGTCGAAGCTCCCGGCATGGGTGGCGCCGTCGGCGCCGACCAGGCCGGCGCGGTCCATGGCGAAGCGGACGGGCAGGTTCTGGATGGCGACGTCGTGGACGACCTGGTCGTAGGCGCGCTGGAGGAAGGTCGAGTAGATCGCGCAGAACGGCCGGTAGCCCTGCGCGGCGAGCCCGGCGGCGAAGGTGACGGCGTGCTGCTCGGCGATGCCGACGTCGAACATGCGGTCGGGAAAACGCTCCCCGAACTTGTCGAGGCCGGTGCCCGACGGCATCGCCGCGGTGATCGCCACCACCTTGTCGTCGCGCTCCGCCTCGGCGGTCAGGGCCCTGGCGAAGACGGCGGTGTAGCTCGGCGGTCCGGGCTCGGCCTTGGCCTGCTCGCCGGAGACCACGTCGAACTTCTGGACCCCGTGATATTTGTCGGCGGCCGCCTCGGCGGGGCCGTAGCCCTTGCCCTTCTTGGTGACGACGTGGACCAGCATCGGCCCCTCGTCGGCGTCGCGGACGTTCTCGAGGATCTGGACCAGCCCCTCGACATTGTGGCCGTCGACCGGGCCGACATAATAGAAGCCGAGCTCCTCGAAGAGGGTGCCGCCGGTCCAGAAGCCGCGCGAATATTCCTCCCAGCGGCGCGCCATGACGTGGAGGCGCTTTGGGAGCTTGCGGGCGAGCTTCTGGGCGAGGTGGCGCAGGGTCAGGTACTTGGGCGAGGAGACCAGCCGCGCGAGATAGTGCGAAAGCCCGCCGACGGGCGGGGCGATCGACATGTCGTTGTCGTTGAGGATGACGACGAGCCGGTTGCCGGCGGCCTGGGCGTTGTTCATCGCCTCGTAGGCCATCCCGGCCGACATCGCCCCGTCGCCGATCACCGCGATCGCCCGCCCCGGCCGGCCGGCCAGCTTGTTGGCGACGGCGAAGCCGAGCGCCGCCGAGATGGACGTCGAGCTGTGAGCGGCTCCGAACGGATCGTATTCGCTCTCCGAGCGCCGGGTGAAGCCGGAAAGCCCGCCGCCCTGGCGAAGGGTGCGGATGCGGTCGCGGCGGCCGGTCAGGATCTTGTGCGGATAGGCCTGGTGGCCGACGTCCCAGATCAGCCGGTCGGCGGGCGTGTCGAAGACGTAGTGGAGAGCCACCGTCAGCTCGACCACGCCCAGGCCCGCGCCGAGATGGCCGCCGGTGACGGACACGGCCGAGATCGTCTCGGCGCGAAGCTCGTCGGCAAGCTGGCGAAGCTGCGCCGGCTTGAGCCCGCGCAGATCGACGGGCGTTCCGACGGTGTCGAGCAAAGGCGTATTCGGGCGGTCGGTCATGGGCGGCGATATGGTCCCTGTCGCGAGGTCCCGCTAGCCCAAAGCGGGAGCGGTGTCGAATGGGGATGATGTGCAGGAGCGATGCACCCGGTCCTGCCGGAAGACGCGGAAGTTCCGAAGTTGGCCGATCAATAAAAATCCTTCCGATCAACGGAGGGCGTTCGACCGACCTCCACGACCGGACCGGCTCGATCCGCGAGCCTGCGCGGCCAAACCATCCTGACAGCCATCCCACCCTCCAAGATGTTTCCAGGTGGCGAACATAGCATGAACGACGCGATTCGGGCAAGCGCTCGGCCGCCCCCCGAACCGCCGCCCCAAGCGCTCGGCAAACCGCGGGCTCCTGCCGGGCGGCTGCCGGGCGGCTGCCGGGCAGCTGCCGTATGGCTGCCGTGCGGCTGCCGGGGCGCTGCGGGGGGAGTTACGGCGCCGGGCCGATCCGCTATGCGCAACGGCCAGGCCGCCATTCCAGCACGGGGAACCTTTCGATCGCCAATCGGGACCAAGGCCAGGCCCAGACCGTCCGGGGCGACGGCGCCGTCGGAGTCCAGATCGACGGCGACCGGAACGTCGTCGTCATCCGCGGGGGCGGGACCGAGCTCGTTCTCGGCCAGCCGCACAAGAGGCGCGGCATCGGTGCGCCGGCGGACGAGCGGCAGCTGCTCCTGACCGAATGGCGGGCCACGACCCTGGTCGGGCGGCGGTCCGAGCTCGATTCACTCAAGGCCTGGCGCGACGACGGGGCGCCCGTCGCGCTGCGTTGCGCGATCGGCAAGGCGGGGTCGGGCAAGACCCGGCTGGCCATCGAAGCCTGCGAGGAAGCGGAAAAGGAGGGCTGGGTCGCGGGGTTCGTTGCCGCCGAGGAGCTGGCCCGGTTCCACCAATCGGAGAATCTGGCTCGCTGGCATTCGCCGAAGCCGACCCTGGTCGTGATCGACGATGCGGCCGTCTCGGTGGCGATGATCAAGGCCTGGCTCGACGCGCTGGCGCAGGGGCGCCCGGAGGGCGCGGAAAAGCTGCGGATCCTGCTGCTCGAACGCCATGCCGAGCCCGACAGCGACTATGGCTGGTGGGCGACCCTGAAGCGGATCGAAAGCCGCGACCAGCTCGGCGCCGGCGACCTGATCGGCGGCGCCCGGCCGGAGCCGCTGGCGATGCTCGCCGCGCCGGAGGAGAGGCGGGCCTTGTTCGCCGAGGCGATGCGGCTCGCGGCGAAGGTGCTCGGCAAGCCCGAGCTGACGCCGCCGGCTCCGGGGGAGGATGCCGCGTTCGAGCGCCGGATCGCCGACGACCGGCTGGAGAACGAGCCCCTATTCCTGATGATGGCGGCGGTCGTGGCGATCGACCGGGGCACGAGCCGGGCCTTGGCGCTGAGCCGCCTGGAGCTGGCCCGGAGCATCGCCGAGCTCGAGCGGGGACGGCTGAAGCGGTTCGGATTGAGCCGGGGGCTCGACCCGGACGGCGACCTGATCGCCCATCTCGCGGCCTGCGCGACGCTCCAGCGCGGCTGCGCTTTCGCCGCGGCCAAGACGATGGTCATCCAGGAAATGGAGGCCATGGGCTTCACCGCCCCGCTTTCCGCCGAGAAACTGGCCATGCTCCTGGCGGAGGCCCTGCCCGCGGCGGACGGCGCGGGCATCGATCGCGTCCGGCCCGACCTGATCGGCGAGGCGTTCGCTCTGGCGGAGATAGCGGGACCGCCGGTCCGGGCGGAGGCCGACCGGTTCGCGATCGTGGAGCGCGCGCACCGCCGCGACAGCGCGGCGGTGATCGAGACCCTCATTCTCTGCGCCCAGGATCTCGCCCAAGGCGCCGCGGATCATCTCTCGGTCCACTGGCTCGCCGACTTCGCCGAGCGATCGGATAACACCGACGAGCTCATGCAGATCGCGCAGGCCTTGCCCGAAACCACGCTCGCCCTCCGCGAGCTTGGCGGGCGCCTTGCCGAACGCATCGTCGCGGCGCTGAAGGCCGGGGAAGGGCCGCCGGACGTCCTAGCTTCCTGGTTGACGGCGCTGGGGGGGCGCCTGACTGCGCTGGGACGGCGGGAGGAGGCTCTGGAAGCGGACCAGGAAGCGCTGGCCGTTCTTCGCGAGCACCCTTCGGCGAACGAGCGGTTACTAGGCGTGATCCTAAACAATCTGTCGGTCAGCCTGAGCGATCTCGGCCGGCGGGAGGAAGCGCTGGCGGCGGCGCAGGAAGCGGCGCAGCTTCGCCGCGCGCTGGCGGCGGCGCGCCCCGACCCGTTCAGGCCTGACCTGGCCACCACGCTCAACAATCTTGCCAATCGCCTGAGCGATCTCGGCCGGCGCGAGGAGGCGCTGACGGCGGCGGAGGAGGCGGTGGAGCTCTACCGCGCGCTGGCGGCGGCGCGCCGCGACACGTTCACGGCCGATCTGGCCGGGTCGCTCAACAATCTTGCCAATCGCCTGAGCGATCTCGGCCAGCGCGAGGCGGCGCTGACGGCGGCGCAGGAAGCTGTGGAGCTTCGCCGCGCGCTGGCGGCGGCGCACCCCGACGCGTTCACGCCCGACCTGGCCGCCTCGCTCAACAATCTTGCCAATCGCTTGAGCGATCTCGGCCGGCGCGACGAGGCGCTGACGGCGGCGCAGGAGGCGGTGGAGCTCTACCGCACGCTGGCGGCGGCGCGCCCCGACGCGTTCACGCCCAACCTTGCCACCGCACTCAACAATATTGCCAATTGTCTGAGCGCTCTCGGCCGGCGCGATGAGGCGCTGGCGGTGGCGCAGGAAGCCGCGGAACTGCGCCGCGCGCTGGCGGCGGCGCGCCCCGACGCGTTCACGCCCAACCTCGCCACCTCGCTCAACAATCTAGCCGCGTTCCTGAGCGCTCTCGGCCGACGGGAGGAGGCGCTGGCGGCGGCGCAGGAGGCGGAGGAATTCTACCGTGTACTGGCGGCGGCGCGCCCCGACGCGTTCACGCCCGACCTCGCCATGTCGCTCAATAATCTGGCCAATTTCCTGAGCGCTCTCGGCCGGTGGGAGGAGGCTTTGGCGGCGGCGGAGGAGGCGGTGGAGCTTCGCCGCGCGCTAGCGGCCGCGCGCCCCGACGCGTTCACGCCCGACCTCGCGACATCGCTCGGGGCATTTGGGATGCTGCGAAAAACGTTGGACGAGCCGGCGGCCGCCATGGCGAGTTTTGGCGAGGCGCTGGCCTTGATGTCTCGCTATTTCCTGGCACTTCCCGCCGCACATGCCCCTTTGATCGTCAAGCTGATTGGGGACTATCTCAGCTGCGCCGAAGCCACTGGGATTGAGCCCGACTGGGCGCTGCTTGGACCCATCGCGACAAAACTTGAGCTAACTCCAGATCGGGAAACACATTTCGTCAACACGGTGGCCAGCAATCGCCAAAAACCACGCCAAAGTGACAAATATGGCGAATTCTGGTGACCACATCGCTGATCTCCTCAGACAGTTAATGGCAAAATCAGCCTGTAAAGAGGCTCAAGTAGGGTATATTAGTTATGATGCTTCCTCAAATACATTCGACGATACAACGGTATTAAGTTACGAAGAGTGTAAGTCATTTCTGGTCGAGCTGGAAAAGAATTCCCCTATTATGCAGCCTAGAATGCTACAATATTTTGTGGAATATTGGGGACAGCGAAGATCTGCAATTTTAATTCAAAATAGTACTTTGCTTATCGGAGACGATGGTCAGTTGCAAAAACTGGACGTGCATAGTGCCAACGTAGAGCAAGAAAAAGGAGCTTCACTTATGTTGGATGGAGCAGCGCTTATCACTGCCGCCGTCGCCCTCGTCGCGCCCTATCTCGCCAAGGCGGGCGAGTCGGCGGCGGAGAAGGTCGGCGAGGCGTCGGCCGAGGGGGCCGGAAAGGTGCTCGGCTGGATGCGGGCGAAGCTGACCGGGCGCGCCAAAGAGGCGCTCGACGATCTCGAGAAGGCGCCGGGCAGCGAGGACAACCAGGCGGACCTGCGCAAGCAGCTGGCCAGGGCGATCGAAGCCGATCCGGCGCTGGCCGAGGAGCTTCGGGCGCTGATCCCGGCCGAGGCGATGGAAGAGGGAGCGATGGTCCAGAACGTCAGCGGCGCCGGGGCGAAGGCGGCGCAGGTGCGGGGATCGGGCAACCGGACGACGATCGGCTGAGCGGAAGGGAGGGCTTCGACAGGCTCAGCCCGAACGGCAAGCCCAAGCGACCGCGCCCGCCGCGCGACTTCAGCGCTCCTCGACCACCTCCTCCACGTCCGGCTCCACCCAACGGTCCGGCGGCTGCGGCGCTACTTCCCAGACATGCTCGCCGACGACGGTGGAGGCGATCGGGACGCCCTCGGCGTTGCGCGCCGGGCGGTAGCGGAAGCGGCGGACGATGAGGCGGCAGGTGACGGCGTCGAGCTCGCGGCTTCCGCTCGAGCGGGTCACCGCGCAGTCGCTGACCCGGCCGCTCGGGGCGACGGTGAAGCGGAGGTGGACGGTTCCGCCGACCCGGGCCCGGTAGGCGGAGTCGGGATAGTCGGAGCCGTCGATGCTTCCGCTGAGCCAGCGGGCGCGGCTGCCGCGGCCGCCGCCGCCGCCGCCGCCGGTGCCGTTGCCGAAGCGGCCGCTGCCGAGCCCGCTGCCGACCCCTCCCCGTCCGGTGCCCGGTCCCGGCACCGGCGCTGCGCCCGCCGCCATCGCGCTCCCCTGGCCCGCCGCCGGAGCGGACGGAATGGGCGGAGGGACCGGAATCGGGATTTCCGGCTTCGGAGAGACGATCTCGGTGGGCGTGTTGCGCAGGTTCGCCGGGGAGGCGGCGCCCTCGGCGTCCTTCGGCTTCGCCTTGCGGGTCTTCTTCTCGACGTCCGGACGCGCCGGCTCGGCGGGCGGAGGCGGCGGTTCCTCGTCGACGGTGAAGATCTTCAGGCCCTCGTGAATCAGGGCCGGCGGGCCGTAACCGAGGCCGGTCAGGAGGACATAGCCGATCAGGGCGTGGAGAAGCCCGACCCCGACGGCCGACCGGAGGCGGTCCCTGTTCTCCTCTTCGATCCTCAGGATCATGGCAGCCCCACGATGACGGCGCCGCTCGCGCGAGCCGAAGAAGCCTAGTTTACAGGGCCTTGGATGACTACAAGCTTTCAATCGCCGGCATCGTGCGGGCGCTTTACGCCGCTTTAAGCGGTCGCCCCTATTCCCGGACTCGGAGCGGGGCGGCGTGCCCCGTCCGCTCGGGAGGGGTGGGAATGGCAGATTCGATATTCGTCCGCGTCCAGCGGGTCGTCACCGGCGGCGTCGGCACCGCGCTCGACGCGGCCGAGCGGCTCGGCGGCACCAGCGTCATGCGGCAGGCGATCCGCGACATGGACTCGGCCATCGACAAGGCGCGGGCCGAGGGCGAGAGCGCCCGGGCGCGGCGGCTGCAGGCCGCCCACCGCCTGCAGGAATGCCGCAAGCAGCTGGCGACCCTCAAGGATCAGGCCCGTTTCGCGCTCGGCAAGGGCCGGACCGACCTGGCGGAGGCCGCCATCGCCCGCCAGCTCGACGTGGAGGGCCAGGCCGCTTCCTTGGCCAAGGCCGAGTCGGAGGCCGCCGCCGCCGAGCGCCGGCTCGAGGAAAGCGCCGCCGAGCTCAAGCTCCGCCGAAGCCAGATGTACGACGAGCTGCGCGGCTTCGAGGCGGCGCAGCGGGCCGCCAGTGACGGCGAGGGTGCGCCGGGATCGCCGGATTCGCGGCTTCAGCGCCGGGCGGAACGCGCGCAGGAGGCCTTCGAGCGGGCCATGGAGGCCGCCGGCGGCCTCAGCGGCGGCCGGGCGAGCCCGGAAGCGGCCGCGAAGGTCGCCGAGCTCGAGGCGCTTCAGAAGGAAGCGGCGATCGCCGAACGGCTTGCGGCGCTGCAGGGCGGCGGCAGCGGGGCCGCGCCCAGCGCGGCCGCTAAACGAGGCCGCGCCAAGCCCGGCGCGTAGGACGTCCAAGGAGCAGCTACCCTTGTTTCCGTTCGGGCTGAGCTCGTCGAAGCCCTCTCTGATTCATGACAGCGAGAAGGAAGGCCCTTCGACAAGCTCAGGGCGAACGGGTGGGAAGGATTTGAATCGATCTCTCTGCGCCTAGGCGGCGTCAGCCGTCCTTGCAGTCCGGGCAGGTCCCCCTCACCTCGATCACCGGCCGCTCAGGCGTGAAGCCGGCTTCCCTGGCCGCGGCGCGGACTCCGCCCGACAGCTTGTCGTCGTCGAGATGGGTGGTGTTGCCGCACGTGTCGCAGATCAGGAAGATGCAGTCGTGCAGGCAATCGGGATGGTCGTTGGCGATATAGGCGTTGGCGCTCTCGACCCGGCGGGCGAGGTTGGCGCCGACGAACAGGTCGAGGATCCGGTAGACGCTGTTCGCCGCCACCCGCCGGCCCTGGGCCTGGCTGACCTTGTCGGCGATGTCGTAGGCCGATGCGGGGCGGTCGAAGCCGGCCAGGGCCTCGAAGACGGCGGACCGCATCTGGGTCCATTGCTCGCCCGATTTCTCCATCGAGCTCTGCGCCGCCTGCATGAGGGAGGCTCCCTCATGGGCCTCGTGGTGATGGTGATGCGCCATGGGCGCAAGGTAAGGCTTTTGCGGAGCCGGAACAAGGGAGCCTCGGCTCGAACCGCTCCCCTGCATTCGAAGGGGAGGGCGACCGCGCGAAAGCGCGGTGGAGGGGCCTTGCCGCCTCGGAAAGAACCCCTTGCCCCGTAAAAACCGGGGGAGGATCTTGTGATCAGATCACGGCCCGGCGGTTGAGGTCGTGGCCCAGGGCGAGGATGGCGACGCCGATGATGGTATAGACGGTCTCGAGGCCGCTATGGGGCATGGTCAGCGCCCCTCCCATCACTCCGAGGCCGAGGCCGCCGACGGCGGAGGGCATCATGAAGCCGTGCTCGGCGATCCCGCGGCCGAGCGCCAGGACGCCCAGCAGGATGGCGAGCGAAAGGCCCACCTCATGGACCACCGGAGAGACAAGGAGCCCGCCGGCCGACGCGAGCACGGCGAGGACGACCGAGGTCGCGAGGCAATGGACGAGGCAAAGCCCGGACAGCGCGATCGCCATCCGGTCCATCGATCCGTTTCCTCCCACCTTCGCGAACATAGACTCGCCGTTCTCCCTGACGGCGCCTTTATAATCACGCTGCCGTAAAGATACAACATAACATTCTGGAAAAAGTTGCATTGGCTTTCAACGGTTCGGCGACCATATCGCGCGCCATGGCCACTTCCCCCGCCCCCGCTCCCGCCAGGCCGCGCGCCATCGCGCTGTGGCTGCTGGGCGTCGCCGCCCTCGTCTTCCTGATGGTGGTGGTCGGAGGGATCACCCGGCTGACCGAATCGGGGCTGTCGATCGTGCGCTGGGAGCCGCTGTCCGGCGCCCTCCCGCCGATCGGCGAGGCGGCCTGGGGCGAGGCGTTCGCCGCCTACAGGCAGAGCCCGCAATATCAGCTGATCAACAGCGGAATGAGCCTGGACGACTTCAAGAACATCTATTTCTGGGAATATGTGCATCGGCTTCTCGGCCGAATCATCGGCCTCGCCTTCGCCGCGCCCCTGCTCTGGTTCGCCTGGAAGCGGGCGATCCCGAGGGGCTTCGGCTGGAAGCTCGGAGCGATCCTCATGCTCGGCGCCGCGCAGGGCGCGATCGGCTGGTGGATGGTGGCCTCGGGCCTCGTCGACCGGCCCGACGTCAGCCACATCCGGCTCGCCGTCCACCTGCTGACCGCGCTCGCCATCTTCGCCGCGACCTTGTGGGTCGCGCTCGACCTCCTCCGCCTGGCGCGCGACGGCTCGGCGCCGCCGGTGCGGATTCCGACGCCGGCGATCTGGCTGCTCTCGCTCCTGTTCCTGCAATTCCTGTTCGGCGCCTATGTCGCGGGCCTCGACGCCGGCTACGCCTTCGCCAGCTGGCCGAAGATGGGCGACGAGTGGTTCCCGGCCGACGCGCCCATGCTCGAGCCCTTCCTCAGGAACTTCGCCGACAATCCGATCCTCGTCCAGTTCATCCACCGCTGGCTCGCCTTCGCCGTCGCCGCGGCGGCCCTCGTCCTCGCCCGCGGCGCCTGGCTCGCCGGGCACCGGCCCGCGGCGGGGGCGCTCGCCGGGGCGGTGACGGTCCAGATCCTGCTCGGGATCTTCACCTTGCTGTCGGGCGTCGAGCTCTGGATCGCGGCGTCGCATCAGGGCATGGCCGTCCTGTTGCTGGCGGCGTCCCTGGTCGCGGCGCACCGGCTCGGCGAGGGCGCGAGGGCGGCGCCCCCGCCCGTCGAGCCGGCCAGGCTTCAGGAGGAACCGGCATGAGCGGGATCGTCACCGTCTACGCCACCTTTCCGTCCGATGAGGAAGCGCGGCGGATCGCCCGGATCCTCGTGGAGGAGCGCCACTCGGCCTGCGCCAACATCCTCGGGCCCTGCCACTCCATCTACCGCTGGCAGGGGGCGATCGAGGAGGCGGCCGAGGTCGCCGCGCTGTTCAAGACACGCGCCGACCTCGCCGCCGCGCTGATCGACCGGCTCGCCGAGCTCCACCCCTACGAACTTCCGGCGGCGGTGGTCTGGCCGATCGCCAACCCGCTCGGCCCCTATTCCGAATGGGTCCATTCCGAAACGACCAAGGTCGTATAACGACTCTCGGCTAAAGCTTGATCGGGGCGCGCAGATCGAGCAGCTGCCTCGCTCCCTCGTGGCCCGCATCCGCCGCGCGCCGGTACCAGCGCATCGCCTCGTCGTCGTCGCGGGCAACGCCCTGGCCGTTCGCATACATGAAACCGATCGCTTGCATGGCCTGGGCGCTGCCCGCCTCCGCCGCCCGCAGGTACCAGCGCATCGCTTCCGCATAGTCGATCGCCGCGCCCAGGCCGGTCGCATAAGCGACCCCGACGTTGTTCATGGCCGAGGCATCCCCGGCCTCCGCCGCCCGCCGGTACCAGCGCAGGGCCTCGGCGTCGTCGCGCGCCACCCCGTCTCCGTTCGCGTACATCACCCCGACGCTCTTCATGGACGAAGCATGGCCCGCCTCCGCGCCGCGCCGGAACCAGCGCAGCGCTTCCTCGTCGTCGCGTTTCACGACCTCCCCCAGCGTATGGATCAGGCCGAGGCTGTACATCGCCGGGGCGTAGCCGGCCTCGGCCGAGCGCCGGTACCAGCGGACGGCCTGGGCCCCGTCGACCGCCACGCCGCGGCCCAGCCGGTAATGGTGACCGAGCTCCCACATCGCCGATACATTGCCGGCCTTGGCGGCCCGTCGGAACCAGCGCAGTCCTTCCGCGACGTCGCGCGCCGCCTCGGGTCCCTCCGAATAAAGGAGGCCGAGCCGGTAGGCCGCCGCGGCGTCGCCACGCTCCGCGCGGGCCCGGATTTCCGCGATGTCGCCGCCGGCCGGCGCCGCGCGGACCGGCGACGAGCCCCAGGCAATGGCGCAACCGGCAGCCAGTGCCAGCGGCGTCCGGGTCCAGTTGCGCATCGCGTCGCTCCCGCTGAGAGGAAGGAATGGCTATCCTGAGCTTGCCGGAATGGGCAACATGGAACTTGGTCCAAATCGGACGTGGTATTGCAATACCTCACGGCAAATGCCCGCTTTTCCTTGACTTCCGCGGCCTCCGCTGCCATTTGGCCGCTCAAGCGCCGCTCCCCCGGGACGCGGCGCTCATCATTTCACAAGAGGTCTGGCCCCATGAAGGCGCTGATGAAGACCACCAAGTCGGCCAAGCCGGCCGAGGTGGAGAAGAAATGGCATCTGATCGATGCGGACGGGCTGGTCGTCGGCCGGCTCGCCTCGATCATCGCCCACATCCTGCGCGGCAAGCACAAGCCGAGCTTCACCCCGCATGTCGATTGCGGCGACCATGTCGTCGTCGTCAACGCCGACAAGGTGAGGTTCACCGGCAAGAAGCTGTCCGACAAGGTCTACTACCGCCACACCGGCTATGCCGGCGGGATCAAGAGCGTGACCGCGGGCAAGGTGCTCGAGGGCCGCTTCCCGGAGCGCGTGCTCGAGAAGGCGGTCGAGCGGATGATCCCGCGCGGACCCCTGGGCCGCGACCAGATGCGCGCCCTTCACCTCTATAACGGCACCGAGCATCCGCACGGCGGCCAGAATCCCGAACCTCTCGACGTCGCGGGCATGAACCGCAAGAACAAGGTGGGTGCGTAAATGACCGACAATCGTCAATCGCTGGCCGATCTCGGCGAGCTGACCGGCGCCGCCGCGGCCGCGCCTCCCGCCGCTCCTGAGGCCGCCGCCGAGGCTCCGGCCGCCGACGCTCCCGCCACCTCGGCCGAGCGCGCCGAGCGCGCCGAGAGCAAGGACGACCAGGGCGTCTCGACCCAGGGCCCGCAGATCCAGGCCGTGCTTCGCGAGCAGCAGCTCGACAAGCAGGGCCGCGCCTACGCCACCGGCCGCCGCAAGGACGCGGTCGCCCGGGTCTGGCTGAAGCCCGGCTCCGGCAAGATCACCGTCAACGGCCGCGACCAGGAAGTCTATTTCGCCCGCCCGACGCTCCGGCTGATCATCAACCAGGTGTTCGACGTCACCGAGCGCCGCGGCCAGTATGACGTCGTCGCGACGGTCAAGGGCGGCGGGCTTTCCGGCCAGGCCGGCGCGGTGCGCCACGGAATCTCGACGGCCCTCAGCCGCTACGAGCCGGAGTTGCGCAACGCCGTCAAGCGCGAGGGCTTCCTGACCCGCGACCCGCGCGTCGTCGAGCGCAAGAAGTACGGCAAGGCCAAGGCCCGCCGCTCCTTCCAGTTCTCGAAGCGCTAGGCTTCGGGCGAGAGTGGAACGAGAGGGCCGTCCTTCGGGGCGGCCCTTTTTTCTTGTGCCGCGGGGCCCTCTCATCCCATTCTCGTCGCATGAAGATCGGACGCAGGGCTTTGCTGGGCGGAGCGCTGGGCGCGGGCATGGCCGCGACGGCAGCGGGGCAACAATGGGGCGATCCGCCGACGCCCGCCGCCGGGGACCCCGCTGCGCCGCCGTGGCCGGCGAAAGAGCGTTTCGCGCTTTGGCCGGGCTCGCCCCCCGGCGCGCCGCGGGCCCTGCCGGCGTTCAACCCATCGATGAACGGTCCCGCGGGCGCGCGCGAGCTGTGGCTGCGCGGGATCGCCAGGCCGGAGGTGCACGTCTTCCGCCCGGCTCGGCCCGATGGATCGGCGCTGCTGGTGCTGCCGGGAGGCGGTTACCAGTTCCTGTCCGTTCAGAACGAAGGCCTCGACGTCGCCCAGCGCTGCAACGGCTGGGGGACGACCGTCTTCGTGCTCGCCTATCGCCTCCCCGGCGAAGGCTGGGCGGAGCGGCACCTCGTCCCTCTGCAGGACGCGCAGCGGGGGATGCGCCTGATCCGCGCCCGAGCGGCCGATTTCCGGATCGATCCGGGCCGGCTCGGAGTGGTCGGCTTCTCGGCGGGCGGCCATCTCGCCGCCGATCTCGCTGTGGCCCACGCCGAAGCCGTCTACCGGCCGGTGGACGCGTCCGACCGGCTCTCCGCGCGTCCCGCCTACGCGGGCCTCGTCTATCCGGTCACGACGGTTCGGCCGGAAGGGACGCGCGGCGGATCGATGGACGCGCTACTCGGCCAAGCGCCCCCGCCGGCGCTGATCGATGCGCGGTCCCCGGTGCTTCACGTCGACTCTCGGACGCCTCCGGCCTTCCTGGTCCACGCGCTCGACGATGCGGTGGTGCCGCTGGAGAACAGCCTGCAGTGGATTGCGGCCTCCCGCGCGGCGGGAGTGGCCGTGGAGGCGCATCTCTTCGCCTCCGGAGGCCACGGCTTCGGGCTTCACCTCCCCGCCTACCTTCCCGGCTCGCGCTGGCCTGAGCTGTTCAACCTGTGGCTGCGCGGGAACGGCGGCTGACCTGCGCCTTGGTCGATCCGCGGATCCTGTGCACGCCTCACGGCCCTATCGGTTGATCGTCGCCATCCCCGCCGCGTGATAGCGCGGACCCGAAGCCGCGCCGGGCGGAAGCACCCGGTCGATTCGCTCCAGCTCCTCGGCGCTCAGCTTCACGTCGAGCGCCCCGATATTCTGCTCCAGATAGCTGCGCCGCTTCGTCCCCGGGATCGGCACGATGTCCTCGCCCTGGGCTAGCACCCAAGCGATGGCGAGCTGGGCGGCGGTGCAGCCCTTCCCGGCCGCCATCGCCTCGATCTCATGGACGAGGGCGATGTTCTTCTCGAAATTCTCGCCGGTGAAGCGCGGGTGGAAGCGGCGGTAATCGTCCTCGGGGAAGTCGGACGGGCTCCTGAACTGGCCGGTGAGGAAGCCCCGGCCGAGCGGGCTGTAGGCGACGTAGGCGATGCCGAGCTCGCGCACCGTCGGCAGGACCTCCGCCTCGGCATCGCGGCTCCACAGCGAATATTCGGTCTGGAGGGCGGCGATCGGGTGGACCGCCTGGGCCCGGCGCACCGTCGCCGGCGCCGCCTCGCTGAGGCCGAGGAAGCGCACCTTCCCGGCCTCGACCAGGCCGGCCATCGCCCCGACCGTCTCCTCGATCGGAACGCCGGCGTCGACCCGGTGCTGGTAATAGAGGTCGATCGTCTCGACCCCGAGCCGCTTCAGGCTCGCCTCGCAGGCCGACCGGACGTAATCGGGCCGCCCGCAGACGCCCTTGAAGCTCCCGTCCTCGCCGCGGACGTTGCCGAACTTGGTGGCGAGGAAGACCCGGTCGCGGCGGTCGGCGATGGCCTTGCCGACCAGCGTCTCGTTGCGGCCGACTCCGTACATGTCCGCGGTATCGAGGAAGTCGATTCCGCGCTCGATCGCCTCGTGGATGGTGGCGATCGATTCGGCTTCGTCGCCCGCCCCGTAGAATTCGGACATGCCCATGCAGCCGAGGCCGATCGCCGACACCGAGGGGCCGCCGCGCCCGAGCCGCCTGCGTGGAACCATGATCGCTCTCCTTGCTGCACCGTCGCCGCCGCCTTAGGCTTCGAGCGGCCGCGCCTCAACCGGGTGCGGCGAGGAGGAGCGATGCGGATTCGCAGGATCGTCCTGATCGCAGCGGCCTTGGCCGTCCTGGCGCTGATCCTGGTCGTCGCCAATCGCGAGAGCGCGACCCTTCCGGTCAGCGCCGGCATGGGGCCGCGGCCGGTTCTGCCCAAGCCGGCGGGCGCACTCCTGCCCACGGTCAACGTCGCCGAGGCGACCGGCTGGCACGGGGCGAGGCCGACGCCCGCCGCGGGCCTCGCCGTCGGGCCCTTCGCCGAAGGGCTGGAGCATCCGCGCTGGCTCCACGTCCTGCCCAACGGCGACGTGCTCGTGGCCGAGACCAACGCTCCGCCGCGGCCGGCGAAGACCGGGCTGCGCGCCCGGATCGAGGAGATGGTCATGAAGAAAGCGGGCGCGACCGGTCCGAGCGCGAACCGGATCACGCTCCTGCGCGACTCCGACGGCGACGGCGTCGCCGAGACCCGGAGCGTCTTCCTCTCCGGCCTCAACTCGCCGTTCGGAATGGCGCTGATCGGCGCAGACTTCTACGTCGCCAACACCGACGCCGTGCTGCGCTTCCCCTATCGGACCGGCGAGACCCGGATCCTCGCGCGGGGGACGAAGCTGACCGACCTCCCGGCCGGCCCGCGCAACCATCACTGGACCAAGACCCTGGTCGCCGGGCCGGACGGAGCGCATCTCTATGCGAGCGTCGGCTCGAACAGCAACGTCGCCGAGCATGGCATGGCCGAGGAGGTGGGGCGGGCCGCGATCTGGGAGATCGACCGGGCCACGGGAGCCAAGCGCCTGTTCGCCACCGGCCTCCGCAACGCCGTCGGCCTCGCCGTCGAGCCCGGCACCAGCCGGCTCTGGGCCTCGGTCAACGAGCGCGACGAGCTCGGCAGCGACCTCGTCCCCGACTACATGACGTCGGTCAGGCGAGGCGGCTTCTACGGATGGCCCTATTCCTATTTCGGAAGCCACGTCGACGCTCGCGTCAAGCCCGGCCGGCCGGACCTGGTCGCGAGGGCGGTCGTCCCGGATTACGCGCTCGGGCCGCACACCGCTTCGCTGGGCCTGGCTTTCTACCCCGGCGGCCCGCTCGGAGCGCGTTATTCGGGCGGCGCCTTTATCGGCCAGCACGGCTCGTGGAACCGCCGGCCGGCGAGCGGCTACAAGGTGATCTTCGTCCCCTTCGCCGGCGGACGCCCCTCCGGTGCGCCGGTCGACGTGCTGACCGGCTTCCTCGACCGATCGGGCAAGGCGCTCGGCCGGCCGGCCGGAGTCGCGGTCGACAGAAACGGCGCGCTGCTCGTCGCGGACGACGTCGGCAACACGATCTGGAGGGTGACGGCCGCGCGCTGAGCTTGTCGGCGGGCCGTTCCTGGCCCATCAGGCCTCCATGCGCCCGATCGTCGCCCTGCTTCTCCTCGCCGCCCCGCCCGCCGTGAAGGCGAAGCCGGCTCCGCCTCGACCCGCGCATGAAGGCCCGTTCCTGAGCCCGATGGGCGAGCCCTTCCGATCGGCGCCGCTGGCCGCGGACAATGTCGCCGCCTGGTTCGCCGCCGCCGACCGCGACGGCGACCGGGCACTGGTCCAGGCCGAGCTGCGCGACGATGCGGGCCGCTTCTTCGCGCTGCTCGACGGCGACCGGGACGGCGAGCTCGAGATGGCGGAGATCGCCCGCTACGAGAATGAGATGGCGCCCGAGGTCCAGGTCGGGCTCCAGATGCGGAGCACCGGCGTCGGCGACTGGCGGGGAGGCCGGCAGCGGCGCATCCTCGTCTACGAAAAGGGGCTGGAGGGCGCCGGCCGCTTCTCGTTCCTCAACATCCCCCATCCGGTGATGGCCGCCGATGCCGACATGAATCGCGGCGTCTCCCGCGAGGAGTTCGCCCGCGCGGCCGACGAACGCTTCGCCCTGCTCGACAGGGATCGCGACGGCCGCCTCGTCCAGGCCGAGCTTCCGCCGCTGCCGCAGCCGCGGACCCGGCGGCCGCGCAACGACGAGCGGCCGGTCTCGAGGGCCGGGGGGACGTCGCCGCTCTGAGCTTCATCACTCTCGATTCCTCCTCCGAGAATATCGGCGAGGACTTAACCGGCCCGACGAAACCGGAGACGGGCGCGCCCTAGGCCTCGGCCTTCGAGCGCTGCAGCGCCGTGCCCAGCGCGCCCTCGATCCCGTCCAGGTCGTAGGGCTTGCGGACGATCTCGAAATCGGCGCCGGCCGCCCCGACGATCTCCTCGCTATAGCCGCTGGCCAGAAGGACCGGCAGGTCCGGATCCCGCTGCCGGGCCAGGCGGGCGAGCTCGATGCCGCTCAGGCCCGGCATGACGACGTCGCTGAAGAGAATGTCGACGGTCTCGGTCTCCAGCCGTTCGAGGGCCTCCTCGCCCGAGGCGGCGCTGACCACCCGGTAGCCGAGCTCGTCGAGCAGGTGATGCGCGAACTCGCGGACATGGTCGTTATCCTCGACGAGCAGGACGCTCAGGCCCCTCGGCGGCTTCTCGACCCGCGCCTGCGCGGTCGATCGGCCGAAGGCCTTCTGGGTGACGGGAAGGATGATCCGCACGGCCGTCCCTTCGCCCGGCGCGGACCGGATCTCGGCGCGGCCGCCCGCCTGGGCGGCGAAGCCGTGGATCTGCGAGAGGCCGAGCCCGGTCCCCTCGCCGACCGGCTTGGTCGTGAAGAAGGGCTCGAAGGCGCGTTCGAGAACCTCGGCGGTCATGCCGCTGCCGGTGTCGGCGATCTCGACGACCACCTCGCCGCCGCCGTCGCCGGGCAGGTGGCGAGTCGCCAGGGTCAGCCTGCCGCCCTCGCCCATCGCATCGCGCGCGTTGAAGGCCGCATTCAGCAGGGCGGTTTCGAGCTGCGCGAGGTCGACCTCCACCGGCGGCAGCGACGGCGCGAGGTCGAGCCGGACCTCGAACTGCCCGCCCAGCGTCCGGCCGGCCATCTCCGCGAAGGCGTCGAGGCGCAGGTTGAGGTTGACGACCTCCGGCCTGAGCGCCTGCCGCCGCCCGAAGGCGAGCAGGTGGCTGGTCAGGGTCGCCGCGCGATCGGCCGTGTCGAGGATCGCCTTGAGGTAGCGACCCCTTTTCTCCTCGCTCAGGCCGGGCCGGGTCAGAAGCTCGGCCGAGCCCCGGATGACGGTCATGAGGTTGTTGAAATCGTGGGCCACCCCGCCGGTCAGCTCGCCGAGCGCCTGGAGCTTCTGCGACTGGAACAGGGCCGCCCGCGCTTCCTCCAGCTCCTCATGGGCCTTGCGGCGCTCGGTGATGTCCCGGGTTATCTTGGCGAAGCCGAGGAGCCTGCCTTCCTCGTCGTGGATGGGGTCGATGACCACGCTTGCATAGAAGCGGCTGCCGTCCTTGCGGACCCGCCACGCCTCCTTCTCATACTTGCCCTCGGCGAGGGCGGTGGCCAGCGCCCGCTCGGGCACGCCCGCGGCCCGGTCCTCCTCCGTGTAGAAACGCGAGAAATGCTGGCCGACGATCTCGTCGGCCTTGTAGCCCTTGATCGACTCGGCCCCGGTGTTCCAGTTGGAGACCCGGCCGTCCGGGTCCAGCATGTAGAGGGCGTAATCCTTGACTCCCTGGACGAGCGTTCGGAACCGTCGCTCGCTTTCCAGCAATGCGAGCTGGGCCTGGCGCTTCTCGGTGTCGTCGCGGGTGATCTTGGCGAAGCCGATCACCTTGCCCGATTCGTCCTTGATCGGATCGAGGACGGCGTTGACCCAGAATCGGGTGCCGTCCTTCCTGACTCGCCATCCCTCGGCCTCGAAGCGCCCCTCGCGGGCGGCCGTGGCGAGGGCGTGCGCGGGCACTCCGGCCGCTCGATCCTCCTCGGTGAAGAAGGTGGAGAAATGGCGGCCGATTATCTCCTCGGGCTCATATCCCTTGAACCGGCGCGCGCCCGGGTTCCAGGTCGAGACGTAGCCGTCCGCGTCGAGCATGTAGATGGCGTAATCGGTGACGGAATTGACGAGCAGCTCGAAGCGCTCGGCCGTAACGTGGGTGTCGAACCGGGTACCTTCAGCCATCCATCAACCTGCGGAAGGGGCGGCCAAGCGCGGCCGAAAGGCTGGCCCTACGCCCGTCGTTCCGGCGGAGCAACCGTCAAAAATCGTTGCACCGCACCAACATGGGGCCGTCGATCCCGGCCGGGGGCGCGGCGGGTCAGTCCGCGATCGCGGGCGGAGCGCCGCCCGGGCCCCGCTTCGGCGCCCTCAGCAACCAGACGACCGGAAGCGAGGCCAGGGTGAGGAGCATCATCGCGTGGAAATCGTCGAGATAGGCGATCATCAGCGCCTGGCGGTTGATCTCGAGGTTGAGCATGGCGGCGGCGCTGTCGCCGAGCTGGCCGAAGCGCTGGATCAGGCCCGGATCGAGGAGCGGCAGGGTCGACGGCGTGACCTGCGAGGCCAGGTCGGCGTGGCTGACCTGGACGTTGCGGGCGAGGAGGCTGGTCACCACCGATATCCCCACCGAGCCGCCGATGTTTCGGGAGAGGTTGAGGAGGCTGGCCCCGGTCGTCCGGTAGCCCGGGGCGAGCGAGGCGAAGGCGAGGGCCTGCAGCGGCACGAAGATGAAGCCCAGGCCGAAGCCCTGCACGACTCCGCTGATGACGATCTCGCGCGCGCCCATCACCAGCGTGAACCCGGACATCTGATAGAGGGACAGGGCGAGGCAGGAGATCCCGAAGAAGATCAGGATGCGGGCGTCCACCTTTCCGGTGAGCCGGCCCGCGATGAGCATCGAGACGAGCGTGCCGATCCCGCGAGGCGCCGTCAGCCAGCCCGATTCCAGCACCGAATAGCCGAACAGCTGCTGGAGCAGGGGCGGAAGCAAAGCGAGGCCGGCGAGGAGGAGCACTCCGGTCACCACCATGAAGAGCAGCGCGAAGCTGAAATTGCGGTCGACGAACATCTTCGGATCGAACAGGGGCTGGCTCGCCGTTGCGAGGTGGACGACGAACATCCAGGCGCAGGCGGCGGCGAGGCCGGCCTCGATCCAGATTTCCCAGCTCTCGAACCAGTCCAGCTGGTGGCCCCGGTCCAGCATCAGCTGGAAGGCCCCGAGGGCGACGGCCAGAAGGGCGAATCCGAACAGGTCGAAGCCTCGTCTCCTGATCTCCCCCTTCGGCATGGTCCGCACGAGGAGGAAGGTGCACAGCACGCCGACCGGAAGGTTGACCAGAAACACCCATCGCCACGAATAATTCTCGGTCAGCCAGCCGCCGAGCACGGGCCCGACGATCGGCCCGATCATCACCCCCATGCCGAACATGGCCATCGCCCGGGCATGTCGGTGGGGCGGGTTGATGTCGAACAGGACGGCCTGCGCAATCGGCACCAGGAAGGCCCCGGCGACGCCCTGGAAGGCGCGGAAGACCACCATCTCGGCCAGGCCCTGGGCCATGGCGCAGAGGACGGACGCGACCGTGAAGGCGATCACCGACCAGACGAACAGCCGCTTCCGTCCGACCCGGTCGGCGAGCCATCCCGTGATCGGTATGGCGATGGCGGAGGCGACGATGTAGCTGGTCAGGACCCAGTTGATCGTTTCCTGGGTGGCCGACATCGACGCCATCATGTGCGGCAGCGCGACGTTGGCGATCGTCGTGTCGAGGACCTGGAGGAGGACCGCCGCCATGATCGCGACGGTCAGCACCATATGCTCGACCCGGCCGAGAGTCAGGGTCGCCGGGGCGAACGGCGCAGCGGCGGTCGCCATGCCTCAGCCCTCGATTCCTCCCCCGCATTCGCGGGGGAGGGGGACCATGGGAAGCATGGTGGAGGGGCCTTGCCGAGTCCGTGGAACCCCTCCGCCGCGCTTCGCCCGGTCCCCCTCCGCGGCACATGCCGGGGAGGAATGAAGCCGGGAGGTCACCGCCTGGCCGTCCTTGCGGGCGACGGCGGCGCTTCCTTCGTGTCGACCTTCACCTGGGCCGAGAGGCCGGCGATCATCGGCCGGCCGGGATTCTCGTCGATCGCGATCCGTACCGGGACCCGTTGGGTCACCTTGACCCAATTGCCCGAGGCGTTCTGCGCCGGGAGGATCGAGAATTCGGAGCCGGTGCCCCGGCCGATGCTCGCGACGTGGCCCCGGATCCGGCTGCTCGGATAGGCGTCGAGACGGATCTCGGCGGGCTGGCCCGGGGCCATCCTGTCGAGGTCGACCTCCTTGTAATTGGCCTCGATCCAGGCCTGCTCGCTGCGGACCACCGTCACCATCGGCAAGCCCGGCACCACGGCCGCGCCGACCTGGAGCCGCTCGGTCTGGCTGACATAGCCGTCGATGGGCGCGCGCACCTCGGTGCGCTTCAGATCGAGCAGGGCCTTGTCGCGGGCGGCGTGGGCGGCGGCGACGGCGGGCTGGGCCGCGGCCGGAGCGTCGGCGAGGGCCGATTGCTTGATCCGGGCGTCGGCCTGCGCGTTGGCGAGCCGCTCCCTGGCCTCCTGGACGCCGTGAAGGGCTTCGTCGTAGCGCGCTCGGGTGGTGAAGCCGCGCCTCATCAGCTCCGCCTGCCTCTCGAAGGCGCGCTGGGCGAAGGTCACGTTGGCGCTCGCGCCCTGGATGTCGGCGTCGGTGCCGGCCGATTCCGCTTCCAGCCTGCGGACCGACACCCGGGCCGCGGCGACCTGCGCCTCCGCCTGCTCGAGCGCGATCCGGTAGGGCCGCGGATCGATCCGGAACAGGAGGTCGCCGCGCCTGACCCGCTGGTTCTCGCGCACCGCGACCTCGATCACCGGCCCGGCGACTTCGGCGCTGACCGACACCTTGTCCTGCTGCACATAGGCATTGTCGGTGGCGACGTAGCGGCCCGAGCTCAGCCACAGATAGAGGCCGACGGCCGCGATGAGCAGCGGCACCGACAGCATCAGGACGAGCCGCAGCCGCTTCTTGCGGGCGGGCGTCTCGACCTCGACGGCTTCGGCGGCGGCGATCGCGCCTTCCTTCATCATGCTCTCCGTCTGTCCTTGAGGCTGCCGGCGAGATTGGCTCGCACCCGGGCCAGAACGTCCCGGACCCGGGCCTGCTCCGCGTCGGAGACCCCATCCAGCGCCTCGTCCAGAAATTCTTCCGCCAGGCCGCGCAGGCTTTCGATCACCGGCGCCGCCGCGGCGGTGAGATGGATCCGCCAGGCGCGGCGATCCTCCTCGTCGGGCCGGCGCTCGACCAGCCCGGCCTCGGCCAGCCGGTCGATCATCCGGCACAGGGTGATCGGTTCGACGTCGAGGCCGTCGGCGAGCTCGACCTGGCGCATCCCGTCCTCGCGGCCGAGCCAGGCGAGCACCCGCCATTGCGCTCGGGTGACTCCGAGCGCCGCCGCGCGCCGGTCGAACGACCGCCGCAGGGCGTGCGCCGTCTTGGCCACCTCGAACGCGAAATTGCTGTCCACGGGCCGGCATATAATAAGCATGCTTATGAAGTGCAAGCGGCGGACCGGTCCGTCGTCCCGGCGGAAAGCCGGGGTGACGGTCAGCGCTGAAGGTCGGCCAGGAAGGCCCTTATCCTCTTGGCGTTCATCCCGACGTCGCTCCCGCCGACCCGGCTGATCGAGCGCATGTCGACGAGGCTTCCGCCGCCCGGCGCCGGGCGCACCCGGACGACGACGTCGTCCTTGAAGCGGAAGAAGGTGCTGGTCGCGGTGGCCTCGACGCTGTCGTCGTCGACCAGCGCCGTCTCCCATCCGCGTTCGGCCGCCAGCGCCGCCACCCGCCGGACCGTCTGCGCCGGAGGGGCGGAGAGGCGGAGCGTGCGCAGGTCCGGGTAATGGGCCCGGTGGACGGCCTTCCAGCGCGCCTCGGGGGGCATGGCCTTGAGCTCCGGCTTGCCCTCGTCCGGGATGTTCTCGAGATTGTCCGCACGCACCTTGAGACGGGTGAACTGGGGGAGGTCGTCGAGATCGGTGGCGGCGTCGTGAATCGCCGGGACGCTCTTCGCGATCCGCACGAGGTTGCCGAGATAGAGGACGAAGCCGAGCGCGACGACCAGGGCGAGCAGGTTGGCGAGCATCAGCTTCGCCCGGCGCCGAGCCATGACGAGGCCGATCAGCCCGAGCAGCGCGCCGGCGGCGGCCGCGAAGAACAGGTAGCGCAACGCGGTCAGCCCGGAGCGGAAGCTCCATATCTCGAGGGCGCTGCCGACGGCCGCGATCAGCGCGGCGGCCACCGCTCCGACGCCGAGCACCACCGCCGCCCTCGTGACCAGCCGAGTCCAATCCCTGTTCGAGTCCGCCATATCGCCCTCCTCGCCCCATGCTGCCCGCTGGGGGCTCTCACCGCAAGGGCGCAGCCCGGCAGTGGCGCTCGATATAGGCCTGGTGGGTCGGCATCGCCTCCGCGGCCTCCGCGGCGACGCGGCGGATTCCGGCGAGGATCGCGTCCGAGTCGACCCCGGCGCGCTCGTCGACGAGCGGGTCGTAGCGCTCCGGCCAGTTGAGCTGGCCGACATGGACGGCCAGCCAGCTCGGATTCTGGAACAGCTCCGGCCCGGTCGAGACGAGTCGCCCGTAGTGGCGGAAATGGTCGATCTTGTACTGGAGCGGCTCCGGAACGGCCATCGCCGCGCATTCGCGCCAGAGCGGGGAATCGTCGCGCGCGGTGAGCTTGTAATGGAGGATGAGGAAGTCGCGGATGCGCTCATATTCCTCGATCGAGATTCGGTTGAACTCGGCCGCGGCGAGCGGGTCGAAGTCGAGGTCCGGCCACAGGGCGAGCAACCGGGTCACGCCCGACTGGACGAGGTGGAGGCTGGTCGATTCGAGCGGCTCCATGAAGCCCGAGGCGAGGCCCAGGGCGACCACGTTCTTCTCCCAGAAGCGGTCGCGGCGGCCGGCGGTGAAGCGCAGCGGTCGCGGGTCGGCGAGCGGCTCGCCGTCGAGGTTGGCGAGCAGGGTCGCCGAGGCCTCGTCGTCGGAGATGTGGCGGCTCGAATAGACGTAGCCGTTGCCGATCCGGTGCTGGAGCGGGATCCGCCACTGCCAGCCCGCCGCGCGGGCGGTCGAGCGCGTGAAGGGCGTGAACCCCCCGCCATGCGCGCAGGGCGCCGCCACGGCCCGGTCGCAGGGGAGCCAGCGGGTCCAGTCCTCATAGCCCACGCCGAGGGCCTGGCCGATGATCAGGGCGCGGAAGCCGGAGCAGTCGACGAACAGGTCGCCCTCGATCTCGCGGCCGTCGTCGAGGACCAGCCGCTCGACGAAGCCGTCCTCGCCGCGCAGTCGGACGTCGACGACCCTGCCCTCGTGGCGGGCGACGCCCTTCGCTTCCGAATAGCGGCGCAGATAGCGGCCGTAGAGGCCGGCGTCGAAATGATAGGCGTAATCGTAGGTGGACTGGATCATCCGCGGGTCGGGGATCGGCCGGTCGAAGCGGCCGCGCGATGCCGCCGCCCAGGCCATCGAATAGTCGTCGAGCGGCGAGCCGTCGCCCCGCGCCCGTGCGCGAAGCCAGTAATGGTGGAGCGGGACGGCGTCGAAATCGGCGGCGAAGGGCCCGAAGGGATGGAAGTAGCGATGGCCGAGCCTGGCCCAGTGGACGAACTCGATGCCGAGCTTGAAGCTGCCCTGGGTCGCCCGCAGGAAATCGTTCTCGTCGAGGCCGAGGCTCTGGTTGAACAGCCGGATCGGGGGGATCGTCGCCTCGCCGACGCCGACGATCCCGATCTCGTCGGATTCGACGAGATGAACCTGGCAGCCGCCCTGCAACGTATTGGAGAGGGCGGCCGCCGCCATCCACCCGGCCGATCCACCGCCGACGATGACGACCCGGCGGATGTTGCGGCTCGTCATGGGGCCGTCAGCAGCTTGTAGGTCCACGGCGCCAGCGTCATCTCCGTCGCCGCGTCGACGCTCACCTCCCCGCCGCCGTCGAAGTCGCGATACCGCCCGTGGTGGAGATTGTCCCTGAACGTCACACGCTGCGGCTCGGCCGAGAAGTTGAAGACGGCGAAGACCCGCGCTTCCTCCTTTTGGCGGACGAAGGAGAAGACCTTCGACGGGGCGCTGTTCACGATCCCGATCATCCGGGCTCCCCAGGGCGCGTTCCACAGGGCCCGGTTGCGGTGCTTGAGCTCGAACAGGCGCCTGTAGAGGTCGCCGATCGGGTGCGGCCGCCAGGCGATCGGGTCCCGCTCGAAGAATTGCAGCCGCCTGGGATTGCCCGCTTCCTGGCCGTTGTAGATGAGCGGAATGCCCTCGCCGGCGACCGACAGGACGATGGCGTTGACGAGCGCCGGGCCGAATTTCTCGAACTGGGTGCCGTGCCAGGCATTCTGGTCGTGATTCTCGACATAGGCCATTCGCATCGCGCCGGCCGGCCAGGCGCTCTCATTCTCGCTGTAATAGCCGAACAGCGCGCCGACGTCGGCCTTGCCCTGGGCGATATCGGCGACCGCGCCGTACCAGCCCCAGGCGTAGCTCGCGTCGAAGGCGCGGTAGTGGAGGTCGCGCATCTGCGCCTCCGCGAGCATGAACACCGGCTTCACCTTGTCGAGATCGCCTCGCACCCGCTCCCAGAAATCGAGCGGCATGTAGGCGGCGACGTCGGCGCGGAAGCCGTCCACGCCGGCCTCCCGCACCCAGAACAGCATCGCGTCCGCCATGTAGCGGCGGATTCCCACCTGGCGGAAATCGAAGTCGATGATGTCCGACCAGTCCCACCACGGGGTCGGCCGGAACTCGCCCTTCCAGTCGCGGTCGTAATATTCGGGGTGGCGGGCGACGAGCGGATTGTCCCAGGCGCTGTGGTTGGCGACCCAGTCCAGGATGACGTGCATGCCGAGCTTGTGGGCGGCGGCGACGAAGGACTTGAGATCGGCCATCGTCCCGAATTCCGGGTTCACGGCGTAATAGTCGCGCACGCTGTAGGGGCTTCCCAAAGTCCCCTTGCGGTTCTTCTCGCCGATCGGGTGGACCGGCATCAGCCAGACGATGTCGACGCCCAGCGCCTTCAGGCGCGGGAGCTGCTTCTCGGCGGCGCGAAACGTCCCCTCCGCCGTGAACTGCCGGGTGTTGAGCTGGTAGAGGACCGCATCCTTCGACCATTCCGGATGCCTGGCCCCGCCGAGGTCGACCGGATCGTAAGGGTCCGCGGCGGCCACGACGCTCGACAGCATTAGGGCCGCCAGGGCGAGAAGAAGCCGGATCATTCGGCCTCGTCCCTGGCCGGCTCCTCGACCCGAAGCATCGCGAGGGCGGCGAGCGCCATGGTCCCGGCGGCGAAGGCCATGGTCCAGATCGGATCGTCCGGAAAGAAGCGCTTCATGATCGATCCCATCACGGTCGCCACGAGCAGCTGCGGCACGACGACGAAGACGTTGAACAGGCCCATGTAGATCCCGAGCTTCCGCTGCGGCAGCGCGGAGGCGAGGATGGCGTAGGGCATCGCCAGGATCGACGCCCAGGCGATGCCGACCCCGATCTCGCTGACCAGAAGCAGCCTGGGGTCGTCGAGGAGGAAGAAGCTCAGATAGCCGGCGGCGCCGGCGAGCAGGGCGGCGACGTGGGTCCTCACCCTCCCGATCCGCGCCGCCAGCAGCGGCAACAGGGTGAGGGCGGCAACGGCGGCGACCCCGTTATAGGCGGTGAACAGGACCCCGACCCAATTGGCCCCCTCCTGATAGGCCGGGCTGTCGGCGTCGGCGGCGCCGTAGAAATATTGCGCCACGACCGGAGTCGTATTGATCCACATGATGAAGAGGGCCGACCAGCTGAAGAACTGCGCCAGCGCGAGCCGCTTCATCAGCACGGGCATTCCGGCGAAATCGCCGACGATGTGGCCGAGCATCCCGGGCGCGCTTCCGCCCCGGGCCCCCCTGATGGTCAGCAGGCTGGCGAGGCCGTAGGCGACGAGCAGGCCGCCGAGCAGATAGACCTCCTTCTCGAGGCCGAGCTGCCGGACGGCGAGCACCACCAGCGATCCAGCGCCGATCCAGGCGAGGCTCGAGGCGAAGCTCCGCGCGGCCAGCATTCGGACGGCCTGGTCCTGCGCCTCGGCGCGGCCGCCTTCGAATTCGGCCATCTGCTCCGGGCTGTATTCGCGAGTCGTGAGGACGGTCCACAGCACCGCCAGGAACAGCGCCGCGCCTCCGAACCAGAAAGCGTAGCGCACCGTATCGGGAATGCCGCCGCCGGCGGCGACGTTGGACACGCCCAGTTGCTCGAGCGCCCAGGGGAAGATCGACCCGACCACCGCCCCGGCGCCGATGAAGGCCGTCTGCACCGCATAGCCGGCGCTGTGCTGGTCCTTCCTCAGCATGTCGCCGACGAACGCCCGGAACGGCTCCATGGAGATGTTGAGCGAGGCGTCGAGCACCCACAGCATCGCGGCGGCGAAGAGCAGGGCCGGGGCAAGCGGCATCGCGAACAGGGACAAGGCGGCGAGGATCGCTCCGGCCAGGAAATAGGGACGCCGACGTCCGAGCCGGCCGAGCCAGGTGCGGTCGCTCATATGGCCGATGACCGGCTGGACGAGCAGCCCGGTCAGCGGCGCCGCCACCCACAGGGCCGGCAGGTCGTCGAGGCTGGTCCCGAGCGACTGGAAGATCCGGCTCATATTGGCGTTCTGGAGCGCGAAGCCGATCTGGATTCCGAAGAAGCCGAAGCTGATGTTCCACATCTGCGCCAGGCCGAGCCTGGGCTTGAGGGCGACTGGCTGCACGTCGTTCACGCATCGGCTCCTGCACTGGCGACCGCGGTCGGCGATGGCATCGCGCAGTGGCGCGCGACGAATTCCTCATGGGCGGGAAGCCGGCCGACGACATGGTCGACATGCTTCCCGGCGAGGCCGAGAAACTCGGCGAGCTGGTCCTCGGAAAGCTGGTCGGCGAGCGGATGATAGCCTTCCGGAACCACGCCCTGGCCGAGCATCACCTGGAGCCAGCCGACCTCGGCGAACAATTCCTCCGCCTTTCGGAATATCCGGCCGTTGGCGCGGAAGAGGGCCACGCGGCGCCGAAGGCTCTCCGGCACGGATATTTCGCGGCAGGCGGCCCAGAAGTCGCCGTCGCGGCCGTTCGCCCAGTAATGGAAGACAAGGAAGTCGCGGACGGACAGCCATTCGGCGTCGGTCTGGCGGTTGAACTCGTCCACCTCCTCCGCGACGAATGCGTCGGATCTCGGAAAGAAGTCCAGGAATCGCGAGATTCCGGATTGGATGAGGTGGATGCTGGTCGATTCGAGCGGCTCCATGAAGCCGCCGGCCAGGCCGAGCGCGACGCAGTTGCGATTCCAGGCCTTGCGGCGCTTGCCGGTGACGAAGCGAAGCGGCCGTGGGTCGGCCAGGGCGGGGCCGTCGAGATTGGCGAGCAGCACCCGCTCCGCCTCGTCGTCGCTCATGAAGGCGCTGCAATAGACATGGCCGTTGCCGGTTCGGTGCTGGAGCGGGATCCGCCATTGCCAGCCGGCCTCGAGCGCCGTCGCCCGGGTATAGGGAGTGAACTCGCCGCCGGATTCGCAAGGCACGGCAAGCGCCCGGTCGCAAGGCAGGAACCTGGACCAGTCCTCATAGCCCGTGCCGAGGGCCTGCTCGATGATCAGCCCGCGAAAGCCCGAGCAGTCGACGAAGAAGTCGCCTTCGATGCGCTCGCCGCTCTCGAGGACGACGGCTTCGACGAAGCCGTCCGCGCTCCGGAGCGGCACCGCCCTCACCTTGCCCTCCGAGCGCCGGACGCCGCGGGCCTCGGCGTAGCGACGAAGGCGGGCGGCGTAGAGCGAGGCGTCGAAATGGAAGGCGTGGGCGAGCCCGCTGGGAAGCCGACCGGCCCCCTCCTCCCACCGGCCGAAGCGGCCCAGCCGGGCGGCCTGCGCCGAGGCGGAATAATCCCAGATCCAGTCCGGGCTCCCTGCCGCCCGGTGCCGAAGCCAGTAATGGTGGAACGGCACCAGGCCGAGGTCGCGGCCGATCGTCCCGAAGGCGTGGATGTAGCGCCGGCCGGGGGCGCCCCAGCCGACGAACTGCACCCCCAGCTTGAAGGTGCCCGCGGTCGCCCGGACGAACTCGTCCTCGTCGAGGCCGAGCCCGGCGTTGAACAGCCGAAGCTGCGGGATCGTCGCCTCGCCGACCCCGACCGTCCCGATCTCCTCGGATTCGACCAGCCGGATGTCCGCCTGGCGGCCGGCGAAGCGCGCCAGCGCCGCCGCCGCCATCCAGCCGGCGGTGCCGCCGCCGACGATCACGATCCGGCTCACCATGCGCGGTGCCTAACATGAAACGGGCCGCGCCTCCCCCCCGAAGACGCGGCCCGTCCCATCGCTCGCGGCGACGTCAGAATTTGTAGTTGAAGCCGGCCAGGAAGCGGCGCCCGTAAATCTGATAGTCGATGACGGTCAGCGGGTTGGCCGGGTTGAAGACGGTGGCGAAGCGCTCGTCGGTCAGGTTCTGGCCCTGCAGGTAGACGGACAGGCCCTCGAGCCTGGAGCCGGGCTGGAACTCGTAGCCGATCTGGGCGTCGACGATGGTCTCGCGCAGCGCCTGCCTGCGCGTCCGGTTGCCGCCGAAGCCCGAAAGCTCGCCGAGGAATCCGGTCCGGTGCCTGACGCTGCCGCGCGCGGAGAAGCCGGCCCGCTCGAAGAAGGCGGTGCCGTTCGCCACCCATTTCGAATAGCCCGGGATCGGCTCCGGATCGCTGGTCGGGGTCTCGCGGATCCGGGTCTTGGTGTAGGCGAGCCCGCCGGTGATCCCGAAGCCGTCGAGCGCGTCGGCGAAGACGCTGAACGGCAGCGTCCCTGCAGCCTCGGCGCCGTACATGTGGCCGCCCTGCAGGTTGACGGCCGTGCCGAGCCGCCCGATTCGGGTCGTCACCAGCGCTTCGTCGGCGGGGCTGAGCGGGAAGCCCGTGAAGTCGAAGGCGGTCTCCCTGGGGTCGTAGATGAAGTTCTTCAGGTCCTTGTAGAAGACCTGCAGGGCGACGTAGCCCGAGCGGCCGAAATATTTCTCGACGTTGAAGTCGACCGCGTTGGCCCGGATCGGGCGAAGCAGCGGATTGCCGCCGGTGCCGGTGATGATCTTCTCGTTGACGTTGAGTCCGTAGGCGATCGCCACCCGCATCTGATCGAGCCGGGGCCGCTGGATCTCGCGGGCCAAAGCGAGGCGGAAGACCCAGTCGGTGTCGGTGCGAAGCGCGAGGTTGAGGCTGGGCAATATGTCCCAGAATTTCGCGCCGAGCTCGCTCGGGGTCAGGACTCCGCCGTTGTTCACCAGGCCGCTCGAAGACTGCTCGGTGTGGATGGCCTGGACTCCGACATTGCCGGTGAGGGTCGAGCTTCCGAGCTCGGCCCTGATGTCGGCCTGCACGTAGCCGGTCAGCAGATCCTCGTTGACGACATAGGCCTTGGCGAGGACGTCCCCGTTCAGGTTGTTCGAGACCAGGGTGTAGATGTTGCCCGCGGCCAGGAGCTCGCGCGGATCGTAGCTGACCATCGGGCCGAGGCCGAGATAGGAGAGGTTGGTCGGCTCGCGCAGGAACTGGGTCGGGATCGGGGTCTCGAGGGCGCCGCCGGCGAGCCTGAGCAGCGCCTCGTCGGGGGTCAGGCTCTTCTCGCGGGCGGTGTAGTTGACCCCGGCCTTGACGGCGGAAAGGAAGCCGGTCTCCAGCTCCTTCTCGACCTGACCGCGGAACTGCCACAATTCGTCGTCGACGATCCGGTTGTTGTAATAGCCGACCTGGGGAACGACGCCTCCGCCCCAGCCCTGCGGGTCGGTCAGCTTGATCAGGCCGGTGTTGGAATAATCGAGCGTCGGATCGAAGACGATGCCGCGCTCCGTCGCCTGGAAGCCGATCGTGTCGCGGGCGCCGTTGCCGGCGCCGAAGCCGGTGCCGGAATAGCTCTCCAGGATCAGCTCGTTGCGGTCGGTGCGCGAATAGCCGATGTCGAGGAAGGCGTTGAGGCCGCCTTCGCCCTCATAGTTGAGGTTGAGGCCGCCCGAATAGAGGTTGGCGTGGCGCTCGAAGGCGTCGTTGCGGATGACGCCTTCGACGCCCGTCGCGATTCCGGAGACGAGGAAGCCGTTCTCGACCTTGCCGGATCCCGGCTGGAGGCTGGCATTGCCCCAGGCGAGCGGAAGCTCGATCCCGCGCTTGATCTGGTCGTCCTTGAAGTTGGAGTAGAAGGCGTCGACCGTCGCGGTCAGGGTCCGGGTCGGCTTGAACTGCAAGGTGCCCTGGAGGCCGAGGCGCTTCAGCCGGGTCGAGGTGACGTAGGGCTTGGCGCCGCCGATCACATAGGGGTCGGCCGCGGTGCCGCTGCCGGGATAGCCCCAGGCGTTATATTCCTGAAGCTGGTAGGGCTCGTCGACATAGGAGGCGGCGATGGCCACTCCGAACGTGTCGTCGGCATTCTGGTCGACGAAGGTGCCGTTGACCCGGTAGCCGAGGTCGCGCGAGCCGGAGTTGAGCTTGCCGAGATCGGCGTAGGAGGCGCGGGCGCCGACGGCGAGGACCTGGCGGCCGCCGAAATCGAGCGGACGGATGGTCCGGATGTCCACCGTTCCGACCAGGCCCTGGCCGACCAGGCTCGCGCTTGGCGACTTGTAGACGTTGACCTGGCGGACGACCTCGGAGGGATATTGGTCGAACTCGACGGCGCGGTTGTCGCCGGTCGAGGTCTGTTCGCGGCCGTTGAGGAGGGTCATCGAGAAATCGGGGCCGAAGCCGCGGATCGAGATGACGTTGGCCCGGCCCGACAGGCGCTGCGAAGTCAGGCCCGGAAGGCGGGCGATCGATTCGGCGATCGAGGCGTCGGGAAGCTTGCCGATATCCTCGGCGGAAACCGATTCGAGGATCTGGTCCTGCTGCTTCTTCTCGTTGACCGCGTTTTCGAGGCTGGCTCGGAAGCCGGTGACGACGATGTCCTCCTCGGTCCCGGCGACGTCGGCCTCGCTGCCTTCGGCCGGGGTCGCCGCCTCGCTGGTCTCCTCCGGATCCGGCACGTCCTGGGCCCGGGCCGGAGACGCGGCGCCCAGAGCGAGCGCCAGGACGGCTGCGCCGCCGAGCAAGTTCAACCGACTGGAGTCGAAGCGATTCGTCATTCTCGGGTCCTCCATTCAGCCGCCGAATGCCCCCATCCGGACAACCCGTTGCATCTTTGGGGAAAGGACCGCGATCCGACCGAAAACGGCCAAAAAGCACGCAGCAACGCATCCCCTCTTCGATCCGCCGGAGCCGGGCTCGAACGCCTTCCGCCCGACTCGGCGGGGCCGCGATTGGCTCGCGGTCTGATAGCTTTCGCAAATGACTGCAAATTTATCGCAGAACTTGCAAGTGGGAAAAATTCGCACGAGCGCGTTCGCACCCGGTCCGACCTGTCCAAAGTCGAGGTTTTCCTTGCATTCTCAAAGGCAAACCACCGCCGCCCGGCGGGTGGGGAAGCACCCCTTGACCGCGCCGCCGAGCTTCTGCAAACAATTGCAAAAAGCGGCCCCGCCGCGGAAGGGACAGTTATGCGGCTCAAACTGGCAATGGCGGCGGCGCTCGCTTTCGCGTCGGCCGGCTCGGCTTCCGCCGCGGCCGCCGACGCCTATCTCGACCGCGCTCCGGAGGACGAAATCGTCTATTTCGTGCTTCCGGACCGGTTCGAGAACGGCGATCCCGCCAACGACCGGGGCGGCCTTTCCGGCGGCCGCCTGCAAACCGGCTTCGATCCCGCCGCCAAGGGCTTTTACCACGGCGGCGACCTGAAGGGCCTGACCCGCAGGCTCGACTATATCGCCGGCCTCGGAGCGACGGCGATCTGGCTCGGGCCGATCTACAGGAACAAGCCGGTGCAGGGCCCGCCCGGGCGGGAATCGGCGGGCTATCACGGCTACTGGATCACCGACTTCACCGACGTCGATCCGCATTTCGGCACCCGCCAGGACCTGAAGCGCCTGGTCGACGCGGCTCATGCCAGGGGCATGAAGGTCTATCTCGACATCATCACCAACCACAGCGCCGACGTCATCAAGTATCGCGAATGCCCGGCCAACGACTGCGCCTATCGGAGCCTGGCCGACTATCCGCACGGCCGCCGCGGCGGGCTGTCCGGCGAGCCGCTCAACCCCGGCTTCGAGGGCATCGGCAAGCCGGCCCAGCGGCCGGACAATTTCGCCCGGCTGACCCGCCCCGATTACGCCTACACGCCCTACGTCCCGGCGGCCGAGGCGGGCGTGAAGAAGCCGGCCTGGCTCAACGATCCCATCTACTACCACAATCGCGGCGACTCGACGTTCAGCGGCGAGAGCTCGACGATGGGCGACTTCGCCGGGCTCGACGACCTGTTCACCGAGCATCCGCGAGTGGTCGCCGGCTTCATCGAGATATTCGGCCAGTGGATCGACGATTTCGGCGTGGACGGATTCCGGATCGACACGGCCCGGCACGTCAATCCGGAATTCTGGCAGGCCTTCGTTCCGGCGATGCTGGAGCGGGCCAAGGCTCGCGGAATCCCCAATTTCCACATCTTCGGCGAGGTCTACGATCCCGATCCGGGGATGCTGGCCCGGTTCACCCGCGTCGATTCCTATCCGACCGTGCTCGACTTCGCCTTCCAGTCGGCGGTGACGGACGTGGTCGCCAAGGGCGCCGGGACCGCCCGGCTCGAGCGCCTGTTCGCGGCCGACCCGCTCTACGCCGGCGGCGAGGCGACGGCCCGCCGGCTGCCCACCTTCCTCGGCAACCACGACATGGGCCGCTTCGCCCGCTTCGTCCGGGAGGCCAATCCCGGCGCCGACGACGAGGAGGTGGCGAAGCGGGTCATCCTCGGCCACGCCATCCTGTTCCTCGCCCGCGGGGTGCCGGTAATCTATTATGGCGACGAGCAGGGCTTCGCCGGCGACGGCGGCGACCAGGACGCGCGCGAGGACATGTTCGCGAGCAAGGTCGCCATCTACAACGACAACAAGCTGGTCGGGTCCTCGGCGACCACGGCGGTCGCCAACTTCGACCCCGGCTCGCGCCTCTACCGGGCGATCGCGTCGCTGGCCGCGATCCGCCGCTCCGACCCGGCGCTGAGCCGCGGCGAGCAGGTGGTCCGGGCCTATGGCGACAAGCCCGGCCTCTTCGCGCTCTCGCGCCTCGCCCCGTCGGGCGGCGGCGAGACCCTCGTCCTCTTCAACAGCTCGACCGCGCCGGTGGCCTCCAACGTCGCCGTCGGCGCCGGCTCCGAACGCTGGACCTCCGTTCGCGGCCGCTGCTCCGCCCGGTCGGCCGCGCCCGGCAGCTACCGGGTCGAGGTTCCCGCGCTCGATTATCTCGTCTGCAGGACCGCGCGGTGAACCAGATCGCGACCGAGCGTTTCGACGCCGCGGGAGCGGCGGACGAATGGTGGCGCGGCGCCGTCATCTACCAGATCTATCCGCGCAGCTTCGCCGACTCGAACGGCGACGGGGTCGGCGACCTCGCCGGGATCACCGCGAGGCTCGACCATGTCGCCTCGCTCGGAGTCGACGGCATCTGGCTCTCGCCCTTCTTCACCTCGCCGATGAAGGACTTCGGCTACGACATCGCCGACTATCGAGGGGTCGACCCGGTGTTCGGCACCCTGGCCGATTTCGACCGGCTGCTCGAGCGCGCCCACCGGCTCGGCCTCAGGGTGCTGATCGACCAGGTCTATTCGCACAGCTCGGACCAGCATCCGTGGTTCCAGGAGAGCCGGTCGAGCCGCGACAATGCCAAGGCCGACTGGTACGTCTGGGCCGACGCCAAGCCGGACGGCTCGCCGCCGACCAACTGGCAGTCCGTGTTCCATGGCCCGAGCTGGACCTGGGACGGCCGCCGGGGCCAATATTATCTGCACAATTTCCTCAGCCAGCAGCCGGACCTCAACGTCCACAATGTCGAGGTCCAGGACGCGCTGATCGCGACCGCCCGCTTCTGGCTCGACCGGGGCGTCGACGGGTTCCGCCTCGACGCGATCAACTTCGCGATGCACGACCCCGGGCTGCGCGACAATCCGCCGGTCCGCGAGGGCGTCGGGCGTCGCACCCGGCCGTTCGACTTCCAGCATCATTTCCACAATCAGTCGCACCCGGCCATCCCCGGCTTCCTCACGCGCCTGCGCCAGGCGATCGACGATTACGGCGCGACCTTCACCGTCGCCGAGGTGGGGGGCGAGCAGGCCGACAGCGAGATGAAGCTCTACACCGAGGGGCCGGACCGACTGAACAGCGCCTACGGCTTCAACTTCCTCTACGCGCGAAGCCTGACCCCGGAGCTGATCGATTCGGCGATGCGGCTCTGGCCCGGCGAGCCCGGCGAGGGCTGGCCGAGCTGGGCCTTCTCCAACCACGACGCGCCGCGGGTGGTCTCGCGCTGGCTCGGCGGGCGCGACTCGAGGGGGTTCGCGAAGCAGGCCATGCTCCTCCTCATGTGCCTGAGGGGCAATGTCTTCCTCTACCAGGGCGAGGAGCTCGGCCTGCCCCAGGCCGACGTGCCGTTCGAGCGGCTCCGCGACCCGGAGGCGATCGCCAACTGGCCAGAGACCCAGGGCCGCGACGGCGCCCGGACCCCGATGCCCTGGCTCGGCGACGAGGCGAAGGCGGGCTTCTCGACCGGCGAGCCATGGCTTCCGGTCGATCCCGGCCACCTCGCGCTCGCGGTCGACCGCCAGCAACGCGACCCCGACTCGACCCTCAACCTGACGCGGCGGCTGGTGGCGCTGCGCAGGGCGAGGCCGGTGCTGCGCACGGGAACGATCCGCCGGATCGAGGCGCCGGCGCCCTTGCTGGCCTTCGAGCGCGGCGAGGGGGCGGAAGCGCTGCTCTGCGCCTTCAACCTGGGCGGGGAGAGCGTGGATTGGGCGCTGCCGTCGGGCTGGCGGGTCGTCGAGCGGGTCGGCGAGCCGATGGCGCCGCTTTCGGGGCTCGTCGCCGAGCGGGCCCTGTGAAATTCCTCCCCGCGATTCCGCGGGGAGGGGGACCGCGCGAAGCGCGGTGGAGGGGTTCCGTCAACGCCGGAAGAACCCCTCCGCCAGGCTTCGCCTGGTCCCCCTCCCCCGGAAATCCGGGGCAGGAATCCATGACGCTAACCTCCGCAGGTCTCCCTCACGATGAGGTCGGTGGGCAGGCGCTCGGAGCGCATGTCGGTGGCGGCGCCGGCGTCGAGAAGCTTGGAGACGAGCAGCCGGCCGGCGCGCGCGGTGTCCTGCTTGACCGTGGTCAGGGCCGGGCGGCTGTAGCGGGCGAAGGGCACGTCGTCATAGCCGACGACGGAGACGTCGCCGGGCACGGCGAGATCGTGGTGAAGGAGCGAGCGTATCGCCCCCAGCGCGATGAGGTCGCTGGCGGCGACGATCCCATCGAACTCGACGCCCCGGGCCAGAAGCGCGTCGACCGACGCCTCGGCCGATTCGACGGTGAAATGCGCCGGGACCATCAGCTCGGGATCGAGGGAGCGGCCATATTGCTCGTGCGCCTCGACATAGCCGCGGACCCGCTGTGCGACCTCGGGCGCCTCGGTGTCGCCGAGGAAGACGATGCGCTCGCGGCCCAGCCTGACCAGGTGGAGGGTCGCGCGGCGGCCGCCGGCAAGATTGTCCGAGCCGACCGAGCAATAGGCCTGGTCGGGCAGCTGGGCGCCCCAGACGGCGAACCGCGCCTCGCTCTGGGCGAGCCGGTTGAGCGCGTGGTGAAGCGAGCTCTGGCCGAGGAAGATGACTCCGTCGGCCCGGCTCGTCGTCATCGCCGCGGAGAGGTCGTCGAAATTGGCGGGAGCGATATGGCTGACGATGAGGTCGCAGCCGCGGGCCCGGGCCGCGTCGCTGATCCCGGCGAAGAGCTCGAGCAGGAAGGGATCGTCGATCTGGGCCTCGCGCCCCTGCGGCGGCGGGACGACCAGGGCGATCGTTCCGGTCGCCCCGATCGGGCCCGCGGGCATGTAGCGACGGAACGGATAATCCTGCTCGCGCGCCAGCTTCCAGATCAGCTGCTTGGTCCGGGCGTTGACGGCCGGGCTGTCGTTGAGCGCGCGCGAAGCCGTCGATATGGAGACGCCGGCCAGGGCGGCGATGTCCTCGAGGCGGGTGGTGCGGCGGCTCATGTTGCAAACTTTGCTGCAAATGTTGCGAACCACGCAAGGGGCTTGAGACGATGATCCGGATCCTGCTGGCGCTCGCCGCCCTTCTCGCCGCCCCGGCCGTGGCCGCGCCGGTCAGCGTCTCCTCGCCCGAAGGGGTGCTCAGCGTGACGGTCGACGTGAACGGCGAAGGGCGGCCCGAATACAGCGTCTCCCGGCTGGGCCGGCCGGTCATCCTCCCCTCGCGCCTCGGCTTCATCCTGACCGACGCGCCCAAGCTGGAGCGCAATTTCGAGATCGCCTCGAGCGAGCGGCGGAGCGCGGACGAGACCTGGGAGCAGCCGTGGGGAGAGCGCCGCTTCGTCCGCAACCGCTATAACGAGCTCCGCGTCCGGCTCACCGAGAAGGCGGCGCCGAGGCGGAGCGTCGACCTGGTGTTCCGGGCCTATGACGACGGCGTCGGCTTTCGCTACGAATTTCCCGAGCAGCCGTCGCTTCGCGAGGTCAATATCGGCGAGGAGATCACCGAATTCGCGCTCGCCGATCCCGGCACGGTCTGGTGGATCCCAGCCTTCCAGTGGAATCGCGAGGAATATCTCTACAACCGGACGAAGCTGAGCGAGGTCGGCATCGCCCAGACCCCGATGACCGTCCGCACCGACGGCGGCCTCCACATCGCGTTCCACGAGGCGGCGCTGGTCGATTATTCGGGGATGAACCTGCAGAACGAGGGCCACGGCCGCTTCCGGGCCGTGCTGACCCCCGCGTCCGAAGGCGCGAAGGTGAAGCGGTCGGCGCCCTTCGCGACGCCGTGGCGGACGATGCAGATCGCCGACAGCGCCGGCGGCCTCGTCGCCAGCAACCTCATCCTCAACCTCAACGAGCCGAGCCGGCTTCCCGACATCCGAAGCTGGTTCAGGCCGTTCAAATATGTCGGCGTCTGGTGGGCTATGCACCTCGACAAGGAGAGCTGGGGCCCCGGCCCGAAACACGGCGCCACCACCGCCAACGTCAAGCGCTACATCGACTTCGCGGCCCGCCACGGCTTTCGCGGCGTCCTCGTCGAGGGCTGGAACAAGGGCTGGAACGACGACTGGTTCGCGAACGGCGCCGACTTCAGCTTCACCGAGCCCTATCCCGACTTCGACATCGAGGCGCTCGCCCGCTACGCCCGCGAACGCGGGGTCCACCTGATCGGCCATCACGAGACGGCCGGCAACATCGCCGTCTACGAGCCCCAGCTCGAGGCCGCGCTCGACCTGTACCAAAGGCTCGGGATCGACGCCGTCAAGACCGGCTACGTCGCCGACATGGGCGGGATCCAGGCGCGCGGCGCCGACGGCAGGATCCGCTTCGAATGGCACGAGGGCCAGGTGATGGCGCGCCACCACCTCAAGGTGGTCCGGGAAGCGGCCGAGCGGCATATCGGGATCAATCCGCACGAGCCGATCAAGGATACCGGGCTCAGGCGCACCTGGCCCAACTGGGTCGCCCGGGAAGGCGCGCGCGGGATGGAGTTCAACGCCTGGGGCCAGCCGCCCAACCCGCCCGAGCATGAAGCCAACCTCGTCTTCACGCGGATGCTCGCCGGCCCGATGGACTTCACCCCCGGGATCCTCAGCCTCGAGGGCCGGGGCCAGCCGATCCTGTCGACCCAGGCGAAGCAGCTCGCCCTCTACGTCGTCATCTATTCGCCGATCGCGATGGCCGCCGACCTCATCGAGAATTACGAGAAGGAGATGCGGCCCTTCCAGTTCATCAAGGACGTGCCCACCGACTGGGCGGAAAGCCTGGTCCTGAACGGCGAGATCGGCGACTTCGTCACCATCGCGAGGAAGGACCGGAACAGCGAGAATTGGTATCTGGGGTCGGTGACGGACGAGAACCCGAGGGTGCTCGACACGCCCCTGTCCTTCCTCACGCCGGGCAGGACCTATCGAGCCCAGATCTATCGCGACGGACCGGACGCCGATTATCGCGGCAAGGGCAAGGAGATCGTCATCGAGGAGCGCAACGTGACCAGCGCCGACGTCCTCAGGCTTCGGCTGGCGCCGGGCGGCGGCCAGGCGATCCGATTCGTTGCGGGAGGGCGCAAGTGACCCCTTTCGCCGCGGTGGTCGCTATCGCCGCGCACGACGAGAATAGCGGGCGGGCGCGGGTGGACATCCCCCTCGCCTTTCTGCTTGGTGCCGGCCGACCGTGACCGAGATCGTCGCCATCGACATCGGCGGGACCCACGCCCGCTTCGCCCTCGCCGAGGTCGGCGGCGGGCGCGTGCTCCGCCTCGGCGAGGTCTGCACGCTCAGGGCCGCCGAGCATGCCAGCCTGCAGACCGCCTGGGAGGCGTTCGGCGCCTCGGCGGGCAAGCCCCTTCCGAAGGCCGCCGCGATCGCGGTCGCCGGCCCGGTCCAGGGCGAGGTGCTCAAGCTGACCAACAACCCCTGGGTCATCCGCCCCGCCCTGATTCCCGAGAAGCTCGGCGCCGAGCGCTACACGATCGTCAACGATTTCGGCGCCGTCGCCCACGCCGTGGCGCAACTGGGCGACGAGCATTTCAGCCGTCTGTGCGGACCGGACCGACCGCTGCCCGAGGACGGGGTGATCAGCATCGTCGGCCCCGGGACCGGCCTCGGAGTCGCCCAGCTGCTGCGCCGCGGCGGCCATTATCACGTCATCGAGACCGAGGGCGGCCATGTCGATTTCGCTCCGCTCGACGGCCTCGAGGACCGGATCCTCGTCCAGCTCCGGACCCGCCACCGGCGGGTCTCGGTCGAGCGGGTCGCCTCGGGCATGGGCCTCACCAACCTTTACGAGGCGCTGGCCGCGATCGAGGGCCGCGACGTCCGCTTCCGCGACGAGAAGGCGCTGTGGCAGGCGGCGATGGCCGGCGAGGACAGCCTTGCCGCCGCCGCTTTCGACCGTTTCTGCCTTTCCCTCGGGGCGGTCACCGGCGACATCGCCCTGGCTCAGGGCGCGCAGGCGGTGGCGATCGGGGGCGGGCTCGGCCTTCGCCTGGCCGGCCACCTGCCCCGCTCGGGCTTTCGGGACCGCTTCATCGCCAAGGGCCGATTCGAGCGGCGGATGGACGAGATGCCGGTCAAGATCATCACCCATGAGCAGCCGGGCCTGTTCGGCGCGGCCGCCGCCTTCGCCGCGGAGCATTCCTGAACCGGGACCGTCGGCGGCGACCGGGCGTTTCGAACCCGCCCCGAGGGAAGCCCGCCATGCGCCTCTTGCCGCTCCTGCTCCTCGTCTCGGCCTGCGCCGCCGCCGAGCCCGGCCCTTCGAGCGGGGAGACCGATCTCGAGCGAGAGCTTGCCGGCCGCGCCGCCGGCGAGCCTCGCGACTGCGTGTCGGCCTCGCCGGGCGCCAACCTCGTGGCCCGCGGCCGGCAGACCCTCGTCTACGAGCAGGGAGGCTCGATGTGGGTCAACCGGCTCGCCGCGGAATGTCCCGGGCTCGATGAAATGAGCCGGATCGTCATCGAGGTCCATGGCAGCCGCTATTGCCGCGGCGACCGGTTTCGCGCGAGCCGCCCCGGCGAGACCATTCCCGGCCCGATCTGCGTCCTGGGAAGCTTCACCCCCTACCGACGCTAGCGTCTCGACAAGCGCGCCCGCCTTTCCTAGATATCGCAGCGCTCGAGCGGGCGTAGCTCAATGGCAGAGCAGAAGCTTCCCAAGCTCGGCGGTTTGGCGGAAATCCGCCATTTCCCGTGTAAAACCGTTCCAAAATCGCCGGTTGGATATCAGGCGCTTAGTCGGGCCGCGTAAAACGATATGCCGAACCAAGGCGTCATGGCCGACCCGTCCGGTCAGCCAGGCGCAGAAGTATCTCCAGATCCGTGTAGAGGATCGGAGCGGCCTCGGAGCGGTCCATCCTCGCAATGACCTCCGCGTGGAATTCGGGCCGGCGCAGCTCCAGCGCCTTGCGCTGCCGTGTGCGATAATCGGTCACCACGGCCCGGACCCTCTCCACCAATTCGCGCTCTTCCTCAGTCATCGCCGTCCTCCGCCGGCCGGGTCGTTACCGGCTTGGTTCCGGGATCCGCGCCGGCGACGTGGAGCGGATCGGTTTTGGTGCCGGAGGGGCCGTCGCTCCCGCCCGGCAGGGAGCCGGCGAGCTGGTCCATCGTCTTGCCCCGGGTCACCTCTTCCCAGCTGCTCCGGACCGCGTTCACAAGGTCGCGCAGGAACAGGATCAGGCCGGTGACGATGCCGCCGAGCAGCACGTCGCCCTTGTCCGGCACCGTGCTTCGGTAGAAGACGCCGAACACGACCCCGCCGAGCACGACGACGACCAGGCCGGCGAGAAGGAACAGCCCGAGCTTGTCGAGCCTGTGTTCGGGGTCGTTGGCGCTCATTGCCCGCCGTCCAGGTCGTGCAGGCGCCGCCTCATCCCCGCCGGAATCGGCAGGTCCGGCATCGGGCTCAGATAGGGCCGCAGCTTCTCGATCGCTTCATCCTGGGGCGCGGCGATCTTGAGCCGGTCCCAGAGGAAGCGGGCGGCGGCGAGGGCGAGGTCGCGATCCTGATGACACTCCTCGACCTGCCGCTCCAGTATCTCGACG
>DASTLX010000009.1:0-181033 GCA_035714565.1 Allosphingosinicella sp.
TGCCAGCCGCTTCCCAACCGCGGGCACAGCGTTTAGGCAATCGCTGCATGACAGCCGGGGACATCAGCAAAGGCCTCGCCCGCCCGCGGCGGAGCGGGCCGATGGGGAACCGCAGCCCGGCCGTGCGTTCAGCAGGTCCACCCACGCGCGGAGCAGCGGATGACCACGGCCGAGATCCTGGAATGGTATGCGACGATCAGCGGCGTCGTCGCCGCCCTGATGCTCGCCGGCGACTTCGGCCGGCGGGTGACCGGCTTCGGCTTCATCCTGTTCTGCACGATGAACGTCGCCTGGATCCTGTTCGCGCGCATGGACGATACGGGCGGGCTGATGTGGCAGAACATCGTCCTGTTCTGCGTCAACCTGGTCGGGGTCTGGCAATATCTCCTCAGCCCCAAGAACCGGCGCAAGATGCGGGTGATCAAGGAAGCGGTGCAGGAGTTCGAGGAGAAGGAGGCGGCGCGGGGGGCCTGAATATCCTCCCCGGCGCGGGGAGGGGGACCAGCCAAAGGCTGGTGGAGAGGGCCCCGAGACCCACGCCGTGTCAGGTGGAGGGCCCCCTCCACCGCACTTCGTGCGGTCCCCCTCCCCGTGCCGGGGAGGAAATCGCGTGACCGTGCTCACCTCCAAGGTGGACGACGGGTCGGAGACGTTCCGGCGTCATGCTGCGCACAATCGCGCGCTGGCGGAGGAGCTGCGCGCGCGGGTCGCGGCGGCGGCGCTCGGCGGGCCGGAGAAGCATCGCCAGCGGCACGTCGACCGCGGCAAGTTGCTGCCGCGCGACCGGGTGGCGCGGCTGCTCGATCCGGGGTCGCCGTTCCTCGAGGTAGGCCAGCTCGCCGCCAACGGCATGTACGGCGACGAGGCGCCGGGGGCGGGGGTGATCGCCGGGATCGGGCGGGTGTCCGGACGCGAGACGATGATCGTCGCCAACGATCCGACCGTGAAGGGCGGCGCATACTTCCCGATGACGGTGAAGAAGCACCTGCGCGCGCAGGAGATCGCGCGCGAGAACCGGCTGCCCTGCGTCTATCTGGTCGACAGCGGCGGCGCCAACCTGCCGCACCAGGCGGAGGTGTTCCCCGACCGCGAGCATTTCGGCCGCATCTTCTACAACCAGGCGCAGATGAGCGCGGAAGGCATCGCGCAGATCGCCTGCGTGATGGGGAGCTGCACCGCCGGCGGCGCCTACGTCCCCGCGATGTCGGACGAGAGCGTGATCGTCCGCAACCAAGGCACCATCTTCCTGGGCGGGCCGCCGCTGGTGAAGGCGGCGACGGGCGAGGTGATCAGCGCCGAGGATCTGGGCGGCGGCGACCTCCACGCCCGCCGCTCCGGCGTCGTCGACCATCTCGCCGAGAATGACGAGCATGCGCTGGCGATCGTGCGCAGCATCGTCGCGAAGCTCAACACCGTTAAAGCGGTCGATCTCGACCTCGCCGATCCGGTAGCGCCGAAGCTCGACGCGGACGACCTCTACGGCGTCATCCCCGACGACGTGCGCACGCCCTACGACGTGCACGAAGTGATCGGCCGCATCGTCGACGCTTCCGATTTCCACGCGTTCAAGCCGCTCTACGGTTCGACCCTGGTGTGCGGCTTCGCGCGCATCTGGGGCATGCCGGTGGCGATCCTCGCCAATAACGGCATCCTCTTCTCGGAGAGCGCCTTGAAGGGCGCGCACTTCATCGAGCTCGCCTGCCAGCGCAGGACGCCGCTCCTGTTCCTGCAGAACATCTCGGGCTTCATGGTCGGCGGCAAGTACGAGGCGGGGGGCATCGCCAAGGACGGCGCCAAGCTGGTGACCGCGGTGGCGACGGCGCAGGTGCCGAAGGTGACGGTCCTCATCGGCGGCAGCTTCGGCGCCGGCAATTACGGCATGGCCGGGAGGGCGTACGGCCCGCGCTTCCTGTTCAGCTGGCCGAACAGCCGGATCAGCGTGATGGGCGGCGAGCAGGCGGCGAGCGTTCTCGCGACCGTCCACAAGGACGCGGAGAAGTGGTCGGCGGAGGAAGCGGAAGATTTCAAGGCGCCGATCCGCCAGCGCTACGAGGACGAGGGCAATCCCTATTACGCGACCGCGCGGATGTGGGACGACGGCATCATCGACCCGGTGCAGACGCGCGATGTGCTGGGGCTTGCGTTCAGCGCCTGCCTCAACGCCCCGATCCCGGAGCGGGCGCGCTTCGGGCTGTTCAGGATGTGAGGGTGGGGATGATCGGGTCCTCGCTCCGCTTGGGCTTTTATCCGTCATCCCGGCGAAAGCCGGGACGCGGGAACACGAATTCTCGCGGGACGCTCGGGCGCTTTTGCGCGCTGACTTGCCGCGGTGTTCGTGGGTCCCGGCTTTCGCCGGGATGACGGGGGTGGACTCGAACAGAGGGGGAGAAGAGCGATGATCCTGTTGGCGATGATCCTGGCGGCGGCGCCCGTGCCGGCGGCTGACGAGGCGGCGGTGCTTGCCGTCGCAGAGGAGATGCTGGGGACGCTGAAGAGCAAGGACAGCGCGAAGATGCTGGCGCTGACCCTGCCCGAGGGCGGCGCTACGGCGGTGGGGGAGGGGAAGCTCCACCATTTCAGCTGGGCGCAGTTCGTCGAGCATCTGCCGAAGGACCCGAACGTGGTCGTCGAGGAGCGGCTGTTCGATCCGCTGGTGCGGGTGGACGGCGACGTGGCGGTGGTCTGGGGGCGCTACGACGTCAGCGTCAACGGCAAGTTCCTCCACTGCGGCACCGACCATTTCGACATGGTGCGCACGGGCGGGAAATGGCGCATCCTTAACATCACCTGGAACCAGGTGACGGAGGGGTGCACGAAGTGAGAGGAATGCGGCGGCACGCTTCAATCCTCCCCCAGCGCCGCTGGGGGAGGGGGACCGTCCGAAGGACGGTGGAGGGGCCGACGCCGCCGGCGTCGGTTCCGGTGCCCGCAATCACTCCGTCAGGCGTGCAGCGTGTCACCTCTCCGACCAGGGGAGGACCCGATAAGGCGTCGCGCTGTCTCCGTGAGGAAAATCACGACGCCCTCCAGATTGTTCAGGACCTCGGACGCGGGGATGCGCAAGGTGGTGATCCCCTGCTCGGCCAACCAGGCATCGCGGCGCGCATCTCGGGCCGGCCGATTTCCCCGCTCGTGCCCTTCCCCGTCCACTTCCACGCACAGCTTCGCGGCGTCACAATAGAAATCGAGGTCGTAAGGCCCCGCGGGATGTTGCTTGCGCCATTTAGGGCCCGTCTGGCGCCTCCTCAACTGCTGCCAGAGGAGAACCTCCGGAAGGCTCATTTCGCGTCGAAGGGTTCGCGCAAGTCGACATGCCTTGCCGGTGCCCTTGAGCATGGACCACGTTCCTCGTCGCGCTTCGCGCGCCCCTCCACCATGCTTCGCATGGTCCCCCTCCCCCAGCAAGCTGGGGGAGGATTTCAGGTGACGTTATGATCGCCTCGCTGCTCATTGCGAACCGGGGGGAGATTGCGTGCCGGATCGTCCGCACCGCGCGGCGGCTCGGCATAGGCACGGTGGCCGTCTATTCGGATGCGGATCGGCATGCGCTGCATGTGCGGGAGGCGGACGTGGCGGTGCACATCGGAGCTTCGCCGGCGCGGGAGAGCTATCTGGTTGCGACCAGGATCATCGCGGCGGCCCTCGAGGCTGGGGCGGAGGCGATCCATCCCGGCTACGGCTTCCTTTCCGAGAATGCGGCGTTCGCTGAAGCCGTCGAGGCGGCGGGGCTGGTTTGGGTGGGGCCGAAGGCGGCGTCGATCCGGGCGATGGGGCTGAAGGATGCGGCCAAGTCGCTGATGATCGCGGCGGGCGTGCCGGTGACGCCGGGCTATCTCGGCGAGGAGCAGGCGCCGGAGCGGCTCAGGGCGGAGGCGGACGCGATCGGCTATCCGGTGCTGATCAAGGCCGTCGCGGGCGGCGGCGGGAAGGGGATGCGGCGGGTGAATGCGTCCGGCGAGTTCCAGGAGATGCTGGCGTCGTGCAAGCGCGAGGCGGCGGGGGCGTTCGGGGACGACCGGGTGCTGATCGAGAAATATATCGAGCGGCCGCGGCATATCGAGGTGCAGGTGTTCGGCGATACGCACGGCAATGTCGTCCACCTGTTCGAGCGCGACTGCTCGCTGCAGCGGCGGCACCAGAAGGTGATCGAGGAAGCGCCGGCGCCCGGGATGGACGCGGCGACGCGGGCGGCGGTGTGCGGCGCCGCGGTGAAGGCGGCGCAGGCGGTGAATTACGTGGGCGCGGGGACGATCGAGTTCATCGCCGACGCCTCGGAAGGGCTGCGGCCGGACCGGGTGTGGTTCATGGAGATGAACACGCGGCTCCAGGTCGAGCATCCGGTGACCGAGGAGATCACCGGGCAGGATCTGGTCGAATGGCAGCTAAGGGTGGCGAGCGGCGAGCCGCTGCCGCTCGCGCAGGAGGCGCTGGCGATCCGCGGCCATGCCGTCGAGGCGCGGCTCTATGCCGAGGATCCGGCGCACGAATTCCTGCCCTCGACCGGGCGGCTCGACCACTTCCAGCTCGGCCGCGGCGTGCGCGTCGATACCGGCGTCGAGGAGGGAGACCGGATCAGCCCCTGGTACGATCCGATGATCGCCAAGCTGATCGCCCGCGGCGGATCGCGGGACGAGGCGATCGACCGGCTGGTCGACACGCTGGAGCAGGTCGAGGTGTGGCCGGTCAGGACCAACGCCGCCTTCCTGGCGCGCGCGGCCGACGATCCGGATTTCCGGGCGGCGGAGGTGGATACCGCCTTCATCCCGTCGCGCATCGACCGACTGCTGCCCGATCCGATAGCGCCGGAACCGGTGTGGAACCTCGCGACGACCGCGCTCCTGGCGTCGGAATACGGGCGGGCGGAAGCGGGCGATCCGTGGGATGCGCTGCAGGGCTTCCGGCTGAATGCGGCCGACGATCTGCGGGTGGCGCTCAGCCATGGCACCGAGACGCGGGTGATCGAGGGCGGCGGCGATCCGGAGATCGAGGGCGTGGCGACGGCGGAAGGGGACAATGTTCTCGTCTTCGCGCGCGGCCAGGCTTTTGCCTTCACGCTTCCCGGCGCCGCCGGGGCGGCGGGGGGCGGGGCGGCGTCGGACGGCGCCTTGCTCTCGCCGATGCCGGGGCGCATCATCTCGGTCGAGGTGCGGCAGGGGGACAAGGTGGCCAAGGGGCAGAAGCTTTTGACCGTGGAAGCGATGAAGATGGAGCATTCGATGTCCGCGCCCTTCGACGGGGTGGTGGCGGAGCTCGGCGCCCAGGCGGGGGCGCAGGTGAACGAAGGGACGCTGCTGGTGCGGGTGGAGAGGGCGTCATGACTCCTGCCCGGAACGGGGAGGGGGACCATGCGAAGCATGGTGGAGGGGGCCCGCGTCGGTGCAGGGCTCGCTTCGCTCGCAACCCCTCCACCACACTTCGTGCGGTCCCCTTCCCCGTGCCGGGGAGGAGTTGAGATGCCAGGCCGCTTCTACGAGGAATGGACGCTGGGGGACCGGATCCAGCACCAGCCGCACCGGACCGTGACGGAGACGGACAACCTCCTCATCTCGGCGCTGACCCACAATCCGCAGCCGCTGCACATCGACGCCGATTATGCGGCGGGGACGGAGTTCGGACGGATCGTCGTCAACGGCACCTTCACCTTCGCGCTGATGGTGGGGCTGTCGGTGGGGGACACGACGCTCGGGACGCTGGTCGCCAATCTCGGCTACGACAAGGTGCGGATGCCGAGCCCCGTCTTCATCGGCGACACGCTGCGGGCGGAGACCGAGGTGATCGGCCTCAAGGACTCCCGTTCGCGCCCGGACGCGGGGATCGTCACCTTCGAGCACCGCATGCTGAACCAGGCCGACGAGCTGGTCTGCGTCTGCGAACGTACCGCCCTGATGCGGAGGCGGGGGTGACGTTCAGCGGCGGTGCCTCGTGAGGCTGCGGTCGCTGCTGTTCGTGCCGGGGGACAGGCCGGACCGGATGGAGAAGGCGCTGGGCTCCGGCGCCGACGCGCTGATCCTCGACCTGGAGGATGCGGTGGCGCCGGGGGCGAAGGGGGAGGCGCGGCGGTTCGTCGGGGAGTTCGTGGCCGCGCACGCCGAGGCGAATTTGTGGGTGCGGATCAATCCGCTCGACAGCGCGGAGGCGGAGCGGGATCTGGCGGCGGTGCTGCCGGCGCATCCCAAAGGGGTGGTGCTGCCCAAGGCCGAGGGCGGCGCGTCGGTGGACGAGCTGGCGCGGCGGCTGACGCACGGCGGCAATGCGACGGCGCAGATCCTGGCGATCGCGACGGAGACTGCGGCGGCGATGTTCCAGCTCGGCAGCTATGGCGGCGCGCGGCGGCTGGCCGGCCTCACCTGGGGCGCGGAGGACCTTCCCGCGGCGATTGGCGCGGCGACTTCGCGGGAGGAGGACGGCGGCTACACCGCGCCCTACGAGATCGCCCGCGCATTCTGCCTGTTCGGCGCGGCGGCAGCGGGCGTGGCGGCGATCGAGACGGTCTATCCGGCTTTCCGCGACCTCAACGGCCTCGCCGCCTATGCGGCGCGGGGGCGGCGGGACGGGTTCACCGGCATGATGGCGATCCACCCGGCGCAGGTGCCGGTGATCAACGCCGCGTTCACGCCGTCTGCGGAGGAGGTGGCGCATGCGCGGGCGGTGGTGGCGGCGTTCGAGGCGAGTCCGGGGGCGGGGGCGCTGTCGCTCGACGGCAGGATGATCGACCGGCCGCATCTCGTCCAGGCGCTAAGGGTGCTCGCGGCCGCGGCGGAGGGCTGAGCTACCAGACGGAGAGGGGGCCTTCGCCGTAGCGGCTCTCAAGGAAGCGGTCGCGTGTTTCCAAGGTGGCACGCTCGTCGCGGCTCAATATGTCGAGGAAGCGGTCGAGCTGCTGGGCGATGCGGCCGAGGCCGGAGACGAGGCGGATCTGCGCCTGGCTGTCGCCCCGGCGGCGGGTGGAGGGGAGGGCGCACCAGGCGTTGACCAGCGTCGGCAGGTGGTCGCCGACCAGCTTGCGCACCTCCCAGGCGAGGGTCGAGTTCGGCTCCACGCGCTCCAGCCGCTCGGGAAGGTCGCCGAGGTGGGTGAGGATCGTGTCCACCGGGGCGCATGCTGCCTGCGGGAGAAAGGTGCGGCGGTCGAGCAGCCAGTCCTCGGCCTGGGCGGGGAGGGCGGCGAGCTCCTCGCGCGAGAAGCGGACCCGGCTCGCCCGGGCGGAGGTCCAGAGGTGGAGCAAAGTGAGCCCCGCCACCGCGGCACCGCCGGCGGCGACCGCGGCCATGGCGAACGGCGTGACGGTGACGGCGTAGCCGAACGTGCCGAGCCCGGTGACGCCGGCGACCGCGCCGGCGCGCTTCGCCTTGCGCTTCGCCTGTTCCTGCCGGCGCTGCTGGCGGCGCTTCTCGGCGTCGCGGACCGCCTTCGACTTGACGTGGCGGCGCAGCAGGTCGCCGGCCGCCTGCCAGAGGCCGTCGAGGCCGATCATTGGCCGCCGATGCCGCCGGATTCCTTATAGCGGCTCTCGATGAAGCGGCCCTGCGTCTCGAACGCGTCGCGGTCCGACTGGGCGAGCCGGGCGGCGATGTCGTCGATCGCCTCGCGCGCCGCGTCGAGGCTGGTGACGAGGCGCTCGTCGACCGAGCGGCCCTCGGCGTCGCGCTCGCGCCGATAGGGCTCCGGCACCTTCTCGTAGCGCTCGATCAGCTCGGGCAAATGCTTGCCCATCAGCCGGCGGGCGTCCTGCGCCAGCGGGTCGAGCGGATCGAGCGCCTCGAGGCGGGATTCGAGGAGGGGGAGTTGGGCGCCGATCTCGTCGACGCGCCGCGCGGCGGGGGCGGGGAGGGCGGACCGGCGGGCGACCAGCATCGAATCGAGCTGGCGGACCAGGCTCCGGGTCGGCAGCTGGTCGTTATACTGAACGCGTTTCGGCTCCGAGGGCCAGAGCGCGAAGACGCCGAGGATGATGAGGGTCAGCAGGCTAACGAGGAACAGGCCACCAAGGCCGATCGGGCCGACGACCTGCGAGAAGACGATGGTGGCGAGGATGAGCGCGAGGAGCGCGCCGCCGATGCCGGCGAGGCGCTTGCCGACCGAGCGGGCGGCGCGGCCGTAGTGCCGGCGGCGCGCGTCGGCGGATTCACGGCTGCCGCCGTCGTAGCGCGCGACGAGCTCGTCGAAACGGGCGATCGCCTGGTCCACGCTCCGCGGAGGCCGCGTCATCGCGTCAGCTTTCGACCGGGGAAAGGAGCGCCGAGACCGCGCTGCCCCCGGCGATCCGGTTCTGCTCGACGCCTTCGGCGCGGGCGATATAGCCGCGGCTCTTCTCGACCTCGCTGGAGAGGGTGTCGACGGTCTGCTTCATGCTGGAGAGCGCATCGACCTTGAATTGGTCGATCTGGTCCATCGTGTCGTAGATGTTCTGGAAGGCGCGCTGCAGGGTCTCGAGCGGGATGGTCGAGGAGGCGGCCTGGCGGTGGATCTCGCCGGTCTGGCTCTTGAGCAATTCGCCGGTCGAATCGATGACGTTGGCGGTGGTCGTGTTGAGCGAGGTGATCTGCTCGAGGACGAGGCGCTGGTTGGTCATCGCCTGGGCGACCGTGACCGCCGTGCGAAGCGCCGAGACGGTGGTGGTGGAGGCGCGGTCGACGCCCTTGATGAGCTCGACATTGTTCTTCTTGACGAGGTCGAGGGCGAGATAGCCCTGGACCGTAACGGCCATCTGGGTGAGCAGGTCGGTGGTGCGCTGGCGGGTGTAGAAGAGCGCGGTCTCGCGGATCGCCTTGGCCTTGGCCGGCTCGGTCGCGTCGAGCTCGTTGGCCTTGTCCTCGAGCTTCTTGTCGAGCTGCTTGGAGATGTGAATCATCTGCTCGAGCGCGCCCATCGTCTTCCACATCGAGGCGCGCTCGGTGTTGATCGCCTCGTTGTCGTACTGCAGTTCCTCCTTGCCTGACGCCAAGCTGTTGAGGATCTTCGAGATGTGGGTCTGCGAGCTCTGGTATTTCTGGAAATAATTGCCGAGCTTGTTGCCCCAGGGGATGAAGCCGAGGATCTTGCGCGAGGAGCTGAGATTGCCCTGCCGGCCGGGATCGAGCTCCTCGACCGTGCGGCGAAGCTCGAGCAGGTCGGCGCCGATTCCCGTGTCCTTGTCGATCGCCTTGATCGGCCGGTCGAGGAAGCGGTTCGAATGGCCGGCCGCCTCCATGATCTGCTTGCGGCCCATGTTGGTCAGCTCGTCGACCTTCTTGCCGAATTCCGGGCTGTTGGCGTCGGCGGCGACCAGCTCGTTGACGAACTTGTCGACGACCGTTTCGAGCTTCGACTTCACGCCCTCCTCGATGGGAACGAGTCCGGCCGCCTCGGCCGGCTCGACCGTCTGCAGCGCCTCGGGCGCCTCGAGCTTCAGCTTGGTCTCGGTCTGGGTGGCCATGTCGTCGCTCCGTTACGCTTCGCGCGCTAAATGGGGCAGGGGAGGCGGGGAGCGCAAGGGGGAACGTGTGTTGGGCATGTAACACACAAGTTAGCTTCGCATTCCCCGAGTCCGAGTCCGGCACCGCACGGCATCTGCTTCTCCGTATTCGATATCTCGAAAAGGGCTCAAATCCCGTTTGTCCCTCGTGGTTTTCTGTGATCCACCCCCTGCGGAAAAAACGTGGGGCTGAGATGGCGCAGACTCGTGGATTGATCGCCTCAATCATGACGGCGATTGCCTGCTTTGGGAGCGGCGTCGCGAATGCGCGTTTCCTGCAAGTCGATCCGGTGGGCTACAAGGATCAGGTCAACCTCTACTCTTACGTCGAGAATGATCCAGTCAACAGATCGGACCCGACGGGCGAATATCAGCGCGGAGAGGGTTTCACGGACAAGGAATGGGATAAGTTTAACGATGCTCAACAGGCGCAGGCGAGCAAAATGGAGCGACAGGCGGATAGGCTGTCGGCGCGAGCCGCGGCGAGCGAGGCGAAGGGCGAAGCGGGGTCGGGCCATCTGCGCAAAGCGGCCGCAAACCTCCTGGCTGGGCTTGACCCGGGATCCATGAACGCCGGAGCGTCGAGATTTCGACCGGACGTGTTCATGGATTCCGGCTTTCGCCGGAATGACGAGGAACTTCAGGGGGACGGGGACGGGTCCCGGTGCACGAGGGCCCTCGCGGCCTCGAGCGGGAGATCGTGGAGGCAGTCCAGGTCGGCGCTTCGGTAGAGGCTTCGGCTGCGCCTTCCATGCCGCCAGGCCGCCAGGATTCGGCGGGGCATGTAGAGCAGGCCGGCGAGCACCAGCGGGCCGCAGAACAGGGTCGCGCCCCAATGGGGGTAGCGGCCGGCGCCGAACTCCCAGGCGGCGATGAGGAGCTCGCCTTCCACGGTGCAGGGATAGCCGGTGAGGAGGTGGTGGGCGTCGTGGGCGTCGATGGCTCGGCGGCGCCAGGCGAAGTTGGGAAGCGGGAAGATGACGAGGTCGGCTCGGACGATCCACCAGCGGGCGTGGCGTTCGTTGTGGTGGAGACCGTTGGCGTCGCGGAAGAGGCGGAGGGCTTCGCCGAGGCTTGTCCTCCCCATCGCAGATGGGGAGGGGGACCACCCGGAGGGTGGTGGAGGGGCGGTTGGCTCGGAGTCAGCGGGTGCGAGCGTGATCCTCCCGATTCCTGCGCCAATTACCCCTCCACCATGCTTCGCATGGTCCCCCTCACCGAGCGAGCTCGGGGAGGATTTCACATCGCCTCCTGGCCGGGCGCGGCGACGGTCAGGGCGCGCTCGGTCGTGGGCGTGATCCCCGGCCTCGGCGGCAGCTTCGCCGGGACCTTGATGTTCCAGGCGAGGCCGAGCTTCTCCAGGAGGAGGATGAAGTACCAGCCGAGGTCGATCTGGCCGGGATAGAGGCCGTGGCGGGCGGAGCTGGGGAAGGCGTGATGGTTGTTGTGCCAGCTCTCGCCCATCGTCGGGATGGCCATGATCGGGACGTTGTAGGCCTGCAGGGCGGCGCCATCGAGGGTCCAGTCCTGGGGGCCGCGGCTGTGGGCGAAATAGGAGATGAACCAGTGCATGGTCGTGCAGGCGGCGACCCGCACCGCGACTCCCCAGACGACCCAGGCCCAGCCGCCGAGCGCGTAGAGGATGATCGCGACCGGTATCTGGTGCGCCATCCAGGTCTTCTGGAGGAAGGCGTAGAAGGGATCGTCGCCGATGCCGGGGCCGGGATCGAAGCCGGGCGGATGCCTGAGCCTCAGCTTGAAGTTCAGATAGTAGAAGCCCTCGATCCAGAGCGGCTTGCCGTGGCGGAGGAACCAGTGGCAATCCGCCTCGCGCTGGGCCCAGTCGCGGCTGTCGTGGAGTCCGATCGTCCAGACCGGGCCGCCCATGCCGACGAGGGTGCCGAGGTAGACCATCGCCCGCTCGAGCCATTTGGGGCATTCGAAGCTGCGGTGGATGAGCCGCCGGTGGAAGCCGACGCTGTGGCCGGCGCACAAGGTGAGCGCCGAGAGGCCGAGAAAGACCGCCAGCGCGCTCCAGCTGAAGGTGAGCGGCCCGAGCACGAGTGCGGCGAGGAGGAAGCCGCTGTTCCACAGCGATCTCGGCCCGTCCCAAAGCACCTCGCCCTCGACGGGGCTGGCGCGGTCGAGGCCGGTCAGCGAGTTGACCTTGAAGGCGTGCTTGCCGGCGGCGGGGTCGGGCATGTCAGCCATCCTTGCGGGCGATGATGGTGTCGATCAGGTAGCGGGCGCTCTGCCGGGCGGCGAGCTGCTCCATCGGCCCGAAATACCAGGCCGGGTCGAGCAGGCGGTGATATTTGACGGTGAGCGACACCTGGGTCCGGCCGCCGCCCACGTCGCGGAAGCGCACCTCGGTGCCGTCGATCTTCATGTAGTGGGAGAGGTAGCTGTCGTTCTGGACTATCTCGGTCCGGATTCGCGACGGGCTCACCTCGGCGATCCGTATCGCCATGTCGCCTTGCTGGATGTTGGCGAAGAACCAGCGCTTGTACACGAAGTGGAGCCGGTGGACGTCGCCGCGCCTAAGCGTTCCCGCCTGGATCCGGGTCGGCATCGGGAAGAGCCAGAGGAACCAGTGCCGCCTCGCCTCGAAGCGTATCGGCCTGGCCATGTTGGCCTGGAGGGACTCGATGCTGCCGGGCAGGACCTGCGTATAGGTCGCCTCGTTGTAGCGGGGCACCGTGGTCGGTCCGGTCAGGCCTTCGGCGGCGAGCAGGGCGACGACGACCGGAATGGCGTAGGCGCCGGCATGGCCGCCGCCGTCGCGGTCGGCGAGCGAGCTGAAGGCGAAGCCGATCGAGACCATGATGTAGTAGATCGGCATGAAGAACAGGACGCACAGAAAGCCTTCGAACAGCAGCGCCGAGCTGCCGAGCATGACGATGGTCGCGATCCGCATGTGCCGTCCGTAGCGCTGCGCCGGCGAGTCGCCCTCGACCGGCGGGACGGTGAGGGTGAGCAGGATCGAGATCCCGAACGGGATCAGCAGGTAGAGGAGGGTGGAGTTCCGGAAGCTGGAATCGAGCACGGCGCGGGTCGTCAGAGTCGCCGCGCACATGGCGAAGAAGACGTAATAGCCGCTGCTTAGCTTGCGCATTGTCACCCCCGGCCAAGGGTGGGCGAAGCGGGGGGAAAAGCCAAGACACTCCGTCATCCCGGCGAGCCGGGACCTCCGGACGCAAAAGGCTCGACGGGTCTCCCGAGATCCCGGCTTTCGCCGGGACGACGGGGACCCTACAAATCCGGAAGAACCTGGCTGGCCTCGCCCCAGCCCTGGAGAGCGCGGCCGGAGGCGCGTTCGAGAAGCTGCTCGCCGTCGCGCACCGTGAAGGGGGCGCCCGACTTCAGATCCTCGAGCTCGTCCCAGCTGATCGGCGCCGCCACCGGGGCGCGCTCGCGGGCCCGCGCGGAATAAGGCAGGATCGCGGTCGCTCCGCGCTGGTTGCGCAGATAGTCGAGGAATATGCGGCCCTTGCGCTTCACCTTGGCGAGGTTGGCGGTGAAGCGCTCGGGCTCGGCGGTGGCGAGGGCGACGGCGAAGCGCTGGGCGAAATCCTTGACCTCGGGCCATTCGGCCTGCGGGGTCAGCGGGACGACGACGTGGAGGCCCTTGCCGCCCGTGGTCATCGGAAAGCTCTGCAGGCCCATGTCGGCGAGGTGGCGGTGAAGGTCGCGCGCGGTCCGCTTGACCTGGTCGAAGCTCAGCCCTTCGTCGGGGTCGATGTCGAAGACGAGTCGGTCGGGCTTCTCCACCTGCGCCACCGAAGAGCCCCAGCCGTGGAACTCGATCGTGCCCATCTGGGTGCAGGCGATGATCCCGGCGGCCTCCTCGACATAGACGTAATCCTCGATCTGGCCCTTCTTCTCCTCGATCGGGATCTGGTGGACGTGGGGGCCGAAGCTTCCGGTATTGTGCTTCTGGAAGAAGCATTTGCGGGACCGGCCCTGCGGACAGCGGACCAGGCTGAGCGGGCGGGCGGCGGCCCATTCCATCATCATCGGGCCGATCGTCCGGTAATATTGGACCAGCTCGCCCTTGGTCACGCCCGAATCGGGATCGAGCACCCGCTCGGGATTGCTGATCTTGATCCCGTCGCCGGCGGCGGGGGCCGCCCGCTCGACCGGCTGGGGCGTCTCCTCGACCACCTCGCCGGCTTTCTTGTCGGAGCGCAGCCCGAGGAAGCTGCCGTGGCGGACCACGCCTTCGGAGGTGAACTCGGCGAAGGCGACCTCGCAGACCAGCTTCGGCTTCACCCAGTGCGCGCCGCGGGCGTCCGCCCGCGGCACCGCGGCGGCCGGCTTCTCCGCCGCGATCTTCCCGAAACGCTCGAGCAGGTCGTGCTGGGCCTGGTTCGAGAAGCCGGTGCCGACCTTTCCCGCGTAGCGAAGCTTGCCGTCCTCATGGACGCCGAGCAGCAGCGCCCGGAAGCCGCGGCCCTTCTTGTCGCTTTCCGACCAGCCGAGGATGACGAATTCCTGGCGGTAGGTGCATTTGATCTTCAGCCAGCTCTTGGTGCGGCCGCCGCGATAGGGGGAATCTGCGCGCTTGGAGATGATGCCTTCCTGGCCGGCCTCGCACATCGCGTCGAACAGTTTCTCGCCGTGGCCCACGATATGCTCGGCGTAGAGGATTGCGGGCGGCAGGCCGTCGCCGACGAGCGAGGCGAGGCGGCCCTTGCGCTCGATCGTCGGGAGCCCGGTCAGGTCCTCGCCGTCGATCTCGAGCGCGTCGAACAGGAAGAGGGTGAGGTTCCGCCCGCCCTCGCTGATCGCCTGCTGGAGGGCGGAGAAGCCGGTATTGCCCTTCTCGTCGAGGCTGACGATCTCGCCGTCGAGCAGCGCGGATCCTACTTCGAGCCGGGCCGCCGCCTCGACGATGCCGGGAAACTTGTCCGACCAGTCGAGGCCCGAGCGGGTATAGACCCTGGCCCTGCCGCCGCCGATCCCGAGCAGGCAGCGATAGCCGTCATATTTCATCTCGTGGATCCAGCCGGACCCGGACGGGACGTGGTCCACGAGGGTGGCCTTCTGGGGCTCGCGGAAGGGGGGGATCTTGGTCACGCGTTTTGCGTCACCCCGGCGCAAGCCCGGGTCTCGGGAAGAGCCGGGCGCCGGCGCTTTCGCGTCCTGGGGCCCCGGCTTCCGCCGGGATGACGGCGCTTGGTAGGGATCGCTCTTCCACCCCTTCAATTCCTTGGCTTTCTTCCCGGCCGCGATCTCCTGCATCGAGCGCCCCGTCTTGATGCTGGTCAGATAGCGCTCGGTCAGGCCCATCGAGCCGCCGGCATGCTCGTCCGTCACCTTCTTCAGCATCCAGTTCTCGGCCTTCTCGCGGCCCTTCGGCTTCAGTCGGAACATCACCCACTCGCCCTGCATCCGGTGCCCGTCGAGGGTGAAGTGGAGATGGCCCTCCTCAAGCGTCTTGCGCGGATCCTTGTCGGGATGGGGAGTCCACCGGCCCCAGTCCCAGAGCATCACCGTGCCGCCGCCATATTCGCCCTTGGGGATGGTGCCCTCGAAGGTGGCGTAGCTCATCGGATGGTCTTCGGTGCGCACGGCGAGGCGCTTGTCGGCCGGGTTGAGGCTTGGTCCGTTGGGAACCGCCCAGCTCTTCATCACTCCGTCGAGCTCGAGCCTCAGATCGTAATGGAGGCGGGTGGCGTCGTGCTTCTGGACCATGAACAGGGCGGGGGCGTGGGGCGCGCGCCTCGCCGCCGCGAGCGTGCCCGGCGGCTCCGCCGTCTTCGCGAAATCGCGCTTGCGATTGTAGGTTTCGAGCGGATCGGCGGGTTTCTTGCGCAGGGCCACTATTCGCTCCGTTCGCCCTGAGCCCGTCGAGGGGCCGTCCCCGTTTGCCGTGCCGCCACGGATGGAAAGAGGAGGGCTTCGACACGCTCGGCCCGAACGGGTTTCCGTTTCACCTTCGATCTACGCCCGCTTCCGCGCCGGCGCGGCCTTGGCCGGGGCCTTCTTCGCCGCGGGCTTGCGCGCGGCCGGCTTGGCGGCCGTCTTCTTCGAGCCGCCGCCCTTTTCCGCGCCGCCCGACGGCTTCTCGATCGAGCGCTTCAGCGCCGCCATCAGATCGATGACGTTCGAGCCTCGCGCCGGAGCGGCCTCCTCGTCGGTGTGGATGGTCTTGCCCTTGCGCTTCTTCTCGATCAGCTCCTCGACCGCCTCGATGTAGCGATCGTGATATTTGGACGGGTCGAAGGGCGCGGTCTTGCGCTCGATCAGGGCCTCGGCGAGGTCGAGCAGCTCCTCGTCCGGCTTGGCCTCGGCGATGTCGCGGAAATAATTCTGCGCCTTGTTGACCTCGTCGGCGTAGCGCAGCGTCTCGAGCACGATGCCGCGGCCGCAGGGCTTGAGGCTGACCAGATATTCGCGGCCCCTGAGCGCCAGCTGCCCCAGCGCGACCTTCTTGGTGCGCCTGAGCGCCTCCCTGAGGACGATGAACGCTTCCTCGGCGAGGTCGTCGGCGGGGACGACGAAATAGGGCTTCTCATAATAGAGGACGTCGATGTCGTCATAGTCGACGAACTGGGTCAGCTCGAGGGTCTTCTTGCTCTCGAGCTTCGCCGATTCGATCTCCTCGTCGGTGAGCAGAACGTAGCTGCCCTTCTCATATTGATAGCCCTTGACGATCTCCTCGGGATCGACCGGCCCGACCCCGGGCACGACCTTCTCATATTTGACGCGCTTGCCGGTCGGCTCGTGGATCTGGTTGAAGGCGATGGTCGCGCCGCTCTTGGTGGCGGAGAAGATCTCGACCGGGATCGAGACGAGGGCCAGGCGGATCTGTCCCTTCCAATAGGCGCGTGCGGCCATGAGTAGGTGCTCCCGAGGATCGATTCGTTGCCGATTCAATCCGCGGGGCGCGGCGGGGTTCCGTCCGCGCGGAGCAGCTTCGCTTGCGAAGCCGCCCGTAGCGGATAACATCGGACGGCGGAGGGACCATGGCGCTGTGGCAGTTCGAGTTTGAGCCGGTCCCGGCGTCGAGGGCGACGGCGCGAGGGGCGCCGGCTATCCATCTCGCGCGAGACATTCTCGACGGCATCGAGCTCGACCTGCGCCCCGACGAGCAGCAGCGGCTCTTCGACGAGTTCGACGGCCTCCTTCCGGAGATGCCGGCATGGGCCGCGCAGATGCGACGCTGGGGAGATGAAAAGAGGGACGACATACAGGTTTATCTCGAAAGCGACCGGATCGTCGGACTCCGAATCCGCCTGGACGTCTCGAATATCTCCATGCCCCTCGTCGGAGGAATTTGCCGGGTCGCGCGCTCGTTCGACTGGGTTTTCGCGAGCGCTCAGGGCACCGTCTTCCCGGCCACCCTCGATGCAGTGGTGAGAGCGGCCGCACAGTCGCGGGCAAGCCAGTTCGTGGCCGATCCGGCAGCCTACCTGCAGCGAGCGGTCGATCCGGACCAGGCGGCCGGTCCGGGCCGGCCCTGGCTGCGGTCGCGCCTACACCGGTATCTCCGTCGTATATTTGACCTGCCGAAGAGCAAAGTTTGAGGCCGCATTCGCCACGCTCGGGTGGGCGAGCACCCCGCGCATGATGAAGCGGTCATAGTCGGCGACGTCGCGGACGGCGATGCGGAGCAGATAGTCCCATTCGCCCGACATGGCGTAGCATTCGACGATCTCCTCGCGGGACTGGATGAAATCCTCGAAATCGGCCCGGGCCTCGACCGTCTGGCGCGCCATCCGGACCTGGCACAGGACGTTGACCGACCGGCCGAGCGCCTGCGGGCTTGCGATCCGGACCGCGCGGCCGAGCACTCCGGCCTTCTCCAGGGCTCGCACCCGGCGCCACACCGAGGCGGCCGAGGCGCCGACCCGCTCGGCGAGGGCGGCATGGCTTAGCCCGGCGTCGCGCTGAAGTTCGCGGACGATTCTCCGGTCGACCGCGTCGAGACGATCATCTTCTTTCATGAAAGGAAGCTTATGCGAATGTCTGTTTCAAATCCAGAGCGAGGCCTGCCAAGTCTGATACGCAATGCGAACCCAAACGGCGTAAACCGCGTTCAGCCTGCTCGAAAGGGATTCGGATGGACGATTCATTTCTGCTCAGCCCGGGGCCGCTCCTCTTCGACCGGCTCGACGAGCAGAAATCGGATTCGCTCCTCCAGCTGATCGCGCTGTGCGACGCCGACCCGCGCCCGGACAAGATCGACGTCGGCGTCGGGGTCTATCGCGACGCCGGCGGCGGCACGCCGATCCTTCGCGCGGTGAAGAAAGCGGAGCGGCTGCTCTGGGAGCGGCAGGAGACCAAGGCCTATCTCGGCTCGCAGGGCGACGCCCGGTTCACCGAGCTGATCCGCCCGATCGTGTTCGGCGAAACGGGGGCTGCCGACGAGCGGATCGTCGGCCTGCAGACCCCCGGCGGCTGCGGAGCGCTTCGGCTCGGGGCGGACCTCGTCACCAAGGCCAATCCCGAGGCCCGGATCCTGGTCGGCCAGCCGACCTGGCCCAATCACGGCCCGCTGATCGAATGCGCGGGCGTCGAGATGGTGCCCCATCCCTATTACGATCCAGCCAGCCGCCGGATCCTCTTCGCCGAGATGATGGCGGCGCTCGAACAGGCCCGTGCCGGCGACCTCGTCCTTCTGCACGGCTGCTGCCACAACCCCACCGGCGCCGACCTGTCCGCCGGCCAGTGGGCCGAGGTCGCCGAGGTGGTCGAGCGGCGCGGCCTGATTCCCTTCATCGACCTCGCCTACCAGGGGCTCGGCAACGGTCTCGAGGCCGACGCCGCGGGCGCCCGGCTCGTGGTCGGCAAGGCGGAGCAGGCCCTCGTGGCGCAGAGCTGCGACAAGAATTTCGGAGTCTATCGCGAGCGCGTCGGCAACCTGTTCGTCAAGGCGCCGAGCGCCAGGGCGGCGCAGCGGGTCTACGGCAACCTCCTCCAGCTCTCGCGGACGATGTGGTCGATGCCGCCCGATCACGGCGCCGCGATCGTCCATATCGTCCTCGAGGATTCCGAGCTGAGGTCGGACTGGAATTCGGAGCTCCGGGAAATGTGCTCTCGAATCAGGGCCTTGCGCGCCAGGCTTGCCGCTTATGACGAGCGACTGGCCTATATAGACGGGCAGAACGGAATGTTCTCGATCCTGCCGCTGAGCCAGACCCAGGTCCTCGAATTGCGCGAGGAGAAGGGCATCTACATGGCGAATAGCGGCCGCTTCAACGTCGTCGGCCTCTCCGACGACAATGTCGATTCCTTCGCCGCGGCGGTGGTGGAGAAGATGGATGGCTGAAAGTGGAGAGAAGGTGAGGAATCGCCCATTATCGCCACATGAGGGCTACGACTGGCGCCGGATCGCCCACGTCGTCCAGGTCAGCCGCGCGATGGACAAGCTCGAGGAGGAGCGGCTCGTCCCCGAGCGCAAGGTCCTCTACCAGTTCAGCGCGCGCGGCCACGATATGGCCCAGGCGATGCTCGGGAGCCGGCTCACCCATCGCCGCGACGCGACCTGCGGCTATTACCGCTCGCGGCCGCTGCTGCTCGCCCTTGGAGTGCCGATCGCGGACGCGCTCGGCGCCGGAATGGGCCGGGAGGGGGGCTATTCGGACGGCCGCGACATCGGAGTGGTGTTCAACTACCCCAATCCCGGCGGAGCGCCGGCGCTGCCGATGTCGGGCGGGGTCGGAGCGCAATATACGCCGACCGCGGGCTGGGCGCAGGCGATCGAATATCATCGCCGCGTGCTCGGCGATCGCTCCTACGACGGGGCGATCGCGGTCGTTCTCGGCGGCGACGCCTCGTGCGCGACCGGGGGCTTCTGGTCGGCCCTGACCATCGCCACCACCCAGAAGCTGCCGATGCTCTTCTACGTCGAGGACAACGGCTTCGGGATCTCCGTCCCCTCGAGCTTCCAGACCCCGGGCGGCGACATCGCCAGGAACCTCGCAAACTTCGGCAACATCGCCATCTTCTCGGGCGACGGCACCGATCCGGCCGAAGCGGCCGAGCTGATCGACCGCGCGCTCGGCCACGTCCGGGGCGGCAAGGGCCCCGCGCTTCTCCGGCTGACCGTGCCCCGGCTCCAGGGCCACAGCTTCCAGGACACCCAGGCCTACAAGTCGGAGGACCTGGTCCGCGAGGAATGGACCCGCGACCCGCTGCCCAAGCTCAAGGCCCATCTCGTCGGCTCGCTGCTCGGCGAGGAGGAATGGGACGGAATCGAGGCCTCGGCGCTGGCCGAGGTCGAGGCCGCCCGGCAGGAGGCCGAGGCTCGGGGAGTCTCCGATCCGGAGCGGGTGCTCGACCATGTCTTCTACGACGGCGAGATGCAGAAGATGGGCGGGCAATGGACCCACGGCTATCGCGCCCCGAAAAGCCACGAGGAGCCCAGGCCCGACGGCCAGCGGATCAACATGGTGACGGCGATCCGGCGAACGCTCGACCACGAGCTGCAGATCAACGAGCGCGTTCTCCTGTTCGGCGAGGATATCGGGCCGAAGGGCGGAGTCCACGCCGTCACCCTTGGGCTTCAGGAGAAATACGGTCCCGAGCGGGTCTTCGACACCAGCCTCAACGAGGAGGGCATAATCGGCCGGGCCGTCGGAATGGCGATCGCCGGCCTGATGCCCGTGCCCGAGATCCAGTTCCGCAAATATGCCGAGCCGGCGACCGAGCAGATCAACGATTGCGGGACGATGCGCTGGCGGACCGCCAACCGCTTCGCGGCGCCGATGGTGCTTCGCATCCCCGGCGGCTTCTTCAAGTGCGGCGACCCCTGGCACAGCCAGACCAACGAGGTCGCCTTCATCCACAATCCGGGCTGGCAGGTGGCTGTCCCGTCGAACGCCGAGGATGCGGTCGGGCTGCTGCGGACGGCCCTTCGCGGCAACGACCCCGTCATCTTCTTCGAGCACCGGGCGATGCTCGACGATTCCTGGGCCCGGCGGCCCTATCCCGGCGACGGCTACGTCCTTCCGTTCGGCCGGGCGAAGAAGGTGCGCCAGGGCGACGACATCACCATCGTCACCTGGGGGGCGATGGTGCCGCGCTGCGAGGAGGCGGCGAAGGCGGTGTCGGCCGACGTCATCGACCTCAGGACGCTGATGCCCTGGGACAGGGAGGCGGTGCTCGAGAGCGTCCGCCGGACCCGGCGCTGCCTGATCGTCCACGAGGACCTGAGGACCGGAGGCTTCGGAGCGGAGATCGCCGCGGTGGTCGCCGACGAGGCCTTTCTCGACCTCGACGCTCCGGTCGCCCGGGTGACCATGCCCGACATTCCGAGCCCGCATAATCCGGTCCTGCTCAACTGGGCGGTGCCGAGCGTCGAGCGGATCCGGGCGAAGATAGAGGAGCTCGTGGAGTTTTGATGGCGCGCCTTCCCGTAATCCCGGCGGACGCCGGGACCTCAGTACACGAACGCACCACGGGTCTCCCCGAGGTCCCGGCTTTCGCCGGGATGACGGTGAAGCCATGATCGACGTGCTCGTTCCGGAGGAGCAGGAGGGCACCCAGGCCGTGGTCCGCACCTGGCTCAAGCGGGTCGGCGACCGGGTCGACGTGAACGATCCTCTGGTCGAGCTCGAGACCGACAAGGTCGCGATGGAGGTGCCGGCGCCCGTGGCCGGGGTGCTTCGCGAGATCGTCCTGGAGACGGATGCTCGGGCGGTTCCGGGGGCGGTGCTGGGCCGGATCGCGGAGGAGGGGGAGCAGCCCGTCGTCCCGGCGGAAGCCGGGAGCCCGGGACAAGAATGCACGGCGGGTCTCTCCGAGGTCTCGGCTTCCCCCGGGACGGAGATGCGGCTCTCCCCCTCCGTCCGCCGGGCCCTCCTCCAGCACGACATCGATCCGTCGCGGATCGAGGGGTCCGGCCGGGGCGGACGGATCACCCGAGCCGACGTCGACCGCGCCGTCGAGGCGGCGACGAAGGTCGAACCCGTCGTCCCGGCGCGGCCCGGGACCTCGGCGGGACCCGCGCAGCCCATCCGGCCCGAGGTCCCGGCTTCCGCCGGGACGACGGGAATCGCCTCGCACAGCGTCCCCCACGACCGGATGCGCCTGAAGATCGCCGAGAACATGCTCGCCTCGGTGACCCGAGCGCCCCACGTCACCGCCGTCTTCGAGGCGGATTTCAGCGCGATCATCGCCCATCGCCAGCGCCACAGGGAGGCGTTCGAGAGGAAGGGCGTCAAGCTCACCTATACCGCCTATATCGTCGCCGCCGCGGCCGAGGCGATGAAGGTCGCTCCGGCGATCAACAGCCGGTGGCACGACGACCGGCTCGAGATTTTCGACGACATCAACGTCGGCGTCGGGACCGCGCTCGGCGAGAAGGGCCTGATCGTGCCGGTGCTGAGGAAGGTGCAGACGCTGTCGCTGAAAGGGATAGCGGCCGGCCTGGACGAGCTGGTCGAGAAAGCGAGGCGCGAGCAGCTCGCCGCGCGCGACGTTTCGGGCGGCACCTTCACGATCTCCAACCACGGCGTCTCCGGCTCGCTCTTCGCCGCGCCGATCATCATCAACCAGCCGCAATCGGCCATCCTCGGCATCGGCAAGCTCGAGAAGAGGGTTGTGGTGCGCGAAGTGGCGGGCGCCGACTCCATCCAGATCCGCCCCATGGCCTATGTGTCGCTTACCATCGACCACCGGGTCGTGGACGGCCACCAGACCAACGCCTGGCTCAGCCGCTTCGTCGAGCTGATCGAGGGATGGCCGGCCGAATAGGCGGACCTCCCGAATGGCGACTGTCCGCGCTTGACTGACTCGCCGGGGCCAGCCAGCCTGCCCTCATTAGGAGATTCCATGCGTTACTGGAAACTGGCGGCCGCTATCGCGTCGTGCGCCGCCGCACCGGCGGCCGGGCAGGCGGATTCAGCCGCGCGGCACTGGCAGGGGCTGACCCAGGTGGACGTCGAAGCGGCACACCGGATGCTGTCCGAGGATCATCCCGGTGCGGCGCCTGAGGCGGGCGACGAGGCGTTCCGCCGACGGCTCGCCTCCGCTTATTCGGTGGCCCTGGGACGGGCCCGCCAGGTCGGCTCCTTCGAAGGCTATTCGGCGACTCTGGCCGGCTTCGCCGCGAGCCTGGGGGATAAGCACATCTGGTCGAGGCCCCTTTACAGCTCGCCGACGGTGGAATGGGCAGGGCTACTGATCGCGCGCCGCAACTCGCAGTGGGTCGTCATCGAAGAGCGGGAGGCGGCGGACGGAGCCCCGCTAAAGGGAGCTTCGCTCGTCTCTTGCGATTCCGTCGCCGCCGATCGGCTGGCGGAGCAGCGGCTCGGCGGTTTCCGGATCCAGTGGCCGATCGAGGCCCAGAGGGTCCAGCGGGCGCCCTGGCTGCTCCTCGACGACGGCAACCCGTTCCTGAAGCGGCCGGACCGTTGCCTGTTCTCGATCGGGAGCGGAGCGCCGCGGGAGGTCCCGCTCAGATGGCGCTCGCTGCAGCGCTCGGAAATCCCGGCCCTGCTCAAGCCTTTCCCGACCCGGGGAGCGGCCGGCCTTGGGGTGCGCAAGGCAGGAGCGGGGTGGTGGATCGGGCTGGAGACGCTTTCCGCCGATGCGCAGCCGGTGGTCGAGCAGGTCCGGGCGCAGGCGGAGGCGATGAAGCGTGCCCCCTATATCGTCCTCGATTTGCGCGGGAATAGCGGCGGAAGCTCGCATTTCGGCCCCCTCATCGCCAACGCCATATTCGGCGAACGGTTCGTCCAGGCGAGGCTCCGCGGCATGGTCTCCGACGTCTCGTGCCCCAAGGTCTGGCGGGTATCGCCGCGCAACCTCGAACGGTTGGAATTCTACAAGACCCGGATGGGCCCGCAACTGGGCAACGAGGCGGTCGAGGGCTTCGCCCGCGAATACGCGTCGATCCAGGCGGCGAGGGCGGCGGGCAACGCCTTTTCCGGGAACGTCGCCTGCGGCTTCAAAGCGCCGGCGCGGCCTGCGGCCGGCAGGGCCCCGCCGCCGGAATTTCGGGGACGGCTGATCCTTCTCACCGACAATAGCTGCTTCAGCTCCTGTCTGCTGGTCACCGACCAGTTTCGCCGCCTGGGCGCGCTCCATGTCGGCGAGGCGACCGACGCTAACACCAATTACATGGAGGTTCGGGAGGACAAATTGCCCTCGGGCCTGTCCATGTTCTCGACCCTCCAGGCGGTCGCCCCGGCCTCGCCGGCCCAGATCGGGCCCTTCGTTCCCGAGGTGGCGTATGAGGGCAGCATCGCCGATACGGCGGCGCTGGAGGCGTGGGTGCAGAAGCTGGCTGCGAGATAGCCGTCGTCCCGGCGAAAGCCGGGACCTCGTCCAGGAGAAGTCTCGCGGGTCTCCCCGGGGTCCCGGCTTTCGCCGGGATGACGTCAATCGAACAGCGCCTTGAGCTCGTTCTTCAGTATCTTGCCGTTGGCGTTCCTCGGCAGGGGCCGCGGGAGGAAGGCGATCCGGACCGGGGTCTTGAACACGGCGAGGCGATCGCGCACCCAGGCCTTCAATTCCGCCTCGGTGGCCTCGGCGCCCGGGGCGAGGTGGACAACCGCCGCCGGCTCCTCGCCGAGGGTGCGGTGGGGAAGGCCGATCAAGGCGGCGTCCATCACCGCGGGATGGTCGAACAGGACGTTCTCGACCTCGATCGAATAGATGTTCTCGCCGCCGCGTATGACCATGTCCTTGGCCCGGTCGACGATGTAGAGGAAGCCTTCCCCGTCGAGGCGGGCGAGGTCGCCGGTGCGGACCCAGCCGTCGACGAAGGTGGCGGCGGTCGCCTCGGGCTTGTTCCAATAGCCGCTGACCATCTGCGGGCCGCGCGCCCACAATTCCCCGACCTCGCCGACCGGCAATTGCTCGGTCCCGTCGGGCGACATGATCTTCAGGTCGGCGACCGGGACCGGCGGGCCGGCGCTGTCGGGACGGTTGAGATAATCCTCCCCGACGTGGCTGGTGACGGTCGCCGTCGTCTCGGTCATGCCCCAGCCGTTGCCGGGCAGGGCCCCGAACTCCTCCCAGATCTTCCTGACCAGCTCCGGAGCGGCGGGGGCGCCGCCGTAGCTGATCGTCTCGAGGCTCGAGAGGTCGAAGCGCGCGCGCTCGGGATGCTCGAGCAACTGCCAGGCGATGGTCGGCACGCCGCCGGTCATCTGCACCCGCTCGCGCTCGATGAGCGCCATCGCTTCGAGGGGGTCCCATTTGCGCATGAAGACGATCGTGTGGCCGGCGACCATCGTCCCCATGAGCATCGCGCTCAAGGCGGTGCAGTGGAAGAGCGGGATGACCATCAGTGCGGTCTTCGGCTGCGGCTCGGGCGGCGCCTCGCCGCGGCGCAGAGCGGCGCGGGCGTTGGAATAGCCGACCGAGAGGATGTTGGTCGTGAAGTTGCGGTGGGTGTGGAGCGCGCCCTTGGGCCGGCCGGTCGTCCCGCTCGTGTAGAGGATGGCGGACTCGTCGTCGGGCTCGATGGCGATTTCGGGAAAGCCTCGGTCGGCGAGGCTGGCCCACAGTCCCGGCGCGCCGATCAGGTCCTCGAGCCGGCTCGCTCCGGCGGGGGGCTCGCCGCATCGGCTGACGAGGACCTGCCCCAGCGCCGGGAAGCCGGCCCTATGCGGCTCGATCCGCTGCCAGCGCGCCTGGTCGGCGATCAGAAGCCTGGCCCCGGAATCGGCGAGGCCGTATTCGAGCTCGGCGCCGGTCCACCAGGCGTTGAGCGGGACCGCGATCGCACCCAGCGCGGTGGCGGCGAAGAAGGCGACCGGCCATTCGGGGAGGTTGGCCATCGCGATCGCCACCCGGTCGCCCTTGCCGATTCCGAGCCGCGCCAGCTCGGCCGCCAAGGCGGCGATGGCTCGATATTGCGCCTCCCAGGCGACCCGCTCGTCCTCGAAGATCGTCGCGAGGCGCTCGCCGTGGGCGCGCGAGAGGCGGACGAGGTGCGGCAGGTTGGGGGGCGCGTTCTTCCAGATCCGGGTCGGGATCCCGCGGATCGGGACTTCGTCCATCTCCAGCCGCGAGCCCGGCGCGGTGAGCAGCGCGTCGACCTCGGCCAGGCTCATCCGCGGCCAGTCAGGATCCAGCTCGAAGCCCTCGATCACCCGCCTCTCCTTTTCGCTTCGCCCTGAATGGCGTTGATTCGCTTCTCGCTCAAGCGCTAGGCGACCGGCTTAAAATCCTCCCCGGCCTTTGCCGGGGAGGGGGACCGTGCGGAGCATGGTGGAGGGGTTCTTCCAAACTTCGAAGAACCCCTCCACCGCGCTTCGCGCGGTCCCCCTCCCCCGGAAATCCGGGGGAGGAATGAGGAGAGCTCGAATGGAGAGGGTGGACGCGACGGAGGCTGGGTTCGATCCGGAACGGCTCGAGCGGATCGACGCCTTCCTCGACGAGCATTATTTCGCTCGCGAGCGGCTCGCCGGGGGCCAGCTGCTCATCGCCCGCGAGGGGAAGGTCGTCCACTTCTCGACGGCCGGCAAGGCTCGGGCGGGCGGCGCGCCGATGGGCGAGGACGCGCTCTTCCGGATCGCGTCGATGACGAAGCCGGTGACCTCGATCGCCTTCATGATGCTGGTCGAGGAAGGGAAAGTGACGCTGGACCAGCCGGTCGAGACCCTGATCCCCGAATGGAAGGGGATGGGAGTCTATGACGGCGGCGGCGCCGGTGCGCCGTTCCTGGTCAGGCCGCCCGAGCGGCCGATGATGATGATCGACCTCCTCCGCCACACTTCGGGCCTCACTTATTCCTTCCAGCACCGGACCAATATCGACGCGGCCTATCGCGAGCGGAAGCTCGAGGGCTGGCACGGCGAGCTCGACCTCGACGCCTTCGTCGCCGCGCTGGCCGATATCCCACTCGAATTCTCGCCCGGAAGCGCCTGGAATTATTCGGTTTCCACGGACGTTCTGGGGCTCGTCGTCGAGCGGGTGGCGGGGATGAGGCTCGACCGGTTCTTCGAGGAGCGGATCTTCGCGCCGCTCGGGATGACCGATACCGCCTTCCACGTTCCGGCGGACAAGGCGGACCGGCTCGGCGACGCCTGGGCCTATCGGGAAGGGAAGGGCGCGGTGCTCTACGATGCCGGAGCGAAGAGCGCGTGGAGCCGGCCGCCGAGGCTTCTCGCCGGCGGCGCCGGGCTGGTGTCGACGGTTTCGGATTATCATCGCTTCTGCTCGATGCTGCTGGGCGGCGGCGAGCTCGACGGCGCGCGGATCGTCTCGCGCAAGACGATCGAGCTGATGACGGCCAACCATCTTCCGGGCGGCGCCGACCTCACCGAGATGAGCCGCTCGCTGTTCAGCGAGGCGATCAACGCCGGGCAGGGCTTCGGCCTCGGCTTCGGGGTCAATCTCGATCCCGCGAAGACGATGCTGCCGGGCTCGAAGGGCGAATATTATTGGGGCGGGATGTTCTCGACGGCCTTCTTCGTCGATCCGGTGGAACGGCTGCACATGATCTTCATGACCCAGCTCATGCCCTCGTCGACCTATCCGATCCGGCGGCAGCTCAAGACGCTGATCTATTCGGCCTTGAAGTGAGTTTTCTTAATTCCTCCCCGCGATTTCGCGGGGAGGGGGACCGCGCGAAGCGCGGTGGAGGGGTTCTCTGGAGCCTGAAAGAACCCCTCCGCCATGCTTCGCATGGTCCCCCTCCCCGGCAAATGCCGGGGAGGAATTAAGGGAACCGCGATCCTCCCCCCTGGGTTCAGCCGCCATGGACGACGACCGCAACCGCCGCGACGAGCCGCCCCCGCTCGACGAGGCCCAGGAGCGGGAGGTCGAGGAGCGCAGCCCGCCAGAGGCCAAGGTCGTCCACGCCGCCGTCTCCAAGCAGGCCGACGACGAGCTGGGCCGCCCGGCCGGCTCGCTCTTCTGGTCGGGGCTGGCGGCGGGGATCGCGATCATGTCGTCGGTCGCGATGCAGGGCGCTCTTCATCACCGGCTCCCGGACGCGCCGTGGCGCGAGCTCGTCGCCGGCTTCGGCTATTGCCTCGGCTTCATCATCGTCATCCTCGGCCGGATGCAGCTGTTCACGGAGCATACGATGGTCGCCGTCCTGCCGCTGATGCGGGAGCGAACGATGCGCAATCTCGGCCGCACCGCCCGGCTGTGGACGATCGTCTTCGCGGGCAACGTCGCCGGCGCCGCCGCGATCGCCGCCGCCGCGATATATCTGCGCCTCCAGCCCGACGCGCTGACCCGGGCGATGCTGGAGGTGTCGGCGAAGCTGCTCGACAACGGGCCGCTGGAGATGCTGACCTACGGCATTCCCGCCGGCTTCCTGATCGCCTCCGTCGCCTGGATCAGGTCCGCCGCCGACGATTCGAGCTTCTGGATCATCCTCATCCTGACCTATGCGATCGCGGTCTGCGGCTTCACCCACGTCATCGCCGGGGCGGCCGAGGCGTTCCTCCTGCTCTGGGCGGGCAAGGCGTCGATCGGCTGGGTAGCCGGGACCTTCCTGCTCCCGGCGCTTGCCGGCAACATCATCGGCGGCACCGGCCTCTTCGCCCTGCTCGTCCATGCCCAGGTGAAGGAAGAGATTTAGCGGCCCGGGCCCGCTTTCCCGCCGGGCGGCGGGAGGGCATAAGGCGCCATGGACTCGCCACTCCCCGCCCGCCCGCGCCCGTTCCTGCCCGGGGAGCCGGTGCCCTGGTTCCGGGCCAAGGCGATCGGGGGAAGCGACAATTACGTCTTCGACACCGCGGCCGGGCGCTACATATTGCTGCTCTTCCTGGGCCGCGCCGGCGCTTCGGGTGCGGCGGAGGCGCTGGCCTGCGTCGAGCGCAGTCGCGGCCTGTTCGACGACGTGGGCGCCTGCTTCTTCGGGATCACCGACGACCCCGGCGACGAGACGGCGGGCCGGGTCGCCCAGCAACTCCCCGGCATCCGCTTCTTCCTCGATCCGACCGGCGGCCTCCAGCGGCTGTTCGGGGCGGCGGCCGGCGAGGAGGGCGGGCCGGACCGGCGCCACTGGCTCCTCGTCGATCCGATGTTGCGGGCGGTGGGCGCCTTCGCCCTCGATGCGGGCGAGTCCGCCATCGCCGCGCTCCGGGACGCGATGGGTCGGATGCCGCTTCCGGACTGGGCGCCGGTGCTGATGGCGCCCAACATCTTCGAGCCGGCCCTGTGCGAGCGGCTGATCGCCCATCACCGCGAAACCGGCGGCGAGCCTTCGGGCTTCATGCGCGAGGTGGGCGGTAAGACCACCCTGGTCACCGATCCCCACCACAAGATGAGGCGCGACCGCGAGATCGCCGACCAGGCCCTGTGCGCGATCCTTCGCGCCCGGATCCTCGCCAAGCTGGTGCCGCTGGTGAAGCGAAGCTTCCAGTTCGAGACCACCCGGATGGAGCGCTACATCGTCGGCGCCTATTCCGCGGGCGCCGGCCACTTCCGGCCGCACCGCGACAATACGACGAGGGGCACCGCCCACCGCCGCTTCGCCGTGACGATCAACCTCAACGCGGGCGACTATGACGGCGGCGACCTGCGCTTCCCCGAATACGGGACTCGCACCTACCGGGCTCCGACCGGAGGCGCCGTCGTCTTCTCCTGCTCGCTTCTCCACGAGGCGACCCCGGTGACCCGGGGCACACGCTACGCCTTCCTGCCCTTCCTCTACGACGACGCCGCGGCCCGGCTCCGCGAGGAGAACAACCCGCATCTCGCCGAGGGCGTGGGCGCCTATAAGGCGGGTTGATTGCCTTCCCATGCTCCACATGGGGCGGCAGTCTCCCCCTACTCCTTCGCTCGCGGGACGATGTCGATCTCGAACAATTTCGGCCAGTTCTTGCCGGTGACGAACAGGCGGTCGCCCCTGGAATCGTAGGCGATGCCGTTCAGGACGGCGTCCGGATCGCCGTTGGCGTTCTCGAGGGCGAGCTGGGTGAGGTCGATCCAGCCCTTCACGATTCCGCTCTTCGGGTCGATGCGGGCGATCCGGCGGCCCATCCAGATGTTGGCGAAAATCTCCCCCTTCACCCATTCGAGCTCGTTCAGCCGCTCGACCGGCTGGCCCTTGTAGGTGACGGCCACCCTTTTCTCCTCCCGCATCGTCGCCGGATCGAGGAAGCGGAGCTGGTCGGTGCCGTCGCTGAGGATGATGTGCTTGCCGTCCTGGGTCAGACCCCAGCCCTCGCCTTCGTAGCGAAAGCTGCCCTTCGGCTTGAGATCGGCCCGGTTCCAGCGGAAGCCGATCCCGTCCTGCCAGGTCAGGCTGAGCAGCTCGGAACCCCAATTGACCAGGCCCTCGCCGAAATATTGGGGAGCGATCGAGACCGAGCGGAGCACCTGGCCGTCCTCGAGCCGGACCTCGCGCACCGTCGACTGGCGGTTCAGCCCGGTGCTCTCGTAGAGCTTGCCGTCGAGGTAGACGAGGCCCTGGGTGAAGGCGGCCGGATCGTGCGGATATTCCCTGACGACCCGATAGCCGTCGACCGGAGGCTCGGCCGTCGCCGACGCGCCGCAGGAGGCGGCGAGGAGGAGCAGGGGAAGGGGGCGTTTCATCATGGCGTGTTCATCGTCAGAAGGTCGTAGGAAGCCACCACTTCGTCCTTTTGGTTGAAGACGTAAACGGCCCAGCGCACCTCGCCCATCTCCTCGTTGCGGACGCTCTTCGCTTTGACGGTCAGCTCGACCCGCATCGAATCGCCGGGATAGAGCGGAGTCTGGAAGCGGAGGCTTTCGAGCCCGTAATTGGCGAGCACCGGGCCGGGATCGGGATCGACGAACAGGCCCGCCGCGAAGCTGAGGATGAGATAGCCGTGAGCGACCCGGCCGTCGAAGATCGGGTTGGCCCTGGCCGCCTCCTCGTCCATGTGGGCGTAGAAATTGTCGCCGGTGAAGTCGGCGAAATGCTCGATATCCTCGAGGGTGACGGTCCGGCTCGCCGTCTTCAGGGTGTAGCCGACCTCCAGCTCGGCAATGCGCTTGCGGAAGGGGTGGCGGTCGCCCTCCTCCTTCGGAGCGCCGGGGAGCCATTGCTTGACCACGCTCGACAGCACCGCGGGCGAACCCTGCAGGGCCGTCCTCTGCATGTAGTGCGCGACGCCTCTGATCCCGCCCATCTCCTCGCCGCCGCCGGCGCGGCCGGGGCCGCCATGGACGAGGACGGGGAGCGGGGAGCCGTGGCCGGTCGATTCCTTCGCGCTGGTGCGGTCGAGGATCACCATCCGGCCATGATAGGCGCCGGCGCCGAGCACGAACTCCTCGGCCACGGCGGGATCGAAGGTGAAGAGCGAGAGGGCGAGGCTGCCCATGCCGCGATTGGCGAGCGCGACGGCGTCGGCGAGGTCGCGATAGGGCATGATCGTCGAGACCGGCCCGAACGCCTCGACGTCGTGGACCGCGGCCGCGCCCCAGGGATCGTCGGAGCGGAGCAGGATCGGCGAGATGAACGCGCCGTTGCCCTCGACCGGCGGAAGGTCGGGATCGCCGGAGACGATCCGGGCCGACCTGGCCAGCTCCGCCACCGCCTCGCGCACCGAGCGCAGCTGCGAGCGGCTGGCGAGCGCGCCCATCGTGACTCCCTCCTCGCGGGGATTGCCGATCTTCGCCTTGCCGAGCCGCTCGATCAGCGCCGCCTGAACCGCGTCGAGACGATCCGCGGGCGCCATGGCGCGGCGGATGGCGGTGCATTTCTGCCCCGCCTTGACCGTCATCTCGCGGGCGACCTCCTTGATGAAGAGGTCGAACTCGGGCGTGCCGGGAGCGGCGTCCGGGCCGAGGATCGAGGCGTTGAGGCTGTCCCGCTCGGCGATGAAGCGGACGCTCTCGCGGGCGATGACCGGGTGGCTCTGAAGCTTCATCGCCGTCTGGGCCGAGCCGGTGAAGCTGACCACGTCCTGCAGGGTCAGGTGGTCGAACAGGTCGCCGACCCCGCCCATGACCAGCTGCAGGGCTCCGGGCGGAAGCACGTCCGCCTCGATCATGATCCGGAACGCCGCCTCGGCGAGGTAGCCGGTGGCGGAGGCCGGCTTGACGATCGCGGGGACTCCGGCGAGCAGGGTCGGGCCCAGCTTCTCGAGCATCCCCCAGACCGGGAAGTTGAAGGCGTTGATGTGGACGGCGACGCCCTGGAGCGAGGTGTAGACGTGCTGGCCGACGAAAGTGCCGCCCCTGGACAGCGGCTCGGTCTGCCCGTCGATCAGAATCCGGCCGTTGGGAAGCTCGCGCCGCCCCTTGGAGGAGAAGGAGAAGAGGGTCCCCGCGCCGCCCTCGATGTCGATCCAGCCGTCGGTGCGGGTGGCGCCGGTCTCGAAGCTGAGCTCGTACAATTCCTCCTTGCGGGCCATGATCGCGTTGGCCAGCGCCTTGAGCCGGTGGGCGCGCTCGTGGAAGGTCAGGCGGCGGAGCGCGGGCCCGCCGACCTTGCGGGCATGGTCGAGCATCGCCGCGAAATCGAGCCCGCCGCTGCCCGTCTCCGCCATCACTTCGCCGGTCACCGCGCTTTCCACCGGGGCGAGGCCATGCTCGGCGCCGTACCAGCGGTCCTGGGCGTAGTTGAGAAGCTTGAGAGTCTTCATCTGTCCATTCCCGTCATCCTGAAATCGTTCAGGATCCAGTTCGATGACCGCTGCGATGCTCGAAACCGGACGGTGAGACAAGTTTGGATGACGATAAGCCCTGGTGCACCGACCGACGTCATTCCGTCGAAAGCCGGAATCCATGGACAAGGACAGACGAAAATCGGGATACCGCCGTGTTCATGGATGCCGGCTTGAGCCCGTGATGACGGACGGGCGGGCCCGGGATTTTGAACGGAACGGCTCACCGGCCCGTGAAATTGGGCTTCCTCTTCGCCATGAACGCGGCGACGCCTTCGCGATAGTCGTCGCCGAAGCCGAGCTCGCGCATCGCGTCTCGCTGGAGGTCGAGCTCCTCGTCGAGGCCGTGGCCCCAGCTCTCGCGGATCATCTTCTTGATCCGCGCCAGCCCCTTGGTCGGAGCCTCGGCGAAGCGGCCGGCGAGGGCGTCGACCTCCTCGTCGAGCCGATCGTCGTCGACCGCTTTCCAGATCAGGCCCCATTCGGCCGCTTTCTCGGCCGGGAGCGGCTCGGCGGTGAGCGCGAGGCCGAGCGCCCGCGCCTGGCCGACCAGCCGCGGCAGGTGCCAGGTGCCGCCGCTGTCGGGGATGAGCCCGATCGAGGCGAAGGACTGGATGAACTTGGCCGATCTGGCCGCGACGACGATGTCGCAGGCGAGCGCGATGTTCGCCCCGGCGCCGGCCGCGACTCCATTGACCCGGGCGATGACCGGGAAGGGCAGGGCGGTGAGGGTCCGGATCAGCGGATTGTAGCGCCGCTCGACCGACTCGCCGAGGTCGACCGCCTCGCCGGGGGCCACCGCCCGGTCGTTGAGATCCTGGCCGGCGCAGAAGCCGCGGCCCGCTCCGGTGAGGACCAGCACCCGGGCGCCGTCGAGCCGCGCGAGGGCGTCGGCCACCTCCTCGTGCATCTCGACGGTGAAGCTGTTCAGCCGGTCGGGCCGGTCCAGGGTGAGCCGGGCGATTCCGCCCTCGTTGGCGAATTGTATGGTCCGGTAGGTCATGGCTCGGCCTTAGACCGAGCCGTCATTCCGGCGAAAGCCGGAATCCATCGATACGGCCCGGCCCACTCCGGCCGCGAACCCTGTTCATGAATCCCGGCTTTCGCCGGGACGGCGGTATGGCGGGGATGACGGCATCGACGCGGGGAAACGTGTTCATGATGCGACAAGGTGGGTTTGTTATAAAGTCACGAGCGCCTATGTCCGCCGCGACAGGGGGATTTTTCGGTTTGCCAGTCCTGGGTTCCAATTCGACTTTATGAGCCGTCTCTTCACTTCGTTGATGATCCTGGTGCTCGTGCTCGCCCACGGCTCCTCCGTGGCGGCCGCCATCTGCCGACACCAGGACGGGGTCGAGCATGTCGCCGCGCTGCAGAGCGAGGACGCCGGAATCTCGGCGGCCGCCTATGGCGAGGAGACCGCCGGCAAGGCGACTTCCAGGAAGGGAGCGCCGGCCGATTCCGGCTCTATCTCGCTGGCCTCCGACATGCTTCCGGCGCCCGTGCTGTCGGTCCCGTTCCGGGCGGATGAAGCGGCGGAGCGGAGTCCGGCCAAGGTCCCGGTCCTGGTTGGCGCCTCGCTGCGTCCCTTGCTGGAGCCTCCCTCCGCCTGACCGGGGCGTGCCCTCGGCACGTCCAGCCGCCTCTCCCGCCGCGGCCCGACCCCGCCCAGCCGCGCGTCCCGACGGCGCGCGAATCGAATGCCGAGAAAAATTGGATAACAGTCACATGCTCCGCTCAGCCCTTCTAGCCGGCGCCGCCGCCGCCCTTCTTCCCAGCGCCGCCCTGGCCCAGGACCCGCCCCCCGAAACTGCTCCCGAAGAGACGCCCGCCGCCGCTTCGCCCGCGGAGGCGGACGATCCCCACGCCGATCACACCCAGGACATCATCGTCACCGGCTTCCGGCGCGACCGCGACGATCTGCTCGCCGGAACGTCCGTCGTCTCCGGGGCGGAGCTCGCCCGCGATCTGCGCCCGACGATCGGCGAGACCCTCGCCCGACAGCCGGGCGTGTCGGCGACCTCGTTCGGGCCCAATGCCTCGCGGCCGGTCCTCCGCGGCTTCCAGGGCGAGCGGGTGCGCGTTCTGACCGACGGCATCGGAAGCCTGGACGCCTCCAACACCAGCGTCGACCATGCCGTCGCCATCAACCCGCTGACCGCCGACCGGATCGAGGTTCTTCGCGGCCCCTCCGCGCTCCTCTTCGGCTCGGCGGCGATCGGGGGGGTGGTCAACGTCGTCGATGCGCGGATCCCGCGCCGGGTGCCGAACGAGGGCGCCCATGTCGCCGCCATCCTCACCTACGGCTCGGCGGCGGACGAGAGGTCGGGCAATGCGACGATCGACGTTCCGATCGCCGGCAAGCTCGTCTTCCACGCCGACGGCAATTACAGCAAGACCGGCGACCTCAGGATCGGCGGCTTCGTCCTGTCCCGGGAGCTTCGGGCGCAGGCCGCGGCGAGCCCGGACCCCGAGGTCCGGGCGCTCGACGAGCTTCGCGACCGCCTCCCCAACACGGCCGCGGAGACGTCGGACGTGGCGGTCGGCCTCGCCTTCGTCGACGGCGACACCAATTTCGGGATTTCGGTCAATCGCTACGACAGCCTCTACGGAGTCCCGGTCCGGTTCTCGCTGGAGCCGGGGGTCGAGGCTGAAGCGCCGAGGATCGACGTCCGCCAGAACCGCGCCGACGCCCGGGCCGAGATCGATACCGGCTCGGGCTTCGTCGATTCCGTCCGCTTCCGCGCCGGCTATTCGGACTATCGCCACGACGAGCTGGAGGAGACGGGCGACATCGGGACGACCTTCCTGACCAAGGGCGTGGAAGGGCGGCTGGAGGTCGTCCAGTCGAAGCGCGGAGGCTGGGGCGGCGGCTTCGGAATCCAGTATTTCCGGCGCCATCTCGACGTGATCGGCGACGAGAAGTTCCTGCCCGAGAACCGGACCTCGCAATTCGGGCTGTTCGCCCTGCAGAGCTTCGAGAAGGGGCCGCTCCGGGCCGAGGCGGGCGCGCGCTTCGAGCGGCAGTCGGTGAGCGCCGAAGCGGACCCCGATCTCGGCAATGCGGCGATGAAGCGAAGCTTCGATGCCGTTTCGGGATCGCTCGGCGCAAGCTACGAGATCGCGAAGGGCGTCCGCTTCGGGATCAACGGCTCGCACAGCCAGCGCGCGCCCTCGGCCGAGGAATTGTTCGCCAACGGGCCCCATGCCGGAACCCAGTCGTTCGAGATCGGCGACCCGGCCCTCGGCAAGGAGAAGAGCTGGGGCCTCGAAGCCACGCTCAGCGCCGAGGGCGACGGCTACAGCCTGTCCGCCTCGGTGTTCAGGAGCTGGTTCGACGGCTACATATTCGAGCGGCGGACCGGCGCCTTCGCCGACGAGCTTCCGGTGTTCCAGATCGGCCAGGCCGACGCCCGTTATTCCGGGATCGAGCTCGAAGGGTCGCTGCGCGTGGCCCGGACGGGGGGAGTGACCTTCAACGCCGACGCGGTCGCGGACTATGTCCGCGCGACGATCGAGGGCGTCGGGCCGGCGCCGCGGATTCCGCCGGTCAGGCTGATGGGCGGAATCGAGGCGCAGGCCGACAGGGTTCAGGGCCGGATCGAGGTCGAATGGACGGCGAAGCAGGACCGGCTCGCGGCGTTCGAGACGGCGACCGACGGCTTCACCACCGTCAACGCCTCGCTTCAGTTCAAGCCTCTGAGGAACAACCGCAACACCAGCATCACCCTGGCCGCGAACAACATCTTCGACGTCGACGCCCGCCGCCATGCGAGCTTCCTCAAGGACGTCGCGCCGCTCGCGGGCCGGGACATCAGGCTGACGGCGCGGCTGAACTTCTGATCGCCTGAATCCTCCCCGGCATTTGCCGGGGAGGGGGACCAGGCGAAGCCTGGTGGAGGGGTTTCTTCAAGCCCCGCAAAAACCCTCCACCGCGCTTCGCGCGGTCCCCCTCCCCGCGAAATCGCGGGAGGATTTAAGGAGTCCGTCGCAAACCGGGAACGCCCTGCCGAAACGCCGCGGTTTTAAGCTGGCGGAAAGCCTCGCTCCCGTATGATGATTCCATTGGGGATTAAGGGTTTAGGAGGGGCCAGTGTCGCTATCGCGCCGCCAGATCATCGACGAATCGAGCCGTGCGGCGAGGGTCGCCGCGCTTGCCGGAATCGCCGCCATCGGCCTCGCCACCGCCGCGCTCGCCCAGCCGGGCGGGTCGCCCTCGCCTTCGTCCTTCCCGGCCGTCGTCAGGGGCCAGCACGGTCCGGTCGCCCCGGCGGCGACGGCCCAGGAAGCGGCCGCGAGGCGGATACTCGAGGGCCAGGTCCGGGCGCTCGGCCAGGCGTTCAGCGGCGACATCGGGATCGCGGTCCGCGACGTCCAGAGCGGCTGGACGACCAGCTACGACGGCGACACCTTCTTCCCGCAGCAGAGCGTCAGCAAATTCTGGGTGGCCCTGACCGCGCTCGACAAGGCCGACCGGGGCGAGTTGAACCTCTATGCGCCGGTCACCGTCCGCCGCGACGACATGACGCTGTTCCACCAGCCGATCGCGGCCCAGCTCGGCGGCGCCGGCTACACCACGACCCTCGACACCCTCATCTTCCGAGCCATCACCCAGAGCGACAATACCTGCAACGACTTCGTTCTGTGGAAGTCGGGCGGGCCGAACGCGGTGCGCGATTTCCTGAGGTCGCGCGGGATCGAGGGCATCCGCTTCGGCCCCGGCGAGCGCCTCCTGCAGAGCCAGATCGCCGGCATCGAGTGGAGGCAGAGCTACGCCTATAATGGCGGCTTCTACCGCGCGCGCAACGCGGTCCCGGCCGCTCAGCGCCGGGCCGCCTTCGAGCGCTACATCGCCAATCCGATGGACGGGGCGACTCCGAACGGGATCGTCGACGCCCTCGCCCGGCTCAAGCGCGGCGAGCTGCTGTCCGCGGCCTCGACCCAGAAGCTGCTCGGCATCATGGGTAATACCAAGACCGGCGCCCAGCGGTTGAAGGGCGGCCTCTCGACCGGCTGGAAGCTGTCGCACAAGACCGGCACCGGCCAGGTCCTGGGCGGCGAGCAGGCGGGCTATAACGACATCGGCATCCTCACCGGGCCCGACGGTCGCTCCTACGCGGTGGCGGTGATGATCCGCCGGACCTCGGCGCCGCTCGGCCAGCGCATGGCGGCGATGCAGAACACGGTGCGCGCGGTGATCAGCTTCGACCAGAATTTGTCGAGCTACGGGATGGCGCGCTACGGCTTGGGCGAGCAGGGCAGCCGCTGAGCTCCCATTCCTCCCCTGCTTTTGCAGGGGAGGGGGACCATGCGAAGCATGGTGGAGGGGGTCTTTCCGACACTGAAGAACCCCTCCACCGCGCTTCGCACGGTCCCCCTCCCCGCAAATCGCGGGGAGGATTTTTACATCACGCGTCGTAATCCACCTCCAGGCCGTCGCCCTTGGGCACGGACTGGCAGGTCAGGACGTAGCCGGCCGCCACTTCCTCGTCGGTGAGGCCGTAGCGCGCGGCCATCTCCACCGCTCCGGACACGACCCGCGCCCGGCAGGTGGCGCACACTCCCGCCTTGCAGGCGAATGGCGCGGGCAGGCCTGCGAGCCGGGCGCTGTCGAGGATGTTGCCGGCCTCGGCGCTGAACGGCACACGGCGCTTGCGGCCGTCGAGCGTGACCAGCATGGTCGCGCCCTGGGCCTCCCTGGACAGGGCGTCGAGCTGGGCCTGCAGCGCCTCGGGAGGCCGGTCGGCGGTGAAGCGCTCGAGGTGGATCCTGTCCGGAGGGACGCCGCGTTCGAGCAGGGCTTCCTCCGCCGAGTCCATCATCGGCCCCGGGCCGCAGATGAAGAAAGCGGCGACGTCGGCCGGGTCGATCAGGTGCTCGAGCACCTCGCCGCATTTGGAACGGTCGAGCATGCCGTTGAACAGGTCGATATCTTCGGCCTCCTCGGCGAGGAAATGGTGCACTTCGAGCCGGTCCATGAACCGGTTCTTGAGCCGCGCGAGCTCGTCGAGGAAGATGACCGACTGGCTGTCGCGATTGCCGTAGAAGAGGGTGAAGCGGCTTCCCGGCTCCTCGATCAGGGCCGTCCTGAGCAGCGACATGACCGGAGTGATGCCGGAGCCTCCGGCGAAGGCGGCATAATGGTTGGCGGCGCCGGGCCGGAACTCCCAGGTGAAGCTTCCGTGCGGCTCCATCACGTCGATCCGGCCGCCGGGCCTCAGATTGTCGTTCGCCCAGTTGGAGAAGAGGCCGCCGGCGATCCGCTTGACCGTGACCTTCAGCTCGCCGTCCCCGGGCGCCACGCACAAGGAGTAATTGCGCCTCACCTCCTCGCCGCCGATCTCGGCCCTCAGCGTCAGGTGCTGGCCGGGCCTGAAGCGGAAGGCTTCGCTCAGCTCGGGCGGCACCTCGAAGCGGATCGACTTGGCGTCGGCGGTCTCGTCGACGATCTCGGCGATGGCGAGGCTGTGGAAGTTGACGCTCATCCGCCTTCGCTCAGTGGCATTTGAACAGGTCGAACGGCTCCGCGCAGGAGCGGCAGCGCCACAGGGACTTGCACGGGGTCGAGCCGAAGCGGCTGATCTCCTTCGTGTCCGCCGAGCCGCATTGCGGGCATTCCACCGCCGCCCGGGTCGGCGGGGCGATCCCGTAGGCGAGGAGCTTGGCACGGCCCTCGGGCGTGATCCAGTCCGTCGTCCAGGCCGGGGACAAAGCGGTTTCGATGCCGACGTGGCGATAGCCGGCGCGGTCGAGGGCGTCGCGAATGTCGCGCTCGATCACCTGGGCCGCCGGGCACCCGGTATAGGTGGGCGTGATCACGACCCGGTCGGGCCCGACCGACCGGACGATGCCGAGATCGACGACGGAGACGACCGGGATTTCCGGGTCTGGAACTTCGCTCAGGACGGCCCGAATCCCCTCCACGTCATCCCCGCGAAAGCCGGGACCTCTGGGAGGACGAGGCGCCTCACCGACCTGGGGCCCCGGCTTTCGCCGGGGCGACGGGTTGGCGGTGGCTACCATCTTGCGTCCGGATAGGTGCGGGGGAGGTACTGCATCACCGCCAGCAAATGGCCGAGATGCTCGCTGTGATGGCCGCGGCGACCGCCGAGGATCGGACGCTGGTCCGGCGGCGGCTGGAGCGTGGCCTCGGCGAGGACGGCGGCGACCTGGGCGTCATAATCCGCCCGCATCGAGCCGAGATCCGCTCCGATCCCGCGCTCCGCCATGAAGCGGGCGACGTCGTCCATCTCGAACAGCTCGGGCACGAAGCGCCAGGTCCAGGCGAGGCCGTCCTCGATCCGCCGCCGGCTCTCCTCGGTCCCGTCGCCGAGCCGGATCACCCATTCGCTGGCCAGCTCCTGGTGGTAGGTGACCTCCTTCACCGCCTTCTCGGCGACGGCGGCGATATGTTCGTCGGTCGAGCCGGTGAGCTCGCGGAACAGCGCTTTCTGCCAGGTCGAGAACAGGAACTGCCGCGCCATCGTCCGGCCGAAATCCCCGTTGGGCTGCTCGACCAGCCAGCAATTGCGATAGTCGAGCACGTCGCGCCCGAAGGCGAGGGCGTCGCCGTCGCGGCCCTTTCCTTCCACTTCGCCGGCGCGGTTCAGGAAGTGGGTGGCCTGGCCGATGAGGTCGAGGGCGATGTTGGCGAGGCTGAGGTCGACCTCGACGGAAGGCGCGTGGCCGCACCATTCGCCGAGCCGCTGGCCGAGAATGAGCGAATCGTCGCCGAGGCGCAGGAGATATTCGAACAGGGCGGGACCCTCCTCGAGCGCCGGGGAATCGAAGGCGCCGGCGCCGGTGGCGTTGGAGGGCAGGTCGATGGGGGGGAGGGAGGCCATCTAAAGCCCCCCCTGCATTTGCAGGGGAGGGGGAGCAGGCGAAGCCTGGTGGAGGGGTATTACGGCTCGGAAGAACCCCTCCACCGCGCTTCGCGCGGTCGCCCTCCCCAGGAAATCCTGGGGAGGAATTTTGGAGCCCGATCCCCTCATATATGCGTGATGCCGTCGGGGATGTCGTAGAAGGTCGGGTGCCGGTAGACCTTGTCGGCGGCCGGATCGAACATCGACGGGTCCTGGCCCGGATCCGACGCGACGATCGAGGCCGAGGGGACGACCCACAGGCTGACCCCCTCCAGCCGTCGGGTATAGGTGTCGCGGGCGTGGCGGAGCGCGATCTCCGGGTCCGGCGCATGGACGGAGCCGACATGGCGGTGGGCCATCCCGCCCTTCGAGCGGACGAAGACCTCCCAGAGCGGCCAGTCGTTCATTGACCGTCACCCCGGCGGAGGCCGCGACCTCGGGGAGACCCGTCGAGACTTCTGGTCCTGAGGTCCCGGCTTTCGCCGGGATGACGGGGGTTCATCATGCCGCCTCCTGCTTGCGGCTGTGCTTGTCCGCATAGGCCGCGGCGGCCTCGCGCACCCAGGCGCCGTCTTCCCAGGCCTGACGTCTTGCCGCCATCCGCTCCCTGGCGACCGGCCCCTCGCCGCGGACGACGGCGTAGAATTCCTCCCAGTCGACCTCGCCGAAATCGTAATGGCCGGTCGCCTCGTTCCACTTCAGCGCGGGATCGGGGACCTTGAGGCCGATCGCCTCGGCCTGCGGAACGGTGATGTCGACGAACTTCTGCCTGAGCTCGTCATTGGTGTCGCGCTTGATCCGCCAGCGCATCGACTGGGCGGTGTTGGGGCTGTCGGCGTCGGGCGGTCCGAACATCATCAGCGACGGCCACCACCAGCGGTTCAGCGCATCCTGCATCATCCGCCGCTGCTCGGGGGTCCCGGCCATCATCGCCATGCAGATCTCGTAGCCCTGGCGCTGGTGGAAGCTCTCCTCCTTGCAGACGCGGACCATGGCCCGGGCATAGGGGCCGTAGGAGGTGCGCTGCAGGGGCACCTGGTTCATGATCGCGGCGCCGTCGACCAGCCAGCCGATCGCGCCGATGTCGGCCCAGGTCAGCGTCGGATAGTTGAAGATGGTGCTGTACTTGGCCTTGCCGGAATGGAGCGCCTCGATCATCTCGCGGCGGCTGGTGCCGAGCGTCTCGGCGGCCGAATAGAGGTAGAGGCCGTGGCCCGCCTCGTCCTGGACCTTGGCGAGCAGGATCGCCTTGCGCCTGAGCGACGGGGCCCGGCTGATCCAATTGCCCTCGGGAAGCATCCCGACGATCTCGCTATGGGCATGCTGCGAGATCTGGCGGGTGAGGGTCCGACGATAGGCCTCGGGCATCCAGTCCTTGGGCTCGATGAACTCGTCGGCGGCGACCCGCGCCTCGAAGGCGGCGAGCTTGTCGGAATCCTCGGTGGACGCGACGTTCTTCGACTTGCCGAGCTCGGTCGTGTACATGTCTTTCTCCTGGGGCGCGCCTAGCAGGAAGCGCCATTTGCGGCAATGAACGCGCGAAGGGACGTTCCGTCGCCCCGCTCGTCATGCCGGCGAAAGCCGGAATCCATGAACACTGGCGCGCGAACCTTCAAACGACCGTGTTCATGGATCCCGGATCAAGTCCGGGATGACGGCTAGACCCGCTCGATCACCATCGCGATGCCTTGGCCGACTCCTATGCACATGGCGCAGAGCGCGTAGCGGCCGCCTCGGCGGTGGAGCTCCTCCGTGGCGGTAAGCGCCAGGCGGGCTCCGGACATTCCGAGCGGATGGCCGAGCGCAATGGCCCCGCCGTTCGGGTTGACGTGGGGGGCGTCGTCGGGGAGGCCGAGCTCGCGAAGGACTGGGAGCGCCTGGGCGGCGAAGGCCTCGTTGATCTCGATAACGTCCATATCGCCGATACTTAGACCAAGACGCTTCAGCAGTTTCTGAGAAGCGGGAGCCGGGCCGATGCCCATGATCCTGGGCGGGACTCCGGCCACCGCTCCCCCGACGATCCGGGCGCGGGGGGTGAGGCCGTTGCGCCTGGCGGCCTCCTCCGAGGCCACGACCATCGCGGCGGCGCCGTCGTTGACGCCCGAGGCGTTGCCGGCGGTGACGGTGCCGTCGCCGCGGACGATCGGCTTCAATTTGGCGAGCGCCTCGACGCTGGTCTTGCGGGGATGCTCGTCGCGGTCGACGACCAGGGGCTCGCCCTTGCGCTGCGGGATGCTCACCGGGACGATCTCCGCGGCGAAGCGGCCGCTCTCCTGCGCGGAAGCCGCCTTGTCCTGGCTTCGCACGGCGAAAGCGTCCTGATCCTCGCGGCTTACCTGCCATTCCTGAGCGACGTTCTCAGCCGTGGAGGGCATGGTGTCGTCGCCATAGGCGTCGCGCATCTTCGGGTTGACGAAGCGCCAGCCGATGGTCGTGTCGTACATCTCGGCGTTGCGGTCGAAGGCGCTCTGCGCCTTGGCCATGACGAACGGCGCCCGGCTCATGCTTTCGGAGCCTCCGGCCAGGACCATGTCCGCCTCGCTTCCGCGGATGATCCGCGCGGCCATGACGACGGCGTCCATTCCCGAGCCGCACAGGCGGTTGAGGGTGACCCCGCCCGATTTGTCCGGAAGGCCCGCGAGCAGGGCGGCCATCCGCGCCAGGTTGCGATTGTCCTCGCCGGCCTGGTTGGCGCAGCCGAGGATGACGTCGTCGAGCTCGTCCCAGTCCACGCCCGGATTGCGGTCCTTGAGCGCCCGGATCGGGATCGCCGCGAGATCGTCGGCGCGGATGTGGGCGAGGCTTCCGCCGTAGCGCCCGATCGGGGTGCGAACCGCGTCGCAGATGAAGGCTTCGGTCATGTTCGTCATCCTGAACTTGTCTCAGGATCCAGTCCTGAGACCTCCGCGAATGCTCGAAACCGGGCCCTGAAACAAGTTCAGGCTGACGGCGCGGGTGAAAGGTAGGGCGCCAGCTTCCTCCACTCGGCCAGCTTCTCCTCGAAGGGGCGCGTATAGGCCGGGCTGCTCGACGGCAGCGGGATGAGCGCGAGATCGGCTCTTCCCGCAAGCAGCGGCAGACCGAGCGCGGCCGACTTGCCGCCGTTGAAGCCGACCGCCCGAAGCTCGGGAAGCCCGGCGCAGAGCTCGGCGAGGTCGTTGGCGCGGTGGCCGCGGATGGCGCCGTCGAGGCTTCCGCGCCGAGTCGCCGAGCCCACCGTGTCCCAAAGGCCCACGCCCGCGGCGAGCAGGGCCTGCAGGCGGGCCTGATAGGGAAGCGACGCGAGGTCGAGGCCGGCCACCGCCCCGATCAGCCGCCAGAAGTGGTTGCGGGGATTGGCGTAATATTGCGCTCGGGCGAGCGACTCCTCGCCGGGCAGGCTGCCCAGGACGAGGATCCGGGTGCCGGCGTCGGCGACCGGCGGGAAGGAGCGTTTCACTTCGTCCAAACTGACACCCGTTCGCCTGCGCCTGCCGAAGGGCTTTCCTTCACCCCTTGGCTTCGGGAAGGGAAGGGGCTTCGGCAGGCTCAGGCCGAAAGGCGGGCGATTCAGCCCGGGATGAAGAAGCCCCAGTCGATCCAGCGCCGCCGCTGCCCGGAGACGTGCCAGGATCGGATCAACGCTGCGGCCGCGGTGCCGAGACGCCCGGCCGCGGCCTCGGCCGCGCCTTGCACGTCGGCGCCGCCGGACATCGCCTCGAGGAACAGATGTTGGGGCTCGGTGAGCGGTACGGTGCGGGTGATATAGTCGCTCCGCACCAGCGCCGCGAAGGTCCTGCCGGCGGGCGGCAAGGGCGTCTCCAGCCCGTCCCGGACCGAGTGATAATAAGCCGGGACCGGGAAATCGTAGGCGCCGAGGTCGAAGCAGGGCTGAAGTCGGAGGCGCTCGTCGGGCGTGTCGTGGCCGGCGAAGGGGCTGCCCTCGTGGCCCGGGGCGTCGAACAAGGCGAAGACCTGGCGCTCGAAGCGCGCGAGGTCGATCATGAAGTCGATCCAGGGCTCGCGCCGCGCCGGCGGCAGGTCCCGGTCGGGCCGGCTGCCGGCGAGCCAGGCGGGGAAGCGGCGGCCGAGATCGTAGAGGGTGTGGCTCTCCGGGGGCCGCTCGCGAATATAGTCGGCGACGAAATCGTCGAAGAGCGGCTGTCCCAGGGCGTGGGCCAGAGCCGGGAATTGCTCGCGCATGCAGCCGGCGATTCGGAGCAAGTAGCCGCGCTGGTAGATGGCGAGGCCCGCGGCCGCGGTCAGGCGCGGCGACGGCCGAAGCAGGCGGTCGCGCTCGCCGCCCTCGACCCGTCCCGGGAAGACCAGGGCGTCGTGCATCCACGTCTGGACGGAGCCGAGCGCGCTCACGCTTGCTCCAGGACGGCGCTGTCCATGACCCGCGGCACGAGGAAGCCGACCGGATTGGAGACCCCCTCGGCGCTGGCCGCGCCCGGCTCTTCGGCGGCCTTCGGGTGGAAGCCGCCCATATGGTCCTTCGCCTTGAGCAGCTCGGAACGGCATTCGGCGAAAGCGGGGATGTCGCCGTCCCATTCGAGCAGGGTCGAGGCGCCGCCGGTGCGGGTCCAGGCGAGGCCGAACAATTCCCAGACCTCCGGGCGGACCGGCCGGTCGTGGGTGTCGACGACGTGGGTGCCCTCGTTCTGGTGGCCGGCGAGGTGCATCTGGACGACGCTCTCGCAGGGGAAGGCCTCGATATAGGCGACCGGATCGGCGCCGGCGTTGAAGCAGCTCACGTAGACGTTGTTGACGTCGAGGAGCAGCCCGCAGCCGGTCTCGCCGGCGAGCCGGCGAAGGAATTCCGGCTCCTCCATCGTCGCGTCGGCGAAGCGGACATAGCTGCTCGGATTTTCGAGGATCAGCGGCCGCTCGAGATAATCCTGCACCTGCCGGACCCGGGCCGCGACATGGGCGAGGCTCTCCTCGGTGAGCGGCATCGGCAGCAGATCGTGCGAGTTCCGGCCCATCACCCCGGTCCAGCAGAGATGGTCGCTGATCCAGGCCGGCCGGACCTCGCCGGCGAGCCGCTTCAGCCGGGCGAGATAGCCGAGGTCGAGCGGGTCCGAGCTTCCGATCGAAAGCGAGACTCCGTGAAGGACGACCGGATAGCGCTCGGCGACCTCGCGGATGACGGCGCGCGGGCGACCGCCCGAATCCATGAAATTCTCGGAGATCGCCTCGAACCAGTCGACGGCGGGGCGCTCGGCCAGAATATGGTCGAAATGGACTCCGCGCAGGCCCAGGCCGAGCCCGAGCCGGGGCAGTCCCGCGACCGCGTCGCTAGCTGCAGCCACCGGCGCCGCTCATCCCGCTCGACCCGCAGGCGGTCATGTTGTTGCGGGCCTTGTTGTCGTCGGAGATCCACAAATAGGTCGGGCCGGTCTCGGCGAACAAGGCGGGCGGGGGACCGAGCGTCTGGGGCAGCGGCTGGTTGCGGTCGAGCTCGCCCCGCGCCTGCTTCTCCAGCAGCTCGGCCCGCATCGCCGGCCATTTCTCCTCGAACACCTCCCGGGCGCGAAGCCAGACGCTCTTGCGCTGGTTGGGGCCGTTGGTGCTGAACCGCTCCGCGTTGATCGGAGTGGCGCAGCTGCCCTGGGAGCGGCATTCGTTGTCGCCGGGCCGGTTCAGCTCCTCGTCGGTGCCGTAGAGGCCGCAGCCGCCCTGGTCCCGGCACGAATTCTGGACGTGGCAGGTATGGTCCGTGGCGGTCGAGCAATAGCCCTGGCCGGCGCAGTCGTTCGGTTGCAGGGAGGAAGGCCCGGGCGCCGAGCAGGAGCCGCCGCCGTCCGGCCGAGCGGCGGCCGAGCCGGCGCAACCGCCGGACGACGCGGGCGCCGACGGGCCCGCTACTCCGAAGCGGTCCGAGGCCTTGCAGCTGTTGAGCCCCATGCAGGCATGGGCGGGCATTCCGCGCGGCCCGGCGCCGACCTCCTTGGGAAAAGCCGGTGCCGAGGCGTAGGGATAGAGGTCGGGGACCGGATCGCCGGGGCCCGGGCCCGGGCTCGGCTTCGGGGTTGCGCATGAAGACATGGTGCTTCCTTCTCGGCGAAAGGCTGGGCGTTATTCGGGGCTGATCCAATATTGGCGGACGTCGGGCAGGTGCATCGGCGCCGCGCCGTCGGTCTTGGTGAGCGCAACGCCGACATAATAGACGACGCTGCCCATCGAGCGGGCGAGGGCGCTGTTGGGATTGGCCTCGGCGAGCGCGTTGGCGGCGTCGATCGCGGCGTTGCCGAACCGGGTCAGGGCGGCGAACGAATCGGCCGGCGGGCCGAGGTCCACATTCTCGAAGGTCGGCGCCATGACCTTGCCCTGATAGGGGCCCGACGGGATCGGGATGCCGCGGATCGTCCTTATATATTTGTCCATCACCCAGATCATCGACCGGTGAAGCGCCTCGTTGAAGAACAGCTTCTGGCGGTCGGGCGGGACCCGGTAGATCGTCTCCGTCATGATCAGCATGTACTGGAAGAGCGCGCTGTTGAACTCGGCGATCGCCCGGTAGCCGTCGGGATAATCGGCGTTCACCGGATTGTCGGGGAAGTCGAAGATCAGCCCGGCCGCGATCAGCTCGTCCTGCGTGACCGACGGCTCGATCGGCGCCGGCGGCGGCGGCTCCGCCGGCAGCTGCTCGGTGCAGCCGGCATATTCGGCGAACTGCGCCTGGAGCTTGAGGAACTTCACGTAGTGCGAATCCTCGTCCTTCGAGGGATCGTCGTCCGGGCTCGGGCCGACGTCGGGGACGGGGCAGCCCTCGCCCTGGTCGCAGATCGTGTCGATCGCTTCGGCGGCGTCCTGGAGCGAGCGCACGCAGAGCAATTCGGACTGGCCGGCGTGGCTGTCCTCGTCGTCCGGGAACTGGGCGACCTCCGCGGCCCCGGGGAGGGGGTCGGCCCAGCCCGGCCGGGGCGCGGGAGGCGCCGGCTTCCACGGGTCGAAGCCCTTGTCCGGATAGACCGTGTCCACGTTGTTGGGCGAGTAATTGTAGGGCTGGATCCCGCTCGCATAGGCGCCGACCTGGAAATCCCGGTCGGTCACGAACTTCGTGCGAAGCAGGCAGCGTATATAGGAATAGAACTGGCCGATCGTCTGCCAGTCGCGGTCCTGGGGAAGCGCGTCCCACTGCTCGGGATATTCGATCTGGAGGAAATGCCAGAGCTGCTCGAAGCTGAGCTTCTCGAGCGGGATCAGGGCCGCGGTCGAGCCGTCCGGCCCCGGCGGGCCCTGCGGGTCATGGTAGGGCAGGGGCGTCGGGTACCGGCTCGGCGCCTTGCCGTAGAGTCGCGGAGCCACTCCCATCGCGAACAATATGTTGGACGAGAGCGACATGTGGAGCATCTCCTCCACCGCGACGCTCATGATCACCCCGCCCGCCTTGTTGGCGTAGAGCTGGGCGTCGCCGATCGTCTCGCCGCTCTGGGCGTCCCGGTTCAGCGAGTAATAAGTGAAGAGGTAGATGGGGATGGTCGCGAGCTCGATCTCGATCGCGGTCTGCAGGTTCGCCTTCAAGGTGGCGAGCACCTCCTCGCGGCTGCTGTTCGAATCGAGCCAGGCGACGAACGCCTCTTCGGACGGAGTAAGCGGAGTGATCGGATCGGGCCCAGCCGCACCTGTCCCCTGGGTCGCCATGATCCATTTCCCCCCTGCCCGCAGCCGGTCGGCTCCGCGCCCAAGTCGCGGATCGAGCAGCCGGATTTTAGACGCCCCACGGATTTCCCATCCGAAACGAATAGTGCGCCGACATGCCGGGCGGCGCAATCCGAATTTCAGGATTTTGTGACGGAGCCCCGGGCCGCTAGGAGGCGACGATGTCGCTCCCTTTGTCCCGGCTGCTCGGCGCCGCTGCGATCCTGGCGGTCGCCGTCGCCGGCGCGCTGGTCGCGGGCGGTCCCTTCTGGGCGGCGCTGATCGGCTTGATCGGAGGCTCGGCCGCAACCCTCGTCGCCGGCCGGGCGGACTTCCTTCCGCCGCCCGCGCCGGCCGCCGACGAGCCGTCCAGCGACCGCGGCCCGTGGGCCGGCCGGCTCCTCGGCGCCATCGGCGAGCCGATGCTGCTGGTCGATTCGGGCCGGATCGCCGTCGCCAACGATGCCGCCAAGCAGCTGCTCGGCGGGTGGATCGAAGGCCAGGACGTCCGCCTCGCCCTGCGCGATCCCGCCACCGTCGCCCGCCTCTCGAACCGGGAGCCGCCGGGCGAGACCGAGCGGATCGAGGTGGCCGGGCTCGGCGACGCCGGGCGCCGCTGGCTGATGACGATCAGCGCGCTCGGCGACGGCTCGCGCCTGGTCCACCTGCACGACCGGAGCGAGGCGATCGCGGCCGAGCGGATGAGGGTCGATTTCGTGGCCAACGCCAGCCATGAGCTGCGCACTCCGCTGGCGACCCTGCTCGGCTTCATCGAGACCCTCGAGGACGATTCCGCGGGCGCGGAGAGGGAGATTCGGTCGCGCTTCCTCGCTCTCATGCACGGCGAGGGGAAGCGGATGCAGCAGCTGATCGAGGACCTGATGTCGCTGTCGCGGATCGAGGCGGAGCGATTCAGCGCCCCCCGCGACCCGGTGGACCTGGTCCAGGTCGTCGAGGAGGTGCGCTCGGGCTGCGCCCAGCTCCTCGCCGAACGGTCAAACCGGCTGGAGGTCGAGAACGGGGCCGAATCCTGCGTCGTACCAGGCGACAGGGGCCAGCTGCTCCAGCTCTTCCGCAACCTCCTCGTCAACGCGGTGCGCTACGGACGGCCCGACTCGCCGGTCGCCGTCCGGTTCGCCGAAGGCGGCAGAGGGACGGTGCGGATCGACGTGATCGACCTCGGCGAGGGCATAGCGGTCGAGCACCTACCGCGGCTGACCGAGCGTTTCTACCGCGTCGACCCGGGCCGGAGCCGCGCCGTCGGCGGAACCGGCCTCGGCCTCGCCATCGTCAAGCATATCGTCGGCCGGCACCGCGGGCGGCTCGACATCCGGAGCAAGGTCGGGGAGGGGACGACGGTCAGCGTGTGGCTGCCGCGCGACGACGAGGCGCTGTCATGAAACTGTCATCCAACCGTCACAGGACGTACTCGCAACGGGCCTAGAGCGGCCGCCGGGTCGTGGCTTTCGCCGGACCCCTGGAGGCAGGAATGAAGAAAAGCTATTTCGCGGCGGCGCTCGCCGCCGCCGCACTGCTCGCCGGGTGCGGGCAGCAGGCGGGGGGAACCCAGGGCCAGGAGATCCGGATCGTCGGCTCGTCGACCGTCTACCCCTTCACCACCGCGGTCGCCGAGCAGTTCCAGCGCACCAACCCCGGCATGAGCGCGATCGTCGAATCGACCGGGACCGGCGCCGGGATGAAGCTGTTCTGCGAGGGGGTCGGCGACCAGTTCGCCGACATGACCAACGCCTCGCGGCGGATCAAGGCCTCGGAGTTCGAGGATTGCGCGAAGAACGGGGTCAGGCGGATCGTCGAAATTCCGGTCGGGATCGACGGCCTGGCGCTGATCGAGGGGAAGAACGGCGTCGCCATGACCCTGACCGCTCGCGACGTCTACGCCGCGCTCGCGGCCAACCCGTTCGGCAAGCCGAACGGGGCGAAGACCTGGAAGGACGTCAATCCCGCCCTCCCGGCGGTGGCGATCCAGGTCTACGGCCCGCCGCCGACCTCCGGCACCCGCGACAGCTTGGCCGAGCTGATCCTCGAGAAAGGCTGCGAGAGCGATCCGGCGATGAAGGCGCTGAAGAGCTCGGACAAGGACCGGCACAAGGACCTGTGCACCAAGGTGCGCGAGGACGGCGCCTATGTCGAAGCCGGCGAGAACGACAATCTGCTCGTCCAGAAGGTCGCCGCCAATCCCGGAGCGATCGGAGTCCTCGGTTACTCCTTCCTCGAGGAGAATGCGGACAAGGTGAAGGGGATCCCGCTGGGCGGGGTCGCGCCGACCGCCGAGACGATCTCGAGCCTGACCTATCCCGGCGCCCGCCAGCTCTACCTCTACGTCAAGGGCGAGCATGTCGGGATCATCCCCGGGATGCGCGAGTTCGTCGCCGAATATGCCCGCGCCTGGGCCAAGGGCGGCTATCTCGAGCGCCGGGGCCTCATTCCCTCGCCGGCCGACGTCCAGGCGAAGGGCGCCGAGGCCGCGACCAAGCTGACGCCGATGGGCGCGAACGGGCTGAAGTGAGGGGTGGGCCGTCTGGATCCTCCCCTGCATTCGCAGGGGAGGGGGACAGGCGAAGCCTGGTGGAGGGGCCTTTTTGATTCCCGAAAACCCCTCCACCGCGCTTCGCGCGGTCCCCCTCCCCAGGAAATCCTGGGGAGGATTTTAATGAATCCCCCCGCCATCCTGATCGCTGTCCTCGGGCTCGCCCTGCTCGGCTGGCTGACCGGGCGGGCGCGGGCCCTCGCCTTCGCGGGCAGGGGCGCTCAGCGGCCGCATTCGCTGCCCGCCTTCCACGGCTGGTACGTCGCCTTGTGGGCGGCCGTCCCGGCGCTTCTTTTCCTGCTCCTGTGGCTGCCGCTCTCCGGCCACCTGGTGACGGAGGCCGTGCTCGCGCACCCGGCCGCCGCCAACCTGCCGCCGTTCGAGATGCAGCGCGCCGCCATCTTCGAGGAAGCCCGGCAGATCGCCGAAGGGCTTCGCCAGTCGAGCTTCCACGCCGAGGCGCGCGAGCTCGCCCCGGTCTACGCCTCGGCCCTGAGCCGTTATCGGACGATCGGAACGATCGCGGCCCTCCTGCTCGCGGCCGCCGGCGGGGCCTATGCCTACAGCCGGGTCGCACCGGGCTTCCGGGCCAGGACGCGGGTCGAGCGGCTGGTCATGGCTGCTTTGCTGGTCGCGTCGATGATCGCGGTCCTGACGACCCTGGGAATCGTGCTTTCGCTCCTCTTCGAGTCGCTGCGCTTCTTCAGCATGGTCTCGCCGGTCGAGTTCCTCCTCGGAACGAACTGGAGCCCGCAAACCGCGATCCGCGCCGACCAGGCGGGCTCGTCGGGGGCGTTCGGGGCGATCCCGCTTTTCTGGGGCACCGTCTTCATCGGGGCGATCATCGCGATGATCGTCGCGATCCCGCTCGGGCTGATGAGCGCCATCTACCTCACCCAATATGCCCGTCCGGCGGTCCGCCGCTGGATGAAGCCGATGCTCGAGATGCTCGCCGGCGTTCCGACCGTCGTCTACGGCTATTTCGCGGCCCTGACCGTCGCCCCGGCGGTCCGCGACCTCGGCCAGTCGCTCGGCATTCCCTCTTCCTCGGAAAGCGCGCTCGCGGCCGGGCTGGTCATGGGGATCATGATCATTCCCTTCGTCTCCTCGATGGCGGACGATTCGCTGAGCGCGGTGCCGCAGTCGATGCGCGACGGCTCGCTGGCGATGGGCGCCACCACTTCGGAGACGATCCGCAAGGTGCTCGTCCCGGCCGCGCTTCCGGGGATCGTCGGCGGAATACTCCTCGCCGTCAGCCGGGCGATCGGCGAGACGATGATCGTCGTCATGGCCGCCGGCCTCTCCGCCAACCTCACCGCCAATCCCTTCGCCAGCGTGACCACGGTGACGACCCAGATCGTCCAGCTGCTGACCGGCGACCAGGAGTTCGACAGCCCCAAGACCCTCGCCGCCTTCGCGCTCGGCCTGGTGCTGTTCATCGTCACCCTTCTCCTCAACATCGTCGCCCTGCGCGTCGTGAAGAAATATCGCGAAGCCTATGAATAGCCCCGACCGCCTCAGGCGCCGCTACGCCGCCGAGCGCCGCTTCCGGCTCGCCGGGCTCGCGGCGGTGCTTCTGTCAGCCGCCTTCCTCGCCTTCCTGCTCGGGACCATGGTCGCGCGCGGCGCCGGCGGGTTCCTCGAGACCCAGGTGCGGGTCGACCCGGCGATTCCCGAGCAGGCCCGCTTCGCCTCCGACCTCGCGGCCCGGAACAACCTGTCCGGCGCGGGGCCGCTCTGGCTTCTCGCCTCCGCCGAGATCGACGCCGCGGCCGGCGGCGAGGGGAGCGAGCAGGCGCGCGCCGCCTATTCCCGGCTGGAGGCCCAGGGCCTCACCCGAACCCGCTTCAACTCGACCTTTCTCGGCTCGGCCGATTCGACCGATTCCGCCGCCGCGGGCATCTGGGGGGCGTTCAAGGGCTCGCTCCTGACCATGGTGGTGACCCTGGCCCTCGCCTTCCCGGTCGGGGTCCTCTCGGCCGTGTATCTCGAGGAATATGCGCCCAGGAACCGCTGGACCGACCTCATCGAGGTCTCGATCAACAACCTCGCCGCGGTGCCGTCGATCATCTTCGGGCTGCTCGGCCTCGCCGTCTTCCTCAACGTGATGCACCTGCCGCGCTCGGCGCCGGTCGTCGGCGGCCTCACCCTGGCGCTGATGACCATGCCGGTGATCGTCATCGCCGGCCGCAACGCGATCAAGTCGGTGCCCCCCTCGATACGCGACGCCGCCCTCGGCATCGGGGCGAGCCGGATCCAGGTCGTCTACCATCACGTGCTTCCGCTCGCCCTTCCCGGCATCCTGACCGGGACGATCATCGGCATGGCGCGCGCGCTCGGCGAGACCGCGCCCCTGCTGATGATCGGGATGCGGGCGTTCATCACGACGCCGCCGGGCGGAATCGCCGATCCGGCCACGGTCCTCCCGGTCCAGATCTTCCTCTGGTCGGACGAGGTCGGGCGCGGCTTCGTCGAGAAGACCTCGGCGGCGATCATCGTCCTGCTGGTCTTCCTGATGACGATGAACGGCGCGGCCATCTATCTCAGGAACAAGTTCGAGAGGCGCTGGTGACCTTGATGACCGATCCAATCCAAAGCGCCGAGGCGGCCGCTTCGCGGGCCGGGCCGGCCGGGGCTCAGCCGCCGAAGATGCGGGCGAGCGGAGTCAGCGTCTGGTACGGCGACAAGCGGGCGATCCACGACGTCTCCATCGACGTCGGCCGCGAGCACGTCACCGCCTTCATCGGCCCGTCGGGCTGCGGGAAGTCGACCTTCCTTCGCACCCTCAACCGGATGAACGACACCATCCCGAGCGCGCGCGTCACCGGCCGGATCGAGCTCGACGGCGACGACATCTATTCGAGCGGGATGGACGTGGTCCAGCTGCGCGCCCGGGTCGGCATGGTGTTCCAGAAGCCCAATCCCTTCCCCAAGTCGATCTTCGAGAATGTCGCTTACGGCCCCCGGATCCACGGGCTCGCGGCTGGGCGGCAGGAGCTCGATTCGATCGTCGAGCGGTCGCTTCGCCGAGCCGGCCTCTGGGAGGAGGTCAAGGACCGGCTGGCCGAGAGCGGAACGGCCCTGTCCGGCGGCCAGCAGCAGCGGCTCTGCATCGCCCGGGCCATCGCGGTCGATCCGGAGGTGATCCTGATGGACGAGCCCTGCTCTGCGCTCGACCCGATCGCCACCGCCAGGATCGAGGAGCTGATCCACGAATTGCGCGGCCGCTACGCGATCGTCATCGTCACGCACAACATGCAGCAGGCCGCGCGCGTGTCGCAGCGCACCGCTTTCTTCCACCTGGGCGAGCTCGTCGAATATGGCGAGACGTCCCAGATCTTCACCAATCCGCGGATCGAGAGGACCAAGGATTACATTACCGGCCGCTACGGCTGAGGGGGACGGACATGGCGAGCACGGGCCACACGCTCACGGCATTCGACGACGAGCTCAACGCGCTCCGGGCCGGCATCGCGGAGATGGGCGGACTCGCCGAGGCGGCGATCGCCGCGGCGATGCGGGCGCTGGTCGAGCGGGACGGCGAGTCCGCCCGGCAGGTCGTCCAGGCCGACCGGAAGATCGACGCGCTCGAGGCCGAGGTCGAGCGCCTCGCGGTGCAGATCATCGCCCTGCGCGCGCCGATGGCCGACGACCTTCGCGAGGTCGTCGCCGCCCTGAAGATCGGCGGGGTGGTCGAGCGGATCGGCGACTATGCCAAGAACATCGCCAAGAGGGTTCCGGCGATCGAGGAAAGCCCGAACCTCAGGCCGCTGTCGCTGCTCCCGGAAATGGCGAGGATCGTCGCCGAGATGGTCCGCAACGTCCTCGACGCCTTCGTCGCCCGCGACCCCGCCGGGGCGGCCGAGGTGTGCGAGCGCGACCGGGCCGTCGACGATTTCTACAACAGCATCTTCAGGACCCTGCTCACCTTCATGATGGAGAGCCCGAACAACATCACCGCGGCCACCCACCTGCTCTTCGTCGCCAAGAACCTCGAGCGGATCGGCGATCACGCCACCAACATCGCCGAGATGGTCTATTTCGCGGCCACCGGAAGCCATCTCGCCGACCGCGAGAAGGGCGCCGACCCGACGGGAGGCGCCGATCGATGAGCAAGGGGCGGATCCTGCTCGTCGAGGACGATCCGGCGCTCGCCGAGCTGGTGCGCTTCAACCTGACCCGCGAGGGCTATCAGGTGCGCCGGACCGGCGACGGCGACGAGGCGCTTCTGCTTGCCCAGGAAACGCCGCCGGACCTCGTCCTGCTCGACTGGATGATCGAGGGCACTTCGGGGATCGAGGTCTGCCGCCGCCTCCGGCGCCTCCCCGGGACCGCCCAGGTCCCGATCATCATGCTCACCGCCCGGGGCGAGGAGACGGACCGCCTCCGCGGCTTCGAGACCGGCGCCGACGATTACGTCGCCAAGCCCTTCTCGCCGCGCGAGCTGCTCGCCCGGATCGCCGCCGTGCTTCGCCGGGCGAGGCCGGCGCTCGCCGGCGCGACCCTCGCCTTCGCCGATCTCGAGATGGACGTCGCCGCCCGCCGGGTCCGCCGCGGCGGCCGGCCGATCCACCTTACCCCTTCCGAATTCCGGCTTCTCCAGCATCTGCTCGAGAGCCCGCGCCGGGTCTTCACCCGCGAGGGTCTCCTCGACAACGTCTGGGGCACGAACTCCGACGTCGAGCTGCGGACCGTCGACGTCCAGATCAGGCGGATCCGCAAGGCCTTGAACGAGGGCGGCGGGCCCGACCTGATCCGGACCGTCCGCTCCGCCGGCTACGCACTCGACTCCGAAGGGGTCAACCCGGCCCGCGGCTGAGCCGGCGCGCGTCCGCCCGGGTCACCGCCTGACGTCGAGGCCGCCCGCCATGAACGCCTCGATGTCGCGAACCGAGAACAGGCTGAAATCGCCGGGAAGCGAATGCTTGAGGCAGGTCAGCGCCAGCCCGGAGCGGACGGTCCATTCGAGGTCGCGCCCGATGCGCAGGCCGTGGAGGATCCCGGCGGCGAAGGAATCGCCGGCGCCGATGCGGTCGACGATCCCCGCGACGACCACCTCCTCGGTCTGGGCGGCGCCGTCCGGAGTGTCGACCCGGGCCGCGATCCGGTGCCGGTCGGCATCGTCGACGTGGCGGGCGGTCGAGGCGATCATCCTGAGGTTCGGGAAGGCGCCGAAGGCCGCCTCCGCCGCCTCGCGGCGGCGATCGGAGCCCTCGCCGCTGAACGTCGTCCCGAGCAGAAGCGAGATGTCGCGGTGGTTGCCGAACAGGATCTCCGCCCTGGAGACCAGTCGGGTCAGGATCGACTTCGGGTCGCTGTCCCAAGCTTCCCAGAGCTGAGCCCGGTAATTGCCGTCGAACGAGATCGGGATCCCGAGCCGGCCGGCCGCTTCCGCCGCGGCCACCGCCGCCTCGGCGGAGCGCGGCCCGAGCGCCGGGGTGATCCCCGACATGTGGAGCAGGCCGACGCCGTCAAGCAGCGCGTCCCAGTCGAAATCGCCGGGCCCGGCCCGGGCGAAGCTGCTGTCCTGCCGGTCGTAGAAGATTTCCGAGGCGCGCAGCCCCGCCCCCTGGGTGAGGAAATAGAGGCCCATCCGCCCCGGCGCACGGGCAATTCCGGAGACGTCGACCCCGTGGCGGCGAACCTCGCGAAGAGCGGCCTCGCCGAGCGCGTTGGCGGGGAGGCGGGTCACCATCTTCACCGAGTGGCCGAGATTGGACAAGGCGACTCCGACATTGGCCTCGGCCCCCGCGACGTAGACGTCGAGATTGGGCTTCTGAAGCATGAGCTCGCGCCCGGGAGCGGTCATCCTGAGGAGGATCTCCCCGAAGCAGGCGATGGTGTCGCTCATTCCGTTTCCTCCGTCGGCCCGGGCCCGTCCAGGCCTTCCTTCCTTTTTCGTCCCGGGATGTGAAGCATTATCTTGGCGGTTCGGCCCTGGCGGAAGACCGGTCGGCCCGCGGGCGCGGCGGCGGCGCGCTCATCGGGCACGCTCATGGCGCTCGATGAACGCGATCACCCGGTCGAGCGTGGCCTGGCGGGGCTGCCTGCCGTCGCGCAGGTTCATGACGAAATTGGGATCGCCCACGGCGTCCCGCCCGAGCCGGCTCGGGGTGGATTTGGAGGCGCGAAGATAGCGGTCGATGCGGTCGAGGATCATTAGGGGCTCCGAATCTGTCGATTTCCTATCCTTCCATGAAAAATCCTACTTGTCTAGGACAATTCCTGCCGCTAAAAGGAGGCATGAACCGGCTCGACCCTCGCGAAGCGCTCGATCGCCTCCTCAAGGAACGGGGGGAGGATTATGCGGGCCTGTCGCGGCTGATCGGCAAGAATCCGGCCTATATCCAGCAGTTCATCAAGCGCGGCACGCCCCGCAAGCTGGACGAGGAGGACCGGCGCACCATCGCCCGCTATCTGGGCGTGAGCGAAGTCCTGCTCGGCGGTCCCGGAGCCCAGCGGAGCGAGGATTCGACGGAGGGGATGATCAAGGTCCCGCGCCTCGACGTGGGGGCGTCGGCGGGTCCCGGCGCGATCAACGATTCGGAAGCCGCCATCTCCCATATCGCCTTTGATCCCAAGTGGTTGAGGCAGCTTTGCAAGGGCGGAACCAATCGCCTGTCCTTCATCCGGGTGGAGGGGGATTCGATGAGCCCGACCCTGGCCGACGGCGACGACATCCTGGTCGACGGAGCGGACGGCGCCGATCGCCTCCGCGACGGCATCTACGTGCTTCGCCGCGACGACACGCTGATGGTCAAGCGTCTCGCCATCAATCCGTTCGACTCGCGGGCGACGATCAAGAGCGACAATCCGACCTATCCGGAATGGAAGGATTGCGAGCTCTCGACACTCGCCATCATCGGCCGGGTGGTGTGGGCGGGACGGCGCCTCAGCTAGCGAGGGCGCGGTCCGAACCCGCTAGGAAAAAAACAGGAAAAGCTCGCCTTCGCGAAAGCCGGGATCCATCTACGCGGCCGCACCAGGTCGCGCCGGGGCGGGTTCGCGGATTGCGGGCCGAGCCATGGATGACGGGCGTGCGCCCGGCCTCGATTCCGCGCGGCCGGGCAGGCTATGGGTTGCGCCATGACCTACAGCTACGACCGCAGCCCCGATCGCCACGCCCGGCTCCTCGAAGCGCACGAAATGGCCATGGCCCTGCTCACCGCCGCCGAGGGCGAGGGGCTGTTCAGGGCCGGGGTCTCGGAGCTCGAGCTGAGCCGCGAGATCCAGTCGCTCGGCCGGGCGATGTTCGGCACGTTCAAGCATTGGCACAAGAGGATCGTCAGGGCCGGCCCCAATACGCTCTCGACCTTCGGCGACACGCCCCCGGACCTTCGCATCCAGGCCGACGACATCGTCTTCGTCGACCTCGGGCCGATGTTCGAGACCTGGGAGGCGGACATCGGCCGGACCTACGTGATCGGCGACGACCCTGAGAAGGTCAGGCTCCGCGACGCGATCGAGACGGCCTGGTATGCCGGGCGCGACCATTTCAAGGCCAATCGCGGCCAGGTCACCGGCGCCGACATGTACGAGCTCGCGGTCGAAGCGGCCCGGGCCAACGGCTACCGCTACGCCAACTGGCATGCCGGACACCTGATCGGGAACTTCCCGCACGAGGTCGTCCAGGGCGAGCTCAGGGAGAATTACCTCCATCCCGGCAATCGCCTGCCCTTGTCCGGCCCCGACCGCGACGGCAACCCGCGCACCTGGATCTACGAGGTCCATTTCGTCGATCCCGAACGCGGCTATGGCGGATTCTTCGAGCAGTGGCTGGAGCTGGAGGGGGAGGGACGGCAGCCTCTGCACGAGCAGGTCCGCCCGGAGGCGAAAGGTTGTCGCGTTGACTCGAACATTAGCCGGTCGAGCGTCCCGAAAACATGATATAGCGGTGCCGACCGTGTAGCCCACCCGCCGGGCGACCTCGCGCGCGGAGAAACGGGAATAGCCTGCCTCTGAAAGATGCTGATGCCGCTCGGCGAGGATCATGTCCCTGAGCTGCTCGGGGCTATGGTCGCTGCGCCGTGCCGTGGTTAACGGGTAGCCGTTTTATTAGACAGTGTAAAATTGTTATTGAACAGTGTATAATTAGCTGCTACCTCCTTTCCCATGGAACAGAGCATGAGCCTTTCTTCAGCCGGTTTCACCCTGGCGGGCGCCGGCCTCTACGAGCCGGAAAGGGTCGTCACGTCGGATGAGCTCGACTCGATCCACGGCCGCGCGCCGGGGACGAGCGCCGGGTTCGGCATCGCCCAGCGACGCTATGCCTCGGCCGACGAGACGAGCAGCTTCATGGCCGCCGAGGCGGCGCGGCGCGCGGCGCAGGAGGCGGGGTGGGAGCTGGCCGACGTCGACGCCCTGATCGGCGCCTGCGGAGTCATGGAGCAGCCGATCCCGGGAACGGCCCCTCTGGTCCAGCGCCGCCTCGGCCTCGGCGAATCCGGCATCCCCGCCTTCGACGTCAACGCCACCTGCCTGTCCTTCCTTCCCGCCCTCGACCACGCCGTCGCCGGAATCGCCCTCAAGGGCTGGAGGCGGGTCCTGATCTTTGCCGCCGACATCGCTTCGGCGGCCCTCGACCATGGCGACCCGGAGGTCTCCGCCATCTTCGGCGACGGCGCGGCCGCGGTCGCGCTGGAGGCCGGCGGCCCGTCCCGGATCCTGGCGTCGCGCCTCGAAACCTATGGCGACCATAGCGACCTGTGCCGGCTCGAGGCCGGCGGGACCCGGCTCCGGCCGCACGACGATCTTCCCGATTTCCTCGCCCGCAGCCGCTTCCACATGGAGGGGGTCGCGCTGTTCAAGGTCACCGCCCGGCGCTTTCCGCCCTTCATGGCCCGCCTGCTCGCCGAGGCCGGGCTCGGGCCCGACGATATCGGCACCGTCATTCCGCACCAGGCTTCGGCGCCGGCGCTGGCCCATCTCGGGCGCGCGCTGGGCGGCGATTCCGGGCGGATCGTCAACCTCTTCCCGGCCCTTGGCAACCGCATCGCCTCGAGCCTGCCGCACTGCCTGGCGACGGCCCGGAGCGCCGGTCGGCTGTCCCCCGGCTCGGTATCCCTGCTGGTCGGCTCGTCGGCCGGCGTGTCGCTGGGCGGGACGATCATCCGGTGGTGAGGGTTCTCGTCACCGGGGCGACCGGCGGCATCGGGCGGACGCTCGTGCCGCTGCTCGCCTCGCGCGGCCTCGACGTGGTCGCCACCGGACGCAACGCCGGCATCGGGGCGTCGCTGGCCGGGACCCGGGTCCGGTTCGTGCCGCTCGACCTCGTCCGCGACGATCCCGCGCCGCTGCTGGCCGGCGCCGACGTCGTCGTCCACCTGGCGGCGCGCTCCTCTCCCTGGGGGCCTCGGGCGAGCTTCCGGAGCGACAATGTCGAAGCGACGGCGAGGCTTCTGGACGCCGCCGTCCGTGCCGGCGCGGCCCGCTTCGTCCACGCCTCGACTCCGGCGATCTTCAGCGAGCGCCGCCACCGGCTGGGGCTTTGCGGCGACTCCCGCCCGGCCGCCCGGCCGATGAACCTCTATGCCCGGACCAAGCTGGAGGCGGAGCGGCTGGTGCTCGGCGAGCGCCGGATGGCGACGGTCGTCCTGAGGCCCTCGGCGGTGCTCGGACCGGACGACACGGCCATTCTGCCCCGGCTGATGCGGGTCCTGTCGCGCGGAATCCTCCCGGTCGGCAACGGCGGAAGGGCACGGTTCCACCCGACGGACGTCCGCGACGCGGCCGAAGCCTTCGCCGCCGCCGCGCTCGGCTCGGCCAGCGGAGCCGTCAACGTCGCCGGGCGCGAGCCGATCGGCATCGTCGAGATGGCCCGAGCCCTCGCCGACCGGCTGGGCATGAGCCTTAGAGTGAAGCCTGTCCCGGAGCCGGCGCTTCACGCCTTGGCCTGGGCGGCCGAGCTGGCCGGAAGAGCGAGGGCGCGCGAGCCTGCGCTCACCCGCTATTCGGCCTCCACGCTCTCCTGGTCGCGCAGCTTCGAGCTCGACGAGACCGAAGCGCGGCTGGGCTGGCGGCCCCGCTTCGGCCCCTTCGACTCGCTCGCGCACGCGGTGCCGCGATGAAGCAGGTCGGGCTGCGCATCGTCGGGACCGGCTCGTGCCGCCATCCGGAGGTCGCGACGATGAAAGGAGGCTCATGGCGGCCGGCGACCTTCCCGGCGCTGGTCGGCTTCATCGCCCATCCATCGGAGGGAACGATACTCTTCGACACGGGCTACGACCCCGCGTTCCTCGCGGCGACCCGGCCCTTTCCCGAACGGCTCTACCGCTGGCTGACTCCGCCCGAGATCTCCGCGCCGGCCGCCGACCGGCTGGCCGCCGGCGGAATCGACCCCGCCGCGGTCCGCCACGTCGTCCTGTCCCATTTCCACGGCGACCATGCCTCGGGCCTCGCCCGTTTCCCCAACGCCACGGTCCACTGCTCGAAGGCCGGGCTGAGCCGGATCTGGGGCAAAGGCCGGCTCCGGGCGCTCGCCGCGGGAACGCCGCTCGGCCTGCTGCCGTCCGATCTGCCGGCCCGCTGCTCCTTCTTCGAGGACCGGCCGACAGTGGCCTTGAGCCGGGACCTCGAGCCTTTCGACTCCGGGGTCGACCTGCTCGGCGACGGCGCGCTCGTCGCGGTGCCTCTGCCCGGTCACTGCCCCGGCCACTGGGGACTGGTCGTGAGCGAGGCCCGAGGCCTCCACTTCCTCGTCGCCGACGCTTCCTGGTCCTCACGGGCGGTCCGCGAAAACCGCCCGCCGCCCTTGGTCACCGCCGCCTTCCTCGGCCGGCCGGGGGCGGGGCGCGAGACCCTTGCGCGGCTTCACCGGCTGAGGGCCCGCAACCCCGACATCCTGCTCACCCCCTCGCACTGCGCCGAGCGCGCGGCGGAGGAGGGGGAATGACGCGGGTGATGATCACCGGCGCCCGGGCGCCGGTCGCGCTGGACCTTGCGCGCGCCTTCCGGGCGGCCGGCTGCGAGGCCGTCCTCGCGGACTCGGTCCGGCCGTTCGCCGCCTCGCTCTCCAGGCCCCGATTCGAGATTCTCCGGCTGCCGCCGCCGCGCCGCGCCTTCGGCCGCTTCCGCGACCGCCTGCGCGGCCTCGTGCGGGAATTCGACCTCATCGTGCCCACCTGCGAGGAGGTGTTCTGGCTGGCGGCGGCGGCCGAGCTCGACGGCTGGTCCGACCGCCTGTTCGCGCCGTCCCCGGCCCTTCTTCGCAGGCTTCACTCGAAGGCCGACTTCCCGAAGCTCGCGCGCGAGGCCGGGATCGAGTCGCCGGCCACCTGGCCGATCGAGCGCGCCTCCGACTGGAAGCGGGTGCCGCTCGCTCCCGCCGACCTGGTGCTGAAGCCCGAATTCTCCCGGTTCGGAGCCCGGACGATCATCGGCCCCGGCGCCGCGGCGGCGGCCGCCTTGCCGGCGTCCCCGCAAAGCCGCTGGGTCGCCCAGGAGCGCCTCGCCGGGGAGGAATATTGCGTCTGGTCGGCGATTCGCGGCGGCTCGCTCGTCGCCTGCATCGTCTACCGGCCCGTCCTCAGGCATCAAAGCTCCGCCGCTTATGCGTTCGAGGCTGTGGACTCGCCCGCAATCGCGGCGATGGCGAGCCGGATCGCAGCCCGGGTCGGCGGCGACGGCCAGCTCTCCTACGACGTGATCGTCGGCCCGGACGGTCGGGTGGCCCCGCTCGAGTGCAACCCCAGGGCGGTCAGCGGCCTCCATCTGGTAGACGGCTCGGCGGCGCTCGCCCGAGCCCTGCTCGGTCTGGGACCGCTCGCGCCGCCGCCGGCCGGGACGATTCGTTACCTTTCCCCGGCGATGGTCCTGATGGGCGTCCCCGCGGCGCTGGCGGGCGGAAGTCTCGGACGGCTTCGCTCGGTGTGGCAAAGGGGCCGGGACTCGGTGGGAAGGCCGGGCGACCGTCTCCCGGTCGCCGGGGTCCTGCTCGACGCCGCGCGCTTCGCTCTGATGGGCGCCGCCCGGCTGCGCGGTCCGACCAGCGAGACGACCGACGACATCGAATGGAACGGCGAGGCGTTCGAATGACGGCCGCCATGCTCCGCGAGATGGAGCGATTCGGCGCCCCGGCGATGGCGACCAACGTCGCCGCCCGGCTTGCGACGATGGACGTGGCCGGGCGCACGATGCCGGTCACGGTCGACGACGGGGCGATCGGCGGAAGCTACGTCTGCAGCCCCCACAGCGCCTATGTCCTCTACGCCCGCGCCGAGCTCGACCTGGTCGACGTCGGCTGGGCGGCCTGGCCGTCCCGCGCCGCGCTCGCCGGTCTCGACCGGCTTCTCAAGGCCGCCCGGGTCAACCGGATCGTCCATCTCGACAATTGGCTGCTGTCCACCAACCTCTACGGCGGCTGGCGGGGCGAGGGGGTCGGCGCGGCCCGCCGATCGCTCGCCGCCGCTCATCCCGATCATCTGCTCGGCATCCGTTCGATCGACGACTGGTCCGCGCCCGGCCTGGGCGAGGCGCTCGCCACCGACGGCTGGATCCTGGTCCCGAGCCGCCAGGTCTGGGTCGTCGACGACCTCGCCCGCGACTGGCAGCCGAGGAACGACTATCGCAACGACCGCCGGCTGGCCCGCCGCTCGCCGCTCGCCATTTGCGACCTTGAAGAGGTCGAGGTGGAGGACGCGAGGCGGATCGCCGAGCTCTACGCGCTCCTCTACGTCGGCAAATATTCGGCGCTCAACCCGATCCTGTCGCCGCTCTTCGTCCAGGCCTCGGCCCGCTCGGGGATGATCCGCTATCGCGTGGCCCGCGACGGCGACGGCACGATCATGGCCGTGGCCGGCATGTGGGAGAGGGCAGGGGTCATGACCGCTCCCGTCGTCGGTTACGACACGCGGCGCCCGCGGCGGGAAGGCCTGTACCGGCTCGCCTGCTGGATGTTCATGGAGAGGGCGCTGGAGGCCGGCTGGCGGCTTCACGGCTCGGCCGGCGCCGCCCATTTCAAGCGCATGCGCGGAGCCCGGGGAGTGATCGAATGGAACGCCTACCATGCGGCGCACCTGTCGCCGGCCCGCCGCGGGGCGGTGGAGACGCTCGCGACGCTTCTCAAGCGCTTCGTCGTTCCGATGATGGTGAAGAACGGATGGTGAGCCCCTGGCCGGCGGCCGTCGCGTCGGGCTGGCACCCGGCCGCTTTCTCGTCGGCGGTCGCTGCCCGTCCGGTCGCGGCGAAGCTGATGGGGCGACGGCTGGTCGTCGCCCGCGACCGCGACGGCCCGTTCGTGCTCGACGATCGCTGCCCGCACCGCGGGGCGCCGCTGTCGCTCGGACGGATCGAGGCCGGGGCCGTCGTCTGCCCCTATCATGGCTGGCGGTTCGGGCGCGGCGGCCGCTGCCTCGGCGTGCCCGGCACCGCGCTGCCCGGAGCGCCGGCGAAGGCCCTTCCCTGCATCGAGCGGGCCGGCCTGGTCTGGACCAGCCTCGCGGCCGAGCCCGGGCCTTTCCCGAGGCTCCCCGAAGCTTTCGAGGACGATTCGCTCGACGGCTTCTGGTGGCCGCTCCGGGCGAGCCCGGCCGGCCTCCTCGACGCGATCGAGAACCATCTCGACCCGACCCATCCTCACCACGTCCATCCCTGGATGGTGAGGTCGCCTGACCGGCGGCGGCCGGTCGAGGTGTCGGTGCGGTCGGGCCCCTGGGGCGCGGAGGCCGTCTATCACGAAGGCTCGACGCCGGCCGGGCTCATGCCGCGGCTGCTCGAGGGCAAGCGCGCGAGGAGCGTCGGCCGCCTTTATCCGCCGACCATCGCCGAGGTCGCCTTCGAGGCCGAGGCCGGGCTCAGGCTTTCGGTCGCCGTCGTCTTCGGGCCCGAGGCGGAGGGGCTGACCCGACCCTGGGCGCATTTCGCGACGAGGCGGGGCGTCGCTCCCGCCTGGCTGAAGCGCTCGGTGCTCAAGGCCTTCCACCTCCCGGTGCTTGGCCAGGACCGCCGGATGCTTCGCCTGCAACTGGAATGGCGCCGCGGGCGGGCGCCCGATTACGCCGCCGGTCCGCTCGACCTGATCGGCCCGACGATCTGGCGGCTCGCCAACGGCCTGCCCGAGCCCGAGCGCGAACGCTCGCTGGTGGTGGACCTCTAGCCGCGCTCGCGCTCGACCCTGCGCAGCTTGCGGTCGAAGCGGGGCGCGATCCCGCGCGAGGTGGTGACGAGGGGGGCCGCCCCGAGCCTCGCGAGGGCCCGTCCGGCCGAGCTCGCGACCGCGGCATGGACTTCGTCCGGCAGGCCCTCGTCCAGCTCGATCGCGACCGTTCCGTCCCGTTTCTGGATGATCCGGAAGTCGCGGATCCTTCCGTCGGCGTCGATCACCGCATTGCGAAGCACGTCCGGGGTGACCATGGCCCGGCCCCGGGGCGTGTCGAACTCGAAGACGTCGTCCATCCGGCCATGGATCCGGGCGACCGCCCGATAGGGCGAGCCGCAGGGGCAGCCGGCTCCGGAAAGCTCGAGGAGGTCGTTCATCCGGTAGCGGATCATCGGCTGGACCCGGCGGACCATGTCGGTGACGATGGGGACGACCAGCTCGCTGCCGGGCACGGCTTCCCATTCGAACCGGACCGCGTCCTCGGCGAGGTGGAGCGTTCCGTGCCGGCATCCCACTCCGAACAGCCCCTCCGTGGCCATGTAGATTTCCCGCACCCGCCGTCCGCTCGAGCGCTCGATCACCTCGCGGTCGATGGGATCGAGCACCTCGGCGCCGCTGAACGGCTCGACTCCGCCGAGCGCTCCGTCCTCGGCGAGCCTGCGGAGCACCTTGGGCGGCGCCACCAGGACCTCCGGAGCGAAAGCCGCCAATTCCCCGCGCCACGCCTCGACGCCGAGCGCCAGGTCGAAGAAGGCGAGGCGGATCCGGCTTCCGCTCGAGGCGGATTTGTACAGCGCCGAGAAGCCGGGCAAAGCGAGCGCGACCCGCCGCCGGCGGAACAGGGCGTCGGGCACGGCCTTGGCGACGATCGTCCCCAGCCAGGCGAAGCGCTCGGCCGGCGAGATGACGAAGCGGCCGCGATTGCCGCTGGTGCCCGTGCTCTGCCCGACGAAGCAGCCCCGGACCGTGTCGCGCCCGGCGGCCAGCGCCTCGACCGCCTCGTCCAGAGTGATGCCCGGCCGGTTGAACTCGTCGAAGCGCGCCTGCTGGATCGCCTTGTCGACGATGGGCAGGTCCTCGAATTCGGGGCCCTTGTCGCGATAATAAGGGATCGTCGCCCGAGCGTCGGACACGAGCCGGGCGCAGGCGCGCCTCTGATGCCGCTCGATCGCCGGGCGCGACCTTAGCGTCGCCCGAAGCGCCCTGGTCCTGACGAAAGCCGCCGCGGCGTGAGCGACATCGAGCATCGAGAGCGCCTCCGAGTGCCGGCCCGGCCGGGCCGGCCTGGTCAAATCCGCGCCACGCTATCCGCTTCCCCGGCCAAAGTCAGGCCGCCGCGCACCCTCGGGCGATTGGGAGCGGGGCCGAGTGGCGGCAGCGCCGATATTCCACCGAGGGCCGGCGGATCGGCGGGCCGGCTCAGTCCCGCTCGTGCGCGCGCGTTCGCCCTGCCATAAGGTCGCCGGAAGCGCGCGATTCGTTGGGACCCGCCCTGAGCACAAGTTCGTCCGCCGCCTGATGGCAAAGCACCGTTTCCGAGCCGGAAATTCCGCCCCGGGCACCCGGCGGCGCGTGATCGTCGAGGCCTCGAGGGTTTCGCGGATCGAGCCGGTCCGGTAATGGCGGGCGGCAAGCCTCGAGACGTCCGGCAATATGGGGACTTCCAGACCCCGGCCGGGCTCGCCGCCGAGGTCTGCGCCGTTCTGAGGCGCCTCGGGATCGACGCGCCGGCGATACTCGAGCCGACCTGCGGCGTCGGCGCCTTCCTGGAGGCCGCGGCCGCCGGCTTCCCGAATTGCCGCACCCTCTTGGGCGTGGACATCAACGCCGCCCACCTCGCCCGGGCCCGGCGCACGTCGGCGGCGCGGGTCGAGCAGGGCGACTTCTTCCGGATCGACTGGCGGCGCGTCCTCGCCCGCGACGAGGGGCCGTGGCTGATCCTCGGAAACCCCCCTTGGGTGACGAACGCCGAGCTTGGTTTGCTCGGCAGCGGCAACCTTCCGGCCAAGAGCAACTTTCACGGTCGTCGGGGGCTGGAGGCGATCACCGGCAAGGCGAATTTCGACATTTCCGAATGGATGCTGCTTCGACAGCTTTCGTGGTTGAACGAGCGCTCGGGCTGGATCGCGATGCTGGTGAAGACTTCGGTCGCGCGGAAGGTTCTCAGGCAGGCGTGGAAGCGCGGCGACCCCGTCGGGCGGGCCGCCATCTTCAGGATCGACGCCATGCGGCATTTCGGGGCGGCCGTGGACGCCTGCCTTTTCGTCCTTCCGGTGAATGCGGGAGCGCTTTCACGGGACTGCGATGTCTACGCCACCCTGGCCGCGACCGAGCCGGAGGCCATTATCGGCTTCCACGACGGGGCGCTCGTCGCGGACGTTCGGGCCTATGCGCGGCTCCGCGACCTGGCCGGCCCGAATTCGGATTACCTGTGGCGGTCGGGCGTCAAGCATGATTGCTCGAGAGTGATGGAGCTGTCCCGCACCGGGCGGCGGCTCGCCAATGGAGCGGGAGAGACCGTGGAGCTGGAGGACGCCTACCTGTTCCCGATGCTCAAGAGCTCCGACGTTGCAAAGGGGCGCCTATCCTCGGACCGCTTCATGATCGTCACGCAACGCTCGACCGGCGAGGACACGTCTCCGATCGCCCGGGCGGCTCCCGCGACCTGGGCCTATCTGCTGTCGAACGCCGCTTCGCTCGATCGGCGCCGAAGCCTCATCTACAGGAACAAGGCGCGGTTCTCGGTCTTCGGGGTCGGAGAGTACAGCTTCGCGCCCTGGAAGGTCGCCATATCGGGCTTCTACAAGGACTTTCGATTCATCAAGGTGGGCCCGCGAGGGGGCAAGCCTGTCGTCTTCGACGATACGATCTACTTTCTGCCGTGCCGGTCGGAGGACGAGGCGGACTTCGTCCTCGGGCTCGTCCAGTCCGACCCCTACCGCCGGCTGCTGGCCGCGCTGGCGTTCGCCGACGAGAAGCGGCCGATCACGGCGGATTTGCTCCGGCGCATCTCGCTCGAGCGGGTCGCGGCCCGGCTCGGGCTCTGCGAACGCTATGAGCGGCTTACCGGCCGGTCCGGGAGGCGCCAGCCGGAGCCCGGGACCCCGATCGCGGCCGCCGCCCACGTCCCGCGCCGCCCTTGAGCGCGCACGGACGCGCTTCGCCCCCTGGCGCAAGAGCCTGCCGAAGGCGCGATGGCTTGAAAAGGTGGTGGACGCACCAGGGCTCGAACCTGGGACCCGCTGATTAAGAGTCAGCTGCTCTACCAACTGAGCTATGCGTCCGCGCCTGTCGGGCAGACGGGCCATCTAGTGGGGGCGGCGGCGGATTGCAACTGCGGCGGGGCGCCGCCGCCGCACCGCTTCGCAAGGCGCCCCGCTTTCGCCGGGGCGGGCGCCTTCCGGCAGCGAGGCCGGCGCGGGCCTCTTGCGGCCCGTTCGACGATCGCGGGCTCGGGACCGCATCGGCCCCGGACCCTGAAACGGGTCGCGGCTTATCCCCTTGCAACATGGAAGGGATCCTCGACACCCGTCATCCTGGGCCTGCCCCGGATCCACGAACGGCGCGGCGTGACGTCCCCGATCGGCGGCGTTCATGCGGACTTCGGCTTCCGCCGGAATGGCTTAGGCGGCCGGACGGCCGGCATGTCCGACGGGGACAAGTGCCAAACAGGCTCAGGGTGACGACGCCGGGGGGGGGCGCGCCTCAACGGTCGGCGGCCACCGCCGCAAGCTCGTTGCCGGCCGGATCGAGGAAGTGGAAGCGGCGGCCGCCGGGGAAGGCGAAGACGGGGCGGACGATCCGGCCGCCCGCGGCCTCGACCGCGGCGAGGGCGGCCTCGAGGTCGGGGACGTCGATCACCGGAAGCGGCGCCTTAGTCGCCTCCGCCGGGTCGCCCTGGAGCCCGATATCGGTGTCGCCGGTCACGGTGGCGGCGTAGGTCGGGCCGAACTCCGTCAGGCTCCAGCCGAACGCCGCCTCGTAAAAGGCCCTGGCGGCGCCGATTCCGGCGACGGGGAGCTCGACATAGTTGAACCGCGCCATGGCAGCCTCCTTCTCCGTCCGTTCACGCGCGCCCCCCGGGGAAGCGGGTCGGGCCCGGCGCTCAATAGCGCCGGAGCAGCCCGGCCAGGCGGCCCTGGATGCGAACCTGCTCGGGCCGGTAGCGCTGCGGATCGTAGCGGCGGTTGGCCGGATCGAGGCGGACCATCTGGCCCTCCTTGCGGTAGGTCTTCAAGGTCGCCTCGTTGTCGTCGATCAGCGCGACCACGATCTCGCCGTCGCGCGCCATGTCGGTCTTCCGGATCAGCGCATAGTCGCCGTCGAGAATGCCCTCGTCGACCATCGAGTCGCCGGCCACCTCCAGCGCATAATGCTCGCCCGGACCGAGCAGGGCGGCGGGGACGGGGAGGCTGGTCTGGCCCTCGAGCGCCTCGATCGGCTGGCCGGCGGCGATCCGGCCGTGAAGCGGGAGGTCGATGACGTCGTTGGCGGCCGCCGGCGGAGCGGACGGCGCCCTCGGCTGGGCGGCGATCCCGGACTGGCCCTCGGGCATTCGCAGGATCTCGAGCGCCCGCGCGCGGTTGGGGAGACGGCGGATGAAGCCGCGCTCCTCGAGCGCCGAGATGAGCCGGTGGACTCCCGACTTGGACTTGAGCGCCAGAGCCTCCTTCATCTCCTCGAACGAGGGCGAGACCCCGCTCTCGGCGAGACGGGCCTGGATGTAGGTCAGAAGCTCACTCTGCTTGCGCGTCAGCATATCGGGTCCCCTGCGGAAACGAACGCGGAACGTGTAGGGAACGTTACGGGGGCTGTCAAGCGGGGGCGGAACGTTCCGCGATTCTGATGAAATTCGCTAGCAGGCGGTGCCCCTCCCGGCTTGCGACGCTCTCGGGATGGAATTGCACGCCGTGGATCGGAAGCGTCTCGTGGCGCAGGCCCTGGACGGTGCCGTCCTTCGCCGTCGCATTGGCGGCGAGGCCGGCGGGAAGGCTCTCCGGCGCGACCGTCAGCGAATGGTAGCGGGCGGCCTCGAGCGGCGAGGGGAGGCCCTCGAACAGGCCGGTGCCGTCGTGGCTGACGGCCGAGGTCTTGCCGTGCATGACCGATCGCGCCCTGACCACCCGGGCCCCGAAATGCATCGCCACCGCCTGGTGGCCCAGGCAGATTCCGAGCAGGGGCCGGCGCTGGGCGGCGCAGGCGGCGACGAGCGCCAGCGAGGCCCCGGCGGCCTCGGGCCGTCCCGGCCCCGGCGAGATCAGGAAGGCCGACGCCCCCGTCGCCAGCGCCCCGGCCGCGTCCAGGGCGTCGTTGCGCTCGACCCGGACCTCGGCGCCGAGCTCGCGCAGGTAATGGACGATGTTCCAGGTGAAGCTGTCGTAATTGTCGAGGACGAGGATCATTGCGCCCGCCCCTCCGCCGCCGCCGTCACTGGGCGGCGGCGCCGGGTCCCGACAATTCGCTCTTGAGCTTGCGAAGCGCCTCCTCGTTGCGCTCGATCTTGAGGCCCGACCGGATCGCGCCCATGAACTGGCGGGCATATTCCTCGCCGATGATCGAGCCGAACTGGCTGCGAACGGCCTGGATCAGGCCCGGCTCCTTGCTCGCGTCGCCCGGGACGATCCTGTCGAGATAGACGACGAACCAGCCGCGGCCGTCCGGCGCCGGCAGGAGCCTCGCCTTGCCTCGGGGCAGGCTGAACATCATCGCCATCGGCGGCGGCACCTGGGCGTTGGCCCGGGCGATGTCGCGGCGGCTCGCGGTGAGGGTCTGCACCGGCGGCAGCTTCACCTGGGCCTGGGCGAAGGCCTGGGCGGGCGCGGTGCCGGCGTTGATCCGGGCGACGATCGAGCTCGCCACCGCCCGCGCCCGCTCCGAGGCGCGGCGCACGATCAGGTCGGCCTTGACCCGGTCGCGGATCGCGGCCAGCGGCGGAGCGGCGGCCGGGACGGCCCGGGTCACCCCGACCAGGGCGTAACGCTGATTCTCCTGGATGGTCTCGACCGCGGGGTCCTCGCCCGGCTCGAGCGCGAAGGCGCCCTCGAGCATCGGCTGGAGCTCGGCGGGCGCCTGCCAGCCTGGGGAATCGGGGGCGGCGCCGGCCGCGGTGACCGGCGCGGTCTCCTTCACGGCAAGCTTGTTGGCCGCGACGATCTCGTCGAAGCTGGAGCCGTCGCTGACGGCATCCTCGATCTTGGAGGCGAGCTCGTTGAGCGCGTTCTGCGACTTGCGCTGCTGGATCTGGGCGGCGATGCCGGCCCGGACCGAGGCGAGCGGCTTGGCGGCCGAGACGATGACGTCCTCGACCTTGACGACGTGCCAGCCGAACGGCCCGCGGATCGGCCCGACCGTCGCGCCCTTGGCGGCGCGGAAGACGGCATCGGCCACGGCCGGCGAGCTCTTGGCGGCATAGTCCTCGCGCCCGTTGACCCCGAGCGCGATGTCCGCCGCGCTCCGGCCGGCCTGGGCGGCGGCCGCCGCGAACGGGGTTCCGGCGGCGACCTTCTGGGCGACCGCCCTCGCCTGGGCCTCGGGGAGGACGACCTGCGAGAGCCGGCGGGTCTCGCGGGCCGCGTAGGAGGGGTCGGACCGGTAGACGCCCTCGATCTCGGCCTCGGTCGCCTGCGACTGCGCCGCCACATTCTCCGGGCCGAAGAGGGCGTAGCGGATCACCCGCCGCTCGGGGATGGTGTAGCGCGCCCGGCCGGTCCGGTAGAAATTGGCGATCTCCGCCTCGGTCGGCTCGGCTCCGGCGCCCATCGCCGCCGACGGCACCGCGCCGACGATCCCGCTTCGGACTTCGAGCAGGAGCGACGCATATTGGTTGGCGATCGCCGCCGGCACGTAGGCTCGGCGCGTCGCCGGGCCGATCAGCAGCTGGCGCTGGATCAGCCGGGTCTCGAAATCGTCGCGCACCTGCTGCTCGGTCAGATTCTCCTGCCTGAGGACGCTCCGGAAGGTGGCGTCGTCGAAGCGGCCGGTGAGGTCGTGGAATTCCGGGATCGAGGCTATGTCCCGGTCGATCATCTGCCTCGACACGCCGAGGCCCTGCTGGCGGCCGAAGATGGCGCTCGCGGTGAGATCGACCAGCTGCTCGAGCACCTCCTCCAGCGCGCCCTCGCGAAGGAAGGCCGGCATGTCGAGCTCGGGCTGCTCGCGGCGGATCCGGGCGAGCTGGCGCTGGGTCTCGTCGGTCAGCCGGGCGGAGGTCACCGTCTCGCCCTCGACCCTCGCGACCGTGGTTCCGCTGAGCCCGCCGAGGCCGCCCAGCCCGCCCATGCCGCTGGTTCCGAAGCCGGTGATGACGATCGCGACGAGGCCGATGGCGAGGATGGCGAGCATGATCTTCGCCATGAAGCCGCGGCGGAAAATGGAGAGCATCTTGTTGTCGGTCCTGCGGTGGTTTGCGCGGGTCATAGAAGCGCCGCCGGGCTCGGGCAAGCTTGGCAGGCCCGGCCGCTATTGCTACTCGGCCCAGCCTCATCGTCATCGGGGAAGAGAATGAACGTCCGCCGCAAGCTCGTCGCCGGCAACTGGAAGATGAACGGCGGCCGGGCGGCCCTGGCCGAGCTCAGCGCGATAGCCGCCGCGGCCCGCGAGGCGCCGGGAGTGGACGTCGCAATCTGCCCGCCTTTCACGCTCATCCCGCTCGCCGTGCCCCGCGCCGGCGGCCTCGCGGTCGGCGCCCAGGACTGCCACTGGAAGGACAGCGGCGCCCATACCGGCAACGTCTCGGCGCCGATGCTGAAGGAGGCCGGCGCCCGCCTCGCCATCGTCGGCCACAGCGAGCGCCGCTCCGACCAGGGGGAGAGCGACGAGATGGTCAGGGCCAAGGCCGAGGCGGCGCTTCGCCACGGCCTCCAGGCGATCGTCTGCGTCGGCGAGAGCGAGGCGGAACGCGAGGCGGGCCGGGCGGTCGAGAGGGTCGCCGCTCAGCTCGCCGGCTCGATCCCGGAGCTGTCCGGCGAGGCCGAGCTGGTCGTTGCCTACGAGCCGATCTGGGCGATCGGCACCGGCCGGACCGCGACCCCGGCCGACGTCGCCGAGATCCACGCCGCCATCCGCGAGTCGCTCGTCGCCCGCTTCGGCGAGGCCGGCGAACGGATCCGGATCCTCTACGGCGGCTCGGTCAACGCCGGCAACGCCGCCGAATTGTTCGCGGTCGACGACGTCGACGGCGCCCTCGTCGGGGGCGCCAGCCTCACCGCCGCCCAGTTCGTCCCGATCGTCGAGGCGGCGGCGAGGAGTTGAAGAGTAGCGCGCGATCGCCTAAGTCGCGCCCAACCCGTCATCCCGGCGAGAGCCGGGACCCCAGGGGGTGAAAGGCTCGGCGCTCTGTTCTCCCCGGGATCCCGGCTTTCGCCGGGATGACGATCCCACTTTTAAGGCCGTCGCTCCCATGTTCACCTTCCTCCTGATTCTCCAGTCGCTGGTCGCCGCCTCGATGGTCGCGGTGATCCTGATGCAGCGCTCGGAAGGCGGCGGGCTCGGAGTCGGCGGAAGCCCGTCGGGCCTGATGTCGGCGCGCGGCGCGGCCGATTTCCTGACCCGGGCGACGGCGATCCTCGCGACTCTGTTCGTCGTCCTGTCGATCGCCCTCGCCGGCCTCGCCACGATCGAGCGGGCGCCGATGAAGATCGATCCGTCCCTGTCGAAGGTGCCGACCCGCAACGCGCCGATCGCTCCGGGCACGGATCCGCTCGCCATCCCGCCCGCGGTCCCGGTGGCCAAGGCTCCGGCCGCCGCCGGCAACGGCTCGGTCCCGGCCGGCCAATAGTCAGAGCGAGGCGATCGCCCGAGCCACCGCGGCCGCCTGGCCGCGTATGTCGGGCACGGCGACGATCTCCCAGAAGGCGCCCTTGGTGAGCGGCCCGAGCGCGTAGAGGGCGGGGGAGGGGCCGCTTCCCAGCACCCGCGAATCCCGATCGACGTCGAGGCCGAGGCCGAGCCGGTCGGGCCGCGCCCGGCCGCCGGCCAGGAGGTCGCGGATCAGCGGGTCGTCGACGCGCCCGATATCGCCTTCCGGACCGGTGCAGTTGACGACCGCGTCGAAGCGCCGGCGAAGCTCGCCGCCGCCGCGCCGGGCGATGGTCACCTCCTGGCCGTCGACCCGGGCGATCCGCCCCGCCGCGATCTCGAGCCGGCCCGAGGCGCGCATCGCCTCGATCCGGGCCGCGACCGGGGGCGCGATCCGGTGCCGGTGGACGTCCCACCACGGCCGCAAGTGGCGAAGGAAGCGCCTCCTCTCGGAATCGGTCAGGCCGTTCCACAAGGCGACGCTGTGCGGCCTCAGCCCGTCGACCGAGGCTCGCCACGGCCGGCGCGCCCGGACCGCCCGGACCAGCTCGCCGAGCCGGGCCGGCGGCGCCCAGTCGAGCGGCGCCGCGGGCGGCGAGACATGGGCGCGCGGCACCAGCCCGCGGCGCGACGCGGCGAGGATCCGCCCCGAAAAGCCCGCCTCCTCGAGGCTGACCGCCATGTCGACCATGGTCAGCCCGGTCCCGACGAGGAGCAGGTCGCCGCCGAGCGCCGCCGCCTCGGCGAGCCTCGCGGCGCCTTCCGGGCCCCAGGGATCGTGGATCGCGCCCGGCCCGAAGGCGGCGGGAAGCCGCGACGGATGATTGCCCCCGGCGAGGATCGCGGCGTCGCATCGGACGACCTCGCCTGAGCCGAGCCTGACCCCGTCTTCCTCGACCGCGACCGCTTCGCCCGTCACTCTTTCCACGCCCGCCGCGCCGTCGAGCAGCCCGGCGAGGTAGCGCCGGTAGTCGCGCCTCGGCACGTAATCGTCGGGCCCGTGGCCTTCGCCGGCCGCCCAGTCGGCGAAGTGCGTCGGCTCGCCGGCGAGCGCGCTCATGTTGCGCGCCCTGACGTTGAGCAGGTGGCCCGGCGAGTTCGTCCCGTAGGCCGCGCCGCGGGCGAACTGCCCGTTCTTCTCGATGAGGACGATCGCCGCGCCCGGCGCCGCCCGGGCGGTCTCCACCGCCGCGATCGTCCCCGAATATCCCGCACCGACGATCGCCACCCGCATGGCCGGGGCCTTAGCCGGTGACCCGGGGCCCGTCACTCCCGCGAAAGCGATGGGTGGACGCGCACCGCCGCCATCCTCCTCGTCCCGGCGAAAGCCGGGACCACGTCGAAGATGGGCACGTCGGGCCTCCCCGAGGTCGCGGCTTGCGCCGGGACGACGAATATTTCCGATTCGCGCCCTTGCCCTCCCGCACCCCCCGTCGCTAAGCCTCGACTCCCATGGCGCGGTTCATTTTTATCACCGGCGGCGTGGTCTCCTCGCTTGGCAAGGGCCTGATGGCGGCGGCTCTCGCAGCGCTCCTCCAGGCGCGCGGCTACAAGGTCCGTATCCGCAAGCTCGATCCCTATCTCAACGTCGATCCGGGGACGATGTCGCCCTATCAGCACGGCGAGGTCTACGTCACCGACGACGGCGCCGAGACCGACCTCGACCTCGGCCATTACGAGCGCTTCACCGGGGTCCCCGCCCGCCAGGCCGACAACGTCACCTCGGGACGCATCTACCAGGGCATCATCGCCCGCGAGCGCCGCGGCGACTATCTCGGCGCCACCGTCCAGGTCGTCCCCCACGTCACCAACGCGATCAAGGAATTCATCGCCGCCGATCTCGAGGAGGATCTCGACTTCCTCATCTGCGAGATCGGCGGGACCGTCGGCGACATCGAGAGCCTGCCCTTCATCGAGGCGATCCGCCAGTTCAGGAACGAGCAGGAGCGGGGCTCGACGCTCAGCATCCACACCACGCTCGTCCCCTACATCGCCGCCGCCGGCGAGCTCAAGACCAAGCCCACCCAGCATTCGGTCCGCGAGCTGACCAGCCTCGGAATCCAGCCCGAGATCCTCGTCTGCCGGACCGAGCACCCGCTCCCCGACGGCGACCGGGCCAAGATCGCGCTCTTCTGCAACGTCCGCAAGGAAGCGGTCATCCCCGCCCTCGACGCCAAGTCGATCTACGCCGTCCCCGCCCAGTATCACGAGGCCGGCCTCGACGCCGAGGTCCTTCGCGCCTTCGGCATCGCCGACGCCCCGGAGCCGGCGATGGAGCGCTGGGACGACGTCGTCGACCGCCTGTTCAACTGGGAGAGCGAGGTCACGATCGGGGTCGTCGGCAAATATGTCGGCCTCCAGGACGCCTATAAGAGCCTGACCGAGGCGCTCGTCCACGGCGGCATGGCCAACCGGGTCAAGGTGCGCATCTCCTGGCTCGACGCCGAGCTCTTCGAGCACCCCGAGGCCGACATCCCCGCCCAATTGGAGCCGCTCCACGGGATCCTGGTCCCCGGCGGCTTCGGCGAGCGCGGAAGCGAGGGCAAGATCGCAAGCGTCGAGTTCGCCAGGGAGCGCGAGATCCCCTTCTTCGGAATCTGCCTCGGGATGCAGATGGCCTGCATCGAGGCGGCGAGGAACGTCGCCGGAATCAAGGGCGCGACCAGCACCGAGTTCGGCGAAGCCGACGAGCCCGTCGTCGGCCTCATCACCGAATGGATGAGCCCCGAAGGCCTCCAGCAACGCCGCGAGGCCAATGGCGACCTGGGCGGAACCATGCGCCTGGGCGCCTACGAAGCGAAGCTGGCCGGCAACAGCCACGTCGCCAGCATCTACGGCAACACCACGATCAGCGAACGCCACCGCCACCGCTACGAGGTCAATATCCACTACAAGGCGGCGCTGGAGGCCGGGGGGCTATTATTCTCCGGCATGAGCCCGGACGGCGCCTTGCCGGAGATCGTCGAGCGCCCGGACCATCCCTGGTTCGTCGGGGTCCAGTTCCACCCGGAGCTGAAGAGCAAGCCGTTCGACCCGCATCCATTGTTTGCGTCGTTCATCGAGGCTGCGGTCAAGCAATCCCGCCTGGTCTAGCGCGGCCCTGGTTCAAAGGGTTTGGCCACGAAGGCCCGATCATCCTGAGCCCGTCGAAGGACCCGCACCCCCTGTTCGCGTCATTCATAGAGGCGGCCGTCAAGCAAAGCCGGCTGGTCTAGCCGCAGGGTCCGGACCGAAAGGTTTGCCGCTGAAGTTCGATCGAGCGGAGCCGAGACCGGACCCCTCCGATCATCCTGAGCCTGTCGAAGGACCCCCATCCGCTGTTCGCGAGCTTCATCGAGGCGGCGTGAAGCAATCCCGCTTGGTTTAGGGCAGCGCTGGAGGCCGCAAAACGCCCGATCATCCGAGCTTGTCGATGCTCGTCCGAACGCCGTCCTTCGCCACCAGCAGCAAGGTCGGGATATGCCGACGTACAACGCGCCATTCCATCGTGCCGGGAAACTATCTATCTGCGGCGGCGGCCTGTATGGTTGAAGCACAATTCCCGCGACCGTTTTGTGGAGGGTAGCACCGATGGATTCACAGGCTTCTGTGATGGCGAACTTGACAGCCAAATCCCCTAGACCGGTGATTCAGGAGTGGGTGCAAGAACTCTCCCTTATGCAGCAGTCGGTCCTCCTATCGGCTATACGTGGCTGCGATGGGATTGCGAGACACCACAAGTCGAAGGCCCTGGTGAAGTGGTATCGACGGTGCGTGCTTCTGTCTGCCTTCGATGGCCGAGCGCTTCTAAATCCGTATGATCCTGGCGGAGGATCGTTTGCCGGCCCCGTATGCTCCCTTCCGCCCGGTCTGCCCCCGGCGGACCGAAGTGAATTCGTCCTGCGCGAACTCGAAAGGGTTGCATCCGATTTCATCGCGAGTCGCGACGAACTTCCTGCTCATTATCAAGTACACATGATGCATGCGATCGAGATCGTGGGTTACAAACATCCACTGCTACCGATTAGGACGTTTTGGCATGGCCTCTATGAGAGGCTTGCCCATGCTTATCATCTCTGGCCAGAGACGGAGGAGCAACTAGACACTCGGTTGGGAGATACCATGGACGGGTGGCTTGCACGAGGCGACCCCTCGTTAACTTGATCCATAAGAGTTAAATAAGTGGTATGAATTATGCTAGTGTTATTTCGGCAAGACGTAGCTTTGTCTAAACGTAAACCTAGTTCTGAAATTGGTGGACGTGCATAATGGTCGCCGTGACGAGTCAACGCAGAGGTCGAGAGAGAAGAAAAGTGCATTCGTCCGCTGGCGGTGTTTTGACCGGAAGTGAGATAAAGAGCCTAGGTATCATCTCTGAGAATTTCTCGGATAAATGCCTTCGGCCGACAACGTATGACCTCAGACTAGGCAATGAATTCATGGTTCCTAGTAAGGGTGATGGCACGTCCCGACTTTTAATAGGCGCATCTTGTCTGAAAATTGCGAAATTTTCAAGCGTTATCGTTTCGACGCATGAACTTGTTCGCTTGCCTGGAAATGTGACTGGTAAGTTTAATCTCAAGATAAAGATGGCTTTACGGGGCCTGTTTGTTCAAATGGGTACGCAAGTTGAACCGAACTATCACGGCCGACTGTTCGCTCTACTTCAAAATATCAGCGACGAAGAAGTGATTATTGAACCTCGAAGCGATACAAACAAAATTTTCGCTATAGAGTTTTATTACACGTCTAACTATATCCCGACAGAAGCTTCTGACTTTGAGGAGCGCAAGATCGACCAAATTGGCCAATTCATAAAGGAAATCGCTTTTTCTGGAACAATTAACAATATCACTACTGAATTAGAACAACGTCTTGACCGGGTAGAGAAAGAAAACGCCACACTTCGCGTGGATTTGAGAGGGGTTAGCAGCCGACTTGAGGATGTCACGCCTCAGATAAACCAAGCTACCGAGAGACTTTTTAGTACAAAATCGTTTGTCATAGGGGCGGCGCTCCTCGCAGTCCTTTCTATCCTAGTCTCGGTAGTTGCACCGATTGTGGCAAAGATGCTCTTAGATAGCAAGCCTGAGCAAGGTCGTCTGATGCCCGCCTCTGGGCCGATCTCGAACTCACCTGCCTCCATCCAGAAGGACAGTGACGGGGTGCAGTCTCCCGGGCTCGAGCCGCAACCGCTTCGGCGTCCGAGCGCATCCGGGTCGCTCAACACCACCGAGTTGCCGACCGACCGCGCCCAAAACGAAAGCAAGGATCCCCCGCGATGAGCGCTCCCCATATAATCCGCCACTGCCGATTTTTGTTCATAGGGAGCGGACCGGCAGCGCTGGCTGCGGTTATTTCCCTGCGCCCCAATGATCGGGCGGCAAGCGTTATCCTGGAAGCTGCTCCAGAACGCGAGAAGGTCTGTCCCGGCATCAAGAAGAAGTCTTGCTTGTCATGTGACGGTGAACTCTGCCCTGTTATAAATAACGTAGGAGGGTCAAGCGCGACACTTGGCAACAAGATATGCCATTTTCCTGCAAGCGAATCTGTGCGCAAAATGCCTGGCACTCAACATGAAGAGGAATTTAAAAGGCAGCTACGCCGCTTTTTGCGTCGTTCTCGGGCCGATATGTCGCGGTCAGCGTGGCCATCTAAGCAACTGTCTGTTAATGCTCTGCAGAAGTTCTATAACGCTGATAGACTTATGCGAGACGAATATCGCACAATCCTAATAAATATGATTTCGCTAGCAAAGCGGCATGTACGTGTGCTAGCTAATCACCCCGTGCAGTCTATTCGTAAACGTGCGGATGGCAGGTTTATTGTCTCCGGAGACTTTCAAGAAACTTTCATTGCCGAGAATGTTGTAGTGGCAACCGGCCGTTCAGGGTTTGCTGAGTCGGCAAGGATGTTTGAGGAAGTCGGAATCCGGTATTCTATCCCTAATATCGACGTTGGTTACAGGTTGGAAGTAGATAGCGACATTTTGAACGAGCAATTTTTTTATCAGGTCGATCCAAAATATAAGTTCTTTTATCCGGGGTTGGGTAGTGGGCGTACATTCTGTACTTGTCGGGACGGTTCTATCATACCTGTAAAAATGGGGAATGCATACTTCGCTGATGGCGCTTTTTTGAAGGCGCCGACGGGAAAAACCAATTTCGCCATTATGGCAAGATGCAACCGCAAGATTGATGTCTCTATCATCCAAGATTGGTGTCGGGCGCAAAATGTCAGAAATGGAAAGACTTTGGCCGCCGGAGAAATTGAGTTGCGCGGGGCTGAGGGATTATTGTCTGACAGGATATGTGATCTCCTCCCTGACGGTCCCATCCCGGAGCATACGGAACTTATTAAACGGCTGACTAGCGACGCGTTGTCTCTAGCCGGCTCACCGGTATCTTCACATGGTTTCTCAGAAGGCAGGGCGGCACGGATCCGAGTATACTCACCTGCGATTGATCGATACTGGCCGTGTCCTGAGCTTAGGGGTAATTTTGAGGCGAGCGTAAAAGGAATCTGGATTATCGGCGACGCCGCAGGGTTATCTCGAGGCATTGGGCAGGCGATATACTCTGGTGTCAGCTGGGCTAGGCAGCAACGAGAGAGCGATGTGGAGGCTTGGCAGCCACAAAGTGGAGAGAGTGCTTTAGCTGCTGGGAGTGCCACGTGAATGGAAATAGTGCCCAACCGTTGTCGCGCGTACCAGCGTGGCAGCGGTCAATGGACTGGACTTTTCGCGCGCCCACCCAAATTCCGAGAGGCACGGCTCTCTGGGGGAAACGGTTACAGTACATTTACGGACCGGGAGCCCGCCCAGGCCGTACGGATAAACGCATACTGTCAACTTATGGGATGTGACGTCGTTGCATAATTATGCGGCTTCTTGAATCAGACTCAGGGAAGAATGTCCCCCAGCTTCGTGCATATTTATGCATCCCGTCCCTCGGGCCTCGTGCTCGCGCCTGTCGCAGGGCGGGCGCCGCTCGGCGGAGGGCTTCGCTCCCCTTTTCTCCACCCTCGGTGCCGGGGGTGGGTGTGCCGGTGCCCGTCGCGGAGCCGGCCGTCGCTCGGCAGGGAGCGCGGCGGCGCCCGGCAGTGACCCGGCGCTGGCCCGACCACGGCCCCGCACCATCCCGGCAGGCGCGTGTCGCTAGAGCGGCCGCGCAAGCATCCGCATTTTAGCGGCCGGGCCTGCCTCGAGGCATCACCCATTGTCGGCGACTCGACGGTCGGGAAGGCCAGTGGGCGGGCGATAGCTCTGCCGCCGGATCGGGCTCCGCCGCGCCGCTCCGGGGCGGGCGCCCCGCTTCCCGGCCGACCCTGTTTCTGCTATGTTCTCCACATGAGACCCGGACTTTCCTTCGCCGCGTCATCGCTGAAATCGATCGAAGCCGGCCTCATCGATCGGAGGAATTTTTATCTATCGCCCAACTTCGGAACTTCCGCCGAGCCGCCCTCGGGCAGCGAGCCCGGCGCGAAGCGCCGGGTGAGCAGGTCGGGGAGTCGGCGAAGGCCGGACGGCGGGTCGGCCCCGGCCGAGCCCGTCCGACGGCGGGCAGGCCGCCCTGATCGCCGAGCCGCGCCTTTCGGGTCGCTTCGGCCTTTTGCGCAAGAACCGGTAAGCCGATCCGTCCCCACCCGCGCTACAAGCGCCCGACTACATATGTTTTCGCGGGGGGTAAGCGACATGAAACGTGGATTTGGGTTCATTCTGGCGTCGGCGGCTTTGCTGGCGCTTTGCGCTTCCGTTCCCGCCTGGTCGCAGACCGCGGCGCCAGCCGCTCCGGCGCCGGCCGCGCCCGCCGCGGCCGCGGCTTCCGAGGAAGATCCGCCCCAGATGACCTTCCCCGGCTGGGGCCTGAACCCGGCCGATCTCGACCGCTCGATCAAGCCCGGCGACGATTTCGACGCCTTCGTCAACGGCAAGTGGAAGGCCGCCACCCCGATCCCGGCCAAATATCCCTCCTACGGGGTCACCACCAACCTTCGCATCGGCTCCGAGCGGGCGGTCAAGGGGATCATCGACGATCTCGCGGCTCGCCGGAACGCGCCGGGGAGCCTCGAGGCCCGGGTCGCCGACATGTACCGGGCCTATGTCGACGTCGAGGCGATCAACCGCCGCGGGCTCGCTCCGGTCAAACCCTATCTCGACCGGATCGCGGCGGTGAAGTCGCATGACGAGCTCGCCGCGCTCTGGGCGGTGGAGGGCTTTCCGGCGCCGATCGGGGAGGGGGTCAGCATCGACCGCGGCGATCCCAACCGGAACATCCTCTTCTTCGTCCTCGGCGGGATCGGCCTTCCCGACCGCGACAACTACCTCATCGACAATCCCCGCAACGTCGAGATGCGCGCCAAGTATCTCGACTACGTCGCCTTCCTGCTCGGCAAGGCCGGCCACGCCTCGCCGCGGGCGGCGGCCGAGAGCGTCTACGCGCTCGAGAAGAAGATGGCCTCGGCCCTGTGGGACCGGGCGCTCGCCCGCAACCCCGAGCTCACCACCAACCGGATGTCCTATGCCGAGCTGGTCGAGATGGCCCGGCCCTTCCCGCTGGCGACCTATCTCGCCGGGCGCCGGATCCTCCCGAGCGATCCGTTCAACGTCATCCACGTCCCGCCCTCGGCCGAGAAGATCAGGTCGCAGAACCTCACCCCCGAGCAGCTCGCCAAGCTCGGCACCGGCCTGCCGGCGATGATGAACCTGATCATGGCCACCCCGCTCGACACCTGGAAGGCGTGGATGAGCGTCCGGCTCCTGTCGGGCAATGCCGACCTCCTTCCGAGCGACGTCGACGACGCCAATTTCGCTTTCTACGGCAAGTTTCTCCAGGGCCGCGAGCGCCAGCGCGACCGCTGGCAGCGCGCCGTCTCCGAGGTCGAGGGAAGCCTCGGCGAGGCCGTCGGCAAGGTCTATGTCGAGCGCCACTTCCCGCCGTCGAGCAAGGCGGCGATGGAGGCGCTGGTCGCCAACCTCCGGCTGGCCATGACCGAGAACCTCAAGGACCTGGCCTGGATGACCCCGGCGACCCGGGCCGCGGCCAAGGCCAAGCTCGACTCGCTCCGGGTCAAGATCGGCTATCCGGCCGAGTTCGAGACCTATGAGGGCCTCGCCGTCACTCCCGACGACCCGATCGCCAACCGCCTCTCGGCCGCGCGCTGGGCCTGGGCGGACCAGCTCGACGAGCTGAGGAAGCCGGTAGACCGCGAGAAGTGGCTGATGACGCCTCAGACGGTCAACGCCTATTACATGCCGACCGCCAACGACATGGCCTATCCGGCCGGCTATCTGCAGGCGCCCAATTTCAGCCCGACCGCCGACCCCGCCGTCAATTACGGCGCGATCGGCGCCACGATCGGCCACGAGATCGGCCACGGCTTCGACGACCAGGGCTCGCGCTACGACGGCACCGGCGCGCTCAGGAACTGGTGGACCCCGGAGGACAGCGCGACCTTCAGGAAGCTGGGCGAGCGGCTCGAGGCGCAGTACAACGCCATCTGCCCGCTCGACGCGCCCAAGGCCTGCATCAACGGCAAGCTCACCCTGGGCGAGAATCTGGGCGACCTCGGCGGGCTGTCCATGGCCTACAAGGCCTACCGGCTCTCGCTGAAGGGCAAGGAGGCGCCGGTCATCGACGGCTTCACCGGCGACCAGCGCTTCTTCCTCTCCTACGCCCAGCATTACCGGACCATCTATCGCGATCCGTTCCTGCGCCAGCTCCTGGAGACCGACCCGCACAGCCCAGGCTTCGCCCGGGTCAATGCGGTGCTGAGGAACTTCGACCCCTGGTACAAGGCCTTCGACGTCAGGCCCGGCGACAGGATGTACCTTCCCCCGGAGGAAAGGGTCCGGGTCTGGTGAGGGGAGGGGCGGCCCCTACCGGTCCGGCCCGGGAGGGCCGCGCTCGAGCCAGACTCGCAGCGAATCCGGCCCATGGGCGCCCCGCACCCGGATCGCCTCGCCCGCGGCCGGCTCGATCGCCGCCTCGAGGGTGTGGAAGAGCAGGTTCCAGCACGAGGCGGCTCCCGGCGCGGGCGCGTTCTCATAGTCGGTCGCCTCGTCCAGCTCGAGCCGGATCCATTGCGCGATGCCGTTGACCGGCCCGCCCGACGCCGCGAGGGTCAGAGCCGAGGCTCCCGGCCGGAACGGGCCGCCCGAGGCGAAATCGAAGTCGAACAGGTCGGCCGCCGCGCTTCGCAGCCCGAGCCCGGGATCGCCGGGCTTGAGCGGAAGCGGGCTCGCCTCGAGCCGGTTGAACGGCGACAGGTCGAAGCCCTCGACCTCGCCCAGGCGCCTCCTGTCCAGTCCCTCCCAGAAAGCGAGCGCGACCCGGACCTGCCCCCGCGCCGGGATCACCCGGCCGCCGGGCGCCAGCAGCCGGGCGACGGCGTCCTCCATCACCTCGAGCACCTTCTGGCCGAGCATGTCGCTCGACACGATCTCGGAGACGATGAGGTCGGCCCGGCCGCCCATGTCGGCCTCGGCGTCGAACTCGGTCGAGCGCTTGGGGACGATCCGGACCCGGTCGCCGAGGCCGTTCAGGGCGACGATCTCGGAAGCGGCGTCGGCCACGGCCGGGCTCGACTCGCAGCTCGTCACCGAGGCGGCCCCGGCCCGCCCCGCCATCAGGGCGAGGAGGCCGGTTCCGGCGCCGATGTCGAGCACTCGCGTCGATTCCGTCACCGACCGCCGAAGCGCCCGGTCGTAGGCGGCGTTGCGGCGGGAGTCGCGGACTATTCCGAAATGCCAGCGCGGCACGCCGTGCGCGAAAGCGAGCTCGGTCCGGCTCCTGACGTCGGGGTCGCCCGGGGCGAGCGCCCGGGCCTGCTTCGCCAGCGCGTAGGCGCGCTCGGCGGGGCCGTTGGCCAGAGCGAGGTTGGCGAGCGCCGCCAGCTTGCGGGCGTCGCCGAGCGCCGACTCCACCAGCCGCTCGAATGCGAGCCGAGCCGCCGCCTCGATCGATCTGTCGGCGTCCGCGCCGCTCATGCCGAGGCCCGGGCGCTCGCGCCGGGCACCACGTCGAAAGCGAAGCTGATCCGGCGGGCGGCGGCCCCGGTCGGGATCGTCCGGTGCGGGTAATGGGAGGGCGCGAGCAGAAGCGTGCCTTCGCGGGGCCGGTAGCGCAGGACCTCGACGAGTCCGGGCGCGGCCTCCGCGACCGCGCTCGGCGGGCCGTATTCGATGCAGCCGCGCCCTTCGCCCTCGGCCGAGACGCTGTCCGGGACCTGGACGTAATAGACTCCGCTCAGCCAGCCGTCGCGGTGGATGTGCCACGCCTCATAGTCGCCGGAGCGCTGGATGAGGCCCCAGGCCTGGAGATGCGCCGTTTCCGGCCGCGCCTCGGCCCACGGATCGAAAGGGCCGGCGGCCCCGGGGGCCTCCGCTTCCACCAGGGTCTCGAGCGTTCTGAGAAGGCCCCGGATCATCGCCGGAGCCCTTCCGGCGAGCAGATGGTGCACCCGGCTGCTCCCGCGATTCGCCGCTTCCGGGGTCGGAACGTCGGAGACGGGATAGGGATTGGCGAGGATTTCTTCGGCCAGGGCGGCGTTGAAGGATCCGATGTCGGGCCACCCATCGGGAACCGGAAGCGCGATCTCCCTGATCCGGTCGCGGCTGGGGAGGATCGCGCGAGCCGCCTCTTCCCGCCCGTTGAGGGCGAGCGCGATCCCCCAGTCGGCGATCAATTGGGTGTGGCGGACCCCCCGCTCGCGAAGCGCCTCGCAGGTGTCGAGCAGCTCGCCCAGCCGGCCGCTCAGGCGAAGGATCCGGCACAGCTTGCGGCACGCCACCCGATCGTGGGGGTCGTTGCCGAGCACCGCTCGATACTCAGCCTCGGCCTCCCGAGGGCGGCCGAGAGCCTCCAGGGCCAGGCCGCGGTCGTGGCGGGGCAGGGGGTCGGCGGCGAGCAGCTCGAGCCCCTCTTCGTGGCGTCCAAGCACGTTCAGCACCCCGGCCAGCCGAAGCCGGAGGTCGCCGTCGCCGGCGCCCGGGCCGAGCGCCGCTCGCAGATTGTCCGCGGCGCCCTCGAAGTCGTAGCGGCTGAGCTGAACGGCGGCGAGCTTCGCGCGCAGAACGGGGTTGGCGGGCGAGCTCTCGATGGCCCGGCGGAGCAGGTCCGCGACGACGGCCGGCGCGGCCACGCCCTCGCAGTCGGCCGGGCTCCAGCGTATCGGCGCGGCGGGTCCGCCGGGAGCCGGCGGCCGGCCGGGGGCGCGGGCAGGGGGCTCGCCCCGCAGCGTCGAGTGGGAGCTTTCGGGCATCGGCCCGCCCTTCTGCCCGACCGCAGGTCCGGCGACAAGGACACCAATCGAGTTGTTGAATCGCCGCTCTTTTCCTCTAAGAAAGAACGGCTACAGGGAGATGACGATGAAGGCCGACCCCGCTCGCGAGATCGATACCGAAATTGATTCCGCCGGTTCGGAGCCGGCGCGGAGCCCGTGGTCGACGCCCTCCTTCACCCGGCTCAGGGCCGGCCTCGCCGAAACCGGGCCGAATCTCGGCTATGACGGGGTCGAGGGCACTTCCTGACCGTCGCCGTCGCATAGTCGCCGGGGGCGGCGTCAGGCAGGGGCGGCCGGGGCTCACTGGCGCGGCGGGCGCGCCTGGTTTATGATCGCCGCTTCCCGCAGCCCTCCGTCCCAGGAGCCGATTTGGCCTTTTCAGCGTCCCTCGCCCTTCTCCTCGCCGCCGCGCCCGCGCCCGCCACGGCCCCCGAGCATTTCTTCGTCGGCCGGACCGAAGGCAGCGGCACCGTTCAGATGGTCCTGTCCGGCTCCCACAAGGTTCGCGACGTCAGCCGCGGGCGGCTCGACCGCTCCGGGGCGCTGATCCTCGACCAGATCGTCTACGAGGAAGGGAAGCCGGCGCGCCGCCGGAGCTGGCGTCTGGTCCGCTCCGGACCGAACCGGGTCACCGGCACGATCTCCGACGCCGTCGGGCCCGTCACCGGCGACATAAAGGGCAACGTCCTCCACCTCAGCTACCGCGCCCGGGAGGCCAGCGCCCAGGTCGAGCAGTGGATCACGCTCCATCCCGGCGGCCGGACCGCGTCCAACCGGATGGTCTTCAAGAAGTTCGGCTTCAAGGCCGCGACCCTGCAATCGACCATCCGCAAGCTCGACTGAGCCCGGATTTCCCTCACCGACCGAGCTTGGGCTCTATGTGGAGCGCAACGTAGCGCTGCGGCAGGTTGGCGTAGCCGTCCTCGTGGATCAGGATGATCGCGCGCCCGCTGCGGAGCACCGACTTCAATTCCCCGCCGCGCGGCGGCGACATGCCGCGCTCGCGATAGGGCGAGGCCTTGGGCAGGCAGGCCCGGATCGAGTCGACCAGCCCCTGCCACCGGCGCTTGGAATCGGGCGAGTCCTCCATGCAGATGAAGCTGGCGTCGAGGAAGGCCTGAACTTCGCACTCGGCGAAGCCGAGCATGGGCCGGCGGACCCCGGCTGGCATCGAGGCGAAGGCCGGGCGCTCCTGGGCCGCGGCGACGACCGCCCGAAGCTCGGCGCAAAAAGGCTCGGCCGGCGGCGCGGCGGCCGCCGCCGCGGTGCCCGCCAACGCCGCCACCCCCGCCAGCGCGGCCGCGGGGCGGCGGATCATTCCGGCGGGTCCAGCCGCCCGAGCCGGTCGGCATGCATTTCGGTGAACCACATCGCGCCGCCCGGCCCCTGCGCGATCCGGTGCATCACCGTCGCCCGGGTCGGCACGGGCAGGAATCGGAAATGCTCCGGCTTCACGGCCGCGCCCGGGGTCAGCGCCGCCTTGTCGATCCGGACGAGGCTGTCGACGCCCGCCGGCTCGGGACGGTTCTGGTCGACATATTGCTGGGTCCACACATTGCCGGCCGCGTCGAAGGCGAGGCCGGCGAGGATCAGATTGGGTTGGCCGCGAGGCACGGCGATCTCGCGGATCCGCCCCTCCGGGTCGATCCGCCCGATCTTGCTCCCCGCCTCCTCCGAGAACCACATCGCTCCGTCAGGTCCAGGGACGATCGCGATCGGGCGGCTGTTCGGGGTGGGGATGGTGAATTCGGTCACGCTTCCATAAGCCCCCACCCGCGCGATCCGGTTGCCCTCGAGCTCCGTCGCCCACATCGCGCCGTCCGGGCCGGCATGGATGTAGATCGGCTTGCTAGCCAGCCCTCCCGCGGGAAGCGGGAAATGGGTCACCTTGCCGTCGCGGGCGATGCGTCCGACCGTTCCGGTCGCCTTGCCGGTGAACCACATCGACCCGTCCGGTCCGGCCGCGAGGCCGTGCGGCCGGGTGTTGGTCCGGCCGCCGGGCATCCGGTCGCAGGGCACGGCGACGTCGACGTCTCCGACGATCCTCCCGTCCGGAGCGATGACGCGCACCCGGCCGAGAAACTCGAGCGTCACCCAGAGCCGTCCGCCGCCGTCGAAGGCGAGGCCGTGCGGGCCTGCGCCCTGGGGAAGGGCGCGGAAGCTCGGCGCCTCGCCGGCGATAGGCACTCGGGCCAGGCTGTCGTAATTCTGGCCGCTAACCCACACCGCCGAGCCGGACGGGTCGAAGGCGATCTCATGGGTCGAGCCGGGATGCAGCGCCTCGACGGGCGCATTGCAGGCGTCGCCGGGCGGTGGAGCCAGCGGGACCTTGCTCGGATAGGCTAGGGGAAATTCGACGATGTCCGGAGCCCGGGGCCCCGAACAGGCGCCGAGCAGCGCCACCGCAAGCCAAGCCCCAACCCGTCTCGTCCGTGTCATCGCAGCCCCCCGCCGACAGTCGCTGCGTCGACTTCTAGACCGAAGCCGAAACGGGAGTCACGGAGTCTTGGGGCGCCCCGCCCGGAGCCAAGCCGAACGGAGCCTCAGAGCGGACCCGGACCGTCCGTCCTGCGCCGGGCCTCGTCGCGGGCCGCGGCGTGGCGGAGGGTGTCCATCTCGCCGGCGTCCTTCTGCAACCGCCGGTTCTCGGCCTCGGCGGCGTCGGCCCGGGCGCGCTCCTCCCGGTAGCGGCGCTTCCATTTGCCGCCGGCCATGAGCGCCATCCCGAGCACCAGGCCGAGCACGAAGACGAGGGCGACGATGAGCCACTGGTCGGGGGTGAAGAGGGTCACTGGTCGGTCTCCGTCGCTTGTTTCGGCAGCGGATCAATGGCGGGGAGGGGGGATTGGTTCCGCCCGACCGCGTCATCCCGGCGCAAGCCGGGACGACGGGTCGTCGCCTTACTTGAACAGGTTGTCCGAGATCGAGCAGCTCGCCGGGCCGAGGATGACGATGAACAGGACCGGCAGGATGAAGAGGATCAGCGGCACGGTCATGATCGCCGGCAGCCGGGCCGCTTTCTCCTCGGCGCGCATCATCCGTTCGTTGCGGAACTCGGCGGCGAGGACGCGCAGGGCGCTGGCCAGGGGCGTGCCGTATTTCTCGGTCTGGATCATCGTGGTGACGACGCCGCGAACCGCGTCCAGGTCGATCCGGTTGGCGAGGTTCTCGAAGGCCGATCGGCGGTCGGTGAGGAAGCCGAGCTCGATCGAGGTCAGGGCGAACTCGTCGCCGAGCTCGGGATAGGCCTTGCCGAGCTCGCGAGCGACCCGGTTGAAGGCGGCGTCGACGGTGAGTCCGGCCTCGGCGCAGATGACGAGAAGGTCGAGGGCGTCGGGGAGGCCCTTGCGGACGGCGTTGGAGCGCTTGCTGATCTTGTTCTTAAGCCAGATGTCCGGCGCCTTGTAGCTTCCGACCAGCGAGAAAGCGGTGAGTCCGTAGCGCTTGATCGGGCCCCATTCGGGGAACCAGTCGAGGAAATAGACTCCGACGATCACGGTCGAGCCGATCACGATCGGGAGAACCAGGCGAGCGAAGATGACCACGAAGGCCAGGTCCTTCGAGCGGATGCCGGCCTGCATCAGCTTCTTCTGGGCTTTCTCGACCTGCTCGGCCTGAAGCATCTTCAGCGAGCCGAGCACGCTGCGGACCTTGTCGGCGACCTCGTTCTTGTTGGTGATGTTGCGCCGGCGCTTGGAGGTCGAGGCGACGATTCCCGCCTTGAGCTGCTCGCGCCGCTCGTTGAGCGCCTTCACCCGCTTCGCCATCGGGTCCCTGACCGTGGTCGCGGCGTAGATGGCGACGAGCACGGCGAAGGTGGCGACGGCGGCCATGAAGGTGGCCACCATCACGACGTCGATCCCCATGACGGTCGGTCCGGACGCAGGAGGTACTGTCATGCTCAAACCGCCCCTAGATCTCGAAGTCGACCATCTTGGCCATGATGAACACGCCGATCCCCATCCAGACCAGGCCGCCGGCGCCCGCGATCATCAGCCGCTCGTCGACGAAGAAGGTCTGCATGTATTTGCCGTTGATGAACCAGATCAGCATGAAGACGATGAAGGGCAGGGAGCCGACGATCCACGCCGAGGCCTTGGATTCCGACGACATCGCCTTGATCTTCAGCTTCATCTGAGCGCGCTTCCTCAGCACGTCGGCGAGGTTGGCGAGGGTCTCGGCGAGGTTGCCGCCGGTCTCGCGCTGGATGGCGAGCGTGATGACGAAGAACTGGAATTCCGGAGTGCCGAGCCGGTCGGCGACGTCCTGGAGGGCCGCCTCCATCGTCCGGCCGATCTTCATCTTGTCGGAGACGGTTCGGAACTCGTCGCCGATCGCCCCCGGAAGCTCGTCGGCGACGATGCCGAGCGTCTCGGAGATGGGCAGGCCCGAGCGCAGGCCGCGCACCATCAGCTCGATGGCGTCGGGGAAGCGCGACGTGAACTTGCCGACCCGGCGCTTGATCAGCTTGCCGACGAACCAGTGGGGGACCCCGACCCCGAGGAAGAGGGCGACCATCACGGCGAGGAGGAGCGGCAGGCCCTTGACGATCAGGAGCAGGCTGACCGTGACGATGATCCCCAGCGAGACGAGCCCGTACTGGGCGAGCGTCCAGGTTCGGCCGGTCTGCTGGAGCCTGCGGCGAAGAAGCGCCGGCTTCGGGATCAGCCGCTGCGCAAGCCCGTCCATCTTGGTCTGGGTGCGGCTCTGGAGGATCCGCTTGAGCTGCGCCTGGGCCGCGACCTCGTTCGACTTGCTGTGGCGCTCGCGGACGCTCTCCAGCCGCCGGTTCTGCGCCTTCGACACGTTGGGCCCGCCCATGGCGAACACCATCAAAGCGAGCACGACCAGCACGCCGCCGCCAAGCATCAGGATCGGAAAGCTCAGCACATGCTGCTCCTATTCCACGCGCCGGCTTGCCCGCCGGCGCCCGTTCATGCCGTCGCCGGCTTCGGCTTCTTGGCCACAAGGCCCTTGAGGTTGAGCTTGTCGAGAAGCGACTTGGCTCCGTCCTTCGCAGGCGCGCTGCCGCCTTCGCCGCCCTCGACCGTCGAGGTGGTGAAGTTGACCAGCTGCGCGAGCGGGCCCTGGACCTTCGACGAGGTCGCGACCTTGGCGAAAGGCTGGCCGAGCTTGGCCGACTGGGCGGCCGCCTTCGGCTCGAACGGGATGACGATGTCGACCGCGCGCTCGATCGACTGCTCGAAATCCTTGCGGCTGATCTCCTGGGCTCCGGCCGGGACCCGGTTGGCGACGACGAGCACCTTGGCCTGGGGCGCATTGGCCTTGAGCCAGCTGAGGACCCGGATCGCGTCGCGGGTCGCGGCGAGCGTGAACTCGACCGTGACGATGGCGACGTGGAGGTCCTGGACGAGGTGGGGATGCTGGATGAGCATGGCGCGCGGCAGGTCGAGCACGGTGCTCTCGAAGGCGTTGCGAAGCTCTTCCTGGAGCTGGAAGAAGGCGGTGCCGTCGTTGAGCAGGGGCTGGTTGAGCGGGGCCTCGGCCGAAAGCACGCACAGCTTCTCGTTGGCGCGAACCATGGCGCGCTCGATGAACAGGCCGTCGATCCGGCTCGGATTCTCGATCGCGTCGGTCAGGCCGCGGCCAGGCTCGAGGTCGAGCGCCAGGGCGCCGGTCCCGAAGTGGATGTCGAGATCGAGCAGGGCCGTCGAGCGGCCGGCCTTGTCGCCCATCAGCCAGGCCAGCGACGTGGCGAGGGTCGACGCGCCGACTCCGCCGCGAACGCCGATCACCGCCGCCATGACGTGCGGCTTCTCGCTCGCCGCCTCGTTGACCCTGGGGCCGGAGATGGTGAGCTGGGCATGGGCGAAGGAATCGCGCAGCTGGTCGGGCGTGAAGGGCTTGAGCAGATAGTCCTGGAGCCCGGAGGCGACGAGGTCGCGATAGAGGCGGACGTCGTTGACCTGGCCGGCGGCGATCACCACCGTTCCCGGCTCGCAGACTTCGGCGAGGGCGTTGATGTCGTTCAGCGGATCGCCCGATTCGGAGAGGTCCACGAACAGGATCGCCGGGCTGGCCGAGACGGACAGGGTCTGAACGGCGTTGCGGAGCCCGCCCTTGTTGACCTTCTCAGGGGCCCAGCCATGCTCGACCGCGATCGGCCGAAGCATTTCGGCGGTGGCGTCGTCGCAGACGAACGCGCTGAAGGGATCGCGAAGCGCTGCGGCGCGGGAAGCGTTGAATGGCGCGTTCATCTAATTACCCCTGGTGTTGACTTCGGTGAGGCCCTTCGTCCCGGTCGGCTGGGTCTGCCGGTAGAAGCGGATCGCCTTCGAGGAGGTGTGCGGATCGGTGACCACGCTTCCGACCTGGCCGAGGACGAGATCGTTCGGATCGGCGATCATCGCCGCGAGGTTGGTATTGAGCGCGCAGCCGTAGTTGGACGAAGTCGAGCTCGGGCCGCGATCCCTTTCGTAATTGGGGCAGTTGGGAACGCTGGCGGTGGTCCGGCTGACGATCACCCGCACCGCACCCATCGGCACGTCGCCTTCGAGGATCGGAGCGCCCTGGCTGAGCAGGAGACCGCGGGTCGATGCGACGACGGCGACGTCGTTGCGCCCGGCGGTCGTGCCGTGGTCGACGAAGACATGGTCGCCATAGCCGACGCCGAGCGAGTCGAACCAGTGATGGAGCCGGCCGATGTCCGCGTCGCTGAGCCCGCCATTGTCGGCGAGGTCGAGCAGATAGTCGGTGCGCTGGACGACCGGCTGGTTGAGCGAATCGAGGCCCCGGCTGGCGTCGTGCCGCTCCCTCGGAGGCTTCCTGGCCTCGGCGGCCGCGGCGGGCAGGGTGAGGGCGGCGCCGATCGCGACGAGGGCGGCGAGAGACTGGGTGCGTGCCATGATCACGTCCTTTCGATCGGTCAGAAGCTGAAGCCGGGGGTGGCGGAAGCCGATTGCGGCCGGGTCGCCTTCGCCTCGGCCTGGCGCGGCTGCGCCGGGGCCGGGAGCTGCCGGGCGGGCACGCTCGCCACTCCGCCCATGCCGGGGCTGGCGTTGCGCGACGGGGCCATGGTCGGCCCCGGACGGGGCACGGCCTTGTTATATTCGCTTGTGCCCAGCATCACCCGCTCCGCCGTGGTGGAGCTTCTGAAGCCGTCTGTCGGAAGCGCGATCTGGCTCGCATTGACCGGCTTCACCAGATAGGGCGTCACGACGATGACGAGCTCGGTTTCGCCCCTGCGGAACTGGGTCGAGCGGAACAGCGCGCCGATGATCGGCAGGTTGCCGAGGACGGGCGCCTTCTCGATGCTGTTGCTGCTGCTGTTGCGGAGCAGGCCGCCGATCATGAAGCTCTGGCCAGAGCCCAGCTCGACGGTCGTCTCGACCCGGCGGGTGGTCAGCGAGGGAACCCGGAAGCCGTTGATCTGGATCGAGCCCTCGTCGGAAAGCTCCGACACTTCGGGGCGAACCCGCATCGAGATCCGGCCGCCTTCGAGCACGTAGGGCGTGAAGGCGAGGCTGACCCCATATTGCTTGAACTCGATCGCGGTGCCGTTGATTCCGTTCGACGACGGGATCGGGAACTCGCCGCCGGCGAGGAAGCTGGCGGTCTCGCCCGACAGCGCGACCAGGTTGGGCTCGGCGAGCGTATGGACCTTGCCGTCGGTTTCGGCGAGGTCGAGGGCTCCGAGGATGTCCACTCCGAGCAGCTTGCCCGCGCCGAACAGGCTCGATCCGATAGAGTTGGGGATGACGGCGTTCAGCCCCTCGGCCGCCTCGTCCGCGGTGCCGATAGGGCCTCCGGGCGTGAAGTTCGGAGTGATGGTGCGGCCCTGGCCGACCGCGAACTTGAAGCCGCTGGTGAAATCGGCCGAAGCCAGGTTGACTCCGATGTCGCGGGCGAGCGAGCGGCTCACCTCGGCGATCCTGACCTGGAGCATCACCTGGAGCGGGGTCGCCGTCTTGAGGCGGTTGACGGTCAGCACCTTCAGCATGGCGCCCGGCGAGGTCACGTCGATGCCGGGGTTCAGCATGACCTTGACCAGGGTCTCAACCTGAGCGCTTTCGGCGGGCGAGGCGACGGTGCCGTTCAAAACCGCGAGCTGGCCGACATGGGTGACCGAGATGTTGGCGTCGGGCATTGCCGCCTTCAGCATCTGGTCGACCGAAGAGATGTTCTGGCTGACCCGGACATGGGCGCCCCAGACGACGGTGCCGTCGGCGGCGGTCGCGATCACCGTCGCCTCGCCCTCGCCCTTGCCGAACAGGCCGAGCTGGCGCGGGCTGGTGACGTTGACGTCGGCCACTCCGGGGTTCGACGTCCAGACGTCGGCCACCGCCCTCGGGAGCGAGACGACCTCGCCTTCGCCGACCGACAGCAGCACCTGCCTGGAGGGCCGGTAGCTCCCCGCCGAGGGCGGGGCGGCCATCGCCGCCTGGGTGGGCATCACCGTGGTGACGCTGGCGGCGAGGACCGCGATGATCGCGGTGCCGACCGTCGCTCGGCGCATCATGTTCAGCTTTGTCATCTTATTTGGCTCCGACCGGAACGATGGTGACAGCATTGCCGCGCGAGACCCGAACGCTGGGCCCCGTGGGGGTAGAGGCGGGGCCGGCGGGCGCCTTGCCCGACGCGGCGAGCGCCATGGCGGTGAGCGCGTCGGCGATCTTGTCGTCGGGCGAGGAGGACTTGCCCTTGCCGCCGGGAACGGTGCTGCGCTGGAAGCGCGAGACGTCGGACCCGGTGGTGAAGGTGGAACCGCCGTCGGCCGGCTGGTTGGCGACGGCGAGCAGCATCCGGCGCTCCGCCTTGGGGTCGTCGGTCTGCGGCACCGTCACCTCGCCCGAGGCGATGGCGCGCTCGAGCTCGGCCGAATTGTCGGCGAGGGAGCGGAGCGAAAGCGAGAGGTCGCCGATCTTCTGCGCCACCGCGATCTTCTCCGCGATCTTGGGCGTCACCTCGAGCGTGACCATCGAGAAGCGCTGGACGACCGCTTTGCCGTCCTCGCCTTTCGCGTCCATCCTCTGATCGGTGGCGAGCACGCGGACGTTGCGCATCACGGTCTCGGAAACCTTGAGCGGAGTGCCTTCGCCGCCGCCCGCGACTTCCTGGGTGAGGACGATGTCGACCCGGTCGCCCGGGAACACGAAGCCGGCGACTCCGCTGGTCGCGGAGACGGCGACGGTGACCGCGCGCATCCCCGGCCCGAGCGCGGCGGCGAGGAAGCCGCGCTCGCCCGGCTTGATCAGGGTGCCCTGGGTGAAGGGCTGTCCGGCCGTGATCTCGTTGCGGACGACGGTTCCCACCAGGTCGGCCGGGCGAACGCCGGGCTTGCCCTTGATGTAGTAGGCCGGCTGGACGAGGCCCTCGGGCCAGCGCTGGAAGCGGAGGGCTTCCGCGTCGATGATGGTGCCGACGGGCAGCGAGCGGGTCGCCACAAGCACTTCCGGACCGGCGGGCACGGCGGGCGTGGCGGAGGCCGAAGGCGCGCCGGCTCCGCTGAACATGTTCTTGGCGGTCACCGCGGTGACGGCCGCCACGATCAGCGCTCCGATCAGCAGCACGAGCTTTTTCACATCCATGACGCCAGTCGCCTCCTCGCCCGCTTCAAATTGCAGGCTCCCACATCAGACAAATTGGTTAAGAATCCGTTCGCCAATCAGCCAAAAACCGCCAAAAGCTATGGCGATGCCGTACGGAATTTCGGGCCGGCCGGCGGCTTTCGCCATCCGGTGCGCGATCAGCATCGCGAGGGTGAGGACCCCACCCGCGAGCGACATGATCACGAACAGCTTCACCACCCCGGCATAAGGCAGCCACAAAGCGAGGGCCGCCGCCATCTTGACGTCGCCGCCGCCCATTCCGCCGAAGCGGAAGACGACGGCGAACAGTCCGAAGACCGCCGCCGCCACCGCGATCTGGGTGGCGACCCCGGGCCACAGGCTGAGGCCGACGCTCCACCAGAAGGGTATCGCCAGAAGGGCGATGGCCGCGTTGAGCCAGTTGGGGATCGTCCGGCTCCGCCAGTCGCAGACCGTCGCCCACAGCATGGCCGCGGCGAGCAAAAAGATGAAAAACCAGGAAAGAGCCCCTTGCATGGGACCAGGCACTAGACGGAACAGCTTGCGAAACCGTAACCGGCCGCATGGCCAGCCAAGCGTTCGACCGCCGTTCCATCCCGACCGACGCCCGCTTCGGCGAGTGGAAGGCGGCGGACGGCTGGACCTGCCGGACGCTGGAGTGGCGGCGGGAAGAGGGGGCGGCGGCGCGCGGCAGCCTGCTCTTCGCCGGCGGCCGCGGCGACTTCATCGAAAAATATCTCGAGGCCTACGAACACTGGGATCGCCTCGGCTGGAACGTCACGGCGTTCGACTGGCGGGGGCAGGGCGCCTCGCAGGGCGACCGGCCCGGCGGCCATCTCGACAGCTTCGAGACCCTGGTCGGCGACCTCGCCGGCCTGATCCGGGCGTGGCGGGCGGCGAGCCCGGGTCCGCACGCGGCCGTCGCCCATTCGATGGGCGGGCACGTCCTTTTGCGCACCCTCGCCGACCGGCGCGCTTCGGTAGACGCGGCCGTGCTCGTCGCTCCGATGCTGATGATCAACAGCGGGCCGATGCCGCCTTTCGCGGCCCAGTGGCTGGCCTCGACCGCATCGATGTTCGGCTGGAGCGGCCAGCCGGCCTGGCAGCCGCCGCCGGTTCCTCAGCCGGCGGGCTCGATCCGGCAGGCCTGCCTCACCGGATGCCGCGAACGTTATTCGGACGAGCTGTGGTGGTGGGAAAAGCAGCCTAGCTTCAATCTCGGCGCGCCGAGCTGGGGCTGGCTCAAGGCCGCCTTCGCCTCCTGCGCCGCCTTGACTCCGGCCAGGCTCGCCGGAGTCGAGGTTCCGGTGCTCCTGATCGGGACCGAGCGCGACCGGCTGGTCAGCGCCGCCGCTATCCGGCGCGCCGCCGGGCAGCTCCCCGAAGCGGAGATGCTGATGTTCGACGACGCCGCCCATGAGATCCTTCGCGAGGAGGACGCGGTTCGGCTGAAGGCTCTGGCGGCGATCGACTCCTTCCTCGACCGCCGCGCCCCGCGATGAGCTTCGACGCCGACATCGCGATCGTCGGGGCCGGAATGGCCGGCGCCAGCCTCGCCGCCGAGGTCGCCGGCCAGGCCTCGGTGCTGCTGCTCGAAGCCGAGGACCGGCCCGGCTACCACTCGACCGGCCGTTCCGCCGCTTTCTGGTCCGAAAGCTATGGCGGCCCCCGCGTGCAGCCGCTCACCACGGCTTCGGGGCCGTTCCTCGCCGACCAGGGCTTCCTCAGCCCGCGCGGCGCGCTCCACGTCGCCGATGCCGAGGGCGAGTCCGCGCTGATCGAGATCGAAGCCGAATTCGACGGCCTCGTGCCCTTCGAGCGGGTCGACCGGGCCGCGCTCGAGGCGCGGCTGCCCGGGCTTCGCGGCGGCTGGGCGGCGGGACTGGTGGAGCCGAGCTGCGCCGACATCGACGTCGCCGGACTGCACGCTTTCTGCCTCGCCCAGGCGCGGCGACGGGGCGCCCGGCTGGTCACCGGCGCCGAGGTGCGGGCCCTGGCCCGGGACGGCGCCGGCTGGGCGATCGAGACGGGGGCAGGCACCTTCCGGGCTCGGATCGTCGCCAATGCCGCGGGCGCCTGGGCCGATCGGATCGCCGCCATGGCGGGTGCGGCGCCCATCGGCCTCCAGCCCTACCGCAGGACGCTTTCCCAGCTCCGGGTCGACCCGCCCGCGCCGACGGACCTGCCGCTCGTCATCGACGCCCTGGGCCGCTTCTACTTCAAGCCCGAGGCCGGCGGGCGGCTGTGGCTCAGCCCGCACGACGAGACCGCCTGCGATCCCTGCGACTGCGCGCCCGAGGAGCTGGACGTCGCGATCGCAATCGACCGGCTCGAGCAGCTGGTCGACTGGCGGGTCGAGCGGGTCGAGCGGAGCTGGGCGGGCCTGCGCAGCTTCGCGCCAGACCGCCTTCCGGTCTACGGCTTCGATCCGGCCGCGCCCGCTTTCTTCTGGTGCGCCGGGCAGGGCGGCTTCGGGATCCAGACCGCCCCGGCCGCGGCCCGCCTGGCGGCCGCCCTGCTCCTCGGCGCCGCCCCCCATCCAGCGGTCGCGGCCATCGACCCGGCGCCTTACTCCCCCGGGCGCTTCCCGACGAAGCGTTGAAACCGCGGGCGCCGGCGACTAGCCTCAGCCGGAGAGGGGAGGCCGTCCGATGCTCGCCATGCCGATCGCCGCCGCGGCGCCGGCCCAGCCCGTCGTCCTCGCCGCCCTGGCCGACGCCGAAGCGAACGGCAACCGGGTCGAGCTTCTCGAGCGGCCGCCCGGCCTCGCCACCGACGCTTTCGTCGCGGCGGTGCTCGAGGAATCCGGCGCGGCCGGCTGGGAGCGGACGGACCGGGAGACCCTGGTCGACGGAGTCCAGGTCCGGATGCTTGCCGCGCGAGGCCCGGACGGCGGTCTGCTGCTCTACATTCCAATCGCCGCGGACGGGCGCGCCGTCTGCCGGGTGGTCAAGGTCAGGCCGGTGCGAACCGCCCAGGAGGAGCGCCGGCGGATCGACCGTTTCTGCGTCAACGCCCTGACCGCTTCCTGCTGATCTCCAAAAAAATCGGTGTCCGACATCGATTTACGGATGCGCGTTATAGTGTATCATTGGCCCGACCCGATTATGCGGGGCAGGAGATGGCCGTGTTCCTTCGATCCACGATTGCGGCGGGCGCCTTGCTTCTGGCGTCCTGCGCCGCCCCCGAGCCCGAGCCGCGGGCGCCGCCGGCGGAACCGGCGCTTGCCGCTCCGTCCGCCGACCCCGCCGCCGGCCCGCCGCCGCCGAGCCTGGCCGCCGGACAGGCCGAGTTCGGAGTCGCGCTCTACCGCGGCCTCGCCGCCCGGCCCGGAAACCTCTTCCTGTCGCCGGCCGGCATCTCGACGGCGCTCGGTATGGTCCATGCGGGCGCCCAGGGCGAGACCGCGGCCGAGATGGCGCAGGCGCTCCGTTACCCGGCGTCGGGGGCGCATGAGGGCATGGCCGATCTGCTCCGGCGCCTGCCGATCGCCGCCGAAGGGCGGCGGCTCGACATCGCCAACGCCCTGTGGGTCCAGCAATCCTTCCCGCTCAAGCCGGGCTTTCTCGAGCTGGTCCGCAGCCATTATGGCGGCGGCGCCCGAGGCGTGGATTTCGTCGCCGAGCCGGAGCGGGCGATCGCCACCGTCAACCGCTGGGCCGAGGAGAAGACGGCGGGCCGGATCAAGGGGATCCTCCGGCCCGAGAATGTCAACGACCGCACCCGGCTGGTCCTGACCAACGCCGTCTATTTCAAGGCCGACTGGCTTTACCCATTCCAGGCCGCGCAGACCCGGCCGAGGCCCTTCAGGCTCGCCGACGGCGGCACCGTCATGGTGCCGACGATGCGCCAGCGCGGCCGCTTCAGGCTGTTCGAGACGCCGTCCTTCGAGGCCGTGGAGATGCCCTACAAGGGCGAAGAGCTGTCCTTCATCCTCTTCCTCCCCAAAGAGGGCACGAGCCTGAAGGCGTTCGAGCAGCAACTGGAGGGGAAGGCGCTCGGCGGCTGGATCGACCGGGTGAGGGAAAGCGAGCGCCACGACCTGAGCTTGGTCGTTCCCAAGCTCGAGCTCGAGACGAGGGCGTCGCTGGTCCCGCAGCTTCAAGCGCTCGGCATTCGGCGCGTCTTTACGCAGGCGGCCCAGCTCGGCGGCATCGCCGACGCCGGCCTCTATCTCAGCGACGTCCTCCACCAGACCTATCTGCGGGTGGACGAGAAGGGGACGGAGGCGGCGGCGGTCACAGCCGGCCTGGCGGAGATCGTCAGCATGCCCCGGCTCTTCCAGGCCGATCGCCCCTTCTTCTTCGTCATCCGCGACAACCGGTCCGGCACCCTGATCTTCATCGGCCGGATCGAGCGGCCCTCGCCCCTCGAGGCATGACTTGCGCGTCCGAAAAATTCCTAAGTCGATTTGATCATTGGAAATACCCAGAAACGAAGAAAGTTTTAAGTTCTTTTCGTATTCCGTTGTAATCAAGATAAATAACGCAATCGGACAAGAATCCGATTGCCTTGTAGGAAAACCAAGCGCAGCCTCTACTTGGAGGCGTAGTACCCTCCCCCGTCGACCGTGGTAATCGGCAGGAAAAATAGAAGGTTACGGCGTGGGGCGTTGGGGGAAGCCGAGTCGAATAGTCCGCGCCGCCGCTGGGACGGCACTGGCGTCGGCCATCCTCCCGTCCACAGCCTGCACCACCTCCCATGCCGAGCCTCCGGCCGACCGCAACGGGGCCGGCGACGCCCCGGCCAGCACGGACGGTCCGCCGCCCTCGAGAAGCCCGCTGGAGACCTGGCGGGCGGCCATGGACGCGGCGACGGCAGAGGCCGGCGAGGCGCCCATCCGCGAACGGGCCGCAGCCCTTCGGAGCCTGCTCGGTCCTTCAGCCGACGCCCAAGCCCCGCAAGGCGGCCCGGGCAAGGGCGTTCCGGGCGCCGATGACGCCCTTCAGGCGTCGGTCGATCTGCTCTCCTGCGCGGCGGCGGCCATCCCCTATTGGGTGCCGAGGCCCTGCGGCGGGTCGGGCGAGTACGTCCAGGTCACCATGAAGTTCGGCGGAAGCACCGCCGACCCCAGGGCCTGCGTCACCAACGCCGATTTGCGCTCGGAACTCCTGAAGCGAGGCTGGACCCTGCCTCCGGCGGCGAGCCCGCCGGCGGTGTCGGTCAGCGACGGCGTCACCCGCATAACCCGGGATTCCGGCCTGATGCTGGAAGACGTCCTGCAATCCTCGCCCTTCGTCTTCGCCCGCATTCGTCCGTCGGCCAACTTCCCGCCGCGCTGCCAATTCGAATTCTCGTTGATCGCGCTCTAGCACTAGGATTGAAATCATGCCCTTAGGTCCGGCCGCAATTGCAGCGTTCAACAGCTTCAAGACAGCCTATGTGGGATCATTTCCTCCCGCCGGCCAAGCAGCGGCGCTGGCGAACTACAACAACCTGATCGCGGCCATAAACGCCAATACGGTGCTGAGCGGCCGTTTCAACGATGCGATCGCGACTCATCAGCTGAACCGCATCAGGTTTGAAAACCCGACCGGCCCAGCGTCGGCCGCCTGGTATGAAGGAAACGCCGGATACAGGATGGTCGGCAACTTGGCGCAGGCCAAGTCCTCGCCCGGCGGTACTATAGTCCTAACTCCCGCCGCGCTGAACTTCACGGGCACCACGATTCCGCTCGATATCCTGTTCACTATTTCGCACGAAGTCGCTCACGCAAATAACCGCAACAACCTCAATGCCACTTTTCTACCCCTGGTCAATGCAGGACTGAGCGCAATACATGCAAGTCCCACGGGTCCATTCAATGTTACGAGCTACCTGAGCAACATCATGAACGCGGGCTACAATGAAGAAGCCAACGCGATGTTCCTCGCTTATAACGACATAGTCGCGGCGAACGGCGGACCGTTGACCCAGGCGCAGCGCAAGGCGATTGCTTCCGGATCGGGGCTCGCCACATATCTTATCGACCCCACTACCGGAGATCCTTTGACGGGGCTCACCCTGGGCGCGACCGGCCTGTTCAATCCGGCTTTCGGCACCAATCTCGCGACCGAGGCCGGGATAATCAGGAACCTCGCCCGCAACGAGCGGGAAGCTTATGCGACGTATGGATTGGCCGCTCTTTGCGCGGCCCCCAGCAACCAGGTGCTCGTCATAGACGCGGCGTCGCTCGGCCTCACCGACTCCACGCACTCCTTCATGTCGGTGATGCAGACTCTGAGGCAAAACGGCCTCAACGGCGGTCACTTCGCGACGGGCTCGACGGTCGCGATCTGCCGGGTCCGGGATTCGACGACGAACGTGACCGCCACGATCAGGACGACGGCGACGCTGGTCGGGACCAAATGGAACTACGCCACCATAGTCTACCTGCCCGGCACAAGCACGGTCAGCGGGATTTCGTGGTCGACGGATCTCAACCCGGGAACGACCGTCTCCTCGATCGTCTCGGCCAACTTCACGGAACAGGGTCAGCTCAGCGACATCACGATCAATACGGGCGGGGTCTCGCGCACCATACCGGCCGCCGAGCTCGCGGCCCAGGGGATGGACGACCTGGGCGAGGCCGCGATGGCCGCCAAGCGCGGGATCGAGCATGGCGGTCTGGACAGCGAGGATTCGGTCGTTCCCGGTCTGGAGCGCGACATCGACGAGGAGGGCCACGAGACCATCACGACCGGCGCACCGGACGGCTCGACCTCTCGCGAAGTGCTGGACGACAACGGCAAGCCGATCGCCCGAATCATCACCGACAAGAACGGGACCTCGGTCATCAAGACCCTGGATGCGAACGGCCATGTCATCGCCAGCGACATCAGGATTCCCAACAACCCGCTTCGCATCGAGTTTTCCGACGCGGGCGGAATCATCGGGCAGCAGCTGGGCTATCTGATCGCGGGCGGCAACAAGCTGGCCGGAGTCGTCGCCTCGGCCACCCTGCAGACCGTCGGCGACAGCCTCGGCGATTTCTTCGACGGCCTGATCGGCAAGAAGTCGATCGAGGAGGCGGCCAAGGAATCCGTTTCGAAATTCGGCCCGGAGCTTCTCAACAATCTGAAGAGCGCCGGGATCGGCGCCGTGTCGTCCTACCTCGCCGCCGAGCTGGTCAAGGCGATCGGAGTCGACGGCTTCGCCGGAGAGCTCCTCAATACCGCCGGCGGGGTGGTGATCAACCAGATCCTCACCAACATCGTCAACGGCGCGCAGGTCTTCGCCAATATCGCGAACCTCGCTAACGCGCTTCCGACCGCGATCGGATCCTTCCTCGGCAACAAGCTGGCGAACGAGGTCGTCAAGTTCGATACGGTCGGCGGACAGATCGGATCGGCGGTGGGCTCGAGCCTGGCGATGGCGGCCGCGGCCTATTTCGGGCTGCTCGGCGGCCCGGCGGGGATTCTCGTCGCCTTCGCGGCGGCCTTCCTGGGCAACATCCTCGGCGGCTTCATCGGATCCGTGTTCGGCGGCACGCCGCGTTCGGGGGCCGACGTCAGCTGGGATCCGACGTCCAAGGAATTCATCGTCGCCAACGTCTATTCGGCGAAGGGAGGCTCGAAGGACGCGGCCAAGGGGATGGCGACGGCGGTCGCCGAAACCTTCAACGGGATCATCGCGGCGACCGGCGGGAGCCTGATGGACGGCGCGGCGGTCCAGTCCGGCAATTACGGCATGCGAAAGTCCGACTATGTCTATCGGCCGACGAGCAGCCGCGACAAAGCGGACATCACCCAGCGTTTTTCGGGAAAGTCGGGCGGGGCGAACCTGATCGGCTACGGAATCTATCAGGGCCTGACCGATCCCGATTTCAAAATCGCCGGCGGCGATATCTTCATCAAGCGCGCGGTGTACAACACGTTTGCGAACGGCGGCCTCAACCCACGCGAATTCGATCCCAACATCATCGCGGGGAATATCGAGGTGGCGCGCCGGTATGAGACATACCTCGCCAACTCGACGATGATCGATGCGCTCATTTCGTCCGAACCCGACAGCATCTTCACGGCCGAATGGGCGCTGACGTTCGTGAGGGCGGTGGAGCTCGGCCTCACGCGGCGGCATGAGAGCGACTGGTACGGCGGCTTCGCCTCGCTTCTCGCGCCCTCCGGCCTGAGCGCCTCCAATCTGTCGTTCGACTTCGCCTACGATCCTTTCTCCGACCGGGTCAGCCGGGTGATCGCCGCGCCGGACTCGCAGCTCGACGACACCGTCGACATCGCCGGCCAGACCGAGATCCAGGCGTCGGCCGGGAACGACACGATCAAGCTGTCGGGCAACCAGCTGCTCGCCGAGTCGGCCACGGTCAACGTCGACCTCAAGGTCAACGGGGCGGCGCACAACGGCGAGGCCCTGACCATCGACGTCGCAGCGACGATCGACGCCGGCGACGGCGACGATATCGTCGAAGCCTCGGATCGCGGCGACAACGTGTTCGGCGGCGCCGGCAACGACAAGCTCTACGGCGGACGTCTGGACGACTGGCTTCTGGGCGGCGACGGCAACGACACGCTCAACGCCGGCTCGGCGGCCGCGGGCACGCTCGGCGGCGACGGCAACTACATGGACGGCGGCGCGGGCGACGACCTGCTGATCGGGCGCGAGGGCTCCGACTGGCTCGAGGGCGGCGACGGCACCGACACCCTGGAGGGCGGCGACGGCGACGACGTCCTCGGCGGCGGCGGCGGCTATGGCGACCTGCTTCGCGGCGGCCGCGGCGACGACCAATATATCTTTCGCATCGGCGATGTCGGGAGCACCGACGCCGCCCATGCCGACGTCGTCCGCGACGAGAGCGGGCTGACGGTCCAGGCGGTCGTCACCCAGGCCTACAACAAGCTGGCCGCGCCGGAGATCGCGGCCCGGGTCGCCGAGGCCGCGATCGGCTCCCTGTTCAGGAACGGGCGAGGGCTCAACAACTGGCAGGGCGGCGGAGTCCAGGTGACCTCCAACGGGATCGCGGCCGGGGGCGAGGACGCCCTCGTGCTCGGCGCCGGGATCACCATGGACGACATCAAGATCCTGAGGTCGGGCGAGGATCTCGTCGTCGAGCTCTGGCCCGACGGAGTCTTCGCCGGCGACCGGATCATCCTCAAGGACTGGTCCAACAGCTTCAACAAGATCGAGATCCTGCGCTTCGCCGACGGCAACGAGCTGCGCCTCGCCGATTTCGACACCTTCATCCTCGGCACCGACGCGTCCGAGACCATCATCGGCACCCAGGGCAACGATTTCGTCCATGCCGGAGCCGGCAACGATCTCGTCTATCTCCTGTCGGGCAACGATTTCGGAAACGGCGGCCTGGGCAACGATTCCGTCTCGGGCGACAGCGGCAACGACATCGTCGTCGGCACGGACGGCGACGATCTGGTCATGGGCGGCAGCGGCACCGACATGGTCAGCGGCGGGCGCGGCGCGGACTGGGTCCATGGCGATGCCGGCAACGACGTCGTCGCCGGCGGGACCGGCGACGACGAGCTCATCGGCGGATCGGGCGACGACGTGTTCAAGTTCACGCGCGGCGACGGCCGGGACACGGTCATCGACGAGCTCAGCAACGAATGGGTCACGATCTGGGTGTCCGGCACCGGCCCGACCATCGACGCGTCCGGAACCGGCTATGGCATCGCCGCCGACGGCTCGATCGTCCACAAGACCAACGGGGCGGTCGACCAGACCCTGTTCGACGCCTCGACCGGGATCTGGTCGGTGCGGAGCCGCTACAGCATCGAAACCGGGATCCTCGACATCCACAAGCCGGCCAACGGCAACGCGATCGCCGTCAACAGCGGGTCGGACGTTCTGGAGTTCGGAATCGGTATCGACATCAACGACGTCCAGTTCCAGGCCGCGGTCAACGGGCGCGACCTGATCATCGGCATCGAGGGCTCGGGGGTGGTTGCGCCCAGCTTCGCCGGGCTGACCGACCAGATCGTCCTCAAGGAATGGCTGACCAACCCGGCCGCCAAGGGCTCGATCGAAAAGTTCAGCTTCTTCAACACCGGCGCCATCGACGTCGCGGCGACCGACCTCAAGGGCGGCAGCGACGGCAACGACGTCCTGACCGGCGGCGCCGGCAAGAACTGGATCACGGGCGGCGCCGGCGACGATTCGATCACGGGCGGAGCGCTCGACGACATCCTCAACGGCAATAGCGGCCAGGACAGCCTGGCGGGCGGCGCCGGCGCCGACGTGCTTCTCGGCGGCATGGACAACGACGTCCTGACCGGCGGAGCGGGCGCGGACCTCATGGTCGGCGGCCAGGGCCTGGACATCGCCGCCTACGACTCGGCGGTCTTCGCGTCCCTGGCCAATCCCGACCAGAACACCGGTGACGCCGCCGGGGACACCTATCTGGGCATCGAGGGCCTGCGGGGATCGGCGTCGGCGGACACGCTCGAGGGCAACATCGCGGAGAACGACCTGCGCGGCGGCCAGGGCGACGATTCCCTGAGGGGCGGCGGCGGCGACGACGTCTATACCTTCGCCCGCGGCGACGGCACGGACACGATCTACGACACGGGCGGAACGACCCAGACCGAGGTGGTCGACGGCTCGGGCGTTCTCCAGCAGCCTTATGTCGCGACGGTGCGGATGGTCGACCGCCAAGGCGCGTACAACCAGTTCGAGCGGATCGTCACCGATTCCGCGACCGGCAGGATCGTCTACCGCAAGGAATATGACAGCCTCGTCGGCGACGGTTTCGACGGCGGCCAGATTCCCGCGGGCTTCGACCCCGCCGCCTGGAGCGAGGACCTGGTCGGCTCGGGCTCCGGGCCGGCGGTTTCGCAGGTCCAGGCGGCGCCGGGCGGGAGCGATACGATCCTGTTCGAGGACTCGACCGCGGCGGGCGCGGCGCCGACGGCCGACCTGACCATCGGCCTGTCCGATCTCGGCTTCGCCCTGGTCGGCAACAACCTCGAAATCTCGCTCAACACGAGCACCGCCGGAACCGCCATCGCGGGCGGCAAGATCGTCATCCAGAACTTCCGAAGCGGCGCTTCCGTCGATGCCAACAGCGCGATCGAGTTCCTTCAATTCTCGGACGGCTCGTCGGTCAATCTCGCCGGTCTCAAGTTCGACGCCAACGGCGCGTTGCTGGCGTCCTCGACCGACAGCTCGACGGCGCCGGCCGACGATTTCATCGTCAGCAACGCGGCGACGCTCGCGGGCCTGTACGGCAACGACACGCTGCTCGGAGGCGCCGGCAACAACGCGCTGCAGGGCGGCGAGGGCGACGACATGCTGGTCGGCGGGCTCGGCTCGGATTCGCTGCAGGGCGGGCTCGGCCTCGACACCGTCAGCTATGTCGGCTCGGACGGCACCTCGGCCGACCGCACCGTCGGCGTCACCGTCAACCTCGCCGCTTCCACCGGGAGCGGCACCGGAACCGAGGCCGAGGGCGACACCTACAGCGGCGTCGAGAGGGTGATCGGTTCGCAGTTCAAGGATTCGATCACCGGCGACGATTACGACAACGTCCTCAAGGGCAATCGCGGCAACGACACGCTCCTGGGCGACGCGGGCTCGACGATCGACGTTCGATTCGCGGTCGGCGCCGACGTCATGCTCGGCGACGAGGGCAACGACACGCTGACCGAAGGCGTCGGCGACGACACGCTCGACGGCGGCGCCGACAACGACGTGGTCACCGGCGGCGGCGACCGCGACCTGCTCACCGGTGGCGCCGGCAACGACATCCTCTATGGCGACAACACGGCGGGCACGGCGGCCGGCGGCAACCTGGTCGCGAATTCCAGCTTCGAGGATTCCGGAAACGTCGCCGACGACTCGGCGACGGCCTACGGCCTGACGACGACCGACCTACCGTCCTGGAAGTCGACCTCGGCCAACCCGGTGCAGCTCGTCACTTCGGCCTCGGGAGTCACCGGGCTGACCGGCACTCGAGCCCTCCATCTCGACAACGGCGCGGCCAACAGCGTCTCGCAGTCGATCGTCAACCTCAACGAGGGCGAAGTCCTGACGCTGACCTTCAGCCACGCCTACCGGATGGCCGGCGCCAGCGGCGGCGTCGAGGTGCTCTGGAACGGCGCGGTCGTGAAGACCATCGCCAGCGGAACGACGGCGATGACGGCCGCGACCGCGACGACCCTGACCGCCATCGAGGGCATCAACAAGCTGGAGTTCCGGGCTATCGGCGCCGTCGACGGGGCCGGCTCCGTCATCGACAACCTGCTTCTCAAGCGCACGACCGGCGGCGGCGACGAGCTGGTCGGCGGCGACGGCCAGGACCGGCTGGACGGCGGCGCCGGCAACGACATCCTGATCGGCGGCGACGGCGACGACATCTCGACGTTCACGGTCACGGCCGGAGCCACCAACATGACGGCCCTGGCCGGGCTCTACGGCGGCGCGGGCAACGACGTTCTCGACGGCGGCGCCGGCAACGACACGCTCGACGGCGGCGCCGGCAACGACAGATATCTCTTCGCGGCGGGCAGCGGCAGCGACACGGTCGTCACCGGCGGCGGCCAGGACGAGATCCTCTTCGACAAGATCAGCCACGATAAATTGTGGCTCCGCCAGATCGGCAACGATCTCGAGATCGCCGCCGTCGGGCTGGGCTCGACCGTCCTCGTCAAGAACTGGTTCCTGGGGACGGCCAACCAGGCGCGGCGAATCGTCGCCTCGGACAGGATGCTGGCCCGCAGCGACGTCCAGGCGCTGGTCACCGCGATGGCCGCGACGAACCCCCAGGTCTTCAGCGAGGCGCTGTCGGCAAGCTGGCAGGTCCATGCCGAGTATGTCGACCGGGCCATCTACACCGGAACCGCGGGCAACGACACGATCGTCGCCGATCCGCTGCTTGTCGGGGGAGCGAAATTCTACGGGCTCGCCGGCAACGACACCCTGACCGGAACCGTGTCCGACGACGAGTTCCATTTCGGGTCGGATCTCGGCTACGACATCATCAACGGCGGGGCCGGGTTCGACACGATCGTCGCCGACGTCAACAACGCGATGATCGGCCTGACCTCGACGGCCGCGGCTCCGCTCACCGGCATCGAGAAGATCACGACCAACGGCAAGACGGGCGTGCTGATGTGGTTCAACGGCGCCGCGACGATCGATCTGACCAACGTCATCGTCGACGGAGTCGTACCGATCCTCGGCTCCAACTCGGTCGACGTCATCACCGGTAGCGCGAGCGACGACACCATCCTTGGCGCCGGCGGGAACGACGTCCTGAAAGGGGGCCTCGGCAACGACCTGCTCAAGGGCGAGGCCGGCGAAGACAATCTCGACGGCGGCGACGGGATCGATACCTACGATGCGAGCGGAAGCGCGGCCGGCGCCGGAACGATCACGATAGCCTCGACCGGAACCACCAATCATGTCGTCGTCGGCACGGTGACCACGACCGACACCCTGGCCAATTTCGAGAACGTCGTCGGCAGCAATGCCGACGAGACGATCAACGGCTCGATCGTCGACAACCGGCTCGAGGGCTCGGGGGGCAACGACACGATCAGCGGCGACTCCGGCAACGACGTCCTGATCGGCGGTACCGGCGCCGACATCCTCAAGGGCGGCGCTGGCAGCGACACCGCCAGCTATCAGCTCCAGGCGGCGGCCTCGACGGTCACTTCCGTCTATAACGGAATGACGCTGAACGGAGTGGTCGTCGACCTGACGGGCGGCAGCTCCGTCGACGGCACCACGGCGCCCGCGTCCGGCGCCCTTGCGAAACAGGGCGATGCGGAGGGCGACTGGTTCTATCAGGTCGAGAACCTGACCGGCTCGAATTACAACGATGCGCTTGCCGGCGACGGCGGGGCCAACCGGCTGGACGGCGGCGCCGGCGACGATCAGCTCTACGGAGTCTCCGGAGACGACGTCCTGGTCGGCGGCGCCGGCAACGACTATCTCTACGGCGGCGGCGGCACCAACACGGCGGTCTTCGCCGGCAAGTTCGCGGAATATCTGATCGTGAGCGGCGTGACGTCGACCGTCACCGGCATCGGCGCCCGCGCGGGCGACGGCGTCGACCAGCTCAACGCCATCCATGTCGTCCAGTTCGCGGACGTGACCATCAGCCTCGGCGTCAACACCAACAATCCGCCCGTCCTCGGCGAGCCGACGATGGTCGACCAGGCGGTCGACGACGGCGCCGCCTACAGCTACCAGATCCCGCCGACGTCGTTCATCGACCTTGACGTGTCCGGCAACGGCGCCGCCGTCGACGTAATGGTCCTGACCGCGACGCTGGCCGACGGCAGCGCGCTTCCTTCCTGGCTGAGCTTCAATCCCTCGACCCGGACCTTCACCGGAACCCCGCCGCTTTCGGCCGCGGGCACGACGCTGGAGGTCAAGGTGACCGGAACCGATTCCGGATCGTCCATCTCCGACAACTTCCTGCTGACCGTCAACCAGGCCAGAGGGGCGAACATCGCCGGCACGACCGGCGCGGACACGCTCGCCGGGACGTTCCGGGCCGAGACGATGACGGGCAATGACGGCAACGACACGCTCGGCGGTTCGGCCGGGGCCGATACCCTTCACGGCGAGGCCGGGACGGACCTGGCGGATTATTCGCTCTCGCCGGGCGCCGTCACCGTCGACCTGGCGGCCGGGACCGGCCTCGGCGGCGATGCCGAGGGCGACCTGCTCTTCGCGATCGAGAAGCTGAAAGGCTCGGCTTATGCCGACAGCCTGACGGGATCGATCGGGCAGGACGATTTGCGCGGCGGCGACGGCGACGACGTCATCGACGGCGGAGCCGAATCCGACCTGATCGACGGCGGCGCCGGTATCGACACCCTGCTCGGCGGCTCAGCCTCGGACACCATCTACGCCCGCACGACCCTGGCCGGGACCCTCGAGGACGTCGTCGACGGCGGGGCCGGGGTGGACGAGCTTCGGCTCGGCGGCGACGCGACGCTCGGGATCGGCGGAAGCGCCTATGGCGCGATTCTGAACCTCGCCACCGACGCGGTCTCGATCGAGAACGTCGTCGGCACCGATCTCGCCGACAAGATCTTCGGCAACGCCTTCGCCAACATCCTCAACGGCGGGCTCGGGGTCGACACCCTGTCCGGGGGCGACGGCAACGACATTCTGGACGGCGGAGCGGGCAACGACCGGCTGATCGGCGGCGCCGGCGCCGACCGGCTCTACGGCGGCGACGGCATCGACTTCGTGAACTATCGCTGGCTCCTGGAAGGAGTCACGCTGGCCACGGAAGGCGTGACCGTCGACCTCACCGCGCCTTCGAACAATACCGGCCTCGCCGCGGGCGACGCCTATTTCTCGATCGAGCAGGTCGGGGGAACCGATTATGCCGACGTCCTGCGGGGCGACGGCGGCGACAACCGCATGGGCGGGGCGGCCGGAAACGACGTCATCAAGGGCGAGGACGGCAACGACACCCTGTTCGGCAACGACGGCGAGGACAGCCTCCACGGAGGCGGGGGCAATGACGTGGTCGACGGCGGCGCCGGCATCGACACCCTCTATTTCACCGGGTTCCGCTCCCAATATGTGATCGACTACGTCAACCGGAAAGTCACTCACAGCAGCGGCGAGTTCGACACCTATTCGACCGTCGAGTTCCTGCAGTTCGCCGACGGCGGCCCGATCTCCGCCAATGCTCCGCCGACCGTCGGAACGCCGGGCCTGGCGAGCCAGTCCTTCTCCGACAATTCCAACTTCAGCTATACGATCCCGGCGACGGCCTTCAACGACGCGGACGGGAATCCGCAGGACCCGTACAAGGGGCTCGTCTTCTCCGCCGCGCTCAGCAGCGGCGCCGCGCTCCCCTCGTGGCTGACGTTCAACGCGGCCACCAGGAGCTTCTCCTACGCTTCCCTGACGGCGGCGATCGGGAGCAGCGCCATCGTCCGAGTGACGGCTTCCGACGGAATGTCGTCGGCCACGGCCGACTTCACCATGACCGTCACCCAGGGGCCGGGCGCTCCGATCATCGGGACCGTCGGCGCGGACTGGCTGACGGCCACCTTCCGGGCCGAGACGATGGACGGCGGGGCCGGGGTCGACCGGGTCCTCTATTCGGGCTCGAATCTCGGAGTGACCGTCAATCTCGCCACCGGCGCGGCCTCGGGCGGCTTCGCCCAGGGCGACACGGTCCTCAATTTCGAGGACCTCACCGGCTCGAACTTCGATGACACGATCACCGGCTCGACCGCGATCAACCTGCTCGAGGGCGCCGGCGGCAGCGACACCATCCATGGCGGCGACGGCAACGACATGATCGGCGGCGGCGAGGGCAACGACTTCCTCTACGGCGACGAAGGCAATGAATGGCTGGCCGGCGCCGGCGGCAACGATTTGCTCGACGGCGGCGGCGGCTCGGACACGGCTTATTACTATCACCTCGACTCGGCGACGCTCGCGACGGTGGGCGTCACGGCCGACCTCCAGACGCCTTCCGCCAATGCGCGCGGCGCCCTCGGCGACACCTTCGTCTCGATCGAGAACATCATCGGCACCCAGGCCGACGACATCCTGCGGGGCGATGCCAACGGCAATAGCCTGGACGGGGCCGAGGGCGACGACACGCTCGAGGGCCGCGGCGGGGTCGACACCATCCTCGGCGGGGCCGGCAAGGACACCATCATCGTCCAGGTGATAGGCGAGGATTCGATCAACGGCGGCGACGGCGTCGACACCATCTCGCTGACAACGGCCGCGACCGGCCAGACGGTGCAGCTGGCCAATTCGGCCCATGCCACCAACGTCGAGAATGTCGACGGCTCGTCGTGGGGCGACACGATCACCGGATCGAACCAGGTCAACAAGATCGACGGCGGCGACGGCAACGACAAGATCGAAGGCGGTGACCTCGGCGATGAGCTGATCGGCGGCTTGGGAACCGGCGACTGGCTGGTCTACACGTCCTCAAACCTCGGCTCGGATTACTTCACGCCCACCGCCATCGGCGAAGTGATCGTGAACGGCCAGGTGATCAGGGCCGCGGAAGTCCGGACGCTCAACGGCGTCAACGTCGACATCGCCGCCAACTCGGCGAGCCGGTCCCATGCGGCGGGAGACGTCATCTCGGGCTTCGAGAATCTCGAAGGGTCCGCTTATGCGGATATGCTTCGCGGCTCGTCCGCCAACACCGAGGTCAAGGGCGGCGGCGGCAACGACGTCATCTACGGAGGCGAGGGCAACGACAAGATCGAGGGCGGATCGGGCAACGATTTCATCTTCGGCGAGGACGGGGTCGACGATCTCAGCGGCAACGAGGGCGACGACCGCCTGTTCGGCCATGGCGCGTCGGACCATCTCTACGGCGGCGAGGACAACGACGTTCTCGATGCGGGCAACGAGGGCGATTACCTCGACGGCGGGCTCGGAACCGACGTGCTGATCGGCGGCGGCGGCGCCGACCATTATGTGATCCAGCGCGGCGGCGGCCTCGACACCATCTACAATTACGACACCGACGATCCCACCAACGAGGATCTGTGGGACCGGCTCTCCTATACCGGCGGGGTCGCCTACACCGATCTCTGGTTCACCAAGGCGACCGGCACCAAGGACCTCGTCATCACGATCGTGGGCGACAGCGCGGGCACCGCGACCACGATCAAGGATTGGTTCGTCAACAACACCGCCGGCAATTGGGACGCCGCGGAGCTCTTCTACGTCAACGGCATTGCCGCCCAGAACAGGAACGTCAACGATCCGGTCGACGTCGGCGGCCTGCTTGCGATCATGAACGGCTACACGCAGCCGACCGCGTACAATTCGCTCACCGCGACGGACAGGGCGCGGATCAACGACAAATGGGGCTTCAACAAGGTGCCGACCATAACGGCGGCGGCCGGCAATCCCTCCGTCCTGGCGGAGCATAACGGAAACAACCTGTCGAGCACGATCACCCTGACCTTCACGGTCGGCGACGACGCCGCGGCCATCGGCGTCACGCTCGAGGCGACGACGGACGGAGTGCTCAAGGCGATCGTCGCTTCTTCCGACACCGCCGTCGTCGACTCGACCACCCGGACGGTGACCATCCGGACCAATCCGGACCTCCACGGCACCGGGAATTTGAAGGTCCGGGCAGTCGATCCGACCAACCTCGCCTCGGCCTGGATCACCGTTCCGATCACGGTCAGCCCGGTCGCGGACGGGTTGACGCTCGGCGCGACGACGACGTCCTTCTCCATGCAGTCCGGCACGACCGTGACCCTCACCGGCCTGTCGGCCGCGGTGCGCGACACCGATTCCGAGTTCGTCGACTATCTCTACCTGGACGGGCTCGCGGCCGGGACGGTGCTCACCTCGGGGGCGAACACGTTCACGGCGGGCGCCGCCAACGCCTCCGCGAACATCACCGGCTGGAACCTCACCACCCTGAACCTGACGGCGGCGGCCGGCTCCGGGACCGACATGGTCCTTCGCCTGCGCGGCCGCTCGAGGGACGGAAGCGCGGGCGGTTACGTCTATTCGGCCGAGAATCTCGGCTCGAACCTGACGGTCACCGTCAACGCCCCTCCGGCCGCTCCGACCGTCTCGATCGACGGCGCGTCCAGCTTCAGCGAGAACAGCGTCGCCGTCCGGATCGCGACCCTCACCAGGAGCGATCCCGACGGCACCGTTCCGACGCTCGTCAAGCAGGGCGCGGACGCGGCCTATTTCCAGATCCTCAACAACAACGAGATCTGGACGGTGGCTGGCCTCAATTACGAAGCCATCAACAAATCCACCCTCACGATCAGCGTCGTGGCTTCGGACGGAACCCTGACCAGCGCGGCCTGGACCCGTGCGGTCACCTTCAACGACGTCAACGAGGCGCCGACGGCGATCACCGTCAGTCCGGTGGCGTTCAATGAGAACGCGGCCGGCGCGACCGTCGCCAATCTGTCCGCCACCGAGCCGGATACGGGCCAGGCCTTGACCTACTCGGTCGTCGGCGGGGCCGACGCGGCGAAGTTCATCATCGTCGGGACCCAGCTGCGGCTCGCCTCCGGAGTCTCGCTCAACTATGAGAGCGGGCCCGCGGTCGTCGACCTCAAGGTCACCGATTCGGGCGGCCTGAGCTACATCCGCACCGGCGTCCAGATCACCTCCACCAACCAAAACGACGCGCCGACCGCCCTCACCGTTTCGCCGCTCGTTTTCGACGAGAATTCCGCCGGCGCGACGGTGGCGAACCTCTCCGGGACGGACGAGGATTCCGGCCAGACCTTCACCTACACGATCGTCGGCGGCGTCGACTCCGCCAAGTTCGTGATCGTCGGAGCCCAGCTCCGGCTCGCGTCCGGAATCTCCCTCAACTATGAGAGCGGGCCGGCGGTCGTCGACCTCAGGGTCACCGACCAGGGCGGGCTGAGCTATACGCGCACCGGCGTCCAGATCGTCTCGACCAACGTCGACGAGGCGCCGTCCAACCTGCAGGACGTCAACCCGACGGGAGGGCAGGGGCCCTCCGGCCCGGTCGGAACGGTCACGGAGAATGCGGTCGCCGGCCCGGTCGGGATCACGCTCGCCGCGACCGACCCCGATGCCGGCGCCAACTTGACCTACGCCCTCGTCACCAATCCCAACAACTGGTTCGCCATCAACGCGACCACGGGCGTGATCTCGGTGGCTTCGGGCCAGACGGTGAATTACGAGAACTCGGCGGTCGTCAACGGCCTCGTGACCATCGCCGTGACCGTCAGCGACGGCGTCAACCCATCGCTCCAGAACAGCGATCTGAGGATCGCCGTCACCGACGTCAACGAGACTCCCAGCTTCCTCCACGGCGCGACCGACAGCGCGTCGGTCACCGAGGCCCAGAGCCAGTCCGTCTATATCGCGACGATCGAGACCAGCGATCTGGACAATGGCGCTTTCGGAACGGCCGGTCACACGATCTCGATGAGCAGCGGCGACGCTTCCAAGTTCCGGCTGGTCGCCGTCGCGTCCAACATCGTGCAATTGTGGACGGTGGCGGGCGCCGTCCTCGACTACGACAACCCCGCGAACCGCACGCACAACCTGCAGTTCAAGGTCGTCGACAATGCCGGCGCCAGCTCCATTCCCGTCTACCAGAACTTCACGGTCAACGTCGCGCCCTTCCAGGAAGCGCCGAGCATTCCGAACGCCTTCTCGGGCGAGGTCTACGAGAACAGCTCGGGCGCCCTGCTGACGGTCGGAGGCTCGGTCGATCCGGAAGGGGAGGCGATCACCTACGCCCTCGCCCCGGGCGGCAATCCCGGCGGCCTGTTCAGCGTGACGGCGGCGGGCGTGCTCTACCTCAATTACGCCCAGGACAATGAGAACCGGCATCCGGCCTTCGCCGCCGGCTATGCCGACGTCTCGGTGGTGGCGACCACCGCGACCGGCTCGTCGACGGCGCGGACGGGGCGGATCACCCTGCTCAACGTCAACGAAGCGCCGAGCGCGCCTTCGCAGCCCGCGGCCGTCACCATGGCGGAGAATTACGCCGACGACACCGGGATCACCTTCTCGGGATCGGTCGACCCGGACGGGGATTACGTCACCTACCTCTTCGCCGACGGCAGCGACGTCTCCGGGCCCTTCGCCATGGTCGGCAACCACCTCCGGCTCCGCTACGCACAGGATTACGAGGCCCTGCACAGCCTCAGCGTCCAGGTCTACGCCTTCGCGAACGGGCAGCGCAGCGCCACCGGAGTCACCGCGACCGTCAACCTTACCAACGTCAACGACAATCCGACGACGTTCACCACGATACCGGCGACCTTCTCGGTGACCGAGAACACGCTGCCGGGATCGGTCGTCAACAGCGGCCCTCGGGCGACCGACGCGGACGGCTTCGCGATCAGCTATTCGATCGATCCGAACAGCAATCCCAACGGCGCTTTCGCGATCAATTCGACCGGGCAGATATTGATCTCCGCGGTCGGCGTGAATGCCGAGGCGCCGGGCTGGCTGGTCGACGCCGGCGGGAAATATGCCAATCTCACCATTCTCGCCTCGGACGGCGGGGCGGCCGCCTCGACCACCATCCAGGTGCGGATCAACGACATCGTCCTTCAAGTCCAGAATTCCGCCGGCACCTTGAACTCAAGGTATTCCGCTGAGCGCAACTGGTATGAGCCGTTCCCGGAGCAATATCCCGGAATGTACAATACCGAGATTTCCTACCGCGACAGCGTGACCGGTAAAATCATCGTTTGGTACCAGACGATGATGGGCAACGGACAATATTATATAGACCATGTCGAACCGGGAGGCTGGCCGTCGGAAGCTTCTCTTGCGGAAGGATATTACTTCTCAGGAAACGGCGCCGAGTTGCTCAATCGCGACGAGGGTTCGACCACCTATCTCTGGCCCGTGGTGCTGGACCTGGCGGGCCACGGCCTGAGCGGGGCCTTCTCGACGCACACCGTGCCGTTCGACCTCGACGGAAGCGGGATAAAGCAGCCGGTTCGCTGGCTGAGCTCCGGCTTCGCTTTCCTCGCTCTCGACCGGAACGGCGACGGGATCGTGTCGACGCGCTCGGACATTTCCTTCATCGGCGACCTCCCCGGCGCCGCCTCCGATCTCGAGGGCCTCGCCGCCTACGACAGCGACGGCGACGGACAGCTCGACGCCGACGACGCGCGCTACGGCTCGTTCGTGGTCTGGGAGGACAGCAATTCGGACGGCATCTCGCAGGCTGGAGAGCAGAAGTCGCTCAGCGAGGCGGGCATCGCGTCCATCTCGCTCGCCGGGGCGCCGACCGGGCAGCGGCTCGACAACGTCTCGGGCAACGTGATCGCCAACAGCTCCACCTTCACCCGAAGCGACGGCACCACCGGCGCCGTCGGCGACGTAGCGCTCCGCTACGAGGCGGCGGGCGAAGCGGTCATCCAATATTCGATCGCTCCGGGATCCACCCAGACCGTCCCGGCGGGCGCTTCGCTGGCGATCGACCTGGATGGGAACGGGGCCATCGACACGGCCGCCGAGGTCGTCGGGCCGCAGCTCCTCCTCGCCAGCCTCGACAGCAATGGCGACGGGATGATCACCGCCGCCGACTCGCGTTATTTCGACCTTCGTGTGTGGACGGACTCGAACGGCAACAAGCGCGCCGAGCTCGACGAGCTCGCCGGGCTGGACCGCGCGGGCCTGACCGCGATCAGCACCCTGCCGCCCGCGGCGGTCCCGGTGGTCCCGGCGGTCCCGGCGCCCCCGGCGGCCCAGCCGGTCCCGCCCGCCCCGTCCGCGGCTCAGCCGGCCCCGCCGGCGCCGCCGGCCGAGCCGCCCGTCCAGGCGGTCGAGCCGCCGCCGGCGGCCCAGGCCGCGGCCCCGGGCGACTCCGCCGGTTCGGCGCCGTCCGCGCAGATCGCCGCCGCCCCGCCGGCCTTCGCGGCCGAGCGCCAGGCGCTCGAGGAGAGCAGCGGGCGGTTCCGGCTGCTCGCCGGACCCGACGGCCTGGCCATCGGCCGAAGCCGGGCCTCCGGAGCCATCGATCCGGGCACCGGCCGGCTCGGCGCGGCCGCCGTCCTTTCGTTCGGCGACCGCCAGGTCGGCCTGCTGGCGCCGCTCGTCCTCGATCTCGACGGCGACGGCGTCGAGCTCAAGCGCCGGACCCGGTCGGGCGCGCGCTTCGACATGGACGGCAACGGAGTCGCCGACGACACCGGCTGGATCGGCAAGGACGACGGCTTCCTCGTCGTCGACATCAACGGCGACGGCCGGATCGCCGCCGGCGAGCTCAGCCTGCTCGGGCTCAAGCCGGACGCTCGAAGCAGCCTCGAGGCGCTCGCGACCCTCGACTCGAAGCCGGACGGCAGGCTCGATTCGAGCGACGAGCGCTTCGCCCAGGTGAAGGTCTGGCGCGACCGCAACGGCAACGGGGCGGCCGAGGCCGGGGAGCTGGCGTCGCTCGCCGATCACGGTATCGCCTCGATAAGCCTCACCGCCGAGGCCACCGGCAACCGGGTCGAGATCGGCCGGAACATGGTCGTCGCGACCTCGTCCTTCACCCGCGAGGACGGTTCAACCGGCCTGGTCGGCGCGTCCGCCCTGGCGTTCCGGCCGGCCGACCCGACGTCGTCGAAATCCGGCAAGGGCGGGTTCGAAGGGCTCGCGGCGCAGCTGGTCGCGCTTCGCGCCGGCCTGGGCGGGCGGGAGTCCTCGCCCTATTTCATGGCGCGCGAGGGCCTGAACCCGTTCGAGCTGATCGACGGCGAGAGCCAGGCCGAGCCGGCCGGAACGGCAGCCCAGGATTCGCCCGCCCTCGGGCCGGTCGATTCGCTGGCCGACGCGCGGGTCGCGCAGATCGTTCAGGACATGGCGAGCTTCGGCGCCCGCGCCGGCGAGGGCGACTGGAAGCGCGACGGCGCCGCGCAACCTCGCTATGATTATTTCGCTTCATGAATCGGAGAGACACTTGAACATTGAGCCGAACGAGGCCGACCCGGCCGCCGCTCCGGGCGCCGCCCCTACGGTCAGTCACATATTGGGCGAGATGGCGTGGCTGATGACTCAGTCCATTCTGCACAGGGGGCTGCCGATCGAGGCGCTGGAGTGGCTCGCGATGCCCGCTCTCATCCACCGGCAATTCTACGTCTTCCGCGACGGCGAGCGGCCGGTCGGCCTCGCCCTGTGGGCCAAGTGCGGGCCCAAGGCGATCCTCAAGCTCCAGCGCGGAATGATCGAGCCCGAGAACCGGCTGACCCTCGAGGAATGGCAAAGCGGCGACACCGTCTGGCTGGTCGACCTCATCGCGCCGTTCGCCAATTCGGAGAATCGACATCGCGAGGTCATGATGGCCGACCTCATTTCCGGGCCGCTGGCCGGCCAGGCGTTCAAGTTCCACCGCACCGATCCGGTGACCGGCGAGCGCACCATCCAGACCGTCGACGCCGACGCCGGCGAGAAGCTCAAGGCCGCCGTCGTGGCGGCCGCGGGCTCGACCCAGAAACCGGACGGGGGCGACGGCGCCGGCTGACGGCGGACGGTTCGGCGAGAGCCGCCAGGGACGACCGGAAACCCGGTCGGCCTGCGGAGAGGCGGAAAAAAGTCGACCCGATGTGCGATTTAGCACCGACCGCCTCGGCGGCGCGGGCTCACATCCCGGCATGCGATCTGTGCCATCGGGAGGAAAAGCCATGATCAACGTCGATTTGGAAACGCTGCAGGCCATCATGCCGAGGGTCGCCGGGGCGAAAGGCGCCAAGCAGGCGCGGATCGTCGCCGCGCTCGCCCCGGTGGTCCAGAGGACGCTCGAGCATTACGAGATCGACACGCCGCTCCGGATCGCTCACTTTCTCGCCCAGTGCGCGCACGAATCCGACGGCTTCTGCACGACCGAGGAATATGCGTCGGGCCGGGCCTACGAGGGCCGCCGCGATCTCGGCAACAACCAGAAGGGCGACGGCCCCCGCTACAAGGGCAGGGGCCTGTTCCAGCTCACCGGCCGAGCCAATTACCGGGCCTATGGCCCGAAGGTCGGCATCCCCGATCTGGTCGATCGTCCGGAGCGCGCCGCCGATCCGGCCGTCTCGCTGCTCATCGCCTGCGAATATTGGAAGGAACGCCGGGGCGGCCTCAACCGGTTCGCCGACCAGGACGACATCGTCACCATCACCAAGGCGATCAACGGCGGCACCAACGGCCTCGACGATCGCCGTCGCTATCTCGCCAGGGCCAAGCAGGCCCTTGCCCGGACGGTGGCGATCGGGGTGGGCCACGGACAGCCCGCGGGGGCCCGGCTGGCGGTGAGGCGCGGAAGCCGAAACGAGGACGTCGAGGCTCTGCAGCGGCAGCTGGTCCAGGCCGGCTACCCGGTCGCGATCGACGGCGATTTCGGGCCCGGCACCGAAACCGCGGTGCGCGCCTTCCAGGCCAAGGCGGGGCTGGCCACCGACGGAGTCGTCGGTCCCGCCACCTGGCGCGCTCTCGATTCGGCCGCGCCCGCCATCGTCGAGGCGACCCTCATCGCCGAGCCCAAGCCCTAGACGGAGATCCGGCGGGGGTGCGGGCGCGCTCCCGGGCGCGCCCGCACCCCCGGGCCGCTGTCCGCAGGGCCGCGCGGGGACGTCCTTTGTTAGGGGAAGCAGGTCCGACATGACTGACGAAGCGCGCGCAAGCGAGCCCGCAAATCGCGACAGCCAGCTTCTGCCGTGGGCGGACAAGCTGCTGTTTCAGAAGCTCTTTTCCAGGCAGGCCATGCGGTCCTACCTCTATCTGAGCTTCGGCATGGGGCTCGTGGCCTTCCTGCTGCCCGTCGCGCTCGTGGTCGCGAGCGGCTATCGGGGGCATTATTCGATCAGCTTTTTCTATCACGTGGGAGACTTGAGCCGGAACATCCTCGTCGGATGCCTGTGGGCGACCGGCGTCTTCCTGTTCCTGTACCAGGGCCTGTCGCGCTGGGAGAACTGGATCCTGAACGTCGCCGGCGTCGCGGCGATCGGGGTCGCGATGTTCCCGATGCCGCCGGAGCAATGCGGAAGCGGCTCGTCGATCACCCTGCATGCGCTCAGCGCGATCGTCTTCTTCGTCTGCCTCGCCATCGTGGCGATCGGCTTTTCCAAGACTCGTATTCAGTTCATCATCTACCCGCCCAAGCGCCGGCGCTTCAAAATCGCGTACAACGTCGCCGGCCTGGCCATGGTCGCCATGCCGGCCGCCGTCTTCGCCCTTCACGTGCTCGGCGGCCGCCGGTGCGAAAGCCATTGGATCTTCTGGGTGGAGGTGTTCGGCATATGGGCGTTCGCCCTCTACTGGTTCGTGAAGACGGCCGAGTACAAGATCCTGCTCCGGGTGAAATGGCTGCCCACGGAGGCGGAGCGGCGGCAGCGGGCCAAGGCCCGGGCAAGGAAGCCGGCCTGAGCACCCGCCGCGCCTGCGCCGGGGATCCCTCGGCCAGGCCGGGAGATCGACGCGGAGCCGCCGGCCTCTAGCGCCTCGCCAGCTGCATGGCGGCATCGCAGGCGAGCCGGTCCGCCCGCTCGTTCTCGGGATGGCCGGAATGGCCCTTCACCCAGCGCCAGTCGATCTTGTGCGGCGCCGCCGCGTCGAGAAGCTCCTGCCAGAGCTCCGCATTCTTGACCGGCTTGCGGTCGGCCGTCTTCCAGCCGTTCTTGCGCCAGCCGTGGATCCATTTGGTGATCCCGTCGCGGACGTAGATGCTGTCCGTGTAGAGCGCCACTTCGCAGGGCCGCTTGAGCGCCTCGAGGGCGCGGATGGCGGCGAGCAGCTCCATGCGGTTGTTGGTGGTGTTGGCCTCGCCGCCGCTGATTTCCTTCTCGTGGGCGCCCGAACGGATCACCGCGCCCCATCCGCCTGGCCCCGGATTGCCCTTGCAGGCGCCGTCGGTGAAGATTTCGACCGGAACGAGGGTCAAGCGGCCTCGAGCCCCCGGGGCAGCTTGAACACCATCCGCTCGGCGACGCCTTCGCCCTCGACCTCGGTCACCTCATAATGGCGGCCGAGGAAGTCGACGACCTCGCGAACCAGGGTCTCGGGGGCCGAGGCGCCGGCGGTGATCCCGAGGGTCGTCACTCCGGCAAGCCAGTCGAGATCGATCTCGTCCGCTCGGCCGATCAGCCTGGCCCTCGTGCCCTCGCGCTCGGCGACCTCGACCAGCCGCACCGAGTTGGAGCTCTTGAGCGATCCGATCACCAGCATCGCATCGCAGGCCCGGGCGATGTCCTTCACCGCCGCCTGTCGATTGGAGGTCGCGTAGCAGATGTCCTCGCCCTTCGGACCCCTGATGCCGGGGAAGCGGCGCTCGAGCGTCGCGACGATCTCGGCCGTGTCGTCGACCGAGAGCGTCGTCTGGGTCAGGTAAGCGAGGCTCGCCGGGTCGGCCGGAGCGACCGTCTCGGCATCCTCGACGCTCTGGATCAGGGTCATCCGTCCTTCCGGCACCTGGCCGAACGTCCCGATCACCTCGGGATGGCCCTGGTGGCCGATGAAGAGGATGTGGCGGTCGTTCTCGACCAGCCGCTCGGCCTGGCGGTGGACCTTCGAGACGAGCGGGCAGGTGGCGTCGAGGAATTCGAGGCCGCGCTCCTCGGCCCTCGCCGGGACGGCCTTGGGCACGCCGTGCGCGGAGAAGACGACGGGGACGCCGTCCGGCACGTCGTCCAGCTCGGGCACGAACACGGCGCCCTTGGCCTTGAGGCCGTCGACGACGAACTTGTTGTGGACGATCTCGTGGCGGACGTAGACCGGCGCCCCGTAGCGCTCGAGCGCCAGCTCGACGATCCGGATCGCCCGGTCGACTCCGGCGCAGAAGCCGCGCGGCGCCGCGATCAGCAAGGTGAGGGGGGGCTTGGCGGCCATCTCGACGGGCTCTACGGCATAGCTTGCTTAGACGGAACCCGGTTCCTATGATCCGGCCATCTTCAAAAGGTGAGGATTCCCACCCTGTGTTCAAGTCCAAGGCGGCGCTCGCCGCGCTTATTCCCCTAGGCCTCGCCGCCTGCTCGACCCCGAACGGCCAGATCACCGACACTGGAATCACCGCGACCCGGTCGGCCTGCCCGGCCGTGGCGATCCCGGCCGCGACCGGCGACATCACCCTGTTCAACCCGGAGGGGAGCCGCGACGCCAGCGCGATCGACGTGGTCGCCAACATCACCAACCTGCGCTCGACCTGCGACGAGAGCGGCGACAATATCGTCACCAACATCACCTTCGACATCCAGGCCCAGCGCCGCGACGGCCGCGGCGCCCGCGACGTGGTCGTTCCTTATTTCGTGGTCGCGGTCCAGGGCGGCACCCAGGTCCAGTCCAAGAGCGTCACCCGCGTCGTCCTGCGCTTCGCCGACGGGGCGCTGAGGGCGAACAGCTCGGGCTCGGCCACCGGCTCGGTGACCCGGGCCGCGGTGACCCTGCCCGCGGACGTCACCGCCCAGATCACCAAGCGCCGCAAGCCCGGAGACCCGTCGGCGGCGATCGACCCGATGGCCGATCCGGCGGTTCGCGAGGCGGTCCGCCGAGCGACCTTCGAGATGCTCGTCGGCTTCCAGCTCACCCAGGACCAGCTCGCCTACAACGCGACTCGCTAGGCGGTCCCGCCCATTCAGCTCGCGCCGCCGCGGCCGAGCCCGACTCTCTTCGTACGCCTTGCGGCCTGCGCGAGCCGCGAACCCAGTCCTCCCCGCATTCGAAGGGGAGGAAACATGCGGAGCATGGAGGCCTTTTCCGACTCCGAAGGACTCCTCCGCCCTCCCCGCGAGTTCGGGGGAGGATTTTGGTGCGTGATGCGTTGACTCGGTCAGAGCCAGCCTCCACAGCGCCCTTGCCGCCGGCCGCCAAGCCGGGGTGCGCGCGGGAGAGTGTGGAGGGTCCGAAAGGCCCGAAGCCGCCGAAGGAGCAACCGCCCCGGAATCTCTCAGGCACAAGGGACCGCGCGCGCAAAGGCACTCTGGAAAGAGTCCTTCCTCGGCCTTCGGGCATTGGGGCGGGGCCACCGAAGGGGTAAGCGGCGCCTGCAAGCGCCGCGAAAGCTCTCAGGTCCAGTGACAGAGGGGGTTGCTTGCGACGATCGTCCGGTCCCGGGCGTTGGAGCGGCGCCCTGGAGACTGGACCCGATGACCGATTCCCCCGAACTGACCCTCCCACTCGACGGCTGGCACCGCTCGAACGGCGCCCGGATGGTGGGCTTCGCCGGCTATTCGATGCCGATCCAGTATGAGGGGATCATCGCCGAGCATCGCTGGACCCGGGAGTCCGCCGGCTTGTTCGACGTCAGCCACATGGGCCAGCTCATCGTCGCCGGAGCGGAGGCCGAGAAGGGGCTGGAGAGCCTGCTTCCCGCCGACCTCTCGATCCTGCGGGAGGGGCGGCTGCGCTATTCCCTGCTGCTCAACGACGAGGGCGGGATCGTCGACGACCTGATGGCGACCCGGCGCGGCGACCATTTCTACGTCGTCGTCAACGGCGCCACCAAGCAGGGCGACATCGCCTATCTGAGGGAGCGGCTGCCGCGCGGAGTCGTTCTCGACCATATGAAGGAGCAGGCCCTGCTCGCCCTCCAGGGCCCCAAGGCGGCGGACGTCCTCTCGCGGCTCGTGCCGGGGGTCGAGCAGCTCGGCTTCATGACCGGCGGCGCCTTCGAGCTTGGCGGCGCCGTGGCCTGGATCAGCCGTTCGGGCTATACCGGCGAGGACGGCTTCGAGATCTCCATTCCCGCCGGCCGCGCCGCCGCCGTCGCCGAGCTCCTCGCCGGGCAGGAGGAAGTGAAGCCGATCGGCCTCGGCGCCCGCGACTCGCTCCGGCTCGAGGCCGGCCTGCCCCTCTACGGCCACGACCTCGACACCGACACGACCCCGATCGAGGCCGACCTCGGCTTCGCCGTCTCCAAGCGCCGCCGGGCCGAAGGCGGCTTCGCCGGCTGGCACCGGATCATCCGCGAGATCGAGGCGGGGCCGGTGCGCCGCCGGGTCGGGCTGGCGGTCGAGGGGCGCCAGCCGGTCCGGGAGGGCGCCGCGGTCGTCGATTCCGACGGCGACGAGGTCGGCAAGGTGACCAGTGGCGGCTTCTCGCCGATGCTCGAGGCGCCGATCGCCATGGCCTACGTCCCCGCCGCCTCCGCCGAGCCGGGCACCGACATCCGCCTCGTCCAGCGCGGCAAGATCTTCCAGGCGAAGGTGGCGCCCATGCCCTTCGTCGCCCACAAATATCATCGCAAGGGAGCCGCCTGATGACCGTCTATTATACCGAGGAACATGAGTGGATCCGGGTCGAGGGCGACGACGCGACGGTCGGGATCACCGATTTCGCCCAGGGCCAGCTCGGCGACATCGTCTTCGTCGAGCTGCCCGAGGCCGGCCGGCAGGTGACCAAGGGCGGCGAGGCGGCCGTGGTCGAGTCGGTCAAGGCCGCCTCCGACGTTTACGCCCCGGTCGACGGCGAGGTGACCGAGCCCAATCCGAAGCTCGCCGAGGATCCCGCGCTGGTCAACACCGACCCGGAGGGCGACGGCTGGTTCTTCCGGCTGAGGCTTTCCGATCCCTCGCAACTCGACGGGCTGATGGATGCGGACGCCTACAAAGCCTTCACGGACGCGCAGTGATGGAAACCCTCGTCATTCCCGCGGACGCGATACGCCGGCGGGCGCTTGTGTCCCGCACCCACTCAGCCTGGATTCGCGCTTTCGCGGGAATGACGGTCCGGCCATGTCGTTGAATCCCTCCTCGCAATGGTCGCCGAGCGACTATGCGACCAATGCGGCCTTCGTCCCGGCGCTGGGGGCGGCGGCGCTCGATCTGCTGGCTGCGCAGCCGGGCGAGCTGATCCTAGACCTCGGCTGCGGAGACGGCGTTCTCACCCGGAAGATCATGGAGTCGGGTGCCCGGGTGATCGGCCTCGACGCTTCGGAACCGATGGTCGAGGCGGCCCGGTCGCGGGGGGTCGACGCCTTCGTCGCCGACGCCCAGGCGCTCGATCTCGACGGCCAGTCGGCGCGCTTCGGCCAGTTCGACGCCGCTTTCTCCAACGCGGCCCTGCACTGGATGCTCGACCCCGACGCCGTCGCGTCGGGCGTGTTCTCGGTCCTCAAGCCCGGCGGAAGGTTCGCCGGGGAGATGGGCGGAGAGGGCAATATCGCGACCCTTCGCGGCGGCATCAGGGCCGAGCTCAGCGAGCGCGGCTACACGATCCCGGCCGACGATCCGCAATGGTATCCGGGTTGCGAGGAGTTCGTCCGGCTCTACGCCTGCGCCGGGTTCACCGCCATCCAGGCCCAGCTGATCCCGCGGCCGACCCCGCTTCCGGCCGGGGTCGCGGCCTGGGTCCGAACCTTCCGCGCCGGCTGGCTCGAAGTCGCCGGCGTGCCGGAGGCGGAGCGCGACGAGGTCGCCGCCGCGGTCGAGGCGCGGCTCGAGCCCAGGCTGCGCCAGCCCGACGGAAGCTGGGTCGCCGACTATGTCCGGCTCCGCTTCACGATGAGAAAGCCGGAGGAGTGACCGTCCGCGCCGTTCCCGCGAACGCGCGAGTCCGGACGGGCTCCCGACCCTTCGCCACCGACCATTGCATCCCCGATTCTCCGGGGACGACGGAGTAGATCATGCGTTACCTCCCACTCGCCGATTCCGACCGGCAGGACATGCTCAGAGCCGTCGGCGTCGATTCGATCGACGAGCTGTTCGTCGACGTGCCCGAGGCGGCCCGGCTTCGGGACAAGATCGAGGGCCTTCCCGACCATCTCAGCGAAATGGCGGTGGAGCGCGAGCTTGCACGCCTTTCCCGCAGGAACCTGGTCGCCGGCGACGTCCCCTTCTTCCTCGGCTGCGGCGCCTACCGGCATCACATCCCGGCCTCGGTCGACCATCTCATCCAGCGCGGCGAGTTCCTGACCAGCTACACGCCCTACCAGCCGGAGATCGCGCAGGGCACGCTGCAGGCCCTGTTCGAGTTCCAGACCCAGGTCGCCCGCCTCTACGGCTGCGACGTCGCCAACGCCTCCATGTACGACGGCTCGACCGCCTGCTGGGAAGCGATCGGAATGGCGCGGCGCATCACCCGCCGGGGCAAGGCGATCCTCTCGTCGGGCCTCCATCCCCATTACGTGTCGGTCGCCCGGACGATGGCGCGATTCACGGGCGACGTTCTGGAAGCCGGCCTGCCGGATCTCGGCGGCGAGCCCGACACGGCGCGCCTGATCGATTCCCTCGACCGCGAAACGAGCTGCGTCGTCGTCCAATATCCCGACATACTGGGCCGGATCGGCGATCTTTCCGAGCTCGCCGCGCGGGCGCACGAGCTGGGGGCCTTGCTGGTCGCGGTCGTCACGGAGCCGGTGGCTCTCGGGCTGATCCGCTCCCCGGGCGAGATGGGCGCCGACATCGTCGTCGGCGAGGGCCAGTCGATCGGCGTCGGCCTCAACTTCGGCGGCCCCTATGTCGGACTGTTCGCGACCCGCGACAAATATGTCCGCCAGATGCCCGGCCGCCTCGCCGGCGAGACGGTCGATGCCGAGGGCAAGCGCGGCTTCGTCCTGACCTTGTCCACCCGCGAGCAGCATATCCGCCGCGAGAAGGCGACCTCCAACATCTGCACGAGCTCGGTGCTCTGCGCGCTCGCCTTCACCATGCACCTGACCCTGCTCGGCGAAAAAGGACTCCGGCTGCTCGCCGAGGCCAATCATCGAAGGGCGCTCGAAGCGGCCGAGCGGCTGGCCGGGGTGCCGGGGGTCGAGCTGGTCAACGAGACCTTCTTCAACGAATTCACCCTCCGCCTGCCGAAGGAGGCCCGGCCGGCCGTGCGGGCGATGGCCGACAAGGGGGTGCTCGGCGGAGTCTCGCTCGGGCGCCTCTATCCGGGCGCGGAGGCGCTGGAGAACGGCCTGGTCGTGGCGGTCACCGAAACCGTCGATCCATTGGACATAGAGGCGCTGGTCGAAGCGCTCGGGGAGGCGCTGGCATGAGCATGAACCGCGAAGGACGGCCGACCCGGCCCGAGGCCGCCGAGAGCGCTGCGCCCACCTATACGGGCAACCGGGCGCTGATGCTCGAGGAGCCCTTGCTGTTCGAGATCGGCGATGCCGAGACCACCGGAGTCGATTTCGACGGGTCCGGCGCCGGACCCCGGCCCCTGCCGGCGAGCAGGCTGGGCGGGCTCGAGCGCAGCCGGCCGGTCGGCCTCGCCGGGCTGACCGAGCCGCAGGCCGTTCGCCACTATACCCGGCTGAGCCGCCAGAATTACGCGATCGACCTGGGCCTGTTCCCCCTCGGCTCGTGCACGATGAAGCACAATCCGAGGCTCAACGAGAAGGTGGCCCGGATGCCGGGCTTCGCCGACGTCCACCCGCTGCAGCCGTCCGACACGGTCCAGGGCGCTCTGGAGGTGATCCATCGCCTGGCCGGCTGGCTGGTCACCCTGACCGGAATGCACAGCGTCGCGATGAGCCCCAAGGCGGGCGCGCACGGCGAATTGTGCGGCCTGCTCGCAATCCGCTCCGCGCTCGAGGCGAGGGGAGACGCCCGCGAGGTCATCCTCGTTCCCGAGAGCGCTCACGGCACCAACCCCGCGACGGCCGCCTTCGCCGGCTACAGGGTCGAGAACATCCCCGCCACCGCCCGGGGCCGGGTCGACCTCGAGGCCCTCAAGGCGCGCCTCGGACCCGATGTCGCCGCGGTGATGATCACCAACCCCAATACGTGCGGCCTGTTCGAGCCCGACATGGTCGAGATCAGCCGGGCGGTCCATGAAGCGGGCGGCCTCGTTTATTGCGACGGCGCCAATTTCAATGCCATCGTCGGCCGGGTGCGGCCGGGCGACCTCGGCATCGACGCCATGCACATCAACCTCCACAAGACCTTCTCGACCCCGCACGGCGGCGGCGGGCCTGGCTCGGGTCCCGTGGTCTTCTCCGAGGCCCTGACTCCGTTCGCGCCGCTTCCCTTCGTCGAGAAGCAGGGCGATCATTTCGCTCTGGTCGAGGAGGAAACCGCAGGCGAGCATCACGGCTCGAGCTTCGGACGGATGGTCGCTTTCCACGGCCAGATGGGCATGTTCACCCGCGCGCTGGCCTATATCATGAGCCACGGCGCCGACGGCCTGAGGCAGGTGGCGGAGGACGCCGTGCTCAACGCCAATTACCTGCTCAGGCGCCTCGACGACCTGCTCGACGCCCCGTTCGGGAGCAGCGGCCCGTGCATGCACGAGGCGCTGTTCAGCGACAAGGGCTTCGCCGGCGGCCTCACCACCCTCGATCTCGCCAAGGGCCTGATCGACGAGGGCTTCCACCCGATGACCATGTACTTCCCGCTGGTCGTCCACGGCGCCATGCTGATCGAGCCGACGGAGACCGAGTCCAAGGCGGCGCTCGACCAGTTCGTCGGCGCGATGCGCTCGGTCGCGGAGCGCGCCAAGGCCGGCGACGAGAGCCTCAAGGCGGCGCCCGTCCATGCCCCGAGGCGGCGCCTCGACGAGACCGCGGCGGCGAGGAAGCCGGTGCTGGTCTGGAAGGAGCCCGACCGGGCCGAGGCGGCGGAGTAGCTTGCGCCCGTTTCGGAGCCGTCCTAACCCGTCTCGATGACGGTGGGGCGGCTCGACAATTTCACCGACGCGGCATTCGCCTTCGCCGTCAGCCTGCTCGTCATCGGCGGCTCGGGCGCGCCCTCGGACCTGAACGTCCTGTTGCGCGCCCTCGGCGACATCCCGGCTTTCGCCTTCGGCTTCGCGGTCGTCGTCATGTTCTGGTTCGCCCATGTGCGCTGGCGCCGCCTTCGCGGCGAAGGCGACTGGCGCTCCCTGTGCCTGACGCTGCTGCTCGTCTTCCTGGTCCTGATCTACATCCAGCCCCTGCGCGCCATGGCGGCGGCGACGGCGATATTCTTCACGGGCCAGGGGGGCGGCTTCCGGGGCAGCGTCGCCAGCCTCTTCGCGGTCTACGGGACCGGCTTCGTGCTGATGTCGGCCACCCTCGCGGCCCTGTTCGCGGACGCGATGCGCAACCCGGACCTGGGCCGCGCTGGCCGGGCCCGGGCCCGGGGGGAGATCGTGATCTGGCTGATCATGACGGCGACCGGATTGGTCTCCATTCTCCTTTCGCTGACCCGCTTCGGGCCTTTCGCGGCTTTCGCCTATTCGTCCCTGCCGCTCAGCATCGGCCTGTTCCTGCGCCGGTACGACTGGACGGGCGGCGAGGCGGAGCAGGGCTAGGCCGGCCGGGGGTCCGAATCGTCCGGCCCGGCCCGCATCCCGGGATCGGCCGGAGCCGCATCCTGCGCCTCCTCGAGACCGTCATAGGCGGCAGGCTCGTAGGCCTGCTCGGGCTCGCCACCACCGAACTTGCGGCGGAACCAGGCGCCGAGACCGGCGAAGAGCGCGACGATCAGGACCAGGAACTTCTTGCCGAAGGCGAGGATGATCCCGATCAGGCCGACCTTCTTCGCCACCGCGACCCCGGCCCCCGCCGCGATCAGGCCGGCGACTCCATATTCGGCTTTCTTGTCGGTCCCGGCCTGATAGTCGGCATAGCGGCTGCCCGCCTGGAATTCCGCGGCGCCGGCGAACTTCGCCGCCGCCTGCCGGGTCTCGGGGAGCTTCGACATGCCGGTGATCATGTTGAGGCTGAGGACTCCTTTGCGGCCGAGCAGCCTGACGTCGTAGCTGAGCGTGTTGTCGGTCTGGCCCTCGAACCGGACGTTCTTCGCCCAGACCAGCGAGTGGCTGCGCGGATCGTAGGTCGGGGCCTGGGCCCAGCCGACGAGATGCTGGGCGGGATAGCCTTGCCTTGTCCGCTCCTCGTTGACCGCCTCGGTGCCCTCCCTCATCTCCTGGATCAGCTCGTCATAGTCGGTCGACGTCGCGTCCTTGTCGGTGACGTAGCCGGTCGGCTCGTAGGTGATGACCGCGCCCCAGACGTCGTCGAGAAAGGTCTTGCCGGCGGGGAAGACGAGGCCGAGCACGCCCTCCGCCGTCTGCGGGGGATTGCCCCACCCGTCGACCAGCACCCGCCTCGCCTCGTCGGCCGGGAGATAATAATAGTCCTTGCCGAGATGAAGCACCGCGGACGCCTGCGGTACCGCGACGTCGCCGCTCACCGGATGAAGCGAATCGAGGATCGCGACGAGCTGCTTCTCGCGCGCTTTCTGCTCCGCGGTGGGCGCCTGGGCCGCTGCCGGCAAGGCGATGCAAAGGCCGGCAAGCGCCAGCACGAGCTTCACTATCTGATTCATCCCCCGATTCCCCCTTTCGTCCCGAACTGAAATTGCACGGTCGAACCCGGTCAGGCAAAGGAATATAGTGAAGCGACAGGCTCCAGCCGCGACCCGCAACCGCGACCCGATCGCGGCCGTCCTGCGCGAGGTTCTGCCGGCCGCCGGAATCCTTCTCGAAGTGGCGAGCGGAAGCGGCGAGCATGCCGTCTGGTTCGCCGTGCTTTTCCCGAAGCTGGGCTGGCTTCCGAGCGATCCCGATCCAGAGGCCATGGCCTCGATCCGCGCCTGGCGGGAGGAGGCGGGGCCGCCCAATCTGCTCGAGCCCGTGCGGCTCGACGCTTCGGCCGAACCCTGGCCGCTCGCCCGCGCCGACGCGATCCTGTGCGTGAACATGGTCCACATCAGCCCGTGGGCGGCGACCGTGGGGCTGATGCGCGGGGCGGGGCGGCTGCTCCCGCCGGGGGGGCCGCTGGTCCTCTACGGCCCCTATCGCCGCGCCGGTGTGGCGACGGCGCCCAGCAACGAGGCCTTCGACGAGTCGCTGCGGGCCCGCAACCCGGAATGGGGCCTCCGGACTCTGGAAGCGGTCCAGGCCCAAGCGGCCGCGAACCGGCTTCGGCTGGAGCGAGTCGTGGAGATGCCGGCCAACAACCTCACGGTCGTGTTCAGAAAGGAATGATGGCCGTCATCGGTGGAGCGCAGCGACGAAGGCTGGATTGCTCCTCGAACGCCGCGGTGCGCGTATCCCGCGCGGCGGTGTTCATGGATCCCGGGTCGAGCCCGGGATGACGGGATCGAGCCGCCGCGTCCGTCATTCCGGCGAAAGCCGGAATTTCCTGCGCCCGGAACGGCGGCACGCCGTTATTTGTCGTTGAACCTCGGCAGGTTGGCCTGCTCCGGCTTGTCGCTGTCGCGCACTCTCGTGACTGCGTCGCCGTCGCCCACCTCGTCGGCGATCTCGTCGCGGCTGCCGATGTCGCGCTGGAGGTTGCCGCCGGCCGATCCGCCGAAAGCGGGGCCGTCCTCCATCTGCTCGAGGGTGTCGCTGTCGTCGGTCCGGCGGGCGGTCTCGGCGCGGTCGGGGCCGCGGTCGTTGCGGTCGGTCATGAGCCTCTCCTTGTCGCCGGAATCAATGCCGCGCGGGCGGTGCGGTTCCGAACAGCCGGACCAGCAGCAGGGTCCAGGCGGCGCCGAACGCCCAGCCGCCGACGACGTCGCTCGGCCAGTGGACCTGGAGGACGAGCCGGCAAATACCGGTGACCAACGCGATGGTCAGGGCGAAGGCGATGGCCGGCAGCCGGAGGCGGGGGCTCGTCGCCAGAAGCGCGATCGCGAGCCAGCCGGCCATCGCATTGGCCGAATGGCCGCTTGGGAAAGCGAGATTGTGGACGGCGACCTGATGGCCGAGCGGATCCGGCCGGGCGCGGTCGAAAATGTTCTTCATCGCTTCGATGAGCAGACGCTCCGAGACGACGATGACGAGGAGCAGGATGGCCCGGCGCCGGTGTCCCCTCAGAAGCAGCCATCCGCCCGCGAGCAGGGCCGCCGGGAGCACGACGACGACGTCGCCGAGGTGCGTGAGCAGCCGAGCCGCCGGCACCAGCGGGACGTTCGCGAAGGCCGCGAGCACGTGCGGGTCGATCCGGGTTTGCGGCCCGCCGAGCAGAAGCGCGGCCACGACGACCGCGGTCAGCAAGGCGATCGTGAGCGGAAAGGTGAGCCTTGCCATCGCCGCTCCCTGCCCGTCCGCCATGGGGGCTGTCCAGTCCGTGCTCGGCTTGCGGCAGATCGATTCGGACTCGTAATTGATTCATGTTAGGCCATGCGAATCGCGGGGGAGCGGTGCATGGAATCGAACGAGAGATATTATGCTCGCCGGGCAGTCGAGGAGCTGCGCGCCGTCGAGCGGGCGGTGACGCCCGAGGCGAAGGCTCGACGACTGGCTCTGGCCGAAGCGTTTCAGCTCAAGGCGCTGTCGCTTCGAGCGCAGACGACCGCGAGGGAGACGGTCTCGGCCTAGCGGGACGCGCTACTTCCTAATTCCTCCCCTGCAAATGCACGGAGGATTTAAGAGATCAGCCTACAGCTGCCTCAAGATCACCGGATCGGTGATCTTGTCGTCGTCGGCGAGAAGAAGCGCCTTGGAGATGATTATCGACAGCGTCCGGTCGCCCTCGAACGGAAGCCAGATCCGCCCCTCCTCCGCCGCCGGCTTGGGCACGATGCAGATATGGCGCTCGCCCCGGAAGCAGGCGCCCGAGCCGAGGTGGATCCGGTAGAGGTGACGACGGCCCTGGACCATCAGGTAGCGATCGTCGAGCGATAGCCGGCCGGCGATCTTCAGCCGGGGCAGGATCCGCTCAAGCATGGCGCGGCGGCGCTTGCCGGATTCCTCGAGCTCGGCGGTGTTGGTGGAGTTCCAGTAATTCGCGGCCACGGCCGCCCACTGGTCGGGGTGATGCGCGTCGCCGCCGCGGTCGAGCCAGTTCGGATCGGCGGCGATCGAGGCGACGGAGGTGAACAGGTCGGCGTGGCGCATGATCTCCGAAAAGATCAGGGGAGGGACCTCGGTCAGCGCCACCGCGGGACCCCGGGCGGGACCGCGGGCGCTGTCGGCTCCGCCGATCACGGGATGGAACTGGATCCGGTCGGTGGCGACATGCACATAGGCGCAGCTGTCGGTCACCTCGGGACTGTCGCCTCCCGCGCCCTCCACCCAATAATCGGCGACCAGGCCGTGCGCCGGGATGTTGAGGTGCCAGGGGTCGTCGTTGGGAGCATCGACCCACATCCGGTGGGTTACCCGCCAGCCGTTCAGGCGGGCGAGCATCATCGCCTGGTGCTGCTTCAGGATATGGGCGGCCCAGCGGTTGGTGTAGGTGGCGGTGGCGCGCTCGGCGTCGGTCAGGGTGTAGACTTCGCGCCACGCCTGGGCGAAGGGCTGGGTGATCTCGAGAGCCTCGAGGCGGTCCCGCCAAGCCTCGACCTCGCCGACCTGAGCCTCGATCGGGTGCCACAGCCGGATCGTCGCTCCGTCGAGCGGCACCGGCTTTCCGGCGACGTCGAGCATCGCCCCGCCGGCCTCGCCGGGCAAGGCCGAGACGGCGCCGCCGTCCTCGGGCTCGACCCACCAGATCAGTCGCCGAGCGAGGGTCCGGACGAGTGGCTGGTCGAGATAGCGTTCGAGCCAGAGGCCGGCCGGCCACCGCCGGTCCTCGAGATAGAGGCGCTGGAGCCGGACGACGAGGGTGCCGAGGTCCGCCTCGATCTCCTTCGCGGAGTCGCGCACCGACCTCATCCGGTCCTTGTCCGCCTTCATCGCCGCGGACGGCGATTTGAGCGGCTTGCCCGAGTCCGACAGCCAGGAGACCGAGACGTCGCGGGCGCCTTCGACCTTGATCACCGCCTTGCCGCCGCCGACCGGCACGTGGAGCTCGCCCTCCGGGTCGAGATCGTGGCCGGGCACGGTCAGCTCGTCGAGCGCGCTTCGGCTGAGCCCGGCCGCGGCCGCCGCCTGGTTCAGCTTCTCGTCGATCCGGGCCCGGATCTTCGGATAGCGGGTGCGGGCGAGGATCCGCGCAAGGTAGGGCACGCCCGTCCCGGCGGGCATGGCGGCGAGGACCCAGAGGCAGGCATTGCCCAGCTTCTCGGCCCGAATGCCCTGGTTGGGGACCGTCACGTAGCATCTCTTCAGCGCGTAATCGGCGAGCAGCGGTCCGACGGCCGAAGGATCGAGATCGGACGACAGGTAGAGGAAGGCGCGAAGGACATGCTCGCCGCCGCTCTGCCCCGGCCAGCCGAGCGGAGCCGTCGTGTCGGTCATGGCCCTCAGCATCGCCAGGCGTTGATCGGCGGGGATCTCCGCGAGCATGGCCCGGCCCTCGGCGAGCCATTTGGCGGAAGGCGCCGTCTTGGAGGCGATCGCGCCGGCGTGCCGGCCGAGCCTGCGCAGCGGCTCGGGCCAGGCCGCGACATAAGGCGCGAGGGCGGTGAAGCGCTGGTGCCGGTCGCGTCCGAGGTTGGCGACCCCCTCGAGGCCGTAGCCCCAGCTCCTCCCGTGGGAATTGTCGACGAGCGCCAGCCCGCATTCGCGCGCGAGGGCTTCGATCGCGACGACCCGGGCCCTCGGATCGGAGGGGGGGAGGGTGTCGATCCGGTCGGCGAAGCCCGCAAGCCGGGCGAGGAAGCCGAGATGCGCCTCGTCGTAGAGACGGGCCTCGAACATGGCTTCGAAATGGCCGGCGAAGGCCGTCTGGCCCTCATAGGTGTTGAGCAGGAAGCGCGGCAAGGCGATCGGCGCCACCCCCGCCTCTTTCGGCGCCGCGCCGCCGGCCGTGACCGGAACCGAGGCGCGGGGCGAGGCCGGCAGGTCGCGGAGCAGGTCCTCGATCTCGGCCGCCCATTTCGAGCGGTAATGGCCCAGCCCGGCCCGGATCAGCCCGCGCAGCGCCGCGACCGTCCGGCCGCCGGGGTGGGCCCGAGCCGTGTCCAGCAGGAAGGTGAGGATCCGGCGATGATAGAGCGTTCCATATTCCGGAAGGATCGCCACCAGCCTGGCCGCGTCGCCGTCGGCATCGGCGAGCACGAGCTTGCGCACGGCCAGCGCCTCCAGGATGTTTTCCATGCCTCTCACCTGCGGCTGCCTGACCAGGGCGTCGACCCGGTAATAGCCGTCGCGGCGGACGAGCAGGCCCCAGTTGCCGACCCCGTAGCGGCCGAAATCCGTGAGGATGCGCAGCAGGACGTGGAAGCTTCGGCCGCGATCCTCGACAGACTGGTCGATCAGGGTCCGGAGCGCCCTGTGCTTCTCGGCATCGCGCAGGGAGTAGGAGGAGATCAGCGGGTTCTCGTCGAGGGCGGCCTCGATCGCCGCCCACAGCAGCTCGCCGGCATCGGCCCGGATTCGCGACCGCGCCTCGTCGCGACGAGCGGCCGTCGTGCCGACCGGGCCTGGAGCGGGAGCCTTGCCGCCCGTCAGCGCTCGGACCAGCCGGCCGAACAATGCTCAGCCGCCCTGGAGCGGAGTGATCAGCAGGAAGGTCGCCTCGCCGGTGCGGTCGAGGTCGATCTCGTCTTCGAGGCTATCGGCCTGCCGGTCGTCGAGCAGGATGAAATAGCGGCCGGCGGCGAAGCCGCGTTCGGCCTCGTCGACCAGGGCCTCGATGTCGGAGCCGTCGCGGCCGGCGGCTCGAAGGAAGACGGAGCCGAAGCCATAGGCGCCGCGATCGCCGTTGAGGGCGCTCTCGGCCGGCCCCGGCGCGACGATCCGGCCGGCCTGGCGCTCGACCTCGAGCTCGACCCGCGCCCGGATGAGCTCGCGGACGCTCGCCCGGGTCCTCGGGAAGCGGATCTCGCCGGCCGGGTGGACCTGGCCCAGATGCTCGTCGAACAGGATGAACGCCATCACGACCCCTCGATGCGATCCGGCATCTTCGTGCCCCGCCGCGGATTCGTCAATCGGGCGGCCGCCCTCGAGGAGGCGATCGCGCGGTACGCCGGCCGCCCAACCCGCCGGGTCGTTCGCCGCGGCGGCCTTCGGTCACGATCTCGAAAACATGTCTGCCCAGCCAAAGCGACGCGGTCAGGCCCGGAGACTCGATGCCGTAGAGGGCGACAAGCCCCGAATCCGCTCCGGTACGGGCGCTGTCGATGCGAAAGTCGCTCGACGGCTCGCCCGGACCGCCGAGCTTGGGTCGGATCCCCGCAAAGCCGGGCACGAGCTTGTCCGGATCGAGTGCGGGCCACCAGCGGGACGCGGCGGCGGCGAAGGCCTCCTTCCTGCGCGGGTCGACCTCGAAAGACGGCGAGTCGGTCCATTCGACGTCCGGCCCCAGGCGAGCGCCGCCCGCGAGATCCAGGGTGAGATGGATGCCGAGCCCGCCCGGCTCCGGCACCGGGTAGATCAACCTGTCGAACGGAGCCCGCTGCGCATAAGCGAAGTAGCTTCCCTTCGCGTAGCGGAGCGTGGGCGGGGCGGGGAGCCCTTCCATCCGGGCGGCGAGCTTCGCGGCCGAAAGGCCCGCCGAATTGACGACCCAGCGGGCCCTGACCGCCGGCTCGGCCTCGCCGGCGATCCAGACGCCTTGCCGGGCTCCGTCGCGGGCGACCCGGATCACCGGCGTATTGCACACGAGGATCGCCCCCGCGCCTTCGGCTTCCGCCAGCAAGGAGCGCATGAAGGCGTGGCTGTCGATGATTCCGCTGTCGGCCACGATCAGGGCCGCCGCGACCCGAAGGTCGGGTTCGAGGCGCCGGGCCCGAGCCCCGGACAGCGCCTCCGTCGCGACGCCGTTGAGGCTCGCGCTCTCCCCCAGGGCCGCAAGCGCGGATTCGGTCGCCGGATCGGTGGCGACTATCATCTTGCCGCAGCGCCGATAGGGAAGGGCGCGCCGATCGCAATAGCGGTAGAGGAGTCGGCGCCCCTCGACGCAGCCCCGCGCCTTCAGGCTTCCACGGGGGTAATAGATGCCGGCGTGGATCACCTCGCTGTTGCGCGAGGAGGTTTCGGACCCGAACGTTCGATGCTGCTCCAGGAGCAGGACCTCGAGCCCGCCAAGGGCGAGCTCGCGGCCGATCGCCAGGCCGACCACGCCGGCGCCGATGACGACGACGTCAACGGCCGCGGTCATCGAGCCTGCTCGCCTGGCGATCGCCGGAGGTCGGGGTGCTCGGGGGCATGGCGGGCCAAGGTAGCGCGATCCTATCTCGGCGCCACCGGCATTTCATCCGGACCGGAACCGGGCCGTACGGCCGCGCATCGGGCGACTGACGGCTCGCTTTTGCCGGCGCATCGGTCTACCGCGCTTTCCCCGCGGCGATCGCGGGCGTCCCTGCCGAGGCGAGCGGGCAACCGGCGACGGAGCAAACTCCGACAGAGCAAGTGGACCGGAAAAGGAAAGTGAGCGAGGCTCGGGCATGGCCGGTTACGCGGTGAAGGAGATCTTCAAGACCTTGCAGGGCGAGGGGCGCCAGGCCGGCCGCGCCGCCGTCTTCTGCCGATTCTCCGGCTGCAATCTCTGGTCGGGCCGCGAGATCGATCGCGCCCGGGCGATATGCACCTTCTGCGACACCGACTTCGTCGGGACGAACGGCTTGAACGGCGGGCGCTATGCGACGCCCGAGGCCCTCGCTTCGGTCGTCGAACAGGTCTGGTCGGGAGGATCTTCCAGGCGCCTCTGCGTGCTGACGGGAGGGGAGCCTTTCCTGCAGGTCGATGCGCCCCTCGTCGAAGCCTTGCAAGCGCGGGGTTTCGAGGTCGCGGTGGAGACGAACGGGACGATCGACCTGCCGGCGCCCGTCGACTGGCTTTGCGTCAGTCCGAAGGCGGGGACGGCGCTTCGCCTCGTCGAGGGGGATGAGCTCAAGCTCGTCTTCCCCCAGGCGGGGATCGATCCCGCCGACTTCGAATCGCTGTCCTTCGCCCATTTCCTGCTTCAGCCCAAGGACGGTCCCGACGTTCGCGACAATATTGCCGCGGCGATCGAATATTGCCTCGCGAACCCACGGTGGCGACTGAGCGTGCAGACCCACAAGCAGCTTGGCATCCCGTGATTTTCGCGGCCGAGGCGGCCGCTGCAATCGTCCGGGTCCGGCTCCGATGAGCGACCCGAAATTGCGGCGGAGGGCCTTGGGTCCGGCCTCGATCGCCCCGATTGACGGCGGCGGGAACGGCAATTACCCCGCCGTGTACCGCAGGGCGTCGGGAAGATCCGGTTGGGGGACGAGGTGGCCGAGGCTATCGCCAATGCAGTTTCCGACCGGTTGCCCGGCGACGGGGCGGCGGTCCGGACGAGATCGACGACCGCGGCGCGGGCGCGCTGGAGGCTCTCCCCGGTGACCCTCTTCCAGGACGGCGTGGGCCGCGGCTTTTGCGAAGACGATCGATGACGGACGAGGGCGCCCTCGTCCTGCTGTCGGGCGGGCAGGACAGCGCGACGTGCCTGGCCTGGGCCCTGGCCCGCTTTCCGCGAGTCGAGACGGTGGGTTTCGCCTACGGCCAGCGACACGCGGTGGAGCTCGATTGCCGTGAGGCGCTGCGCTCGGGGATGGAGGGGGTTTCGCCGCCCTGGGCGGAGCGCCTCGGAGCCGACCACACGATTGCCCTGGATGCTCTCGCGGAGATTGGCGGCACCGCTCTCACGGCCGAGGTCGAGATCGCCCTGAGGGACGACGGGCTGCCGAACACGTTCGTCCCGGGCCGCAACATCTTGATGCTGACGCTCGCCGCGGCGCTCGCCCACCGGCGGGGCCTTCGCCATCTCGTCGCCGGAATGTGCGAGACGGATTATTCCGGTTATCCCGATTGCCGCGACGATGCGATCAAGTCGCTCCAGGCGACGCTGAACATCGGCATGGCGTCGCGCTTCGTCATCCACACGCCGCTGATGTGGCTCGACAAGATGCAGACGTGGGAGCTGGCGAGGGAGCTCGGCGGCGAGGCGCTCGTCGACCTGATCCGTTGGGAAAGCCACACCTGCTATCTTGGAGATCGCTCCCGCCGGCACGAATGGGGTTTCGGGTGCGGATCCTGCCCGGCCTGCAAGCTGCGTTCGGACGGTTGGGCGCGATTTTCCGCGGCTTCGCCCGGGGCGTAGCGGGGCCCCGAACGCGGGCGAAGTGGCCTCGCTGGATCTCGGTTCTTGGCGACGTCGTAGACCGGACCCGATCGGCGCCGTGCCGTCTGCGGTCGAAGGGATGACCGGCGCCCGGCCGCCCGCCGGCCTCAGGCCCACCAGCCGGGCTGGCTCTTGGGAACCGGGATCTCCACGTTGCCGAGCCGGACCAGCGGCAGGAGGCCGTTGGCGATGACCGCGTACAACGTCACGGGAAGCTGGATGGAGGCTCCGCTATCGCTCGGCTGAACGGCCGAGTGCCAGCCCGTCAGAGCCTCGATCAAACCCTTCCGGAAGGCGGGAACAGGGATCGATCCCGGGAAGGCGTCGCCGCTGAGCGAGACGTCCGACTGGACCAGGAAGATGCGGTTGCCGCTGCGGATGGTCTGGTCCTGCCCGCCCTCGGCCAGCTGGAACCAGTATGTGCCTCCCACCTCCATCCGGATGTCCCGTACCGTCAGCCCGGCCAATGTGGGCCTTGCGATGAAGGGCGCGAGGAATTCGTCGATGGCCTCGGACAGCTTGGCCGCGCCCTCGCCTATCGGGAACGATTGCGACGGCAGGTCGAGCAGCGGCAGCACCGGGTCCCTCGCGCTCACCTGGGGCGTCGTATAGATGAACGCCTTGCACACGGTGGTGTCCGCGGGCATCCCGGACGGCACGAGATTGGCGTTCCGGGTTACCCTCGCCGAGACGTGCGCGCTCTGCGCCGCGGTCGCAGGCAGCCCGGCGAAGGCGAAGTTCAGCGGCGCGCCCGCGGGGCGCTCCCCGGACGGCCGGTAGATGTCGATGCGCTGGTCGCTATCGGGCGGCGCCTGGAATCCCTCTATCGCCGGCCAGGGCGGCAGGGCTTGGCCGTCTCGGAGCGACCGGGTGACCCGAAGATTGGGCAAGCCGCTGAAATCGACGACATAGTCCCAGACGGCGCGATCCACCGGCGGCGGCAGCTCGGCCAGAGCGACGGCGGGGGGCGACTGACGAAGCGCCGGGTTGATCCATGCCGGCCAGGTCTGCACCGCGCCCTCGATCAGGTATTCCATCCGCTCGAGCGCCGTCCGGGCAAGCTGCGCATTGCCGCCGGAGAAGGCCGCTGCCGGCACCTGCTCGAGATAGGGCGCTATCTGCGGATATTCGAAGGCGAAGCGTGCGAGCGCCTCGAACAGGTCGGCCGGGGCGGGTCGCGGCGGATCGCCGTCTGCCGTCGCTTCCGCCGCAACCGCCGCCCGCGCCGGTCGCTGGGACATGGACGGCGGGTCGTTGAGGGTCACCGACAGCACGAGCTCGTCCTGGGCCGCCTGCGGCGTCGCCACCTTGCACTCATAGGCCCAGTTGAGCGCGTCGGCGAGCGAGGTCGGCGATTGCGGCACCGAGCCCTGCGACGTGATCGCCGGCATAGGCGGGTAGACGCGCAGCGGCAGCGGGATGGCGTTGCGGCCGAGCGGGATGCTCAGCACCTGGCTGCCGTCGATGCCCCTGGGCTTGAAGTCCGGGACGATGAAGCTCAGCCAGGAGGAGGGCTCATAGCCGAAGATCTTCTGCGCCGGCTCGAAATCATGTTCGAGAAAGGCGATCTCGTAGGTCAGCGGCGTATCGAGCCAGGCGCGCTCCGAGGCGCTGCGCGAAGATACCAGATAAACCAGTTGCGACGTCCCGCTCGACAGGGCGACCGTCGCCGGCGAGACGGTGTAAGGCTGCCTGCCGCCCGCGTCCTTGAGCCCGGGCCCGGTGGGACGGCCGTAGAGATTCGGCGGCGCCGAAGGCTCGTCGGTGCCCGCCAGGCTCACGTTCGTCGGCAGCGCGACGACGGCGGCGAGCGCATAGCCGCTGCTGAGATTGTGCAGCAACGCCTGGCGGAAGCGATCGACCGCGGCGGTCTTCGAGGGAGTCTGGCCGGGGACAATCAGCACCGGCTCCAGAGTCGGGGCGATCGCGTCGGCGAGGCGCTGCTTGTAGTCGGCCAGCACGGCATAGCTGCCGGGATCGAGGGTGGCGATGGCCGCCGCCATTGCCGGCGCGAACAGGCCCTCGACCGCCGCGAGGAAGTCGACCGCCCAGGCCGTCATGTCGATGTCGACGAAGGAATGAAGCTGGTCCGGCAGGATCACGTCGCTGCCGTTACCGACCCATTGCGACTTGTAGTTGCGGACCTCGATCTGCTCGGAGATGAGCAGGGTCGAGAGAGGCGGGGCGGCGAAGGTGACCGGAAGGCCAGCCGCGTCCGGGGTCCCGGCATTGGGAACTTCGACTCCAATGCCGGCGCCCTTGCCCAGGCGGACGAACCAGAGCGCTGCGGGCCGGGAATCGGCGATTGCCTGCCCAGTCAGGCCTTGGGCGAGCTTGAGCTGGGCGGTGCCGCCGTCGAAGCCGTACCAGGCGTTCTCGAAGGCCTGGGCGAAGGCCGCGAGCTGCAGGTCCGGCTCCTTGGCGGGGTCGGCCAACAGCGCGGAGTCTAGGATTGCGGCGGCGCCGAGCGTGGAGCTGACCTGCTGCACGCTGGGCAGCGCCGCCGCGACCGCCGGCGTCACGGTCGCGGGATCGCGGGCGAAAGCCAGCGAGACGGTTAGCGGCATCAGGTCCGAAGGAAGGCTCCTGGGCGCGGCCAGATCGAGCGCGAATCCGGAGACCAGCGCGGCCGGGACGGGCGGCTGGGTCCCGCCCATCGCCGATTCCAGCCAGCCGATCACGCTCCGGACCCAGGCCGTGAGAGCGCTTGTCAGCGACTGGCCGGAATCCGTCTCGGTGAGCGGCTTCGCGGCGAAGACGGTCGTCACGCTCGCCCCCGCGCCCGCCTTGCCGGCCTGGAGCGGGTCGGTGAGCTGGTCGAGGACCGTCCGGTAGCCGGCAAGAGCGCTCGCCAGGACCGCGGGGTCGGTGTCGTCCTGGGAGCCGGTGCCGAGCCGCCTGGGGTTGAAATCGACCGCGAGGGTCAGTGCGACCTTGCCGGCCGAGCCCTGGGCGAAGGCGTAGTAGCCGCGGGCGCCGGGCCATTGGTCGAGCCCCAGCAGCGGATCGTTGTAGACGACGGGCACGGTGACGTCGTGCTCCGTCGGAAGCTGGTTGCCGTAAAGGTCGAGCAGGGTCACCCCGAAAGTGACGCTCGCGCCGGTCCCGGCATAGCGGTTGGGGGCGCCAAGCAGGCCGGCCATGGAGACGGTGCTCGAGAAGTGCCAGTCGCGGCTTCCCTCTCCCTGCAGGGGCCCGACCGGGAGGCTCCAGTGCGTCGGCAGGGCGGGGCCTTGGCCGCCCGCTCCCGGCAAGGCCGTGACCCGATATTGAAGCAGGCTGTACAGCGCCTCCGCATAGGCCGCCTTCTGCGCGGGCGTCGATTGGGCGTCGAGCGCCGGCCGGGTGGGCGGAAGCGGCCAGACGACCTCGAATCCGGCGAGCCCGGCGTCGTGGTTGGGATTGGCCTGCGACCAGGTTCCGCTGGGGTCGCTCACCGTCGCCGTCACGGCGCCGGCGCTGGCGACCGGGACGGGGTCGAGCACCATGGCGTTGCACCAGCCGCCGAGCGGGACCTGGGTCGCTCCCGATCCGAGCCGGACCAGCAGTGCGGCGGAGGCCTGGCCCCCGTTGAAGGCGCTCTGCGGCGCGTCCGGCAGATAGAGATAGAAGCCGCCGCTGTGGACGACGGACTCCTCCCATATGAGGGTCAGGAAGTTCGTCACGTCGGCCAGGGTCGCGCTCACCGGCGGCTGGGCGGCCTCCGCCGATGTCCCGTCGGCACGGAGCGTTGGCGGTTGGTTCAGCGTCGACAGATTGGCCTTGGCGAGAACGATCTGCCCCTCTTTCTCCGGGACCGCATAGGCCGCCCCGCCGGTCGAGAGCAGGAGGGACAGGCTGGTCCCTGCGACGGGATCGCGAACCAGCATCTCGAGCAGGCCCCGGGTGCCGTTGTCGGTGCCGACCAGCTCGAAGACCGAATCGAGCGGCTTGGTGGCGCCGGGCGGGACGATCTGGCGCAGCGCGATCGGCACGAAAAGGCTTGCCGCCGCCGCGATCGGTGGGGTCTGCGCGAGCTTTGCCTCTACCGAGGGAGCCGGCGCCGCCGTCACCTGGGCCACCGTCGCCGTGGCGCCGGCGCCGCCGCCAGCCGTGAAGGCCGCCAGCCGCCGGGTCAGCTCGTCTCCGAGCGGTAGGATCGCGAACTGGGCGCCCGCCGCGGTGCAGACGATCGGCTGGCCGAGGTAGAAGAGACTGGTATCCTGGCGGACCGGCGGGAAGGGCAGGAGCCCCTCGCCCGTGCTCAGCCAGGCGGGCACGACCGGCTGCGTGAGGATCAGGTTGGGGTCGAGCGAGTCGACGACCGACTTGTCGGTGCCTTTCGCGCCGAACGTGATCCACGGCGCGTCCACTCCGGGGGCGAGGGCCAGGGTGAAGCCGGTCTGCCAAGTCCCGGAAACCTGCCGAAGCGCGACCTGCTGGCCGGTCAGCGCGTACATGCCCTCCAGCACGTCCCCGAAGGGCTCGCTCCCTGGCACCGGAAGCCGGACGCCGTTGAAGGCGAAGCGCGAGGCGAGCCCGGCGACGTTCGCGAAGCCTGCCGGGCCAAGCGCGGACAAGGCCTGGGCGAGGGTATCGTCGGGACTGGCCTTGGCGATGTCGGCAAGCTGCGAGACCAGCTGCTTGGCGACGAGGATGATCACGTCGCTCGAGACGAGGTCGGCCGCGGACGGCGGGTCGGCGCCCAGCGCCAGCGCCCTCGGCATCGCCTTCAGCTTCGGCGACAGCTGCTTGAAATAGTCGCGCAGCGCTTCCGGATAGCCGGCCGGGACCCCCGGCGAATCGAAGCGCACGTCCGTTCCCGCATAGCTCAGCATCAACGGACTCAGCATTGGAAAGGCGGCGTAATTCGCCTCCGCGTTCAACGCGCCGGAGGGCTCGATCTGGAATTTGAAATTGCCGGAAAGGAACGAGTCCACGGCCCCGTCGACGGTTCGCGAATCGAGGGCCGCCGCCACCCGACCGAGTTGATCGCCCAGCGTGCCAGGGCCGCCGTAGGCGGCGACCAGCCAGCCCGCGAGGGCCGTCGCGAAGCGCGAGAAATCGTCCCTCCCCGACTGGTCGGGAACGAGATTGATCATCAGCGTGGCGACCGCCTGCGGAGCGGCGCTTCCGTCGCCCGGCGCGTTCACCGTCGTCGGCTGAAGGACGAACTGGAGCGGGATGGTGATCGCGTCGCCGACCGCCGCGTGGAGGGCGAGAAGAGCGTGCTCGATCTCCTTGTGCGGGCGCTCGACCGGCGCGGCGACGAGCAGCGTCACCTCTTCGCCGATCGGGTCCGGTCCGTCGATCGAGGCGTCGGGACCCGAGCCGATCCGGATCGGCGGGAAAATGTCCAGATTGGCGTCGAAGCTGAAGGAGACCTTGATGAAGAGGATCCGGAACTCGACCTCGATGGAGAGGTGGAAGGCGAGCCGGATGACGGTCGCGTGGTCGGTTTCGTAGGCGACCTGAAGCGTCAGCGTCGCCGAAGCGGACACGCCTATCATCACGATCTTCAGGTCGACCTCGCCTGAGAAATAGGCCTTGGCCCCGAGCTGGCCGGCGAACCATTTATAGTCGACGCCGTTCTCGGTCAGATCTCCCTTGGTCGAGGCCAGGAAGCCTTCGAAGGTGAGAAAGGCGACCAGCCCCGCGGTGAGGCTCATCGGCCCCTTTTCGATCGACTTGTTCAGCCCGAACGAGAAGCCCAGGCCGAACCGCCAGATCACCGCGAAGTCCTTGCCGAGCGCTCCGGGGGCATCCGCCGAGCGCAACTTCGCGAGGTAGAAGCCGGCCTCCGCGCGCAGCGGGATCCCTTCGATCGAGAATTGGACCGCGATCGTCTGGGCGCCGCCCCCGCCGGGGGAGAAAGGCCAGCCCACGTCGAGGCGGAAGTCGCTGTTCGTGTAGATGACGAGGCCGATCGTGGGCAGCTGCAGGTAATAATCGTCCGTGCCGATATGTCCCGTGATCGTGAAGGTCCCGGACCAGGCGCCCAGGCCGTCGGAGATCTTGCGATAGGCGATCTCGAGCTCGAATCCGTCGAGGCTGCTGAGGATGCCCTTCTTCTTGGCGGGCGCGGGGTTCCCGGCGACGAGCGAGCGCGCGTCGTCGTCCCTCTCGCCGTCGGCCCATTCGCTGTCGATCGCGGGCGGCGGCGGCGAGGGCGGCGGCGGCGAGGGCGGATCCGACTTGGCGATGGCGAGATAGCCGCCATAGACGTAGGGATCCGAGAAGACGAACTTGAAGGTCACCTGCGGAAAGGTGAGATCGATTGCGACCGTCACCCCGGCGTGCGGATCGTAGTTGATGGGGATCTCGACCTTGCCGGACAGGATGTCGTCCAGCGCCGCCTTGGTCGACAGCGGCACCTGCGCCAGGTTCGAGATGACTTCGTCGACGACCGACGTAGCCTGGCGATCGTAGCTGACCTTGATCCCGGCGAGCACATAGACGGCCGGAGTGAAGGAGAGGGCCGGGGTGCCGCTGCTCAGCGGGACCTCGGGCCGCGCGCGCGCGCCCTGCAGGTCGGGCTCGCCGAGGAACCACGACAGGGTCACGGCATCGCCGTCGTCGTCGAGGGCGGTCGAATCGCCGCCGGGCTCGCCGAAGAAGGTCAGCGAGCGCTCGCCCATCGAGGGGATGTAGAGGCCGAAGGCGCCGAGCGCGAACCGCACGTCGTGAAGGACGAGCACGTAGACGTTCTTGGAGTTCAGGGTCGGCCGAAGCAGCTCGACCTCGCCGTAGGTGGAGGGGATCACGCCCTGCAGCCTGAAGCTGCCTCCCTGCATGGAGGGCGGGGCGGCGAGGAGCGCGCCAGCGCGGTCGGCGACGCTGTCGCTTCCCCCGGGGACCCAGCCGAGGAGCAGCTGCCCCTGCAGCGGCCCGGCGTCCGAGAGGCCGCCCAGCGTGCCCATCATCAGCTCCGTGGCGAGGGCATAAGTGGGCGTGACGGCCTCGAGGCCGATGCTCCCGCCCTCGACCTGGGTGGAATGGTCCGGGCCCGGCATGGTCGTGGCGAAGCCGGTCACCTTGAGAGGAAGGGTCGCCATCAGGCTCTGGTCGCGCGGCGTGCCGGCGCTCGGGTCCAGTTGCATCGAGCCGGGCGGGGGCACCGTGAACGTGGGTGGCGGGGTCGAGCCCTTCGGGGGCACATGGCTGACCATGGTCAGGCCGTAACCGCTGTAGCCGAGGCCGCCGCCGCCCGACGAGTCGATGCCGTAGGAGAAAAGATCGGCGACTCCGGAGGATATCGGGCGCGTATTGAAGCCGAACGTCCCGTCGAGCGTGAACTGGGCCGTGACCGTGACCGTTGAATCATCTTGGCCCGGACCGCTGCCGCTTTCGTTCTTGGTGACCGGCGCCAGCCCGGCGCGGTTGACCGCCTGCTTGGCCAGGACACGGTAGACGTTGCCCGACCTGGGCATGGTGAAGGCGCGTTCCTCATCGGTGGCGAAGACGACTCGAGTGACCCCGTCGGCCACCTGGAGGACGCCGTCGATGACGATCGTATTGGAATCGGGATAGTCGGACGGCCCGGCCTTGGTCAGGCCCGCCGGGTTGCCGAGCACGGTCGCGAGCGACATGGCGATCCGGGAATCGAAATGCTTGATCACGCTGTTGTCGAACAGGGCGTTGAGGCGAAGCGTCTGGAAATCGAACGGCGTGTGCAGCCCGCTGGCCTTGAAATCGGCATTATAGTGGACGAGGCCGAACAGGGCGCTCTTGTCGATCGCCTCCGCGGGCTGGCCCGTGCCCGGCGCGGCGTTGGCGGTGATTCCGAAATGGTGGCAGCGCAGCCCCTTGCTCTCGCGCATCCCGCACAGAAGCATCTGGATGTCGGGCGGAAGCAATTGCTGGTCGAGCAACGGGTTGAGGGCGAGGATGCCGGTCCAGGCGGGATCGGTCACGCGCGCCAGGAAGTCGGCGAAATAATCGTAGCCGCCCGCCTTCTGGGCCGCGCCGCTCTCGCCTTTCGCCTGCTCGATATAGGCCGCGACCTGGTTGGAGATGAGGGCGGCTTGCCGCGGGTCGCCGGTCATGAAGCCGACGCTTCCCCAGCTCGACGGGTCGGCGGCGAGCTCGGCGACGGAGCGGCCCGGATCGAACTTGAAGATCAGAACGCAGTTCGTGCCGAGGGGGTCGCGGTCGTCGCCCTGCGAATCGTTGGCGACCTCGATCCTGATCGGGAACTCGCCGAGCTGGATGAGATTGTCGAAGGCGCCCAGATAGGTCGGCTGGGCGATGAACAGCACCGCCGCGGGGTCCATCAGCGCGGTGGAAAGATAGGGGCTCACGACGTTGTAGGGCTCCGTTCCGCCGGGGCAGCCCGACGGCGATCGCCCGGCGCCGAATTGAAGCAGCTGCTCCGGCTTCTGCGGGCTCCGAGCGAGCAGCAGTGTCTGCCAGGTCCCGGCCGGATTGGAGGATGTCAGGTCGCCGTCGTTGAGCTCGACGAGGAGCCCCTGGGGAGTCCTGACATAACCGCCGGAGAGCGCCTCCACGCGCGCCATGTCGAAGAACAGGGGTCCGAGGCAGCGGTCGGGCGCGAGCGAGGCGAAGCGGGCGCGCGACAGGACGGTCGAATCGAAGGAGACGATCTGCTTGGCGGTAGCGGTGGGATTGGGGTTGCTGACGATGTCGTCGCTGTAGAAGACGAGACCGTAGGGGGCGATTGGCAGGCGCTGGCCGGCGTTGGGATCCGATAGGTCGGCGATCCGAGCCCCGATGGCGATCGGCAGGGGCAGGTCCTTCCCGGGTGCCGTCTGGTAATAGACCGATCCGAAGGCCTGCGCGCAGAAGCTCTGCTTGATCGGGCCGGGGAAGGTGGTTCCCGTATTGGCGCCCGGGACGACGCTGACCCACGCCGTCGAATAAGGGGGATGGAGCGGGCCCTTCGATTCGTCTTCGGCGACCAGGAGCGAAGGCGCAGGCGTGAAATCGGGCGCTAAGGCGGGCAGGTTGCCGACGAAGGAGATGATGTCTTCCTCCGCGACGAGCAGGAACTCGGTCCCGTACACTCCGCACATGAGCTCGATCGCGCCGTTGGCGAGCGGCGGGTTGGTTTGGGTGGCTAGGGGGGTGGCCTTGGCGAGCTTGAATTCGCCCGCGGGCGAGAGATAGGCGGCCTGCCCCGAGGACGCGTCGGGACGGATTGCGAGGCCGAATCCCGCGCCGGGCTGCGGTGTGAGCGTCAGTGCCGCGCCCGCGGTCGTTCGCAGCGAGGCGCCGACCGGCAGGGCCGGCCCGCCGCCGCCGAATTGCGAGAGGTCGAAGGCGAAGCGCGTGCGCGCATTGTCGGTCGGCGCGAGGGGATCGATGGTCGCCAGCAGCGGCAGCAGCGACGCGGGCGGCGGCGCCGGATTGGGCTCGGCGCCGAGCAGGAGCGGGAAGCGAAGCGCCGCGGGCGATCCCGCCGAGCCGTAATAGAAGCGGCATTCGGCCGAGGCCGGCGGCAGCTCGCTCCCGTCGGCGGGGGTGAAGAGCGCGTAGAACAGGCCCGCATCGCCGTTCAGCGGCAGGCAGAGCAGGCCCAGCTGCGGCCCGGCAAAGGGAAGGGTGAGCTGGCCGCTGTTGGGCATCTGCACCGAGGCTTGCGTTCCCGTTTGCTGGAGAAGGATCGTCGTTCCCGCCGCCCTGTCCGGGACCATGACGAGCCCCGGCGTGGCCGCGTCGAACGCCGGGCGCACCTCGAGCTGCGCCGCGAGCTGCACCGCCAGGTTGGCGAACGGCACGGACTGCGGACCCGCGACATGGCCGTAGCCCGGCCCGGCCGCCTTGTTGATCGCGAACATCGGCGGCCCGGCGGCGACGGCCTGGGCGGTGCCGCTCTCCAGCCAGATCACCCATTGCATCGTCCGGTTCGGAGCGTCGGCGAGGAGATCGTCGACCGCCTTCACCAGCCCCGCCGGGTCGGCCACCGCCGCGCCCGCGGGAAGGAAGAGGAAGGCGCCGCTCCAGTTCGCCCAGGCGACGTCGGCGCCGAGCGATCCCGGGAAGCCGCTGGGCTTGCCGACCAGGGCATAGAGAATCTGGGCAGCGTCGGAAGCGGGGGCGGGATCGGCCCTATAGAGCGGGGTCCCCGCGACGACGAGGGTGAATTGCGGGACGGCGTCGGACTGCTCGCTCATTGATCGCCTCCTTTTTCCGGAGAGGGCGGCGAGCGGGGAATAATCGGAGCCGGCGCGTCGGCCGGGCCTTCCAGCAGCGGCCCGGACACGAGCGTGACGCCAACGGAGTCGAGCAGCGCGAAGCCGGAGCGAAGCACGATCAGCGCAAGGTTTTCGATCAGGGGATTACGGCTGCTTTCGATCTTGGCGTCGAAATGGAAGTACTCCCCCATCCAGTTGACGATGAGATTGTTGGTACCGTTGAAGAACAGGCCCCCCTTGCGGTCGAGGGATCGCTGCACCGGCAGTCCGGCAGGGGCGAAGAGCAGCCCCTCAGATTCGGTGTTCCAGGCGTCGATGGTTCCCACGTTCGTTCCATTCACGCTGAACATCGTCATCGGTTCGGAAAAGCAATTGAACACGACGACATGACCGACTGCCATTGCCGGGACCGTGGTGATCGCATGCGCGGCCGGCGCCCGTCGCGGGCGCCGGCCGCGGAGCGATCAACCTTCCGCCATGACGGAATCGAGCGCTTCGCGCAGGAAGCCGGCCTCCATGACCTCGCCGTCCAGCATCTCCACCGCATATTGGGTGACGAGCTGCCACTTGTTGCGCTCGATCAGAAGCAGGAGATCCTGGTTGAGCGGGTAGGTCGAGCCGTCGATCGGGACCTGGGCGATGAACAGGCCGTCGAGGAAGGTCAAGGTGAGCTGGTTCTTGCCGTTGAAGAACTTGCCGCCCCCCTCGCTGGAGTTCAGCACGCGCGGGACGGCCTGCACGTTGGGCTGATACTTGGTCGTGCCCGATTGCGACCAGCCCAGGATCGCCGCGCCGGTCGACGCGCCGTTGGTGCTGAGGCTGAGATCCTGGCTGGTCACGTTGAACACATAGACATTGCCGTAGGCGCTATTCACATCTTCCATTTCGTCCTCCTTCTGAGTGGCTGAGCGGCATTCATCCTGCCGGGTTGTGAGAGGGTTGATCGGGCCTTCGTCGACGATCTGCCCGAATTGCGTAACGAGGCGCCAATGGTCGAGCGCTATGAACAGCAGCAGATTCTGGTTTGTCGGAAACGGGTTGGGATCGACCGTGAAGTCGAACCTGCCGGGCTGCTCCAGCCGGGAGACCTGAAGGCGATTGGTGCCGTTGGCGATCTTGCCCGGCCCGTCGCTCTGATTGGGGGTGCGCTGCGCCACGAGCACCGAAGGCGTGTAGATGGACACCGAGCCCGACCCGTCGCTCCAGGCGGGAATCTTGCCGATGATCCCGCCGTTGCTGGAGACGGTGATGTCCTGGCTGAAGAGATTGAAGATGAAGACCTTGCCGGGTGTCGTCGCGAGGGAGGCGGCGGGCTCGAACGGAGCATCCTCGGCGCCTTGCGCAGCCTCCGCATTGCCCGACGCCGGATAGGCCGCCAGGAACACGCCGGAGCTGGCGTAGACGGCGATGTCCATCTGCGAGATGAAGGCGACCAGATCGCCAAATTGTCCCGGCGTCAGCACGGCCTCGAACAGAGCGGAGAGGTTGCCCAGGGAATCCTTGGCCAGGATCCGATTGCTGTCGATGAACGCATTACCCTTCGGCTGTCCGCCACCGACGAGAGCGCCGGACGATGAGAATGGCACGAAATTGATCGACGGATAGGTGTTCTGAATGGCGTAGGCCGGAGTGGCGCCGTTCACTATGATGCTAAGGCTGGTCCCGTATTGGTTGCCGGATATCATGTTGAACAGGTAGACTCGCGCCATAACTTCCCTCTTCCCGCGTATCCGCCGAGGACGCGCGAGTTGGATAATCAAATATTAAAAGCTTTACTTTAGACTAATGTAAAATCGAAACACGAACGCCTTAATTCTTTGTAAATCAAGATGTGAGTCCCGAAAGCTCCCCAATGCTGTCGGCATTCATGCGCTGACGACTTGGTCAAATCAACAGGAATCTCTCGCGACTTTATGTTGTCGCCACTGGCGAGATATCCCCTCAGAGATTTAAGTGGCTCGACACGCAAGCATTTCAATCGGTTCCGGTCGCCGCCAGCCGCTTTTCGACGATGGACCGCAAGGGCATGTCGCGGCCCGCGAGGAACCCGACGATCCCCGCGCGCCGGGCCGCCTCCACGTCGGTCGGCCGGTCGCCCACCATGAAGGAAGCCTCCCGCTCGATCGCGAAATCGGCCATCGCCGCGAGCAGCATCCCGGGATTGGGCTTGCGCCAGGGATGGTCGGGATGGCTGTAGCGGGCGGTGACCGACTCGGCGTGATAGGGGCAATAATAGAAAGCGTCGAAATGCGCGCCGTTCCGTTCCGCCACCTGCTGCATATGCCGATGCATGGCCCGTACGTCTTGCTCCGTGCAGATGCCGCGGGCGACGGCGGACTGGTTCGTGACGACGATGGCGAGGTGGTTCGCCTCGTTCAGTCGCCGGGTCGCCTCGATAGCTCCGTCGATCCAGCTGATCTGATCGACGCGGTGCGGATAGCCGACATCCTCGATGAGGACTCCGTCGCGGTCGAGGAAGGCGGCCGGACGCGGCGCCTCCCTCCGCCGGCGGTCGGCCCTCACCACGCCGCGCGCGCCTCGCCGGCGAGCGGCGCGGACGCACCCCCGTCCGGGCCCGGCCCGGCACGATGCTCGCCGAGCCGCGCGATCAGCGCCTTCGGGCGCAGGGCGCCGATGGACGGGCGCCACATGTCCTTCGGAGCGTCGCGGACTTCGGGCCCGATGCCGACGGCGAGCGCTCCCGAATGCCGGGCCGCTTCCAGCCCGGCGGCCGAATCCTCGACCACGGCGCAGAGCCGGGGCGGCAGGCCAAGGCAGGCCGCGCAATCGCGGATCTGGGCCGGATCGGGCTTGGGCGGACCGGGGAAATAGCCGTCAGAAACATGGTCGACCGACGGCAGCAGCCCCGAGATCCGGAGCAAATAGCGGGCATTCCTGCTCGCCGACACGATCCCGATCCGCGCCCCCGCCAATCTCAGCGACTTGAGAAGCCGGGCCGCCCCGGCGAAGGCGATCCGGCCGCCGTCGGCCTCGATCGCGGAGCGATAGAGCAGGTTCTTCCGCTCCATCAATTGCTCGCGCCGGGTCCCGCTTATCGGCCCGTGCAGGGTCTCGAGCATCTCGAGGACCCGCGGCCTGGCGATGCCGCGGAATTGCTCGCACTGGCCGGCCGAGAGCTCCAGCCCCAGCTCGCGCGCGACGACGCGCCAGGATTCGAGATGATGCCGCATGGTGTCGACGAGCACGCCGTCGAGATCGAACAGAAACGCCTGCTCATAGTCGCGCGACAATACAGAATCCTTTCGCCTCCGATCATATCATGATCGCAGGTCGACAAAAGACTGCATTGCGCTGGCCCTCACAACATTAGTAACCGAAACCGGATCTATTTCGAGACTTTTGTGATCCACCCGGAAGCGGATGTCCCGGCCGGAGAGGCACAGGGTCCCCGACAGGCTGTCGAGCGCGGCCGGGAGGGCGGCGTCGAAGCCCGCGGAGCGCCCGTCGCCCGCCAGCCGAAGGCCGAGATAGCCTTCGAGGAGGGACAGGATCGCAGCGGCATAAGCGGCGAGGTGGACTCCGTTGCGATATCCGGCCCGAGGCGTGAAATCGAGATTGTAGCGCAAGGCCGAGCGGATCCAGGCCCATGCCGGGTCGCTCCGGCCGAGGTGCGCGGCCACCGCCCCGTGCGCGGCCGGGCTCAGCGACGAGGCGTGGGCTGTGCGCGGCTCGTAATAATCGAGGCTGGCCGCCATGGCGGAGCGCTCGAAGCAATGGGGAAGGGCGGCCATCATCAGCACGACGTCCGCCTGCTTGATCAGCCGGTCGCCGCCCGGCTCGACGCCTTCGCCCGCAAGCGGTGCGAGGCTTCCCTCGGCGCGGGCGAGGGTCCGGTCGGGCAGCTGGAAATAGCCTTCGAACTCGGCGAGCGCGCCGTCGACGTCCCGCTCGAGGCCCGAGTCGATCCCGGGCGGGTACAGGTCGAGCGCTCCCGACGCGATCCAGGCAAGCCCCCACCGCGCCATTGCCAGGGTCGCCGAATGCCGGCGGACGCAGGGATGATATTCGTCGAAGCCGGTCACCGGCCGGTCGCTTCGGACGAGGGCGCGAAGGAAGCGCCTCGATCCCGACAGGTAGCGGGCCACCTCGCGATTCGGCCGGGGCCAGCGTCCGGTGGCGGCACGGTAACGGGCAAGGCCGTAGAGCGCGCTGGCCGTCATGTGGCACGAGGTCTCGCCGATCCTCCGGCGCCGATCGTCGAGCGCATCGACGGATCGCCCCTCCAGGTCGGCGACGAGCGGCACCAGCAGGCCGGGCCAGCCCGCGGCCCGGGCATGGCGCCTCGCCGCTCGGGCGGTGTCGATCCGGTAACCCGCCAGGGCTTCGGCGACGGGGGGCTCGGCCAGAGCGAAATAGGGCGTCAGGAACAGGTCGGTGTTGAAGAAGCACAGGCCGCCATAGCGCCGGTCGGTCAGCCCGCGCGGGCCGATCATCGCCCGCCGCGCCGATCGGTCGGCGGACTGGGCGAGGTGGAACTGGCCGAAGCGAAGCCCTTCGCGCGCAGCGGCGTCGCCACCGAGATCGAGGGCGCGGCTCCAGCGGGCGCTCCAGCCGCGCCGATGCCCCTCGAGCAAGCCTCCGGCGCCCGCGCTAAGCGCCTCGGCGAGCCCGGCTTGCGCGCGGTCGAGCGCTTCGGGGCCGGTCTCCGCCGAGGCGAGGACCGTCCAGTGGAGAAGCCGGCCTCGAACCGCGGCCGGCCCTTCGAAGCCGATCTCCGCGCCGGTGTCCAGAGGCCCCATGTCGCCGCCCTCCAGCACCTCGAGATGCTGGACGGCGGCGAGAGAGCGGTCGAGCCCGTCGAGCCAGGCGGCCGGCCGCTCGCCGGGCCGGAGCACGGGCGCGCCGCCGGGGCGGGGGAACCACCGGCAGCCGAAGCCGAGACGGGCTTCGGCATCCTCGGCCTCCCACACCCACTCGCGAAGGACGAGGCTCGCTCCGCCCAACGGCACGATGGCGACGGCGAAGGCCAGCCGGTCGCGCCGCCCGTCGCCGACGAGGCTCAGCCGGGTCTCGAGGTGGGCATGACCCATGTCGAGGCTCTGGCTCGACGCGGCACGCTCGATCGCCGGCGCCGGCCGGCCGGGGCGCCGCCATCGCCACCAGCCGGGATCGACGATCCGAAGCAGCTCGGTCGCATAATCTTCACCGGGTCCGAATATCCTGCGCTCGTAGGCGCCGGGCTCGGCCGAGGCATCCTCCGGGTCGACGGTCGCCCGCAGGCCCACCCGCCCGTCCGACAAGGCGAAAAGCGCCGCATAATAGGCATCCTCGGAGGCGGCGCAGCCGCGCCTGTCAATCCGGTGGCTCTCCGGACCGGGCACGATCGATCGAAAGCCGAGCCTCGCCAGGCCGCTCGTCAACCGTGGGGCTCCATCGCCGCCCGGCAGGCCGCAAGCCTCGGCCCGGTGCCGATGTCGAACCAGCGGCCCTCGAGCGGGACGGCCTCCGCCCGGCCCTCGGCGATGTACCCGTTCATGAGGTCGACCATCTCGACCTCGCCGCGCGCGGAGGGCTCGAGGGCTTCGATCCGGCGGAGCGCGTCGCGGGCGTCGCTGAAGCCGACCGGACCGCACCAGCAAAAGGCGGATTCGATTCCGGAGGCCTTCTCGACCAGCCTGCGGCCGCCGCCAGTGTCGATCAAGGCGGCGAACTCGCTGGGGCTTCGTCCGTCCAGCCACCGAGCCGCCCAGGTCATCGTCACGTCCGGGGCCTCCGCCAGGCGCCTGGCGTGGGCGGACGCCGCTCCGGGCTCCATCACATTGTCGCCGCAGGCCACGATCAGGGGGCCTGTCAGTCCGGCGCGCCGGATTCCCTCGCCGACCGCCGCGGCCACGCCTTTCGGCTCGGCCTGGACGCAAATGTCGACCGGCAGTCCGCTCCCCTCCAGAGCCTCGGCGATCGCCGCCTCGATCGCGGCGGCGCAGGCCGGGCTGACGACGGCGACCAGGCGATCGACGTCGTCCGCGATGGCCGACGCCGCCCAGGCGACCGCGGGCCGGCCGGCGACGTGGGCGAGGGGCTTGGCGAAAGGCGGCTGCACGCCGGCCAGGCGCTCGCCCCGGCCGGCGGCGAGGATCATCCCGGCCGGCCGGCTCACCCGCCGCGCTCCAGGACCAGGCCGACCTCGTCCTCGGTCTGGAAGCGGTCGGCGATCGTCCACCGGCCCTGCGCGGCGAACCGCTCGATGGTGCGGCGCTCGCGGTCTTCGATGCTCGCGCGCTTGGCCATGGCCTGCCGGGATCCGGTCACGACGAGGCGGCGCGCCGGCACCCGCGCGAGCGTCTCGACGAGTTCGGGGGTCTGGCGCCCGACCACCGGGACGAGCTTCAGCATGAGCGCGGCCTCGACGCCGTCGGGGAAGGTCTCGAGGAGCCTCTGCCACCCGTCGGCGGCTTCCCACAGGTGCGAGGAGAGGCGGCCGTCGCCGCGCCAGCGCGAATAGGCCTGGAGCGCCCGGACCGCGGCCGGATCGCGGTCCAGGGCGAGCAGGGTGCGAAGTCGCGGCAGGCGATCGAAGGGAAAGAGCAGAGGGAAGACCCCGGAGCCGATATCCGCCACCGTTACCGCGCCTTCCAGGACCTGGGCCAGCAGCCCGGACAGCTCGCCGGCGCGGTCGGACCGCTCGGCCGTGCTGACATGCGAGGCGCGGATCCTGTCGATCGCGGCCGCCACCGACCCGGGATCCTCGCCGGGAGGCGCGCGCTCGATCGCTTCGATGGCCTCGGCCATCTCCTCCTCGTTCCGGCGATACCGGCGCAGATCGAAATAGATGGCGCGCTGCGCCGCATCCACCGCGTCCCGGCAGGCCCGCATCTTCTGCAATTGCTTCAGGCTCGACGCCCGCTCGCCGGCCTTGAGGAGGGCGTCGTCGGCTTCGAAGCGGGCGCGCAGGATGTCGGCGGCCGAATCCAGCGCTATGGGATATTTGCGGGCCGTGGCGGCAGCCGCCTCGGCGACGAGCTGCTCGATCAGCGGCGGGATTGTCGGCGTCTCCATCGACCGCTCAGAACAGGCTTTCCCAGGATTGGGGGAGGAGGCTGTCGGGAAAGAGCCGCCTGTGGCTGTCGAGAGTCTCGGCCAGATAGCGGTCGAAGCCGGCGGGGTCGGCGGCCAGCCGCCTCAGCAGGTGGATGACCTCGTGGATCGTCCACAGATTGTGCTGGGTCAGCAGAAGCTCGTCGGACATGACGGCCGGGAGCGGCGAATCCGCGCAGATCGGGCAGCCGCAGCGCCAGCCTTCCGACCGCAGGCGCTCCGGCTCGCGCGTCGCGCCCAGCGGGGTCATGTAATGGCCGCCCTTGGCGTAATGCGCGTAGGAGGCCGAATCGAAGATGTCGGCGCCCAAGGCGAAGAAGAAAGGCAGCTCGAGCGGATCGCCCGCGCCGTAGATATGCATCGGCGGGCCGTCGCCGATGGCGGCGCGCGCGTCCCGGATGACGGTGCCCGCGAAACGCAGATCGTGGTTGCGGTTGAAGAAGGGGACGAGGCTTCCGATCGCGACATATTCGACGCCCATCTCGACCAGCGCGTCGTTGCTCTGCCGGCGCAGGTCGAGGAAGCGACCGCCCTGCTGGACGCCCGCGACCCGGCCGTCCTCGACGATCCGCAGAGCCTCGCGGATGCGCTTGTTGGTCGCGAGCAGCTTGGCCTGCGCGACCGATCGGTTGTCGCCGGGCGGGGTCACCAGGTCGAGCGGGGAAATGACGTCGCTGCCGATCGCTTCCTGGAAGCGGACGATGTCCCGGTTGGAGAGATACAGCTGGCGGGTGAATCCCTGGAATGCGCCCGAATCCGTCGCGATCAGCCCCTCGAAGCCGATGAAGGCCGACAGGCTCTCTCCGCCGGTCAGCCGCTCGCGTATCTCGCGCTGCTTGTAGAGGAAGTAGGCGTTGACGATCAGCCCCTCGATGCGGAGCCGCGAGTCGCGGGTGGTGAGCTGGAAAGCTTCCGAGCGGGGCTGGTAGACGGGCAGGAAGAGCGGCAGCTCGACTCGCGCGCCGAGGCGCGTCCGGATGCTTCGGCCGGTCGTGCTCGAGCCGAGCCTGGGTAGGCGGACTAGTTCTGGATTGCTCACCATCGAAGCGGTGAGTCTAGCCGCCCCCGCAACCCCGTGCAACGAATCCGCCTCGCCAAGACGGCAAAGACATTCCACTTGCGAAGTCAGGATTACGCTCACATTATCCTAGTGCTTTTCAGAACAGGGTGGCAAATGGCGCTTGAATCGCCGCGTTCTGACGCTGAATTCTTCGTTCAGCACGGGTGGTTTCTGCTCAAGGGCGGCGTTCCCAGGCAAACCTGCGAGCGAGCCATTGCCTATCTTCAAGGTCTCGACGACCCGGCGGCAGTGGAACCGCTGCATCCGCATGTGCTCGGCTGCCTGAGTCGCGAGCTGAAGGCGTTCACGCGGGCCCTGGCAGGACCGGAGCGGCCGCTTCGCTTCATCTTGTCGGATTATCATCGCCGCGCCTACGATCCCGATGCCGAGCGGCGCTTCCAGGCACTTCACGTCGACGACGACTATCCCACGCTGCAGCCCAACGAGTCTGCCCTCGCGGCGATGGTCTTCCTGAACGACGTGCCGCCCGGCGGCGGAGCTTTCTTTCACATCGACAAATCCTATCAGCGGGTCAGGGCCATGCTTGCCGAGACGCCGGGCGCCCTGGACAGCTTCGGAGCGGCCTCTTTCGAGGAGATGTTCGGCGCGGCGACCGAAGTCACGGCCGAGGCGGGCGACGTCCTCTTCATCCATCACCTCCACGTCCATTGCGGAAGCAACAACACCCAGGTGCCCGGCTACACCCGTGAGGCGCTGCTCTACCGCATCTACGTCGAGCCGGAGCCCCGCGCGGAGCCCGATGGGACGGCGCCGCTCGATCGCGCCAACAGCTTCGGCCCGCATGCTCCGGCGCCGGAGGGGGCGCTGCGGCTGGCGGAGCGTTCGGGCGACGACGCCTTCCGCCTCGGCGAAGGGCTGGGCGGGCGCGTCCTCGACTTCGACCTGTGCCACCGCGACGGAAGGACCTTCCTCTACGTCGCCTATCAGGAGGATCCGGAGCTTCTCTACCGCTGCGAGCTCCGGCCCGGCGGCGGTATCGCGCGGGTCGACAGGATGTCGCCCGAAGTCGGTGCGATCCGCAGCCTGAGCGTCTCGCACTCCGCGTCGGAGAGCCGGTTGTGCGTTGCCGGCGGCTCGGGGGCCGGCGTCGTTCTGCGAGAATATGCGCCGGGCCGCCACGAGCGCGAAGCGGAGCTGACCGGCGTCGGGTCGATCCAATGTCTGATGGGTTCGGAGACCGAAGCCAGCACGGCGCTCTACGGCCATCTTTGCTTCGTCCTCAGCGGCGACGGCCGCTCCCTGAGCGTCAGGGGGTCCAATGGCGGCGGGTCGCTGCTGCAGGGGCCCGAGCGGGTAACGAGCCTTGCCGGGCTCCCCTTCGCGCCCGCATCGGTGAGAATGCACCCGTGCCGGGCCGAATGGTATTTCGGGGCGATCGTCGATCGGCCGCCCGGCGATCCGGATCCGGCGAGCCTGGCCGGAATAGTCCACGACGTCGCGTCGCTCCCGGTCAAGTCGCTGGAGCCGCTGATGGACGAGGAGGGCGAGCCGGTACGGTCGCCCCGCGTCCTCGTTCGAGCCCAGGATCTGTGGCTGGTCGGCTATGTCGACCGCCGGGCCGGCGAAGACAGGCTCTTCTTCGGACTGCTCGACTGGACCCGCGCGGCGCGCGTCCGGCGTATCGACAGCGCCGCGGCGATGCGGCGGGCGCTGGGAGGGATGGGCTATGCTTGAGCCGGCCGCGGGCTCGGGCCCAGACCTGCCCTACGTGTCGATCGTGACGCCGACCTACGGCCGCTCCGATACGCTTCTGCGCGCCGCGCGCTCGGCCGCGGATCAGATCGGGGTGAGGGTCGAGCATATCGTCGTCGGCGATCGATGCCCGCTCCTGGCGGGGCTGGAGCCGGCGCTTCGGGCGATCAACCCCGATATCGTCATCCTCCACCTGCCGCCCTGTTCGGCGCCCTGGTGCGACTATCTCTCCGCTCGAATTGCGCGCGCGCGCAACGTCGGCATCGCCGCCGCCTCGGGCGACTATGTCTGCCAGCTCGACAGCGACAACACGCTCGACCCGGACCATGCCGTCTCGCTCGTCGCGGCGATCGAGGGGATGCCCGGGGCCGTGGGCGCGGTCTGCGGGCGCAAGTTGCTCTTCTCCGACGGACGCCCATTCGACCTTCCCTATCACCCCTGGGGCGCGACGCTCGAGGACGCGGCCGAAATCTGGCGCCGGCTCAGGGCGCTGGGAGTCTATCGCGACGGGTCCCACCTCGCCACCGAGCGGCTGGCGTTCGACGGCGTGCCGTTCGGCGTCGACGCCGATGAGATCATGCTTCGGCGGGCCGCGCACCAGCGCTACCTCTTCCCGGCGGATTTCACGCCGGACGAGGTGGCGGAAGGTGTCGGCGAGGACGACCTGCTGTCGTTTCGGCTGCTCGAGGACGGCTGCGCGATCGCCCACAGCGAGCGCCATACCCTCAATTTCTACCTTGGCGGCGAATTCACGGCCCGGATCGAAGCGGAGGCGCTCGGGAGTCTCGCCGGGCCGCCGTCGCAATGACCGGCATGTCCATTCCCGACGGGAGGCGGGGCGACCCGCTTTCCGATATCGAAACGGGGGATCTGCCGCCGCCGATCTTCGTCCCGCCCGCAACGGCCGATGCGTGGCGGACCGCCGCGCGGCGCGGGATCAGGCAGCCTTCGCAGGCCACCATCACCTATCTCGGCGACACGGTCGTCAAGAGCGCCGAGGGGCAGGCCGCCATCAAGCTGCGCGCGCAGGCGGACTGGATCGTGACGGTGCGGGCGCTCGGCTTCCGCCAGGTCCCGGAGATACTCGACCGGTGGGAGGACATCGGTCCCGGCGGCATTCCGCGATTCGCCTTCGCCATGCCGCGCTACCTGCCGCTCACCCATTCCGGTGCGGAGACCGCCGTTGCGATATTGCGCGCTCTGCGGGGGCTTTGGCGCCTGCCCGCCGCCGGGCTGCCGTCGATCAGCCCGGAATTCTACGCCCGGGCGGTGACGGCGCCGATCGCCCGCCTCTGCGGCGCCACGGCCGAGACCTTCCTCGCCGCCGCCGAACGCGTCGACTGGCCCAGGACGGCGCCGGCCCACATTCATGGCGATCCGACCTTCGAGAACACGGTGCAGGACTTCGACGGCCGGATCGTGCTCCTCGACCCGAACGTCCAGAGAGCTCCGGCGGTCTGTCTTTCCGAGCAGGACATCTCCAAGGTCGCTCTGTCCTGCGCCGGCTGGGAAGACTTCGTCTCCGGACGGATCGATCTGGTCGCTCCGCCGGCGAGCGACGAGCTCGTCCCGGCCGACGGGGCGAGCGGCTATTCGCCGAGGCTCGTCCGCTGGCTCGCCGCAGCGCATCTCGCGCGCACGATTCCCTACGGCGCCAAGCGCGGCGACGGGAGGCTCATCCTTCCCTCGATCCGCGCCTGGCTGAGCGACCTCTAGGGTGTCGAAACCCGGGGTCAGGAAGCGGTGCCGGCGGCCTCCGCGACAACCATCTGCACGACCTGCCGATCGAGCGAGAAAGCCGGAAACTGCTCCGCGGCCTCCATCGCGATCACGCCCGAGGCGGCTTCCATGAGCGAGCCGGTGGCCGCGTCGTCGCCATGGCTCTGGCTCACCGCTCTGTAGATCATCGCGAGATCCTCGATATCCTCATCGTCGAATAAGGAATCGATCCTGTCGTTATTGCTCGGCTGCATTGGCTTTCTCCACAGTGATTCAATCAAGCCGCAAATGACCATTGAACAATCCGGGCAGGTTAGCATAATTCGTCGCGGGCTCAAAGACGGGTTCGATCCGCTGCACTCGTGCGGCACTCGCGACTGAAGGGGGCAACGTCATCAGCGACGAGATGGCCGAGCTCGCGCAAGCGGATCTTCAGTCGGGGCCGCCCCGGCTATGGAACAGACTGATCGCGCGGACGATCCGCCATTGCTCGGACCATCCCTTCTACCGGGCGCATTGGGCTGGAATCGATACGGCGGGAATCGAGACCCATCGGGATCTGGTGCGTCTTCCGCGGCTCGAGCGGCGACACATGGATCGATTCTATCGCGAGACGTGCGGTCTTCCCGGCGCCCGAACGGGAACGATCATCCACAGCTCCGGCACCACCGGCTCGCGCGTCTATCGGCTGCGGTCGCCGGAGGAGCTCGAGTTCGTCTGGAAATTCTGGCTCGCGCTCGCAGGCCCCCCGGGGCAGCCGCGCGAGGCGATCCGGCCGCTCGCCCTGATGATCGACATCAACGAGCATTGCGGCTCGGTCTCGCTGCCGGCCGGCGCCCCCTCGCTGCGTCTCGGGAGCTGGTCCCAGGAGAAGCTCGACGAGGCGATCATGTTACTGCGCTCGAAGCACTGCTTCCCCGGGCTCAGCGAATCGGTCCGAATCGTCGGGGGCGGGATCGACGTCGTGTCGAGCCTCACGGCGGGACTCATCCGGACCGGCATCGATCCGGCCGATCTGGATGTCGAGCTGCTGGTGGTGGGCGGCGAGACGATGACCCCGGAGCGTTACCGCTGGCTCAGGGAAAGCTGGCAGGCGGTCGTCCGCGACTGCTGGTCCTGTTCCGAAGTCTTCGGATCCGCGACCCGTCACAGCGAGTCGGAGCCGCTCCTCTTCGACCCCCACGTCGTCACCGAGCTGGTCGACGCCGCGACGGGGGAGCCGCTCGAGGAGGGACTCGGCCGGCTCGTCCTCACCGAGCTTTTCCCTTTTTCGCAGCTCCAGCCGATGGTCCGGCTGGACGTGGGTGACCTGTTTTCGGCCGTCCCGGCGGGACCCGGCAGGCGGGGCTTCAAATGCTGGGGGCGCGCGGCCAACTCGATCTTCCTGCCGGACGGCCGCCCGGCGCTGACCGCGCTGGAGATACGGCAAGCGCTCGAGCCCCTGCCGTGGGTGTGCCGCGAGCCCGACGCGGACCTGAATCACTATCTCGATTGGGCCAAGCCCCTGACTCCGCCGCTCTACAGAGCCGAATGGATCAAGAGCGAAGGCCCCCCGACCGTCCTGGTCGAAATCCCGGTCGACTTCGATCCCATGCTGTTCGAGGAGATTCGAGGTCGGGTTATTGAAGAGATACGCGAGCGATTGCTCAACTCGTCTCCACGATTTGGAATGATGGTGAAGGTTTCGTCGTGCCTGCTGGAGGTGGATATTGCATTTGGTCGCGACATGACGAAGTTTAAACCTGCCGTTTAGGGGCGAATCGGAGGGGTGCGGGCATGAGGGACGATCTGCAGGCCACACCGCCGGCGCCCGCAGCCGGCCATGAGCGGGCCGCCCGGGATCATCTGGTCGGCGCCGTCATGTCGGGCTGGAACCATTTCCAGGAAAGCGGCCGGACCCTCATCGAAAGCGCCGACGGCTGCCGGGTCCGCGACACCGAGGGCCATGTCCGCCTCGACTGGATCATGGGATGGGGATCGCTGATCCTCGGCCATCGCCCGGAAGCCGTCTATCGAGGCATCGCGGAGGCCCAGCAGCGCGGCTTCGGCTACATGTACGAGAGCCCCCGCAACGGAGAGCTCGCCGAGCTGCTCGCCGCCATGATCCCCTGCGCCGAGAAGATGCGTCTCGCCAATTCGGGCACCGAGGCGACCCTTCACGCCCTGCGCGTCGCCCGAGCCGCGACCGGCCGCCGCCGGATCGTGAAGTTCGAAGGTCATTTCCACGGCCTCAACGACTATCTGCTCTACGGAGTCGACGGCAGCCCCCGCCTCGGCGCGCCGAGGCCCGACGGCAGCTTCGAGCCCGAGGCCGGTTCGGCCGGGCTACCCGACGAAGCGCTGGCGCCGCTGATCCTGGTGCTCCCGTTCAACGACGAGGGCGCCCTCGCCGCCGTCTTCGAGGCGCATGGCGACGACATCGCGGCCGTCATTCTCGAGCCGGTCGCTCTGAACATCGGCTGCGTCGCGCCGCAGCCCGGCTTCCTCGCCGCGGTCCGCGAGATCACTCGCCGGCAAGGGGCCCTGCTGATATTCGACGAGGTCCTGACCGGCTTCCGCCTCGGCAGGGGCGGCGCCCAGGAGCAGTTCGGAATCGTCCCGGACCTGGCCTGCCTCGGCAAGGCCCTGGGATGCGGAATGCCGGCCGCCGCTCTGTGCGGGCGGGCGGATTATATGGACCTGCTCACCCCGACCGGCCCCGCCGAGATGGCCGGAACCAATACGGGCCGGCAGATGACCGTCTCCGGAATCATCGCCGCGCTGCGCGCGATGGAGGAAGGCGAGTCCTGGTCCCGGCTGCGGATCGCCAACGACCGCTTCGTCGACGGCTGCCGGGAGGTATTCCGGCGCAACGGCGTTCCCGCTCACGTCAAAGGCTTCGGCGGGAGGATCGGTATCCACATAGGCTCCGAGGAGGAGCCGCGCGATTTCCGGGACGTTCTTCGATGCTGGAACGGCGCCTACCACCGTTCGCTCTACCGCTGGCTCCATGCCACCGGGAAACTGTTCGGCTTCCTTCTGCCCCTCGGCATCTGCCCCGAACCGGTCACCCTCTCGGCGGTGCACAGCGACGAGGATCTGGACGAGACCCTCGACCTCCTCGAAAGCGCCGTCAGGGCCACGCCCTATCGCGCGGCGGGAGGGCCGGCATGAGCCAGCCGGCCCACGCCCCCGTCCTTTCGCTGGAGGAGTTGGCGGATCGGGTTCGAGCCTGGCAGCAGGGCGGACTCCGGGTTGCCCATTGCCACGGCCGGTTCGACCCGCTCCACGCCGGCCACATCATGCATTTCGAGGAGGCCGCCGCGCTGGCCGACGAGCTGATCGTCACGATCACTCCGGACCGCTTCTCGAATTCCGCGCCCGGCCGCCCGCTGCTGACCGACAAGCTGCGCGCCCGGACGGTGGCGTGCATCCGCTGCGTCAGCCTCGTCGCCGTCAACCGATGGCCGTCGGCGCTCGAATTGCTCGAGATTTTGAAGCCCGACATCTACGTCAAGGGAGTGGATTACAGAACCATGCAAGTCGACGCCTTCGTCGCCGAGCGCCGCCTCGCCGACCGCTTCGGGATCGAAGTCCGGCTCACCGGAACGCCCAAATTTTCGTCGACGGAGCTGATCGAGCAGCTCCGCTGGACCGCCTGAGATGAACCTGGCCGATCCGGCCGGAGCGTTCGGCGGCAACGAGCTGCCGTTCGTTCCGGCGATGAACGTGCTCGGCGAGAACATGATCCTTCGCGACGAGCTGCTCGAGGCCATTTCGAGGGTCATCGCGCACGGCCAGTTCATGCTCGGGCCGGAGATCGACGCGCTCGAGGCGGCGCTGACCGCGATGCACGGAGGCAGTCACGCGGTGGCCGTCAACTCGGGCACCGACGCTCTGCTGCTCGCTCTGAAGACGGCCGGGGTCGGACCGGGCGACGAGGTCATCACCGTCGCCAACAGCTTCGTGGCGACGGCCGGAGCGATCCGGCAGGCGGGCGCGCTCCCCCATTTCGTCGACGTCGGGGCCGATGAAAATATGTGCCCCGACTCCCTGGCCCGGGAAATCGGCCCGCGGACCCGGGCGGTCGTGCCGGTGCATCTTCGCGGACGTCCGGCCGACATGGCGAGGATCGCCGCGATCGCGGCCGCGAACGGCTCGGCGATCATCGAAGACGCCGCTCAGGCGATAGGCGCCAGCGTGACCGATGCCGCCGGAGGCGAACGGCTCGTCGGGACGATCGGCGCGTTCGGCTGCTTCAGCATGCACCCCCAGAAGGTGCTGGGGGCGATCGGGGACGGCGGCGTCGTGATCTGCGGGGATCGCTCGGCCGCCGAGCAGATCCGGCTCTACCGACATCACGGCCTTGCATGGCGCGACCATGTGCAATGCTGGGGCCAGAACAGCCGGCTCGATTCCATCCAGGCCGCCGTTCTGCTCGTCAAGCTGCGCCGGCTTCCCGAGTGGATAGAGAGGCGTCGCCGGATCGCGGCGACCTACCTCGAGGCGCTCGGCGGGCTGGACCTGACTCTGCCGTCGGAGCGGCCGGGCGACCGTTCGGTCTTCTATCATTTCAGCGTGATGTGCGAGCGCCGGGATGCCCTTCGGCGCCACCTCGCCGCCGACGGGATCGATGCGCGCATCCACTATCCGGTGCCCATCCATCGCCAGCCGGCGGCCGTCCCGGGCACGATTCGACTGCCCGAGGAGGGGCTGCCCAATACGGAATGGCAAGCGGCGCGCCAGCTCACTCTGCCCGTCCATCACGATCTCACCGACGGCCAGATCGACCAGGTTGTCCAATCGGTCCGAGCCTTCTTCTCGGGGGCCCGCCGGGCCTCGGCCGCGCCGCGGCCGGAGCGGGCAGGGGGGCTCGCCATAGGCTGCTGCATCCAGGCGGACGAAGCCGGTTCGCCCTATCTCCGCGGCTTCGATTATTGCGAGGTGCCGCTGTCGCATTTCGAGGACGGCGCGGACGGCGAGGCGGGAGCCGGCGGGGCGGGCGGGCGCCCCTCGCCGCTGGTCTCGATGGGCGTCTTCGCCCGCGGCTCCGACCTGTTCCTCGCCCCCGATTCGGAGCCTCGCGCCCGCGAGCGAATCGCCTTCGTCACGCGCCTGCTTCAGCGATCCGGGGTCGAGGCGATCACGTTCGGCGCGGGCGCGGCGCGCTCCATCCCCGCCGGCATGGACCCGGAGGAGGGAGAGCTTCGGCTCGCGGCCATCCTCGGGGAGCTGGCGCGGAGCAGCGCGGAAGCGGGAATCCGGCTGTTCGTGGAAAATCTGCCCTCGGTCGAAAGCAACGTGTTCAACCGGGTCGCGGAGATGGTCGATTTCTTCGACCGGCGCGGCATCGAGGACGCGCAGATCGTCTACGACCTGCGCGCCGCCGCCGTGGAAGGGGACGATCCCGAGGACGCGGTTCGGCACGTCCATCGCATCGGCCACCTTCACCTTCCCTATCCCGAGACTCTCTACCCCGGCGATGCCTGGGCCCTCGTCGCGCGCCTGGTCGAGGCCGGCTATAGGGGGCGCATCTCGGTCGAGCCCTACCGGGTCGCGGTCGACCCGGGCGTGTCGGCCTTCGGGCTCAGGCTTCGCGAGATGGTCGCCGGGCTGGACGGGTCGTGACCGAGGCGGCCGCGGAGAATGCGACGGCGCCGCCGCGGTTGAGCGACCTCAACGTCCTCGTCGGCCGCAAGTGCAACGCCGCCTGCGCCCATTGCTCGATCTCCTCCTCGCCGGCCAATGTGCGGCGGATGGACGAAGCCACGCTCGCCGCTGTCTGCGGGCAGATCCCGGCTTTCGCCCGGTGGATGCCGGGCGGGCGGGTCGTCGTCACCGGGGGCGAGCCGCTCCTGTACCGGCGCCAGCTCGAGACGATCGGCGAGGCGGCCCATGCGCACGGCCTGGCCCTGGTCGTCGAGACGAACGGCCACTGGGCCAAGAACCCGGACATCGCCCGGACGACGATCCTGCGCTACGGCATCGACGCCCTCATCCTCAGCGCAAGCGCCTATCACGCGGCCTTCGTCGCCCCGGAGAGGGTCGCGACCGCCTACCGAGCCGCCAAGTCGCTCGGCCGCGACGCCTCGGTCCGAATCTCCCGCGCCGGCTCCGACCATGAGGCCATCCTCGACTTCGTCCGAACTTTCGCGGACGAGCGGGACGTCGCGGTCGAGGAGGTGCTCGCGTTCGGCCGAGGCGAGGGGCTCGCCCGGCCGGCGCAGGCCGACGAGGACGAGCTGCTTCTCTGCCCGTCCGAAGGCCCGATCGTCATGGACGACGGCCGGGTCGATCCCTGCTGCGGGCCGCTGACGGCGCTGGACGGCCACGCGCTCGGAATGGGCTCGATCGACTCTCCCGAAGGCCATCCTTTCGCGATGATGGAGGCGGATCCAGTCTTCGACCTGATCCGGCGCCGCGGTCTGCACGCCCTGATCGACGGCCTTCGCGCCGAGGGCGCCGAAGTGAGGGCGCGGCGGCCCGGGGAGGACGTCTGCACGACCTGCGCCCGGCTCGTCGGGGATCCCGCCCTCGAGGCATCGATCGCGAGGCTGCGCTCGATCCAGCCGCCCGCGCCCGCCGGCGTCGGCTCGGCTCAGAGCCGCTTGGAGAAGATCAGGAAGTCTTCCCCGTCCTCCCAATAGTCGCGCAACGTGCCCTCGCGGACGAAGCCGTCCTGCTCGTGAAAGGCGATGGCCGCGCCGTGCTGGTCCGCGTTGCCGACGTCGAGATAGACCTTCCGGCAGCCCCGCTCGCGCAGATGGTCCTGGGCGTGGGCGAAGAGCCGCCGGGCGATCCCTCGGCGATGCTCCGCCGGATCGACATAGAGCCATACCAGCCAGGAGATGTCGGCCACGCCCCACGGATCGGGCCGATAGCCGGTCATGCCCAGCACCCGCCCGGCCGGGTCGAGAGCGGTGAAATAGGCCTCGCCCCCGGGCCGACCCGAGTCGAGCCAGGCGGAGACGTCGGCGACCATCATGTGCGGAATGTCCGGATCGTTGGCGGCGACGATCTCGCGAAGCTTCGGGAGATGCGAAGGGTCGAGGCCGACGATCTCGATCGGAGCGGCGCCGTCAGCCATCGCGCGCTCCGCCCGAAATCTCGGGGACCGCAACGATGAGGACGCTCGAATCCGGCCCCCCCGCCCAGCCGGGGTGGATCGCCACCGGCCTCCAGCCGGCCTCGACCAGCACGGCGCGGAAGGCCTCGACGGGCATCCATCCGACATCGATCTCATAGCGGTCCGGCATCCGGTCGGTCGGGCCGGCGGCGAAGGCGATGCGCTGGCGTCCCTCGCCGGACGGCTGCAGCGAGGTGATGTGGATATCGACCGATGCCTCGCCCTGGCGGTAGGTGACGACGCGGTCGCGGCTCGGATCGGCCGCCCAGGCGCCCGCGGCGCTCGCCTCGAAGTCGACGAGCAGCGTTCCGCCCGGCGCGAGACGATCGCGCAAATCGCTCAGCACCGCCTTGATCGTCGCCGAGTCCGGAAGGTGAAAAAGCGCGCCGATGCCGAGGATGAGGTTGAAGGGCCCGGCCGGGAGGGTGGCGGAATCGCGAACGTCGCCCAGTCGCAGGCGCACCTTGTCGGCCACTCCGGCCGTCTTCGCGGCCTCGCCGGCCCGATCGAGCATGCCGCCCGAGAAATCGAGCCCGTCCACCTGCCAGCCCCGCCGAGCCAGGGGGATGGCGAAGCGCCCGGTTCCGACGCCGACGTCGAGTGCCCGGCCCGGCTCCGTGGGGACGAGGTCCAGGACCGCGCCTATCTCCTCCTTATCGGGGGCGACCAGCTCGTCGAAGACGGACGCCAGGACGTCGTAGAAGCGGCGCGTATCGTCCTTCATTGCGCCGCCGTGAGCGACCAGGCCTTGAGCGTCTCGACGTTGCGATAGCGGGCGTCGGAAGGCGAAGGCAGCCGCCCCGAATCGATCGCGTCCGCCACTTGGCGCGCCCCGTCCTCCACGTCGAGCTCGGCGCGGAAGCCGAGCACGTCGGCGGCGCGCTGGGTGGAGATGTGGTAGGAGCGCAGGTCGATGATCGGAGCCACCTCAATCGCGGCATCGGGATTGACGACCCGGGCGACGGTCTCGGCGATCTCGAGCACCGAGCGGTTCGACGCGCTGATGTTGAAGCTTTGCCCGCCAACCCGTCCGGCCGGCGCCTCGAACGCCTGGAGATAGGCCCTGACGAGATCGTCGACGACGATGTTCGGCCGCTTCTGCGCCCCGCCGTGCACCGTGATCCGCCCGCGGTTCTTCGCCTGCTCGGTCAGGATATTGACGGTCAGGTCGAGGCGCATTCGGGGCGACCAGCCGCACACCGTCGCCGAACGCAGGTTGACGGTCACGAACGAAGCGCCGTTCGCCGCCGCCGTCGCCTGGTCGGTCTCCGACTTGTACTTGCCGTAGAGGGTGATCGGGCGATGCTCGAAGCTCTCGTCGACGTCGGGCTCGTCGCGAACGCCGTAGACGGTCGCCGTCGAGGCGTTGACGAAGCGCCGCACGCCCGAGGCCTGCGCCCGGCTCAGCAGGGCCAGCGACGCGTCGAGGTTGACGCTGCGTGTGAGCTCCGGATCGAGCTCGGCGCTGGGATCGTTGGCGACGGCGGCGAGGTGGATCACTCCGGATGCGCCTTCGAGGGCCCGCGCGACCGCCGAATCATCGCAAATATCCGCTTCGACCAGTTCGAAGGATGGACTTGAGAGAACTGAATCCGGAAGATTCTTCCCGAAATACAATCTATCGATGACTTTGACCGAAAAGCCTTTGTTCAGCAGAGCGGGGACAAGCTTGCAGCCAATGTAGCCACAGCCCCCAGTAACCACGATTGTTTCCATCATAGTTCAGCCCCTTTCCCCACTGGACAGGATGACGCTATATCCATTCGCTTACAAGTTGTATTGGCGGAGGGAGCGAAGCCTTGGGGAATAATGGCTGAAGCCGCCGGCGGGTCGCGCCTTATCGCCGACCGGGAAGGACTGACCCAGCTCGGCCACCTGCCGGAAGAGGAGGCCTGGTTCGAAAGCCTCTTCGCGCTCTCCAACGGAGCGCTCGGAGCCAGGGCGACCGTCGACATGGATTCGGAGACCGCGAGTCCGGGCGCCTTCCACGCCGGTATCTATGCGCCGGGCCTCACCGTTCCCCTCGAGATCGTCAATCTTCCCAACTGGACCGGCCTGTCGCTGGCTTCGGGCGGGCGCGAGGCGCCGTCGCGCGCTTGCGGTGAAGACGAGTTCCGGCGGCGCCTCGTCTACGGCGCCGCCATCCTGCATACGCGCCGCACGATCGATTTCGGCGACGGCACGATCGTCCGGCTGACCCGGCGGGACCTGGTTCACGCATCGATCCCGTCGCTCGCGCTGAGCTGGGGTCATGTCAGGGTCCTGCGCGGCGGCGGGCCGATCGATATCGTCTCGACGATCGACCTTCGCCGGGGCAACAGCCCCGGCGGCGGGATCATGCCCTCGGCGCGGATGAATCATTGCCGCAGCCTGCGACGCACGGCCGACCGGGCCGGCGGCCTCCGACACCGCTTCGCGGTGCGGGGCACCGGCCTCGAGGCGGAGGTCGCGAGCCTCCTGTCCGTGGAAGGTCCCTGCCGCTGGTCCTCGTTCGAGCGGTTGGGGCTGATCGCGGAGCGCTTCTCGGTCGAGCTGCGCGAAGGCGAGGCCGCGGCCTTCCGGCGGCTCGTCCGGGTCGCCGTGGCCAGGGAGGGCGATGGCGAGCCGATGCCGTCGGCCGACGCCCGGGTCTTCTCGGCCCTGGTCGCCGCGCACAAGCAGGCCTGGAGCCGCCGCTGGGGGCATTCCGATCTCGAGATAGAGGGCGACGGCGAGCTCGACTCGCGCCTTCAATTCGGCCGCTTCCATCTCGTCCAGTCGATGCCGGCTCAGACGGCGGCGGCGAACATTCCCGCCCGCGGCCTGACCAGCGAATATCATTCCGGGCATTTCTTCTTCAACACCGAGCTGTTCAAGCTTCCCTTCTTCCTCCTCACCGAACCCGATCGCGCCCGGGCGCTGCTCCTGCACCGGTGGGAGAGGCTCGAGGCGGCACGGCGCCACGCCCGGGAGACCGGCCACGAGGGCGCCCGCTTCCCGGAAGAGAGCGACATAGCGGGCAACCCGGCCGCGCCGCACAGGCTCCACGACGTCTATACCGGCACCACGATCGTGGAATGGAGCGGCCAGCAGACCAAGTTCATCTCCGCCGTCGTGGCGCTGGCGGCCCATTGGTACCTGCTGGCCACTTCGGACCGCGCCTTCGCCAGCGGTCCGGGCGCGGACCTGCTGGTCGAGACGGCGCGCTTCGCCCTGTCGGTTGCGCCGCTGGACCAGGCGACGGGAGAGCGCGCGATCGGCGAGGCCATGTGCGCGGACGAATATCATTACGGAGTGGCGAACGACGCGTTCACCAATCTCCTCATCCGCCAGAACCTCCTCCTCGCCGCGGCGCTCGGCGGACCGGAGGCCGGGTCGTTTCGCCGGGCCGCCGGCGAGGTTCGCATGCCCCGCATCTTCGGCGACGGCGTGCTCGAGCAGTTCGACGGCTATGCGGCGCTCGAGGATGAGCTTGTCGAGGCTTGGGACGCCAATGGCCGCCCGGCGATGACCTGCGACATGCGGCGGCGCTCGGACTCGCTTGCCTGCTTCTCCACGCGGCTCATCAAGGAGGGCGACGTCGTCCTGGTCCACGACGTCCTCCCGGAGCTCTATCCCGTCGACCAGCAGCGCCGGGACTTCGATTTCTACCACCCGCGCACGACCATGGAATCCTCGCTCGCCGCGACGCCCTACGCGGTGGTCGCCGCGCGCCTCGACAAGGCCGAGCTCGCGCGCCGGCTGCTCATGCTCTCGGCCGGCTTCAACATCGACTATCGGCCGCGCGCCGACTATCGCAACGGAATCCATCTCGCCGCCGCCGGCGGCGCCTGGCGGACGGTCTGGCAGGGTTTTCTCGGCCAGATCTTTTCGGACGACCGCCTCGATCTGTCGCCGCGCGTCCTGCCGGTCGGGATTCGTGCGATCCGGGCGCGAGGATGCTGGCACGGGACCCGCTTCGTCTTGAGAAGGGACCAGGCCAGCCTGCTTATCCGCGTCGACGAGGATTCCGTCGATCCCCTCCGTCTGCGAGTCCGGCTGGTCGCGGGAGTGGAGGAAGCCGAAGTCCAGCCCGGGGGCGTGACCACCTTTTCCTTGGATCGCGGCGCGGACGGAAAAGGCCAGGGTCGCTGATCCTGCCAAGGCCGCGAAGCCTTCTCGCCCTGCTTCCTCGCCTCTTCTGCACGATCGTTAGCGCTCTCTCAGCCGAGATGACGCCCTTCGGTTCACGGTCCCTCGCTGACTCCCGCACCGGCAGCGAGACCCAACTCGCTCATCGAAGCGGTGGCCCTTCCTCCTTCGAAGGATCGACGAGCTTGCCCGCCACGGCGACGTAGACTTTGTCCGCCGCGGAAATCGTCTCGGAACGGTGGGCGATGATGATGCGGGTAATGCCCATGGCGGAGACCCGGGCGTTCACCAGCTGCTCCGTCGCCGAATCCAGGTGCGCCGTTCCCTCGTCCATCACCAGCAGCTTGGGTTGCTGGTAAAGCGCCCGTGCCAGAAGCACGCGTTGCTTCTGCCCGCCCGAAAGAGACGACCCCATGTCGCCGACAAGAGTTTCATAACCCATCGGCATGAGGGCGATATCGTCGTGGATGGCGGCTGCGTCGGCGGAAGCGATGATCCGTCCCATGTCCGGCTGATCCTCGAACAAGGCGATATTCTCGGACAATGAGCCGGCGAACAAACTGTCGTCCTGGAGCACGGCGGCTATTTGATCGTGATAATTTTTGTGCCCGAATCGCAGGAGCGGCTGGCCGTCGACCAGGACCTCGCCTTCGTCCGGTTCGAGCAGGCCGAGAATGATCTTGACCAGGGTCGATTTGCCGCCTCCGGAAGGGCCGGTGACGGCGATGTGATCGCCCGGTTCGACGATCAGGTTCACCCCGTCGAGGACCAGCGGATCGGACGGGCTGTAGCGGAAGCGGACGTCGCGTAGCTCGATCCGTCCCTTCAGTATCGCCTTGGGCGGTAACGGTTGGGTGAAGCTCCGATCCTGCTCGGCCATCGCGATATCCGTCAGGCGTTCCAGGTGCAGGCCCAGCATCTTGAAGGCGATGGCTTGGTCGATGAGCGACGTGGAGCGGGCGAGGAATTGGGTCTTGTAGGCCATGTAGGCGAAGACCATGCCGATGCTGAAGCCGCCTTCGATTACGAAGCCGATCGCCAACCAGACGATGACGACGGTCTCGAGCCCGAAGATCAACGCGTTGCCGGTCTGCTGCCAGATACCGATCCGCGAGAGGCCGATGTTGGCGTTGACTGCATCGGTCAGCTTGCTCTGCCACTGCGCGTGCCGTGCGCTTTCCCGATTGAACAGGCGCAGCGTCACGATGCCGCGGATGCTTTCGATCAGCATCGACTGTTCCTTCGCCGATGCGACGATCGTCTCCTCCTGCGCCTCGCGCTGGAAGGAGAACGTAGCGTAGCGGAGGACGGCATAGAGCAGGAAGGCGAGAAGGGCGACGAGGCTGAGCTCCGTACTGTAGAAGAACATGACGACGAGCGTGAGCAGCGCGAGCGCTCCGTCGATCAGAGCCGCGACTGCGCCTTGCGTCAGCGCCTGCTGAATCGGCGTCACCGACTGAAAGCGCGACAATACATCCCCGACATGCCTCTTCTCGAACCAGGCCACGGGTAGACGGAACAGCCGCCGCGCGATGTTGGCGGCCACGCCATAGCCGAGCGACGCGCCTGCCGACAAAAGCACGAACGACCGCAGCAGCGACGCCCCCGCGTCGACAAGCGTGAACAGGCCGAAACCGAGCGCGAGTACCGTCAGCAGGTTCTGGTCGAGCGCGGGCAGGGCGCTGTCGATCGCCACCTGCATGTAATATGGCGAGGCGAGGACGAACGCCTGCATGACGAGGCTAAGGACCAGCGTTTGGAAGAGCGCCCTTTTGAGGCCGGTAATCCGTCGCCAAAGTTGCGAAAGGCGTAATCGCTCGCGCCGGCTCGCCGGCTCGAAATCGTCGGCTGGGCTCAGCTCCAGGGCAACGCCGGTGAAATGATCCGACAGCTCGTCGAACCCGAGCCACTTCGCCTGTCCGGCGGGGTCGTGAACCAGCGCCTTGTCGCCCCTGATCCGCTCCAGCACGACATAATGGTTCAAGTCCCAGTGCAGGATCGCCGGCAGCTGGAGGTTGCGTATCTGGTCCAGCGGCAGCTTCAGGGCGCGAGTCGCGAAGCCCAGGCGATCGGCGATGGACATCAGCGATTTCAGCGCCGCACCGCGCAGCGACGGCGCGAACTGCCGACGCAGGGTGCCCAGGTCCACGTCCAGACCGTGGAAGCTGGCGACCATCGCGAGTGAAGCGAGGCCGCATTCGGTGACCTCGGTCTGCCGAACGTGTCGAACGCGATTGCGGCTTCGGAAACCGACGTGCAGCTGCCGGGTCACCGGTTCTTGACCGCATAGAGCGGCTCGAACAGCCACTCGAACAAGCTTTGCTTCTCGGTGATGATCCGGGCTGAAAGCGTCATGCCCGGAAGGAGCGGCTGCTTCCGGCCGAACGCCATGACCGAAGGCTCGGCAAGCTCGGCCGTCACCAGATAGACCGGGATCGCTCCGCCCTCGGGCTTGGCCTTTGGAATCGGGACGGAAGAGATTTGTATTATCCGGGCGTCGACAGCTCCGAAGCGCTGGTAGGGGAAGGCGTCGACCGCGACCCGCACCTTTTGTCCCACCGCGAGAAAACCCGCGGCACTGGTGGGAACGTAGAGCTCTGCGCGCATGATCGCGTGTGCCGGCATTACGACCATGAGCGGCTGTTGCGGCGTCGCCGCCTGGCCGAGTCGAGCGGTGACGGCCGTCACTATCCCCTCGATGGGCGAGGTGAGCGTATAGCCTTCCGCCGTTTCCACCTCCGCCAGCCGCTGGATCAGCTCCGCCCTGCCGGACTGAACGCCGGCCGCTTGCGCCTGGGCCGTAGCGCCGGCCTGGAGGATTCCGCGGCGCGCTTCGGCCAAAGCGGCGCGTTTGGCGGCGCGCGCCTGCTCCAGTTGCGAGAGTTGCTGGCGCCGAGAAATCAGCGCACTCTCGCGAGCTTCCAGGTCGCGCCGGCTGATGAAGCCTTTGCCGGCAACACCCTGCACCTCGCGAAATTCGTTCCCCGCCACCTCGACGAGTCGCCGCTGCTGCTCGATCTGCGTCCCAAGGCTGGCTATCTCTTGATCGAGCCCGCGGATTTGCGCCGTCAGCCGCGACTGTTCCGCCACGGCCGCGTCCATCATCAGCGCTGTCTGGCTGGCCAGGCGCCGGTCCTGCTGCTGCAAGGCATCCCGGATTCGGCGAGGCGCGGTCCGGCCGCTAGCCATGTCCTCCTCCGACCGGATCTGCACGAGCACGTCGCCGCGCCGGACCTCCTGTCCCTCGCGCGCAGGCAGCGCGGCGACGATTCCGGCGCGCGAGGGCATTATCGAAGCCACGCCGCGGTCGAGAACGACTTCCCCAGCCACCGTTTCAATTCGCGAATAGCTCGCCGTGAACAGAAAAGCGAAGGCGACGGCCAGCGCTGCCAACAGCGTAATGCCGATGAGCTGCCAGGATACTGGAACTGCAATGCTGACTTCACCATGCAGACGATCTGCGCGGTGCTCCAGAACTTCCTGCCGAAAGAGTCGGCCGGTTGGTGCGTCCACTAACCCCGTGCCCCCGTCAGCAAGACTGAAAAAGCTAGAGCGATAACTTCGGGGGCGCAAGGCCGGTTGTTATAAAAAGTTGTCCTGTACGGTCTTAGGGCATGAGTGACACCGGCCCTGTCCTAGGCAGGTGCGCCGCGGCGGCGAAGGCAAGCCTCGCTTCACGCTCAGCCGAAGTCACGACTCTCGTTTTCCATGATCGGCCGCTTCCCGAATCCCGCTGCGGCTCATCCGACGGTGCCTGATGCCTTGCGGCTTACTTAAGCGCACCTGTTCAGGAGCAAGTTTCGAGGACAGAGGTTAGCGGCTGACTCTGTGCAAGCCGAGTCATTTTTCCCGGTCATGATCCGTCGTCGTTCGCCGAAAACAGGACAAGGCCGTCATCGCCAGTACTCGGGATCGGACCAGGTCCGACCCGCAAGTCGCGCAGCTTCGCCTGGCGCAGGGGCCTCAACCGCTCGGCAGCGTTTTGCCCTCTCCGTCGCGGAGCACGAACGGGTCGCTGCGGTCGTGCAGATATTGAATGCCGACGGGGCCCACGGTGTCGAAACTAGGCGCCGCCGAGTCCTTCGTCGACCACCAGCCCTCCGTCATCGTGCCGCCGGCGCAGGTGAAGATCAGGCGCGACTGGAGGCCGGTGGAGCCATATTCCTTGGGGTGAGCATATTCCACCGAAAGCCACATGGGTGCGTCGGAGTAGGGTGAGAGAAGACCGATCTGCCACTCGCCGGTGAACGGTGTCGGCGTGACGTAGGTCCACGCACCGGGGTTTTGCACGAGGTTGAACAAGCCGAACCCGGGGAGCACCGTCGTCCCCGACGATCCGCCGGTGAGCAGGAAATAGAGCTGGATCCAGTGGGATTGGAGATCGATAGCGAAAGCGTAGGTCTTTCCCGCGACCACGGCGTTCCTACTCATATCGGCGATCTGGACGCAGCCCGCATAGCCCGCCTGGCTGGTCCAGTTGCTCGCCCGCGGAATCATGGCGCCGAACCCGGGGACCTGCGTGTTCGATATCGCCGAATATTGGTTTCCGGCCGTCCAGGCTGGCGGAAGCTCGTTCGGCGGGCCGTAGGTGATCGAATTGAACCCGACCGGCATTCCGTACACTGAGCCGCCGTATACCGAGGCGCAGTTCCAATCCAGCTTTAGCAGGGCGATGAGGTTGCCGCTCGACTGGAGGGTCGGATCCTGTGTCGTTGTCATTTGCCTTCTCCCTTGCTCGTTATGCGAAGCCCGAGGCGGGCAGGGCGAGTGCGCGACTTGTCCTGCCGAAGCGAGATGACGTTACCGCTGCTGCCGATGTAGGGCAGGGCACGGGTCCCATCGGCCTGCTGGACCGAAACGAGATCGGTAACCTCGGAGACGCCGGTCGCGTGGGCGTAATCGTCCATAAGTCGGGTGCTTGCGTGCACCGGCGCCGCGCCGTCGCCACTGGCCCCGCGCAGTCCCCGAAGCCGAGTCATCGGCTGCATTCCTTCTCTGGGAGTAAATACAGGCGGAATATGCTGCGACGCGCGTAATCAAACGCGCAGACGCAACGAATGGTGTCAAAGCCAACAAACTCCGAAATGGACGGATCAACGGACCAGGCTGCGCCAGGAACTGGCCATCCTGCGCCTCAATAGATCGGCCGTTTCGCCCTACGACTTATAGTGGCCAGAGAAAACCATAGCCTATTGTCGCATCTACTGTGCGCGCGTGGCCGGGCGGCGGTGGTGAGCCCTGCTGGATTCGAACCAGCGACCTACTGATTAAAAGTCAGTTGCTCTACCGACTGAGCTAAGGGCCCCGACCGACATTTCCCCTAGGAGCGGGCCGGTAGCGGGTCAACCGCGCCGGCTTGCCGGTTCAGCTGAAGATCTCGGCCAGCGCCTCGGTCTTCGGACCGTCCTTCCATTCGCGCAGGTCGACGTAGAGCGAAGACTGGATGACGCCCCAGACCACCGAGGTGACGGTCTGGACCGCGGCGCTGCCGAGGATGAAAGCGACGGACATGCTCTGAAAGTCGGTGGCCGACCTGCCGAGGTCGCCGAAGATCGCGACGACGCCGATCGAGAACAGCCAGTAGAGGACGAGCAGCACCAGATTCAGCCCGAACACCTTCCAGCGCGCGCCACGGGTCAGGTAGCGGCTTCGACCGAGCGCCTCGACCGGTCCGAGCCGCTCCTCGACGAGCGCGGGAGCCGCCACCGACCAGACGACGTAGAGGATGATCCCCGGGACGATCAGGAAGAGCATCCCCACCATGATCCCGAGGGCGCCGAGGAGGCCCGCCAGGAACAGCGGGAGCGCGACCGACAGCCCGGCCATGGCGGACTCGCCGAAGCTCGCCTTGCGTCCCTCGCTGTGGGCGACCGTCGCCCGGACGAGCGCGCCCTGAGTGATCATCGCCAGCAGGATCGAGATCACCGCCCAGAAGATCGCGACGGCGACCGTTCCGGCCGTTCCGAGCAGCGCCGTCGTCTCGGCGGTGAGCAACTCGCCGCGCAAGGCGAAATTGAGCGCCAGCGCCGGCAGGGTTCCGAACAGGAAGGCCACTCCGAAGGTCGCGACCGGATTGCTTGCGATCGTGCTGAAGGCGCGGCTGAAGACCCGCCCGACCGACATGCTGCGGTCGCCAGGCTCTGCGGCTACGGTCGCCATGCTCGTCATCCCCCCGATATCCCGCGGCAAATCTGACCGCGGCCCCGGATGCTGTCCAGCGCATTTTGCCGTTGCGCGGCGGCCCGCTTCGGCTAATTCTTCGGCATCGCACCCCCTCCGGTGCGCGGGAGCGGTGAGATAGCGGGCAAGGTCGAGGACGCGGCAGGCGCCGCCGACGGATTGGCGGCGGCGCATGATGCGCTGAAGGCCGATCCTTCGATCCAGTTCAGCCTGCAGCCGGCGCCGCCCCCGCCGCAGCCGCCGAAATGGCTTCGCGATTTCTTCGAATGGCTGGGCGACGCGATGAAGCCGGTCGGCCGCTTCTTCGAGTGGGTCACGAGCTTCATGCCCGACGCTCCCTACGCCCGGATCTTCCTCTGGACCGTCCTCGTGGCGGCCGCGCTGGGCCTCGCGGTGTTGGTCCACGGCCGAATCCAGGACGGGGAGTGGCGGTTGCCGCGCCGCCGCCGGCCCGCCGCGGTCGCGGTCGAGGCCGAGGACGAGACCTGGGCGCCGGAATCGGCCCCGGCGCGCTCCTGGCTTCGCGAGGCCGATGCGCTGGCGGCTCGGGGCCTCTACGCCGAGGCGGTCCACCATCTCCTCTTCCGCTCGATCGAGGATATCGGCCGGCGCCGCCCGAGGCTCGTCCGTCCCGCGCTGACCAGCCGCGAGCTCGCCGCGGCCGAGGCATTGCCGCCGCCGGCGCGAAGCCTGTTCTCGCGGATCGCCGGGCTCGTCGAGCGCAGCCTGTTCGGCGGCCGGCCGGTCGAGGCCGCCGACTGGACCGCGGCCCGGGCCGCCTATGCGGACCTGGTCCTGCCGGGGACGTGGCGCGGATGAGCGACGTCGCCATCGGCCGCGGCTCTCGCGGCGAAGGGACCTTCCGTCCGGCGACGATCATATTGGTGGTCGCGATCGGGATCGTCGCTTTCGCCGGAATGCTGATCCTCGGCGCCTACGCGCCCGACCTCCGCTCCGGCCGCAACGGCGGCGCCCACGCTCTCTCCAATGCGGCGACGGGCTTCAGCGGCATCGTCCGGCTGGCCAGGGCGACCGGTCGCAACCCGCAGATCCAGCGCAGCGACCTGACGCTGGACACCGAGGATCTCGTCGTCCTCACGCCCGAAACCGGGGAGACGGAAATGGGCCGGATCCTGGCCAGGCGCCCGACCAGGCCGACCCTCGTCGTCCTTCCGAAATGGATCACGGTGCCCGACAGGGCCCGCGCCGGCTGGGTACGCGCGCAGGGCCTGAGGCCGCCCTCGGATCCCGAGCGCACCCTCGCCCCGGCCCACCCGCTGAAGGTGGAGCGCCATCGCGGCGGCGGCCGGCTCGAGACGGCGCCCGGCCACGCCCCGCCGGAGCTTCGATTCTCCGCGCCCGGCCCGCTTCAGACCGCCAGCGGGCCGGCGCTGAAGCCGATCGTGACGGACAAGGCGGGCCGGATCGTCCTCGGCCAGTTCGGAAGCAAGCCTCTCTACCTGCTCGCCGATCCCGACCTGCTATCGAACCACGGCATTGCCGACCGGAGCCAGGCGGCGGCGGCGCTCGCGATGCTCGATTTCCTCAACGCGACCGACGCCGGATCGGTCGTCTTCGACGTCACCCTGAACGGCCTCGGCCAGACCCGGAGCCCGCTCAAGCTGATGTTCGATCCGCCCTTCCTCGCCGCGACGCTGGCGCTGGCGGCGGCGCTGCTCCTCGCCGGCCTCCAGGCCCTGTCCCGCTTCGGCCCGCCGCGGCGCCCCGAGCGGGCGATCGCCTTCGGCAAGAAGGCCCTCATCGACAACAGCGCGGCCCTGGTCCGGCAGGCGCGCCGCGAGGCCGGGCTGGGCGGGCGCTATGCCGAGATGATCCGGGAAAAGGCGGTGACCGTCTTCGCGGTCCCGGCCCGGCTTCGCGACGGCGGGGTCACCGATTATCTCGACAAGCTCGACGGGCGGGCGAGCTTCTCGGCCCTCGCCTCGGCGGCGGAGGAGGCCCGGACCCGGGACGAATTGCTGGCAGCGGCCCAGGCGCTGCATCGATGGCAGGGGGAGAAGAAAAGGTGAGCGCAGCGGAAGTTCAGGCACTCGCGGCGGGGATCCGCGGCGAGGTGGCGAAAGCGGTGGTCGGCCAGGAGGCGACCGTCGACCTCATGCTCGTCGCCTTGTTCGCGGGCGGCCATATCCTCCTCGAAGGACCGCCGGGAACGGCGAAGACCCTGATCGCGCACAGCTTCGCGCGCGCGGTCGGGCTCGATTTCGGCCGGATCCAGTTCACGCCGGACCTGATGCCGGGCGACATAATCGGCGCCAACCTGTTCAACTTCCAGACCTCGACCTTCACCCTGACGCACGGGCCGATCTTCTGCGAACTGCTGCTGGCCGACGAGATCAACCGCACCCCGCCCAAGACCCAGGCGGCGCTGCTGGAGGCGATGCAGGAGCGGCGGGTCACCATCGACGGCAGGTCGCACGCGCTCAGCGACCGCTTCATGGTGGTGGCGACCCAGAACCCGCTGGAGCAGCAGGGCACCTACCCGCTGCCGGAGGCCCAGCTCGACCGGTTCCTGTTCAAGCACACCCTGGAATACCCGAGCCGGGAGGAGGAGTTCGCCATCGTCGCCACCCACGGCTCCGGCGGCGGCAAGGCCGACCCGGCGGCCATGGGCGTCGAGGCCGTCGCGGACGCCGCCGCGCTGCGGGCCGCCGCCGAGACGGTGGCCGCCGTGCGGCTGGGCGACGAGATCGTCGGCTATGTGCTGGACCTGGTGCGCGCCACCCGCGCGACGCCCGACCTGCAGAGCGGCGCCTCGCCCCGCGCCGCGGCCATGCTCGCAGCGGCCTCGCGGGCGTGGGCCGCGCTGGAGGGGCGCGACTACGTCATTCCGGACGACGTGAAGGCCCTGGCGCTGCCGGCGCTGCGCCACCGGGTAGTGCTGTCGCCCGGCGCGGAGATCGAGGGCCGCCGGACCGACCAGGTAGTTGCGGGCCTGCTCGAACAGGTCGGCGCGCCGCGCTGAGATGATCTATCCGACGCCCAGAGCCGTCGCCCTCGCCGCCGCCGGCGCGCCCATCGCGCTGGTCGCAGGCGCCGCGGGCCCCGGCCTGTGGCTGGTCGGGGTGGCC
>DASTLX010000010.1:0-45364 GCA_035714565.1 Allosphingosinicella sp.
CCGAAGGTGATTTCCACACGGCGGTTCTGCGGCTCGCGCACACCGTCGGCGGTTTCCACCAGCGGACGGCCTTCGCCGAACGCTTCGGAAGTGATCGAGCCTTCCGGCACGCCGCGGCCGGCCAGGTACGTGCGGACGGCAGCAGCGCGACGCTGCGACAGACCGACGTTGTACTGGTCGGAACCCGAACGGTCGGCGTGACCGGCGAGAACGACCTGCGCATTGCCCGTCGTGCGATACTGCTCGGCGGCATTGTCGAGAATGCCGGCAGCCTGCGGCGTGATCTCCGAACGATCCCAGTCGAAGAACACGATGAAGGGACCGACGGCAACCGGGCACGTCGCCGGCGGCATGACCGAGGTGCCGTTCGTGCACTGGATCGGCTGCACGGTCGGCGGCGGCGGCGGCGGCGGCGGCGGCATCGGAGTCGGCGGACAGGTCTGCGTCACCGGAATCACCGAACCGTCCCAGCAGGTCTGGTCCGCAACGCGGGGCTCACCGCCAAAGTTGAAGGTGATGCCGCCGAGAAGGCTGTGCGTCCGCAGACGGGTGCTGTAACCAGCCCCGTTCGGGAAGCCGACGCCTTCAAGATCCGCAACGTTGAAGAAACGATAGCGAACGGTCACGTCGATGTTGTCCGAGATCGCCTGACGAACGCCGGCGACGACCTGCCACGCGAAGCGCGTGTCCGAATCGTCGATAAAGGCGCCCTGGTTGGCGAACTGACGCTGGTTGTTGAAGTTCACCCGGGCGATACCGACACCGCCTCCGACGAACCCGCTGATGCCGTCATCGTCACCGAAGTCGAGCAGACCGTTGACCATGAAGCTGAGAGCGGTGGTGTTGCCGCCGCCAGCATCGACAAAGGTCTGCGCGATGGTACGACCCTGGCCGACAGCGCCCGGAAGGCCGATGACCGTCTCGAGTTCGTCGATACGGGCCTTCTTGTAGGCAACTTCCGCCTCGAGGCGGAACGCACCGAGATCATAACCGACAAAACCCGAGCCGTCGAAACCATATTCATGGTCCACGACGATCGCGTCTTCGGTCGCGCCGACGTCGAATTCAACGTCTTCCACGATCATGGCACCGAAATCGCCGCCGACATACCAGGCGCCATCGCGCGCAAGTGCCGGCGTCGCGAGCACGGTGGATGACAGCGCCACTGCGATGGCGAGCTTCCGCATAAATTTCCCCTTTCTTCTTCGTCCCTGGAGGGAACGACATGAACTCATTACGGTATGCGGAGTTTCCGCGCAAGCACGCTTATCCCCACAAATGTTGCCGAAATGCCTCAGTGAGTCGGTTAGCGAATCGTTGAAGCCCCTCGTCAGACGGCCGGCAAACGACCCTCTGCTCCCTTGGTTTCATGGCCGCAAGGAAAATGCTCACTCGATCAGGCCATGTGACATTAATGCCGCAGTCAGGGCGTTGATCGCGCTCCTCGCTTCCGCATCGATTATCGTTCCCCCAGAAGGACTTGGCACGGCCGGCTGGCGCTCGCCGACGACTTTCACCCCGCCGACCCTCAAGCCGGCGCAGACGAGCTCGCCCGCCAGCCAGCCCGCTCCGTCCCAGATCAGCGGCACCGCGCCGGCCTTGTCCCAGGCGCTCGTGCCCGGCGACGGGGCGAGGAAGCGCCAGCCGCCCTCGCTCCACATCGCCAGCATGCCGTCGCGGCCGCTCCATTCGCCGCTCGCCCCCGCCGCGACGATCCAGCATTGGCCCGCCGCCGGCGCCGCCGGCGCCGCCGCGGCGGGCGGGCCCTCGACGGCCGGGTGAAGCGCCAGGTCGATCCGGACGAGCGCCTCGTTGTGGAAGAGCTCCTTCTGGGCCTGGCCTGGAACGATGAAGGGAAGCGCGAAGCGCGGCGTGGAGTCGGTCATGTCGGGATCTCCTCAGTCGGTGACGAGCGTTGCGGGGCGGGACGGCGCCGACGTTCCGAGCTGGACGACCGTGACGGTCAGGGGCCCGCTCAGCCCGTCGGCCGCCTGCTCGGCCGCGCTGTAGAGATGGGCCGGAGCCGAGACCGTCAGGCTCCGCTCGAACCCCGCTCCGGCGAGGGTCAGGCGGTAGCTCTCGCTCTCCTCGCCGAGCGGGGTGTCGCTTCCGCTCAGCCAGACCCAGCCGGCTCGGCTTCGTCGGACCCAGCTCAGGGCCAGGTCGCCATTGGCCAGCCTTTCCGCCTTGAGATGCACCGGAGTCGGCGGCCGCGCCGCCTCGCCGGCGACGGCTCGGACCTCGAGCACTCCCTCCGCGTCGCCCAGGCCCTGGCCGAGCAGCCGCGCCTCCCCGCCGAGCGAGCCGAGCGGGGCCTCGACGACGACGAGGCTCTCGGCCTCGATCAGGACGAACGGATCGCCCGGCGCGTGCAGGCCCGCGGCCCATTCCGTTCCCCGTCTCCCGCGCAGCAGCCGCGACAGGCGGAAGCGCCGGCCGCCGAGCGGCTCGGCCGAGCCGAACTGGATCAGCTCGTCGCCAAGCGCGGCGAGGTTGGCGCCGTCGGCGAGCGCCGAATCGCTCCGGCTCTCCAGCCACATCGCCTCGTTCAGCAGCTCGACCTCGAAACCGTCGCGCTCGTCGATCAGGGTCGAGCCGGCCGAGGCGGGAGCGCCGAGCGCGGTGCCGATCACGGCGGCGGGAGCGGTGGCGCCGGCCGCGGCCCAGCTTGAGCCGCCGTCGAAGCTGGCGATGAGCTCGGCCCGCCGCCAGCCCGGTTCCGCCCCGGCCGCCGCGACCAGCAGCCGGGGCCTTGCCGGCAGGTCCTCGGAGCCGAGCGGCAGGTCGAGCAGCCGCAGGGTGGTCGGGCCGTGGAGGAGGTCCGGCTGGTCGACGGGCCGCCCCGGATTGGCGTCCCCCGCCGCCGCCGGCGCGCCGCCCGCCAGGCCCCTCAGCTCGAGGGTGAGGACCATCCGGTCGAGGGTCCAGCGCTCGACCTTCCACAGGCCCGGCCGGCCGCCGATGCGGACCGCGGTCCCGGCGGCAAGGCCGAGGCGGGACCAGCCGAGATGGAGCCTCGCCGAGCGCCGCGCCGCCCACAGCCTGTCGAGCCGGTTCGCCGACAGCGCCTTGGCGGTCGCGGCGTCGAGCGCCGCGGCGACGGCGCGCCGGTCGCTGACCAGGGCGGCGCCCGGCCGGCTCGCCCGCTGGAGGCCGGTCTGGTAGTCGCGGGCCGGGTCGTAATAGGCCAGGCTGGCCTCGGCCGGCACCGAATCGCCGCTTCGCCGGAGCCATTCGCCGCGTCCGCCGGCACCCGGCGCCGAGGCCCCGAGCTCGCTTTCCGCGACCGTCACCGTCGCGCCGACGCCGCTGGCGATCGCGAGCCCCTGCCCGTCGTCGACCAGGGATAGCGGCTCGAGCTCGGCGAGCGCCGCTATCGCCGCCCGGACGCTGTCGCCGCCCGCCGCATAGCCGGCCACGGCGACCGATTCCCCAATCGTCGCCAGCCCGCCGCCGAGGGCCGCCGCGACCGCGGCGAGCCCGATCGTCCCGGAATCGGCCTCGACCTCGAAGGTGAGCGACGGGATGCGGTTGCCGTAATCGGCAAGCTGGAAATCCTCGAAAACGGCATAGGCGATGCCGCGGTAGGCAGGCGCCAGCCCGGCGCCTTCGACCGCCGCGATCAGCGGGTCTACCGCCTGGTCCTCGCCGCCGAGGTGGAGCCGGTAGCCGGTCGCCGTCTTGAAGTCCCCGGCGGCGCCGCGAAGCAGCTTGCCGTCCGCCCAGATCCGCCGGACCGCGAGGATCGGCCGGCCGGACAGGACGACCGCGAAATTGGCCGAATAGCTGTATTCGACCGTCTTGGGCCGGCCCTTGCCGCCGCCGCTCTTCGAGCGTTCCTCCCTGAGGTCGGTCGCCCAGATCACGGTTCCCGCGACCCGCATCGTCCCGAACAATCGGGGGATCTGGCTGCCGTAGCTCGACGTCTGGACGGCGAGCTCGCCGAGCCTGGGCCCCTGGCGCGGCTTGGGCGCGAACAGCCGCCCGTCTATCTGCTGCCCGACCAGGGCTCCGATCGCGCCTCCGATCGGCCCGCCGATCGCGCTTCCGACGGCGGTGAGGACGAGCGTCGCCATCTAGAATTCCTCCGTCGCCAGGCGCCACGCCCCGGCCACGGTCCAGGGGATGGGGAAAGGCCGCTCGACCACCCGTCGAAGGGCGGCGTCGGCGTGGACGAATCCGAACGGGGTGACGACGATCAGATGGAACTGCGCCGGCCCGGTCTCGCAGACGGCGACGTCGCCGAGCTTCAGCGCCCCGCCGTCGACCGGCCGGCAGCCGAGGCCGCGAAGCCGGCGCTCGATTTCGGGCAGGGCCTGGCTCCGCAAGGTGTAATCCCGCGGGATCCGGTCGCTCGGAACGCCGCAGGCGAACGCGACCGCTCCGACGCAGTCGAGGCCCTGCCTGGGATGGCGGCCCTGCGGCCGGAATCGGGTCCCCGCCAGCGCGCAGGCCCGCGCCGCTATGTCCACGCCTTTCATGATCACGCTCCCGGATAGCGGGTGAGAAGGTCCATGCCGGGCAGGTGCGGCTCGCCCCGGAAATTCTCGGCGTTGGCGAAGCGCGCCCGGCACGTCGCGAAACTCTTGTCGCAGCCCTCGCGAAGCTCGACCCTGTCCCCTTCCGCGATGGCGAAGGGCGGAGCCTCCCGGAGGATCAGCTCCGATCCCTCGGAAGCGACGATCAGGCTCTCGAGGCCGCTATTGGCGCCGCCGATCCAGCGCAGCCGCCCGAAAGCGAAAGCGCCGCCCGCCGCCACCTCGACGACGACGACGCCCTCCGCCGGAGCCGCCGTCACCCGGGTCGTGCGGACGCGCCCGGCCATGTCGACCCGGCACCGGCGGTCGCCGAGCTCGGCCCGGCATTCGGGCGAGGTCTGCTCGGCCACCGCGCGCTCCAGCAGGGCCGCGGCGCCGCGAAGCTCGGCCTCGAACCCGTTCGCCCTGACCGTGACGTCGCCAAGCTCGCCCCGCGCGAGGTGGAGCCGCCCGCCCTCCGCATCCTCCCAGTCGACCAGGAACAGCGACAACAAGGCCCGGTCCCAGCGGCCCGCCGCGAGGTCGGCCTCGCCGATCGAATCGCTGGTGAGCGCGCCCGAGACGTCGAGCGTCGAGGCGTCGAAATCGTCCGACACCGACACCGCCGAAGGCAGCATCCCCGGTGCCGCCCGATAGACGAGCCCGTCGATCGCGAGGTCGCGGTCGTGGCTGGTGAACCCCAGGCAGACCCCGTCCCGCCGCTCCGCCCGCCAGCAGAAAGCCAGCGTCGCGAGCTCCCGCTCGAGGAAGGAAGACATGGCCAGGCTCCTTGGATTGAAAATCCTCCCCCGGCTTCCCGGGGGAGGGGGACCATGCGAAGCATGGTGGAGGGGTTCTTTTTACTAAGTCCCGGAAGACCCCCTCCACCGCGCTTCGCGCGGCCCCTCACCCGCGTAATCGCGGGGAGGACTTCGGGGCGTTCGACTCGGCCCTACCCCTCGCGGACCTCGATCAGCGGCACCGACAATATTTCCCCCGCCTCGAACGTGGCCCGGCTCACGCCGAGCCGGTCCTCGGCGAAGCGCACCGGCACGTCGAAGCGGAACCCGGCCCTCACCGGCGCCCCCTCTTCAGGCGCCTCGTCGAAGCTCAGGGTGCCGAGCGGGCCGAGGGCCCAGCCGCCGACCCGCTCGACCCCGGCGACCGACACCCGGACGGTCCCGGCCGCCGGCCGGGTGATCCGCCGCTCCTGCCCGCCATAATGCTTCACCAGCGCGAAGTCGGTCCGGACCCCGTCGCCGAGCCCGAGCAGCTGGTCCGCCGGTCCCGGCGCTCCGGTCATTCCGTTCGAGCTGTTGTCGAACGGATCCTCGAAGCGAAACGCCTGGGCGGCGCCGCGCCGCGCCCGGAAGAAGGCGATCAGGGCGTGCAAGTCCGCTTCGCCGCGAACCCCCGGCCCGGCGTCGAAGCGGAGCCTGGCGTCCGCCCAGTCGCTGTTCCTCTGCTCGCCGCCGCCGGCGCCGGTCACCACCGCGGTCGAGAAGCTCGGCTCGACGCTCGCCTCCCGCCCCAGCGCCACTGGAAAGCGCACATCGTCGAAAGCTTCCACGTCCCCGTCTCCCGTCGCTGGATCGAACCAGGTGAATCCGTCGCGAAGCACCTGCGGCAGCGCCCATACGAACACCTCGCCCGAGCCGCGCGCCCGAGCCGCGGCGATCGCCTCGGCGATCCGGTGCCAATGCGCCTTGTCCTCCTCGGCGAGCACGAAGCCCGCGAAATAATGCTGCCGGTCGGGCGGATAGCCGAGCCGCGCCTCGGCCGACTCCGCGCTGCGCGCGCTCGCTCCCGAATTGCCCCGCGTCACCCAGTCGTAATCCTCGAGCTGGAGCCGATCGAAGGCCGGGTTCGCCCAGGCGGCGGGCAGGTTGGCCCGCTTCAGGTGAGGGCCGTCGAGGACCGTCGGCAGATAGGCCAGGAGCAACGTCTCGGCATCCGCCGCCACGGCCCGGACCGCCGCGAGCAGGGCCGCGGTCGAATCCGCGAGCACCGCGCCGGCCGCGTCGAGACTCGCCAGCTGCGCCTCGCTCAGCGCCCCGCGCGCGTCGGCGATCGACGCCGGAGCGAAGCTCGCCGCCGCCGCCGGGTCGTAAAGGCAGATACGCCCGTCCGCGAAGACCCACCACCAGGGCTCGCCGACCTGGAACCTCATCCTCAGCCCCGCCGCGGCCGCGATCCCGGCAAAGGCCTGCGCCGCCAGCCGCAGGTAGGACATCGCTCCGCCATGGGCGGGCGAAAGCAGCGTCGAGGGCGGCGACCATCCGGTCAGGGCCGGCGACCCGTCCTGCGCCCTCTGCTTCCAGTCGCCCCAGACATGCTGGTCGAGCAGCTCGTAGGAGAGCGACCAGATCAGCTCGTAGCCGAGCGCCCCGGCGCGGCCGGCGAAATCCGAATGCCAGGCGGCGCAGGGCGCGTTCAGGACCCCGCCCGCGAGGCTGACGTAGAAGCGGCCGCCGCTCGCCTCGAGCCGGAAATAGTGGCTCATCCCGACATAATGGTTGATCGGCCCGCGATAGCCGAGCTGGAGGCAGTTCCTCAGCACCCGCTCCGGGGTCAGGTGGTAGAGGTCGTCATAGCCGGTCGCGATCCGCAGCCGGTGCTCGGGCACCAGGGTGTCGCCGGTCGAGAGCACCGAGCTCGAGCCCTCGCAGGCGATGCCGCTGAGCTCCGCCCAGCCCTCCGCCGGTTCGGCCAGGGGCGAGTCTTCATGGGCATGGCCCGGCGCGACCATCGACACGAACATCCGGTCGACGTCGCCCGCCCAGACCGGATCCTCCCCCGCCCAGCCGCTCGCCAGCGCCCCGAAGTCGAGCTCGACGAGCGAGTCCTCCGGAGCGCCGTCGGCATAGTTCCACAGCCGGACGTACCAGCTCCTCGCCGCCCCCGCCTCGTCCCGCCCCTCGATCGTCAGAGTCGGGCCGTCGACGGCGTCGAGCGCCCTGATCCCGCCGCTCCGCCATCGGAAGCGGAGCCGGCAGGCCCGGAAATCGCGGCTCGTCTCGTAGGCGAGGAGGGGATGGTCGAACCGGTCCTCCGCTTCCCAGATCAGCCCGGCCAGGTCATCCGCCTTGTAGAAGACGCAGTCGACCCGGAGCGAATTCGGCCCCGTCGTCACCACCGAGGCCATCATCGGCCGGGGGAAATTGACGGTCCAGAGGCGCGCATCGAACCGCTTGACGAAACCGACCTGCCTCGCCGCCCCCGGCGGCGCCAGCCAGTGACCCATGACTCAGTCCTCCCCGATAAAAATCCTCCCCTGCTTTTGCAGGGGAGGGGGACCATGCGAGGCGTGGTGGAGGGGCCTTGCGGCGTCCGGAGAGCCCCTCCACCGCGCTTCGCGCGGTCCCCCTCCCCAGGAGATCCTGGGGAGGAATTAGGGGGGCGCTCAATCCCCGACCCGCATCAGCGCCTGCCTGACCGCCCGCGCCACCTGCCGTCCCGATTGCGCGAGCGCCTGGGGCGCCTCGCCCGCCGGGGCGCTGACCGCGATGCTCAGCCTGATCTCCCGGACCCCGCCGGCGCCCGTCTCGATCCGTCCGCTCGCGGTCGGGACGAACAGCTCAGGCCCGCGCTCGCCGACCCGGTAGGGCCGCCCCGGCGCCACCGGCCCGCCGGTCGCCCGTCCCGGCGCTCCGGTCAGCGCGCCCAGCACCTGCGCCGCCGCCGCGAACAGGCCGCCCCCGCCGCCCCCGCCCGCCGCCCCGATCCCGGCGCGGATCGCCGCCGCGGCGATCTGCGCCATCGCCGCGAGCGCCGCCCGCTTCAAATCCTCGAAGCCCAGCTTGCCGGTCAGGACCGCCCGGACGAGCGCGGCCTCGAGCACCCGTCCGGCGCGCTCCAGCCCGTCGGCCAGGGGCCCCTCGAGCTGCCCCTTCATCTCGGCCACGTCGCGCGCGAACGCGCCGGTATCGGCCCGCACGCTCACCACCAGCCGCTCGATCTCCTCGTCCATGAAAATCCTCCCCATCGCAGATGGGGGGGGGGAGACCAGGCGAACCTGGTGGAGGGGTACCCGCCCCGATCTGTGAAATTTCAATCCGGAAACCGCTCCATCAGCCGATCGAGATCGTCCCGCGACGCGCCCTCCGCGTCGGTCCCGGCCAGCGCCGCGAGCACCGCCCCCAGCTCCGCCGGGGTCGACCGCCAGAACTCCTCCGGCCGCCACCCCAGCAGCGCCCCGGCAAGCCCCGCCAGCCGAGCCGCCGAGTCGCTAAACCGCGCCATTGAGGATCTGCCCGAGCAGCACCCGGAGCAGCGGAGTCGCCCCCGCCAGCCCCCGCTCCACGATCGCCGCTCCGATCCGCTCCCTGCTCAGCCCCTCCGGCCGCGCCTCCGCGCAATGCCAGAACAAGGCGGCGATCTCGCTCACCCGCAGGCCGCCCGCCGCCGCCCGCTCGACGAGGGCGAAGAGCGGCCCCAGCTCCTCCTCGGCGGCGACCAGCGCCTCGAAGCTCGGCCTGAGCTTCACGGGCTCGCCGCCGACGAGCAGGGCCGCCTCGCCGCGCCCGGGGTTCGCCGGCGCGCTCACAAGGTCACCACCGCGCCCGAGCTTTCCAGGCTCAGGGCGTAATTGCGCTCGCCGTTATAGTCGCCCGAATAATCGAGCCGGGTCACCAGGAAGCGCCCGCGCAGCCTCTCGCCGCTCTCGAAGCTCAGCTCGTAATCGTCGACCTGCCCGGCGAGCGCGTTCGACTTGAGCCGTATCTCGGCCGCCGAACCGGTGAAGATCCCGCTCGCCGCCACCGAGACCGAGCGCACGCCCGCGCCCGACAGCAGCTCGCGCCAGCCGCCCGAATCCTTGCTGGTCACGTTCACCGCCTCGCCGTTGACGGACATCTGGGTCGTCCGCATCCCGGCCACGGTCGCGAAGACCGGCGGTTCCGCGCCATTTCCCACCTTCAGCAAGAAAGCGCTTCCCTTTTCCGCGCCCATCGATAATCTCCCTTCGTCTCAAACTGTTGCACTGGAATTCGGGATGATTTCACAAGTGCTGCTCATCGCCCTCATGGCGACCGCCCAGGGCAATCTCGCTTCGGCTCGGACCAGCTATTCCAAGTGCCTCGGCGCTTTCGCCCGGGCGCAGGTCAAGGAGGGCGTCGACGAGGCCGCCTTCCAGGCCAAGCTCGCCACCGCCTGCAAGGCGGAGGAAGCCGCCTTCCGGTCCGCCTCCGTCGCCAGCGACGTCTCGGCCAAGATCGCCCGCGCGACCGCCGAGCAGAACGCGACCGACGAGATCGGCTACATCCACGAGAATGCGGTGGAGACCTTCAAGGCCAGCCTCCCCGCGGCCGCGCCGAAATAGAAAAATCCTCCGCTGCATTTGCAGGGGAGGGGGACCAGGCGAAGCCTGGTGGAGGGGCCGTTCCGACTCCGAAGACCCCTCCACCGCGCTTCGCGCGGTCCCCCTCCCCGGAAATCCGGGGGAGGATTTGAATATTCACTCCGCCAGCAGCCGCGCCCGATATTCGATCACCACCGCCCAGCCTATCCGGCCGCCCCGGCCCTCGGCGAGCGTCCGCCGCCTGACCAGCGCCAGCGTGACCAGCCGCCAGCCCTCGACTTCGAGCCCGGCCTCGATCGTCGCCTCGGCGACGTCGGCGAAGGCCTGAGCCCGTTCCGGCCGCTCTCCCGAGTCGCGCAGGATCACCGCCAGCCTTATCTCGCGCCCCGCTCCGCCCTTGTGCCCCCAGTCCGTCTCCGCCCCGCATTCGACCACGGCATAGGGCGAGGCCGCCTGCAGCGGCGGCCCCGGATAGACCCCGCCCAGCCCGAGCGCGGCCAGGGCGTCGATCGCCGCGGCGGCCAGCGCCGCGCCCGCGCTCACCGCCGCCTCCCGGCGATCAGCCAGCGCAGTTCCGGCTCGAGCTCGAAGCGGCGCACCAGGCCCCGCCCCTCGAGCGCCACCGCTTCCTCTTCCTCGCTCACCCGAACGCCCTCGGGCGCCTCGCCGCGGATCGCCTCGGCGAGCCCGGCCCGGCGCGCCCGCGCCGCCTTCCGGGCCATCGCGGCGCCGTGGAGCATCAGCTTCTCGAACATCGTCTCCTCCCTCAACGCAGCCGGAAGCGGCGGAAGGGCCGCCACAAGGCGGCGACCGCCGCCGGCGGCTCGCCTTCTCGCGGCGCTTCCGCCGTCCGGTTCGCGTAGAAATGCGCGGCGAGCCTGACGACGCCCTGCCGCAGCGCCGCCGGAAGCTCGCTCCAGCCGCCGGCCAGCCCGGCCTGGTAGCCGACCCGGATCCGCCGGGTGGCGCCCGGGTCGGTCAGCCTGACCCAGCCGTCGCCTTCGGAATCGATGTCGATCCCGTAAGCTTCGCTCGCCAGCGCGAGCGCCGGCCCCTCGGCGGGCAGGGCCTCGACCGAAGTGATCGCCCGGACCGGCGCCCGGCCCAGCCGCCGCCACGCCCGGCTCGCCGGAATCGTCTCGACGAAGCCGCGGGTCAGCAGCGCGCGCCCGGTGAAGGCCTCGCAAAGCTCCGCCGCGGCCTCGGCCAGCCCGCCGATCAGGGCGTCCTCGTCCGCCCGCTCCACCCGCAAATATGCCTTCGCCGCCCCCGCCGCCTCCGGCGGCAGGACCAGCGCCTCGCCCTCGATCATGATGTCTCTCCCTAAGTCCTCCCCATCGGGCTCGCCCGATGGGGAGGGGGACCACCCGAAGGGTGGTGGAGGGGAAACCCGGGTCAAAGTACCCCTTTGACCCGAGCCCTCAGTCGGTGAACTTCAGGAGCTTGATCGCTTCCGAATTGGCTACCTGCCCGCCGACCCGCTTGGTCGCGTAGAAATGGACGAAGGGCTTGTTGGTGTAGGGGTCGCGAAGGATCTGGGTCTCGGTCCGCTCGGCGATCAGATAGCCGGCCCGGAAGTTGCCGAACGCGATCGACACGCTGTCCGCCGTCACGTCGGGCATGTCCTCCGCCTCGACCACGGGATAGCCGAGCAGGGTATCGGGCTGCGCCGCGCCGAGCCCCGACTGCCACAGGAAGGCGCCGTCGGAGGTCTTGAACTTGCGGATCGCCGACGCGGTCGCCGAGTTCATCACGAACACCGCGCCCTGCCGATAGGGGGGGCGAAGCGCCTGGACGAGGTCGATCAGCCTGTCGGCCGGATCGGCGCCGAAGCCGGCCACCTCGCCGGTCCCCACATATTGCAGGGTCCCGAACGCCCGGACATGGTCGCCCTGGGCCGAGGTCGGGCTGGCGAGGAAGCCCTTGGGCCGGTTGACCCCGTTGCCGCTGACGAAGGCCGAGCCCTCGGCCCGGGCGAACTCGGTCGCGATCTCCTGCGCCAGCCAGGCCTCGACGTCGAAGGCGGCGTCGTCGAGCATCGCCTGGCTCGCCGCCGGATTGGCGTAGAGCTCGCCGAAGGGCGGGGCGACCTCGATGAAGGTCGGGGTCGCCGTCTCCGGCCGGGCCGCCGTCTCGCTCACCCAGCCGGACGGGGTCCCGCCCGCCGTCACCAGCTTGCGATAGCCGGCGCTGCCCACCCTGACGACGTTGGCGATCGCGCGGATCGGCGAGATCGAGGTGAGCAGCCGGCCGATCTCCGAATCGATCTCCTCCGGCACCGCATAGCCGCCGGCGGCGTCGGTCGTGCCCGCCATCGCCTTGAGCTCGATCCCGCTCTCCAGCCCCTTCCTCAGGTAGGATTCGACGAAGGGCGATCCTCCGCCCCTCGCCCCGCTCAGCGCCGGCCGGGCCGCCGCCACCGCCTGGGCGTCCATCCGGCTCTTGAGCTGCGCCATCTCCTCGCGCAGCTCCGCCACCTCCTCGTCGCCCCGCTCCAGGGCCTCGAACGACTGCTCCAGCGGATCCGCTTTCACTTCCAGCATTCCCTCTCTCCTCATCAATGCACGAACGTGCGCGTCATCCCGCGCGCGAGCGCGGGAATTTCTCTCGTCTTCATTTTCCGGTGACGGGCCGGGCGCGCCGCGCCTCGGCGGGCGCATCTCGGCCATCGTCGGATCGGCCTCGGCGAGCCGGCGGCTTCCTGTCCTTGACGTCTGCCTATTAGCTCAGGGTCGCGGTCGTTCCGCGAATCCGCACAGGCCCGCCCGGCCAGGCCGACGACCGGGCGCGGCCTCGGCCGCCTCTCCCCAGCCGTCGGCCGGGGAGGCTGGTCATGGCGAAGATGGGGCGGCCGGCGTCAGGTACAGGCGGAGGATGCTGCCTCCGCCTGCCCGTTCTTATGCCGCCATCCGGTTGTTGTCGTATTGATGGGAAACGACGCCGGGAGTCACTCCGTAATGGGCCGCTATCTGGACCCGCGACCTGTCCTCCGCTTCCATCATGTTCACCACTCCGGCGGCCGGCGCCATGAACTCGGCTGCAAAGGCACGGCCGACCGCCTGCCGGTCGGTGTACAGATCGGCCACGCAGGCCGCCTGGTTTCCGTAAGCCAGATAGTCCCCGACCGCACGGGCGAGAATGAAGCTTGTCCGCCGGTCGCCTTCATCCTCGACGATGACGGTTGGAAGGCCGTCATGGCAGGCTTGGAAGGCGCGCAGCGAACCCGGCGCTTCCGGGCTCCGACGCAGCTCGTCGTCCGCGCCGAACAGCCGGGCCAGTCCCTTGGGACCGCCGATCGACACGTCCGCTTCCAGTCCCAGCTCGGCCCGCGTCGCGCGCGCCAAATTGGTCCCCCGTTCCCAGGGACGGCTGGCGAATCGGTTGTGGCCGACCGTCAGGCACCGTTGCCGCAGCTCCCGAAGTCCGGGGAGCACGTTCGCGGCCCCCTTCCCTTGGAGCTCGGCGAGAGTCCATTCCTGGCCTTCCTGGAGCGCGTCGGCGAGCACCGCCGAGCTGAAGTCCAGCCGGCTCTCCTCGTCCGGCATGATCTCCATCAGCCGGCGCACACGCTCATACATCTCCTCGGCGAGATTGTAGGGCGAAAGCCCCAGCGCCCCGGCGGTCTTGCAATAGCTTGCCTCGCTGGCGGAGGCGCGCGAATCCAGCAGCCGCTCGAGCCGGTCCTGAAGCGGCCGATCGAGCCTTCCCAGGCTTCGCTGGCAGCGCGCGAGGGGAGACAGGAACTCGTTCAGGAGGCTGTCCTCGAACTTCTCGATCTTCAGCCAACGGTCGCCGTCGTCGAGCATCACCGGAACGCCGTCATGCGCCCTCGTGAGGAGCTCCATTCGCCGGCCCACGGACGAAACCGAGATCGAGAAGGGATTGCTGTCGCCGTCGAAGGTGAGATCGCAGAGCCGAAACGGCGAATCCCGCCGATGCAGGATACGCCACCAATTGTCGACGACATGCAGGGCCACGGCGTTGAGGTCGCCCGAATGGGAGGCGATCCTTCGCTGCGATTCGCCGCGCAGCCGCAGCCACACGAGAAGTTTCCCCGGCAGCTCGTCCTGCGGCACGTCCGTCGAAGCCAGCGGCAATTCGGTCGCGGCCGGTGCGCCGCCCCCGTCCGTCTCGAACGAGAGCAGCGCCGGCTCCGGCCGGTCTTCCGTGCCCGGATCGACGGCCGCGCCGGATTCGATCAATTGCAGGTTCTCGCTCTTTTCGCGGCCGAGCGGAGTCAGCATTGGAATCGACCGGCGTCCCTCCGTTCTCACCTCGACCAGGCCCGCGCCGACGAGCGCGCTCAACGACCGGCTGACGTTCGGCTGGCGCCGCCCTGCCAGCTCGGCAAGCTCGCTGACGCTGTTAGGCGAGTAGCGCCCGATCAGGCTCATCAGCTCCTGATTGCCCGATACGCTGATTACCTGCAGCCAATCCTCGTGCGATTCCACGCGGACAGCCGACATCCTCGCGAGAAGGCGATCGCGCAGCTCCGTTCCGGAAATCGTCTTCATGATACTTCTTCCTCGATATCGAAGTCGAACGGCACACCGCGCGATGCGCAATAGTCAGCGGCCCGGGCGAAGAAATCCCCGACCAGCGCCGACGCCGTCGTGAAACGATATTCATATCGGCGCCCCACCCTGCCCGCGCGATGCTCATGATCGAAGCGGTCGGTCGAGGCCGCTCCGTCGAACCCGTGCGAATTGTCGAAACCCAGCAGCCTGTCACCGGTCTCATCCTGCAAGATCAGCGCATACCGCAGGCCGTGGGGCCGTTGGGGCGTGACGTCCGTCCAGTGGGCGTCTATCATCACCTGCCAGCCGTTCGACATGGGATACACGCCGCTTAGCGTGATCAATCCTAATAGGTCTCTATCGGTGAACATATATCGTTGGAAGATATAAATCAACCGTTAGCGCGATGGTTCCGCGCGCCGCGGCCCCATGTCAGGCGGCTCGCTCCGGCGGACGGCGCGGCCTCCTCATTGCACCGCATGCACCCGCGCCTTGGGCTGCATTGGCACCCTGACCAGGCTTACCTCGACCAGCTCGACGTCCTCGAGCGCCCTCGGCGCCGAGCCGCTCGACCGCCTCACCCGGAAGCCGAAGCTCAGCCCGGCCACCTTGCCTTCCCTGAGCAGGGCCGCCGCCTCCCGCCCCGCCGTCCCGCCCGAAAGCCGGGCGATCACCCTCAGGCCGCGCCTGTCCTCCCTCAGATATTCGATCCGCCCGACCGGCCGCGCCGGATCGTGCTGCCAGAGCAGCGGCACCGCCCCCGCCCCCCGCTCCAGGCTCCGCCCGAACGCCCCCGCCTTGACGACGTCGCCGCCCCGGTCGGGCCGGTCGAAGATCGCCGCATAGCCCGCGAACCTCATCCGCCTTGCGCCTTTCATTTCAGAAGCTCCAGCAGGCCCAGCCTCACGCTCATCCCGAGCACGAGCAGGGCCAGCAGGATCCTCGCCAGCCAGCTCGCCACCGCCTGCCACGCGGATTTCTTGGCGTCGCGCCAGGCCTGGAGGAGCTCCCTCAGCTCGTCCATGTCGCGCCGCGCCTTGCCGTCGCCCAGCCCGAGCGCCTCCAGCGCCCGAGCCGCGCCCACCTCGCTCGCCTCCTCGACCAGCGCGCGCACCGTCACCAGCCCCGCCCCCTGCCCCTCCGCCTGGGCGACGAGCAAGGCGAGCATCGAATTCCCCTGTTCCCCCATCGTCTCCTCCATTCCAAAAAAATCCTCCCCTGCATTCGCAGGGGAGGGGGACCGCCCGAAGGGCGGTGGAGGGGCCTTGCCGAGTGAAGAAGACCCCCTCACCGCGCTGCGCGCTGTCCCCCTCCCCCGGAAAATCCGGGGGGAGGGTCTCAAGCTGCGCCGAACCCCAGCATCTCCCGCTTCTCCTCGCGGCTGAGGAAGTCGGCCGAGCTCACCTGCGCCCACAGCCGCTCGCGGTCCTCGGCGAGGGCCGTGACCTGGTCGACGTCGAGCGCCAGCTTCAGCCCCGGCCACCAGGCGCCGAGCGCCGCCGCGATCCCGCCGAGCAGCTTGTCGGCGAGCGGAAGCACGGTCAGCCGCCACAGCGCCCGGTTCGCCTCCCGGTAATTGGCGTAGGTCGAATCCCCCGGAAGCCCGAGCAGCATCGGCGGCACCCCGAAGGCGAGCGCGATCTCGCGGGCCGCCGCCGCCTTCATCCCGGCGAAGTCCATGTCGGCCGGGCTGAGGCTCATCGCCTGCCATTTGAGCCCGCCCTCGAGCAGAAGCGGCCGGCCGGCATTGGCGGTCCCGGCGAAATGAAGCTCGAGCTCGTCCCTCAGCCTCGAATATTGCTCGGGCGCGAGCGCCCCGTCGCCGCCCTCGAGGGTCAGCGCCCCCGACGGCCTCGCCATGTTGTCGAGCAGCGCCTTGTTCCAGCGGGTCGCCGCATTGTGGATCGCCACCGCCCCCGAGGCCGAGCCGAGGCAGCCGAGCCCGTAATGGTCGTCGAGCGGGTGCATCGCCTTGATATGGACCATGCCCGGCCGGCCGAGCGCGTCGAGCGCCGGAAGCCGCGCCTTCACCGAGCCGGCCCGGTAGACGTAGGCGGCCGGCCATCCGCCCTGGTCCGCCTCGACGCTGACCCGCTCGGGCCTCAGCGCGAACAGCTCGGCCGGGGCCGCGTCGGCGTCGAGCAATATCTGGAGGAAGGCGTTGCCGTGGAGGAGCAGCTGCGCCGCCGCCGAGTCGAGCAGCGGCGGCGCCGCGAGCTTCAGCGCCCGCTCCGACGCCTCCGTCCCGGCCTCGCCGTCGGTGGCGAAGACGGGCGCCCAGGCCACGCTCTCCGCGACCAGCCGGACCGCGCGCTGGGCGACGGGATTGCCGAGATAGGCCTCGCGCACCTGCGCCTCGTAATTGCGCGGCCACTCCCCGATCCCCGCCGCGCCGGCATGGGCGCGATGAAGCAGCGGCCGCGCCGCCGGCGCCGCCTTCCGTCCGAACCATTTCATGAACTGTCTCCCGCCTATAGATCCTCCCCGCGATTTCGCGGGGAGGGGGACCAGGCGAAGCCTGGTGGAGGGGTTCTTGAGAGTCCGCAGGACCCCTCCACCGCGCTTCGCGCGGTCCCCTCCCCGACCAATGTCGGGGAGGAATTCCCCTCAAAGCTGCCTTATCCTCGGCTCCGCCCGCGCCTTGCCGAGCATGAGCTCGGTCATCGCCCAGACCATCGCGTCGGCGCGGTCGGGCGATCGCCCCGGCCTTCGTAGCCGCCACCGGCGATGAACAGTCCCGCCACCGGCTCGGCCGTCGAGGCGCAAGCGGATCTCGATTTTGTCGAAAACGAAAAAGGGCGGCGCTTTCGCGCCGCCCTTTTGGTTACGGAAGACGATGCTGGATCAGCCGACCGAGCCTCCGTCTCCAATCAAGATCCTCATCATTTTCGTATCTCCTGTCCCCGTTGCTCCACGTTCAATCTGCAAGGTCAACTCTTATCCGAGCGATTCTTTCCCGGCAAGACTAGATGAGCGATCCTTTCAGAGGCGTGAATCGCCCGCTTTATCAAGCCTTTCTGGTCACTTAGCCCAGCAGGCTCGACCTGCTCGATACCGGCTTCCGACTCAGGAGTCTCCATCACATCGTCCGTGCCGTCGTCCTCCGGGCTCCGCCACCAGAGGATCACGCTGTTATAAGGTAGGATCGGATGATCGACTTTCCACTCCCCCGACCGTCCGTTTTCCGGCGAGCGCACCTCGCGCAGCTCGCCTATGATCCGGGGCGTTGCGCCGAAGCGCATTGATGGCACATTCATATTCAGCCGAATGCTCGCATCCATCGTTGGCAATCCAAAACCGAAAGTTTCCGCATCCGATTTTTCTTTTACAAGGACGACCTCGATCACCACCTCAATACTCTGCTGCGGGTCGAGAGTGAAATCGAAACGATACATTATGTCCGTGGGGTGGGAGCCTTTGGTCTCGGTTACCCGAAGTGCCTCTATCGCTTTCTGGTTGAAAGGTTTTCCGCCGATCCTCAACCCGGTCATTCCGGACAGCGGGCGAAGTTTACCTGACCGTGTGGGGATACCGTACGAAGTGGTGAAATTTTCCGTTTTCGTACCGATATTCCGCGCGTGATACCGAATCGCTGCGGTAACCTGAACGAATCTTCCGGGATCCAGATCGTGCTTGGCTTCCTGCGCCGGAGTGAACGGATCGACGGTGTAGGTGAGATCGTACCCTTCCCGAACCAGTCGCGTTTCCAGGCAATTGGTTATCACCGCCTGAACATATTCCGGCCTGTGTCGAATGCGAAACACGCCCTGGAACACGTCCTGGCTGATCGCTGACATGGATTGGTCGAAAGCTTCGTTTTGCTCGCGGCGAGCTCCGGCCTCAATGAAATATGAAACCACCCAGGCGATGATGAACGCATAACCTACCTCGGAGATGAGGAGCACTAGCGAGTCCATCCGGAAGATGCTGCTGGACGGATGGGCACCGGCACCCGCCGTGCCCGCGGCGTGACCGCCGCTGCTGCCGACCACCCAGGCCCCGTGCTCGAGGGCGATGGCAACGGACAGAAAGGCCAGGCCCACGACGAATGGCCACCAGAGCGCTGGCCATCGCCATATCGACTTTCGTCGCTGAACCGATGCCGAAGATCGGCCTTCGGAGCCTTCGCCCGACTTCGACATGTCCAGCATTGACAGCTCCCACGCCAGCCGGACCGCGCGCAGCCCGGCATCATGATGCGTCGATCGGCCCCTTACCGTCGCGCCGGACTAGGAATTAGCGGCCTGGCCAGTCATGACGCAAGGTCTTCAGGGCACCTCCAAGCAACCTCGGCGTCCCGATGAACCTGCCATGCTTCGGCTGGCCGTCCGCCGGCGCGGCCTCAAAGCTGCCTTATCCTCGGCTCAGCCCTCGCCTTGCCGAGCATGAGCTCGGTCATCGCCCAGACCATCGCGTCGGCGCGGTCGGGCGATCGCCCCGGCCCTTCGTAGCCGCCGCCGGCGACCAGCCCGGCGAGCTCGTCCTCGAGCCGCGGAAAGGCCCCGGCGAACCTCGCCGCCCCGCGCTCGAACAGCGCCGCCACCGGCTCGGCCCGGGCCGACTTGCCGGCCGAGGCGTGGACCATCCGCACCGGCAGCCCGACGTCGGCGGCGCGCAGCACGCTGGCGACCATCGCCCCCCCCTGGTTGCCCTCCGCGACGATCCGGTCCGCGCCCCATTTCCGCGCCGCCCCGGCGACCGCCCGGGCCCAGCCTTCCGGGCTCCGCCCCGAGACGCTGGCGTCGTCGACGACATGGGCGACTCCGTCGTCGGCCAGGGCGCAGGCGACGATCCCGCAATCGTCGCCATGGGCGCCGGCCGGCGGATCCACGCCGATCACGACCCGGCGGAAATGGCCGCCGCCGCCGGTTGCGCCGGCGACCGTCCGGCACCGCTCGATGAGGTCCCTCGGCCACAGGCTCCCCTCGACGTCCTCGATCAGCTCCCCGTCCAGCTCCTGCCGGCCGAAGCGCGTGCCGCCGTAAAGGCCGGTCAGGTGGTCGACCACGGCGGGCGCGAGCAGGGCGGCGTCCGCGGTCCGCCCCCGGGTCAGGACGACGTCGCCGCGAGTGGCGAGCTTGCGCATCAGGGGGGTCGGCCGCGGGGTCGTCGTCACCAGCGCCCGCGGCAAGGCGCCGCGCCTGAGCCCGAACATCAGATTGTCCCAGACGGCCTCGGCGCGGGCCCATTTGGCGAGCTCGTCGCACCAGGCATGGTCGTGCTCGGGACCGCGCAGGGCGTCCGGATTGGCCCCCGAATAGACGAAGGCCCGGCTGCCGTTCGCCCAGCTCAGCCGCCCGAGCGAGGGCTCCCAGGCCGGCCGCTCGTCGTCCGGAGCGCTGGCGATTATGCCCGAGCTGCCCTCGATCATGACCGAGCGGACCTCGTCGTCGGTCGGCCCGACCAGAGCGATCCGGAGCCCCGACGTCCGGGCGAGCTCGATCACCCATTGCGCTCCCGCCCTCGATTTGCCGAAGCCGCGCCCGGCCATGATCATCCAGATCCGCCAGTCGCCCTCGGGTGGAAGCTGCGCCGGCCGGGCCTTGATCTCCCAGCTGGTCAGGAAATCGTCCCTGAGCCGCGCCGGAAGAGTCTTCCAGAAGGCCTCGCGCCGCTCCGGCTCCAGCATCGCAAGCCGCTCGGCGGGCGAGCAGCGGGCGGCCCGCTCCGCTTCGCTCAGATGCGCGAATCTCTCGATCATGGCGCCCTCCTCAGCCCTGGCCGCCCATGCGGCGGTTGAAGTCGAGGAGCATCGCCTCGAACTCGCGACGCTGCGCCATCCGGTCGGCCCGGCGCCCCGCGGCGGGGCCTCGGCAGGCCCGGGTCGCCGGCGCCGCCGTCCTGGCCTTGACCCGGTTCTCGTAGAGCCTGAGAAGCTGCAGGGCGAGCGCGGTCGGGATCGACCGAAGCCTCTTTTCCGCCTCCGTGGCGGGCGGCGGCCGGTCGTCCCCGAAGCGGACCCGCTCGAGCATCTCGAGCTCCAGCATCGCATAGCTCTGGTCGATCGCCTCTTCCCACGAGGCGCGAAAGCGCATGTCCGTCTTGCGGCGTTCATAGGCCAGAGAGCTGCAGCCCGTCAGCCTCGCCTTGCGCAACGCGGCGCTGACGTTGCAGACCATGGCCAGCTCGCGGAAGAAGACGGCCTCCTTTTCCCTGGTCCATTTGATCGACTTCTTCGATGCGGATCGCCTCGCCGTCTTCTTTTTCGCCGCCGCCTTCCTCGCCGGCGCCTTTGCGGCCGGACGCCTCTCACCGCCCGGCGACATGAACTGCCCCACCTCGTTGCGCGGCTGATCCTTCTTCCCGCTCATCTCACCCTCCCCGAATGAAACGGCCGCCATGCCCGCACGAAAATCCTCCCCTGCATTTGCAGGCGAGGGGCGCCATGCGAAGCGGGGTGGAGGGGCCTTCCGGCGTCGAAAGAACCCCTCCACCGCATTTCGTGCGGTCCCCCTCCCCGCGAGATCGCGGGAGGATTGAACTTGCAAAAACATGACGGCCGACGGCGCGCCCGCTCGTCCAAAACCGGGCCCGGCCTCGCCGGCGCCCCACGCGGCGCGCAAACAAAAAGCCGCCGCGGACTGGCCCGCGCCGGCTCGGCGATCTTCTGCAGCTACAATTCTGCAGCGTGACTAAATAGTACCCCGGCAGCGTGACGCTGTCAAGCGCTTTGTACCGTTCCGGTCAAATCCTATTTTTTCGGGCCTCCAGCCATGTCAAAACTGCGATTTTTTCGGGCTCTCTCGTTTCCTACACAAATCCTATTTTTCGGGCCCTTTTTCAAAAAATCTTTTTTTTCAGACCCCTTTTTCGGCCCCGATTCGCAGGCCCCGATTCGGGTCGCGGCGAACCGTTCGAGCCCCCCCGATCCGGCGAGCCGGGCGGCTTTCGTTTCGCAACGCGACGACTGCGCCCGGCGAAGGCCTGCGCTCGAAGCCGAAGCGCCCCGCCCATCCCGGTGTTTCTACGTAGCGCCGCCCTTCGCATCCTTCCGGCGCGCTGGCGCGTTGGAGCGGCAAGATGATGAAAAAGCTCGCCTTTGCCCTGGCCCCGCTCGCCCTCCTCGCCGCCTGCGCGGACGAGCCCGAGGCCGTTCCACAGCCCGATCCCGCACTGATCGACCGCCTCGCCCTCGCCAACACCGCGGTTCCGCCGCCCCCCGAAAAGCTCGAGAAGGCCGACAAGCTCGTCGCCGCCGTCGCCCACGTCGAACCCGACCGGGTCGCCGGCGCCGCCGAGAAGCTCCTCGCCCACTGACCCGGCGGCCCGCCGGATGCCGAGGCCGTCCGCCCCGCCGCCGCAATCCTCGCGCGGCGGGCGGGTGGAACCGGATCGGACCTAACGCGCTTGGCAGCCATGACCGAGGGCACCTACGAGGATGGCTATCGCGCCGGATGGGAAGGCATAGCCGGCAGCGCGCCCTTGCCGCGCAATCCGACGCGCCCGACCGACGCCAGGCCCGACGACTATGCCTGCGGCTACAAATACGGCCGCGCCGACGCCCTGGAGCGCTTCAAGCCGGGCAGCTGAGCGCCGCGGCGGGCCGGATTTCATCGCTTCCGGCTCCCGCCGGAATCACGGAAGCGTCCGCGCGGCCTCCACGCCCGACCCCGTCATCCCGGGCTCCACGAAAGCCGCGGCGGAACGCCTAGGACGGGTTGATGATGGCGTCCAGGCTGGGCCCCGAATCGTCCTCGGCGGAACCCGCCTCGATCTTCCGCTTCTCGGGCTTCGCCCATTCCCGGCGCTGTACGGACTCGCTCACGGCAGTCTCCTGGTTGGCAAAAAGTTAGCCAGCGACGCATTCCGGCTCAAGCGAATTCCACCGGGCTTGCATGCCCTCCACCCGCGAGGCCGCCGGATGCTGAAACGGGTGACGGCGACTCCGAGCCCCACCCTGGACTCCAGCGTCGCGCCTTCGCGCCTTCTCTCGAAAAATCCAGCCAGGCCCGCCCGCCGGGTCCCGCGCCCGATGCCCAAGCGCCGATCCCGTTCGGGAAGAGGCCGCCCGCTCAGAAAGGCCGCTCGCCCACCACGTTGCCGGCGGTCCGGTAGCGGCAGACGAGCACCTCCTCCTTCGACCCGCTCGCCAGGGCGCAGCCGACGCGGTCGCTCTCGCGCCACATCAGCTGGGTGTAGTGGCCGACGTCGGCGAAGTCGCCGGTGACGCTGTTGTCGGGGAATCGGCCGGGGCGGAAATATTTCTTCTCCTCGACCCAGCCCTCGACCATCTCCTCGGGCGCGTAGGCGCCGGGGGTCCCGGCCCACAGATTCTCGCCCTGAGGGTCCTCGCCGTCCGTGTCGGGATCGTGCTCGAACTCGCCGCTCGCGGCCAGCTCGCCGCCCCATCTCGCGGCCTCGGCGGCGAGGACCGGGTCCCAGGCCAGGGCCGGGATCCCGGCGGCGCTGCGCTCGCGATTGTGGGCCGCCAGGAGCCGCTCGTCGAGGCTGGTCAGCCGCCCGGTGCCGCCGACCAGGAGCGGCGCCGCCAGCGCCAGCGCCGCCGCCGCCGCGATCCGGCCTTGCCTGGCCAGTGCCGATCGAGTCCCCGCCATCGCCCGGACATGGACGTCCGGCCCTTAGCGCCCCGTTGCCGGCGAAGCTTTACGCCGCGTTCACCACCCGGGCGAAGCGAGCGGTTTCGCGCAAGGATCGCCAGGGCGCGAAGAGCCCGCGAAGCCGGTCCGGAACCCGCCGCCGGCCGTCTGGAATGACGGGGGAGGTCAGCCCTCCTCGTCGCGGACGGGGCTGATTCCGCCGGGAGGCCCCTTGCCGCCGGTCGCGCCTTTCACTCCGGCGCCGCCCATTCCGCCGGGCGACCCCGCGTCGGGCGCCGAGCCCGCCGCCGGGGCCTCGCCGCCGCCTTCGCCTTCCTTCTTCTCGTCCGCCATCGTCGAAGCTCCTCCGTTCGGAGGCGCCAACGAGCCCGGGCGGGGCGGGGTTCCTATTCCGCCGCCTCGGCCGGCTCCTCGCCGAACAGGGGGGTCGGCTCGGGCGCCTTGCGCGCCTTGCGGGCGGCCCCGGAGCCCTCCTCGCCGGCGCCCCGGCGGCGCCTGAAGCGGCCCTCGACCTCGGCCCCGGCGGCGACGCTGAGGCTCTCGTAGAGGACGTCGCCGGTGATCCGGGCGGTCGCCTCGAGGGTCAGTATCCCGGCCTCGACCGCGCCGTCGACCAGCCCGGCGAGCCGCGCCTCGGCCGCCTTGATGTTGCCCCGGACCTCGCCGCTCGCCCCCTGGGTGAGGGCGCCGCAGGCGATGTCGCCGAGGACCTTGCCGTCGAGATGGAGCTCGCTCCCGGTGGCGACGTCGCCGGTCACGACGACCTCGCTTCCGATATAGGAAAAGGCCGTTCCGCCCTGCCCCGGCGCTCCGGCCGCCTTGCCGCCCCTCAAGAACATCGCCCGACCCTCCCCGAGGGCATCATGACACAATGGCAAGGCGGATCAAGGGAGCGCCAATCGAGCCCGGTGCGATCCTTTTTTAGGGAAGCGGCGAAGGGACAAGGAAAAGGAGGAGGCCGCCCCCCGGCCGCAGGCCAAACCCTTCCGTCGGCTGCCGGCACGGAATGCACGGCGCATCCGCCGGTCCCCTCCTTCTTGTACCTTCGTGCCTTCTCTCAAAAAATAAGGCGGTCACCGCCTCGAAGAAAAGCCGCGAGACGCGCCGACGGCCGCAGAACGGAGTCGCCGAAATCATGATGGGGGCCATGTCCCCCGGCCCGACTAGTCCCAGCTTTAGCTGCGATAGCTCAGTGCGAACCCATTTTTGAGAGAAGGCACGAAGGTACAAGGAAAAGGATGAGCGGCCCTCGGCCGCAGGCCAAAAATCCCCCGGCGGCCCCCGGCAAGCAATGCGCGGCGAAACGCCACCCCTTCTTCTTGTACCTTCGTGCCTTCTCTCGAAAATAAGGCGGTCGCCGCCTCGCCGGAAAAGCGCGAGGACGCGCCGGCGGCCGCCAGACGGAGTCGCCGGAATCATAATGGGGGCCGGTGTCGCCACCGGCCCCCACTTGTCCCAGCTTTGACTGCCGTCGCTGGGTGGCGAGGCCATCTCTCGCTGGGCGGCTTCGGATCGCGAGGCGGGCGCGAACGCCCGCTTCGCTTTCCCCCGGGGTCCCGGAGCGAGGCCGCGAAGCCTCGTTCGGAAATCCGGTGGGTCCCGGGAGGAGCCCGAAAGCCCCTCGCCGATCCCCGTCGGGTCGAGCCGGCGGGACCGAGGTCCAGCCGCCTTTTCCCTGGATCCGGCCGGCCGAAGCCGAACCGGGCCCTGAAAGGCTCGCATCGGGGCCGAAGCCCTTCCGGTCGCCCTTTCGGCAGGCGCTGGGCCGAAGCCTTCCCGCCTCCCGGGGAACCCCGCCGGGCCGAAGCCCGTCGCGATCCCCTTCGGATCGCGGCGCCGCCCAAAAAGGCCTTGCCGCTCTCCCGGAGCCCTTCGCCAAGGCCGAAGCCTCTACGACGGACCCCGTTCGGATCGCCGCGCCGCCCGAAGGCCTTGCCGCTCTCCCGGAGCCCTTCGCCAAGGCCGAAGCCTCTACGACGAACCCCGTCCGGGTCGCGGTCCGGGCCGAAGCCTTTCCCGTCTCCCGCCGGCTCCGGAACCGGGGCGATTCCCGCTTCCCTCGCCGGTTCGGCGCCGCCTTCGGGCTCGCGGACGAGCCTTCGGGCCTTGCCGTGGGAGGTTTCGTGAAATCCCGCCGGTCATGGGCTTGCGCTCATGAGGGCGCGGCTTCGTCCGCCTCCCGTGCCTTTCCGCGTCGGGCGCCATCGTCCTTGGGGGAGCGGCGGCGCCTTCGGCCTGGGGCGTCGCGGCCTTCGAGTTTGGCGATCCGTTTCCGGTCCGCCGCCCTTTCCGGCCACGTCCCGAAGCTGTCAGCTTTCGGCGATTCGCGGAAGGCGAATCCACCTGTGGATAATGAGGATAACGGGGGTTAAATCCGGCCCCGCTCAGCCGTTGCCGCCCCTCTCGCCGTCGGCGGCCCCGGCCGGCCGGGATTCGGCCGAGTCCCAGGCGTCGAGGGTCCTGCGGGCCATGTCGATCGCGAGCTTGCGCAGCGAATCGCCGAGCCGGATCGCCTCCTGCCCCGCCTCGCCGGCAGCGCCGGCCGCCGCGCCCGCCGCGCGCCGGGTCGCCGGCGGATCGCGCAGCGCCGCCGCGGCCGCGAGCAGGGCCGCCGCCACCGTCTCGCTCACCGCCGGCTGCTCGGCGATCTTCAGAGCGGTCTTGCCGGCCTTGCGGACCGCCTTCGACACCTTGACCCCGGCGATCCGCTTGGGGACCTTGATCTTGTCCTTCTTGGCTTTCTTGTCGCCCTTGGCCATGTCCGTGCGAGCTCCTATTCGACGATGATCCGCCCGCTCATCCCGAGCAGCCGGTGGAGGAGATTGGCGCCGGTCGCCTTGTAGCGGCCCGGCTTGGGGACGAGGACGACGGTCCGGGTCGACAGCGGCGGAACCTCGAGGGTGCCGCCCCTCACCATCGCCGAATCGCGCCGCCGCAGCTGGGCGTTGCGGAAGAAGCCGCCCGCCGAGAAGCTCAGCCCCTGGTTGCTGTTGTTGACGAAGCGAAGCCGCACCGGCTCGCCCGCCTTGAGCCTGATCTCCCCGGGCTGGATGTCGTAGGCCGTCAGGAGCACGTCATATTCCGGAGCCATCCGCCAGTCCTGGGCCGCGGCCGGCGAGGCGAGGAGGAGGGCGAGGGGGAGTAGGAGGGATCGCATTCCGGCGTCATAGCACTTCTGCCTCCCCATGCGGAAGCATCGGGAGCGGGACCGTGCGAACCCTGGCGGAGGGGCGATCCGGCGCGGGACCGCCCGGCTCCGGCGAGAAGCCTCTTGCCTCCGGGCAGCTACCCCTCCACCAGCTTCGCCGGTCCACCTCCCCATCTGGCGATGGGGAGGCACAATGGAGCTTCCCATGCGCCTCTTCCTCCTCGCCCTCGCCCTTCTCGCCGCCCCCGCCGCCGCGAAGCTCGCCCCGGCCGAGCAGAAGATCGTCCGCACCGTCGATTCGGAGCAGGGCCGAACCGTCGGCCTGCTCGAGCGGCTGGTGAACCAGAATAGCGGCTCCCTGAACCTGCCCGGCGTCGAGGCGGTGGGAAGGATGATCCGCTCCGAACTCGAGCCGCTCGGCTTCGCCGTCCGCTGGATTCCGATGACCGAGGTCGGCCGCTCCGGCCACATCGTCGCCACCCACAAGGGCAGCAGCCGCGGCCGGCGGATGCTCCTCATCGGCCATCTCGACACCGTGTTCGAGCCCGACAGCCCCTTCCAGCGCTTCGCCCGCAGGGACGAGGGCGTCGCCGAGGGCCCCGGAATCGGCGACGACAAGGGCGGGATGGTCGTCATGGTCGCGGCCCTTCGGGCGATGCACGCCGCCGGAACGCTCCGGGACGCCGACATCGAGATCGTCCTCACCGGCGACGAGGAGGATGCCGGCAACCCGATCGCGGTCGCCCGCCGCGACCTCGTCGCCGCGGCCGGCCGGGCCGACCTCGCGCTCGACTTCGAAGGCCTCGCCCAGGAGCAGGGCCGCGACATGGGCTCGCTCGCCCGCCGCGGATCCGCCTCCTGGCAGGTCACCGCGAAGGGGCGGACCGGCCATTCGAGCGGAATCTTCTCGAAGGACATGGGCGATGGCGCCATCTACGAGCTGGCCCGGATCCTCGCCGCCTTCCGCGCCGAGCTCCCCGAGCCCAACCTCACCTTCAACGTCGGCCTGGTCGCGGGCGGCGCCACCGCCGAGCTCGACCGCGACCTCATCCGCGCGACGGCGACCGGCAAGACCAACATCGTGCCGCCCATCGCCGTCGCCCGAGGCGACCTTCGCGCCTTGTCGCTCGAGCAGCAGGAAAGGGTGATGGCGAAGATGCGCGAGATCGTCGGCCGGCACCTGGCGGGCAGCACCGCCGAGATCGCCTTCGACGACGGCGCCTATCCGCCGATGGCGCCGACCGAGGCGAGCCGGGCGCTCCTCGCCCGCCTCAACGCCGTCAACCGGGATCTCGGCCTCGCCGAGATGGGCGAGTTCGATCCCCTGAAGCGCGGCGCCGGCGACATCGGCTTCGTCGCCCACCTCGTCCCCGGCCTGGTCGGCCTCGGCACCGCCGGCAACGGAGCCCACGCGCCCGGCGAGACGGTCGACCTCGACTCGATCCCCCGCCAGGCCAAGCGCGCCGCGATCCTGATGACGAGGCTTTCGCGCCCCTAGGCGGTCACCAATAATCCTTCATGATCTCGCGCGCCCAGGCGGGCTCGCGGATCTCGCCGCGCGGCAGGAAGCCGCTCATGACCGGCTTGATGTCGAGCACCGGCGAGCCGTCGATCGCGTCCAGCCCTTCCACCTCGACCGCCAGGCCCTCGACCCGGACGATCCGGCAGATCGTCACGCCGAGCCGCCCGGGCCGGTTCTTTCCGCGCTGGGCGAAGATCCCGACCTTCGGCCAGTCCTTCCGGCCGCGCGGATGGCGGGCGCCATGTTCGATCTCGTCCTCGCCGACCCGGTCGAAGACGAACACCAGCTCGGCGTGGCTGAACGCCTCGAGGCCGGCGAGGGCCTCCGCCGAGAAACGCCGCGCGTCCAGCTCGATCCTCGCGCGGCTGGAGCCCCAGTCGTCGTCCTCGGCCGCCGCCCGGCCGCCCCGGACCCACCCCACCGGCTCGATCCTGCATTCCGCCATCGCCGCTCCTTCGCTCCCGGGCCGGGCCGGGCATTCACCCGCCCAGCATCTCCTCGAGCCGTACCGGCCGCCATCCCCACACGTCCACGCCGACGTCGACCTGACGAGGCAGCGGCTTCAGTCGGCCGTGGCTGTGGCCGTGCAGGTTGATCGCACCCTTATGCTGGCCGTTCCAGGTCCTGAAGGGGTAGTGACAGAGCACCAGCCGCCGCCCGGCCTCCTCGATCTCGGCATAATCCTGGACGCTCGCCCATCCCGAGGCGGCGAGGGTCGCCGCCGGATCGTTGTTGCCGCGCACCAGATGCTTGACGCCGTGGAGCCGGTCGAGAAGCGCCGGGACGTCGGCCGGCCGTCTCGCGAAATCGCCCAGGTGCCAGATCTCGTCGCCGGCGCCGACCGCCGAGTTCCAGGCCCCGACAAGCGCCGAGTCCATCTCCGCGACGCTGGCGAAAGGCCGCTTCCAGATGTTGAGCGTCCGGTGGTCGCCGAAATGGGAGTCGCTGGTGAAATAGACCGCCATGATCCCTCAACGCCGCCCGGCCCGGCTTGTGTCACTTCAGGCGGTAATGGTCCGCCAGCCGGTCGAGCGCCATGGTCAGGACCAGCTTCCCGGCCCGGGCCGGCCAGCCCAGCGCGCTCTCGGCCTCGCGCATCCCCTCGCCCGCGCACAGGACGCGCCAGGCGATGTCGCCAAGGCCCGGGCCTAGCGCCTTCACCGCGGAGTCGAAGCGGCGACGGGCGGCGATCTGGGCATGGGTCGCCGCGGCCGGCTCCGGGGCGCCGCGCGGGCTCCTGTCGGGCGGCGGCGAATCCCAGCACATCGTCACCTTCGGCGGCAGCCCGGAGCGCTCCCAGTCGCTTCGCAACTGCTCTCCGGCCGCGAACTGGCGATCGCCGATATGGCCTCGCGAGCGCAACCAGCCGAGCGGCGATTCGGCGAGGTTGACGGTCACCGAGCGCGGCTCCGGGCGGCGCCCCGCCTTGCCCCGCTCCGCCCCGTCGCGGGGCGCCGGCCGGTCGGCCAGCAGCCGGTTGCGCTTCACCCGCTCGATCTTCATATCCAGCCTCCTGATATGGTACATATCGGGAACACTTGCCATGTCGACAAGTATGTAGGAAAGTGAAATTACGTAATTCGCACGCGCCGTGGGGAAGTTGTCATGATCACGCGTATCCGCGACGTTCGTCGCGCCAAGAAGCTGACGCTTCAGGACGTTGCGGACCGCTGCGATCCTCCGACGACTCCGCAGACGATCGGCCGGCTCGAGACGGGCACCCGGACCGTTTCGCTCTCCTGGCTCAACCGGATCGCGGCCGCGCTCGGAGTCGAATCGACCGATCTGGTCGAATTCTCCGAGCGCGGGGAGGACGTGCCGCTCGCCGCCCTGCTCGGCCAGGACGGCGCCCACGCCCCGCGCCGGCACGGCGTCGTGCTTCCGCCGCGGCCCGATCCGGGCACGGTCGCGGTGGCGGTCCAGTCGAGCGTCGGCGACTATCGGAGCGGCGACGAGATCTGGTGCCTTCGCCTGGAGCCCGAGGCGTTCGGCCGGGCCCTCAATCGCGACGTCCTCGTCCCCCGCCCGGCCGGCCGCTTCCTGTTCGGCCGGCTGATCGGCCGCGAGGAGGGCAAGCTCCACCTCCTCCCCCTGGGCGGCGGCCGGCGCCAGCTCGTCATCGCCGACCCGGCCTGGATCGGGATGGCGGCGAAGCTGGTGCGCAGCCTGTAGCGCGGCGCGGCCGATCGATGCGGGGCGCGCTCGGGCCTCGATTTCCTGAACCCGCGGCGCGGCGGGGCGTTGGGCCCTGAAACGGCCAGGGTGACGACCGATGTTCCTTTTCTTCTCGAACCGCCTCGGCTGCGCCGGCTCGCTGCTGGTCACGGCGCTGGGCACCGTCCTGATACTCTGGCTGCTGGGCTTGTTGCGCTTGTGACCTCCGGCGCGCCCGCCGAAGCCGCTCGCGGCGGGCGTTTGTCGAACCGGGTCGTGGAAACCCCGCCGTCCGCAAGCAAGTGATGCCGGCGCACCGGGTCCGGTTCGGCCCACGATCTCGGCGTCGCGATGCATCGGGGGTAGATGCGGCGACAAGAATCTGCATTGTATGATACTGAGCGGGGCGAGTCGTAGCGGTAGTATCGGCACGGGCTCTGACTTAGGTGCCCGGATTATTGTCATTTTACGCTGGTCGACTTAGTCAGGTTTGCACATTGCGGCATGGTTGCTGCCATTCCGGCGCCAGATATTGCGTGGCGTACGGCATGGACTCGGCCCGGAGGGAGGACGCCTATGGCGCAGGTCGAAGGTTACGATTCCCGGCTTGCGACCGAACTCGAAAAATTATGGCGCGAGAAAATTCTGGCGGGGGCGGCGCAAGACTTCAGGCAGGCGATCGCCGGGGAGCTTGCGGCTATCAAGGTCGCGGTGAAAGAGGCGGGCGAAGCCCAATCCGAGCGACTCCGCCAACTGGACAATCGCATCGGAAAGCTCGGGGAGATCGACCAAAAGCTGATCGGTTTGATCGCGCAGGTCGACAGCGGCGCCCAGCAATTTGCCATCGCCGCGCAGCAGATGTCGGCAATCCCCGCGATCGCGGCGGCTGCGTCGGAGCTCGCCGACAAGATCGGGAGGATCGACGGCTACCTTGAAAATTTCGATCGGCGCGCGAACCAGCCCAACAACCTGACCGAAATCTCCAGGATCGTCGGGGCTCGAGATCTCGATAATGTCGACAAGGTAGACCGGATACGCGGCCTTCTCGACAATTTGCGAAACACGGACCGGCCGCCCTCCAAACCTCCACGGTTCCGCAATGCCAAGGCGTTCTGGCAGAAGGCGCTCATTCCCGCCGCATTGATCGCCGGCCTGCTCGTGGTCGTGGCCGCATTGGCCCTGGGCGGACTCATCCCGGTCAACCGGCCAGCGGACCGGAGCGCGGCGGTCAAGACCGGGGGTCCGCCCGGCAAATCCGACAAGCAGCTGGTCCGCGACGGCTGGATGGCCCTGAAGGCGAGATCGCCCGAAATGGCGAAGGGGGTGGAACGGAATTGCGCTCAATCGGAATGCGACATCGTCCAGGTCGTCGCCTCCGACCTCGCGAAAAAATCGAAAACGAGCCTCGCCGATGAGATTTTCAAGGTGGGGCCGGCCTTTCGCGGGACGGGAGTGCCGAGCTGCGATTATGATACGAACGACGCGGTGCTGAACGGGGCCAGGGGCGGCGCCCGCCCGGATGCGATCCAGGCCTGCCTCGCCGCCGCCCGGGCCGGCGAAAAAGACGCGGAGACGCCGCTGACGGCCCGGGATTATGGGGCCTACATCAAGGCCTATCTGATCGCGATCGGCAGGGCCGGCAACCGGGCCTGGGCGGGCGGCGCGGCCCAGGGCGGCTCGTCCGCGTCGAACGGCACCCTGGAAAACGGCATGACGGCCGCCCCCGCCAATTCGACGTCGCCCCAAGAAGCCGTGCCGCCAGAGCCGGAATGATGATCGGCACCTATCCGGTCCTGGTTCTGGGCCCCACCAATCGCGGGCGCAGCTATGGCGTGATCGGCAGGTCCGAGCAGCTGCGCATCGGCGATGCGCAGATCACCAACCTGTCGATGATCAATCACGACATGGTCGACTATCTGCGTTCCGGCGACAGCCTCTATTGCCTGTTCCGGGTGCCCGGGACCGAAGCGTGGCACTTCCTTTCGGTCAGCAGCGGCCTCGCGCCGATCGAAGGCAATGCGGTGGTCGTGACCAGCGGGCTGCTCCTCCCGACGGAGGACCTCGACCGCTTCGGCAACCGGTTGCCGCTCATCGCCCGAAGCGCGCTCGACGGCCTCGCCGCGACACCCGATTCCCGGATGAAGCCTCGGGAAATCGATTGGGCGGCCGCCGGCGCCGCGCCGACGGGGACGCCGCCGGCGCTGCAAGCCTTCGGCGGCCTGCTCGGCGACAGGCGGGTCCGCCTGCGCGACCGATCCAATCGGGAAGATCTTCGCCGGAGCGCGCCTTACGGCCTCCAGTGCCTCGGCGAGATCATGGCCCAGCTGCCGCCGGGCCGGGCCGCCGACCTGACCTGGAGCACCTATCCCGCCAAGCTCGCCAATTGGAGCGTGTCCCTCGTGGAAGGCGGCGACGAGTCCGCGCTTGCCGGCGACGACCGTCCCATCCTCATCGATGTCGCGCGCGCCTCGACCGGACGGATCGAGGTGCGCGAAACGAACGCGCCGCGAACCCTTATCGACACCGAGGCCGCGTGGAGCGCCCTGGTTCACGCGCTCGGCAGCCTCGGCGACACCACGGTCGAACACGGCAAGACGCTCGACCATTTCCGCGAGAAGCTGCCGCCTGGCGACGATCCCGCCGCCTGCATCGCGGCGCGCTGCGAGGCGCTGCTCCGGCACATGAGCGCGGCCTTTGGCTCCGCCGCTCGGCTGGAATGGCTGGTTCTGCTCGCCCGGGCGGCGGCCGGGCTGGGCGGTGCCGGCCCGACGGTCGACCTGGAGAAGGTCGTGCGGCGCATCGTTGCCCGGGCCGTCGTCGAAGGCGATGCGCAGCCGTCCGATCCCTCCGCGCGCGCGCAGATCCTCGACCGTTTCCTCGGCGGTGGAAAGGAGGCGCTCTTCGCGCGGCTGAATCCGGGACCCGGCGAGCTGCTCGCGCTCGCTCGGGCGGCCGACGATCCGCTGCTGTACTGGGATAGCGTTTCCGACGCCGAGCGGGCCGAACTTGCGATCAGCCTGCGCGGCGGCTGGGAGGGCCTTGCGACCGCCTCGGCCGTGGCCTGCCTCGGCGCCGTCGCCGTGCTGGCCGGCGTGACGGCCGCGACCCGGGAGGTCGACCTGCGCGGCGAGTATTACGCGCGCCTGATCGAAGTCCTCCGGGTGGCGGATCGGCGGATGCGGCAGGAAGGCCTGGCCTGGACCGCGCTCTTGGCCGAACTCCGGCGCCGGATCGCCGGCTGCCTCCCGAGCCTCGCCGACCTCGCCTATGACATGGCCCTGCCGCTCGAGCGGCGCGAGGCGCTGCGCGAGGCGGCCGACCGCGTGACGACGCTATTGCCCGAAAGCGAACCCGAGGTCCGCCTCTACCACGACCGTTTGTGGCAGTCGGCCATTCGACAAATAACCGGACAATCCAGACATACTGAAACGCCGGACCGAATGGCGTTATTCGACGGCATGACTTCCTTTTACCGAGTCAAACTGCCACATTTGGCGCGGAATCATGTGCGGGCTTCTGGGGAGATCGTGCGGTGAACGGAGAGGGTGAGGAGCGGCCGGGAAAAACCGCGCCAGCGCCGACGCTTGCAAGTACTCCGACGACGACGGAACCTCCCCCGCCGTCTGAAGGCAGCCAGCCGAAGCAGATCGACGTCGCCGCGATAGAGACGAAGCTGCGCGCAATGTCGAGAGACGGCAGCGTGATACTGATCACCGGATATGCCGCCGCCGGAAAGACCTTTTCCGTCGTCCAGGCTCAGCAACAGGCGGTGAACGCGAGCTTCGCCATTAAGCAGGTCAGGGTCCTGATCGACGGCACCAGCCTGGGTTCGTCGATTTCGACGACCAAGAATGTTCAGGTCGTGGAATTCGAGCCGACGGGAGAGAACAAGCAGGGCCGCCTCTATTTCATCGATGTGCCGGGCGAGTTCTTCGAATTCGCGACGGATGATTACGATTTCTCGAAGACGGACGATCCCAGGCTCAGGCAGCTGGCCGCCTGCGCCTGCGCCGCCGACGGGTTGATCATGGTGCTGCCCGGGCCGGCCATGCTCAACGTCCGAACCGTCCGGTCGCCGGCCTATATCGGCGGACCGACGGGGGAAATGGAGCAGTCGGATTGGGAGAAGCAGATCAGGGATGTGACCCAATCGCTCAATCTGCTGCCGCATCTTTCCCACCTGATGAACGCGGTTTCGCAGCTTCAGCGCAGGAGCGGGGAAGACCGGATCGGGGCGTTCCAGGCATTTTGCGCCGAGCCGGAGGACAAGCGGGTGGGCCTGCTCAAAGGCGGTTCGAAATCCGACGTTCCACTGTTCGTCTTGCTCACCAAGGCCGATCAGGTGTTCGGCCTCGACCCGTTCAATACGGCCTTCGTGCCGGATGGCGAGACGGTCCCGATCGACGGAAGCGACCCCTGGAGCGCGATCATGCGGGCGAACCGGGCCTTCCACGACCGGAACCCGGTCAAGACCTTCGTCGAAAACTTCGCCGCCGTGAACATCGACTATTCGAGCGCCTGTCCGGGAGGAGCGGAGAGGGTTTCGGAGGGCGGCATCGCGACGTTCAGGATTCCGCTCAGGCTCAACGGCAACGGCTGGGGGGTGTGGGAACCGGTCGGCTGGCTGCTCGAGCGGATCGTCGAACGCAAGCAGGCCGGGCTCGATACGGCGAGGCTGGGCTGGTTGTCATGGGAGCGATTGCGCAGGATTCCGAAAGCGATGCTGCTCAGGCAGCGCGCGGTCGCCCGCCATGGCGGACCGGCGTCGGTCCTCAGGATCGCCGCCCACGGCGACCTTGGGCGGCAATAGCTCCAGGACAAGGGGAAACTTCCGGCATCGGGCCGATTTGACGAGGGGGGAACGTGGATCAACCGACAACAGCTGGGGGCTCGGCAGGCGGCGACGGTGCTCTGGCGGGTCTCGCGAGGCTCGTCCGGGCTGCGCGGCGGCGCATCAACTATTTCGCCGAGTATTGGATACTCGGGCTGATCCTGCTCGCCGCCCTGTTCGGGGTCTGGCGTTTGTTCGCGAACCTGCCCCCGCGTCCTGAAGTGCAGGATTGGGAGCAGGCCCCCCAAAAAGTCTGGACCGCGGTCGAGTCGGACGAACTGGCGCGCCAGCTGGCGACCAACCAGCTGCAGGTGTCCGCCGAGCTCTACGGGCCCGGCCCGGTCCCGCTCGACCGTTCGCATTCGCGCACGCTTCCCAGCCCGCAACGGCAGCGGTTCAACGAGCTGACCGAGGATTTGAAACAGGCTTATTCGAGCCGTCTGCAGGGCGATCCGTTCGGCGAGCAATCCCTGCAATCGCTGCGCGACAACCTGATCGCCCTGCCCGGTCGAACCAGGCCCGACCGTCAGGGCGCACAGGACATCGCCTATCAGCTCGCCATCGTCGACTTCCTCGAGCGGCGCTTCCTCGACGCGCGCAAAGGGCTGGCCGCGGCCGGCTGCGACCAAAGCCTGGCCGCCGACGACGCGACCGAGGATTCCAACGCCAACCGCCGCAGCCAGACCATCCGCTGCAACTGGTTGGGCGGACGGCTCGATCTGGCATCCGATCAACGCGACGCCGGCCTGCGCCGCCAGGGCGTGGCGAAGCTGCGCACCGCGCTGCAGGCCGCGATCGCCGCGAGTCCGCCCGATGCCGCCATAGCCGGCGGCGTCGCGGTCGGACCGGCCGGCCGCTCGCGCTTCGGGCAGATTCCGAGCTTGCTGTCGGGCGACTATTGGATGACCTTGCCCGAGGCCGCCGGGGCCGGCCTGTGGCAGGACTATCTGGCCTCGCTGCTGGCCACCCGGACCGCCCTGTGCACCGGGCCGTGCAACGGGTGGAGCACTGCCAGGCTCACCGACGACGGACAGCAGTTCGCCAAGATCGCCGCCCAGCCCAACCAGCCTGAGCTCTGGCGGGCCTATCCCGAGCTCGCGGCGCTGACCCGGATGCTGCTCGTCGTCAACGGGATGATCGCCGAAGCGCGCAAGGTCGGGCCGGAAGCCGACGGCCTCAATCTTGCCGACGCGGACAGTTCGCAGGACGGGTTCCAGCTGAGCCGGGGCAGCAGCCGGGCCGACATGGTCACCTTGCATCCCGGCTATCTCGAGTTCGCGCGGCTCGCGATGATCGTAAGCCGGCCCGATCCCCTCGAGCCCGCTCCCCATAATGGCGAGCCGTCCGCGGCAAGCCGCTTCTGGCTCCAGCACAATGTCGCGCGCTCGAATTGGCTTCGCCAGGGCAGTCCGGCCGTCGAGAATGTTTTCCGCCCCGGAACGAACGAGGCCAAGGCGTTCGACTCGTTCCAGAGCGGGTGGTCGGCCGTTCTGCCCGGGGTCGTGTCGATCTGGTGGTATGTCGCGCTGCTCGTGCTCGTCATCCTGCCGCTGCTGGTGCTGGGGCTCGCCGTCCGGGCCGGTTTCGCGATCGGCCAGAGCCGCGCCCGGCACAGCGCCGAGCTGTTCGGCAGCAAATATTTCGCATCGGCTCAGGCCCGGGTGAACGCACGAGGCGGAGCGGCCGGTGCCTGATCCTTCATCGGGTCAAGCTTTCGCCTTTCTCACCGGGCTGCTTGCGGTCGCGCTCGGGCTGGCGCTGCTCGGTAAGCGTCCCGGGCTGTGGCTTGCGCTGGCCGCGGGCCTGCTGCCGGCCGCCCTGCTCGTCCTGATCCCGCTCACATCGCGCGATCGGCTCGGCGACCTGCAGCTGAATCTCACCGAGATCCATTTCGCCGCGGAGGCGCCGTTCGAGACGGCGGGCGTGAACGCGGCCGCCGGCCGGCACATCAGCATCGGCAGCAATTCCGACGGATCGCCCGCTGCCGCCGCGGCAGGAGCCGGAGCTTCAGCCGGCGCCGGGCCGGCCGACCCGCCGGGGGCCGCCTCGCCCGACCCGTTGCGATCGGACGACATCGTCGTCCGGGGCCGGGCCAACGCCACGGTCGACTTCGGTCCAGGCTTCGCCGGGATCGACCTGAACCGGAGTCCCGATCCCCTATGCTCCGGGCGCCGCTTGTGCCTGCGCTTCGATGCGGCTGCCCGGGCCAGGGGGGTGATCGCGGTCGGCGAACCGCTCGGCTGGCCGGCCGCCGACCGCTTCGGCGGCGCCGCGCGCTATTGCGTCGGAGGCCATTCCATCGGGCTCGACCCGGCCGCGAACCGGCTGGTCGTCGACGGCAGGCCGGCCGCGGCGTCGCTTCCGCCACCGGAGCCCAAACGGGTCGTCCTGTTTCGCGACTTCGGGATCGTCGATCCGGGCGTCGGCCCCGACGACCAGCCGTTGCGCGGGATCGAAAGCTATCTGGTCGGCGACGGCGAGGCCTATCGCCTGATCGTCGCCGACGCCGCGGGTCGGCTCGCACCGGCCGGGGGTTGCCGGGGCGGGCCCGTCGCCGCGCGGGCCCTTGGGGCCGGCCTGCCCGACCGGACGACGCTGTGGATCTATTCGCTCGAGCCGCCTTCGGCCGCCGATTATCTCAACCGGCTGCGCAAATCCGGCCAGGGAAACGCCTCGACGTGGGCGCGATTCCTGAAGTGGCTCGGCTACGGCTCCGACGATCTGCCGCGGGCCAGGCTTGTCCTGCGCCGTTCGCTTGCTCTGCAATCCGGCGCGGATGGGCTGACCGTGATTCCAGCGACTCCCGACACGCTCAGAATTCCCTATGCCGGAAAGGACCGGCAAAAGATCGACAGCGTCGGCGGAGGATTGATTTCATTCGGAAACCTGGGACCGCTGCTCCAGGGCAGCAATGTCCGGGAATTGCATTTCGCTTCGGTCGGCGCTCGAATCCGCGGCCAGTTCCGCCAGATCCTCGATCTCCGGAACGAGCCGGAGGGCGCCGCCGGGTGCAGGCCCGGCCTGACCGGCGGGCTGATCGAGCGGCCCGGGGGCGCCGAGCCCCCGGCCGAAACGGCGACGGGAATGGCGGGGGCCTGGCTCCGCGGCCTGGCCTTCGGCTGCGAGATGTTCCTCGGGAGCGCTTCGGGAGACTGGGTCAGGGTCGAACAGAACAGGCTGGGATTCGACTATCTCCCGTTCGGACTGGCGGCGGCGCTCGCTCCCCTCGGCCTGCTGCTCGGACTGTTCGCCTCGCTGCCCCTTCGGCGCTCGCGAAGCCTGGCCTTCGCCGCCCTGATCCTGCTCGATTTCATGCTTGCACTTCGCCAGCTCGTCGCCTTCGAGGCCGCCTATGTCGATCCGCGGCCCAGCGTGGTCTTCTCGATGCTCGGCGCCACGGTGGCGATCTGGACCTTGCCGCCGGTCGCCCTGGCTCTGGCCGGCACGCTTCAGCGCGGCGCCGTGCAGGCCGGACGCGGGCAGCGCTGGGCCGGCCGGATCTCGATCCTCGGCGCCCTCCTGTTGGCGGGCTACATGTGGGCCTGGGCGCCGGCGAGCATGCCGGGCAGCTATCTGTACTTGGCCTGTCTTGCTCCGGCCGGGCTGCTGGCGCTGCTGCTGCTCAAGATATTGCGGCCGATCCTGGCGAAATATCGGAGGCCGGAAGCGAGCGCCGATCCCGTCGAAGCGGTTCGGACGGAACCCGATTGTGACGACCGTGATCCGATCGACCCTCAATCCGAGGAACCGCCGCAATTGCCGGGCCGCCTGCAAGGATCGTGGGCATGGCTACGCTCGAACCCGCTGGGCTTGTTCGCGGTCCTGGCCGTGTCGTGCTGGCTGGCCGGCACGGCGATGCCGAGGATGATGGCGGCGACGATGTTCCTGCTGCTGGCCTTCGGCGTGACCGCGAGATTCGCCATCACCTGGGTTGGCCGAGCCGGGTCCGGGCCAGGCTCGGGAACCGGAGCGGGCCGCCTCAAGGCCGGAGCCTGGAGGCTCTTTCGGATCCTGGCGGTTTCGTCGCTGCTCCTGCTGCCGCTTCTGGTGACGGCCCCGGCCGCGCTCGCTCAGAGCGATTCGGGGTTCGGATTCCTCAACTGGATGGCATTGGCCATGACCTGGCTGGTGCTTTGGGTCACCTTGCGCCTGGACGGACGGCAGGATCGCGGCGGGCTTCTGCCGGCCATGCTGGTCTGGCCCGTGCTTTCCGTTCTGATCCTGATGTGGCTGGCCGTCTGGGCTCCCCTGACCGTCGCCGAGGAGAAGCTGCAGCCGACCCGGACGGAGATCGCGCGCACGCTGGATGCGGTGGTCGATTCCAATCACTTCACCCAACGCTGGCTGGCATTTTCCAATCCCGACATGCTGGATGCGCTGGGAACCCGGGAAAGCGAAGGGGCGCGCTCGGCATTCTATCAGATGGCGGTCTACGCCAACCAGGGGAATTGGGGCCGCGGCTATTTCAACCAGCCGCCGCCGACCGAGCTTCGGCTGGCCCACACCAGCGACTATGCCGCGGCCGTCCACCTGATCACGCCGTTCGGCCGGATCGGATCGGCGCTGTTCCTCATCGTGACGTTCCTGACAATCGCGCATGTCGCCGCGGAGGGGCTTCGCCGGCGGTCGCTCGCGCGGCTTCCGACCCTGCTGGCCCTGGGCGGCCTGTGCCTGCTGTTCTTCGGCGACTTCTACATGATCCTGGCCAACATGCTGGCGGTGCCTTTCACGGGTCGCAACGTCTACTTCCTTTCGCCGATTTCGATCAGCGACCTGGTCGAGAGCCTGGCGCTGATCCTTCCGGCGATTTTCCTCGCTCTCTCGAATGAGCCGGCACCGACCGAAGGGGAGCCCGCGGCATGAGCTTTTGGCGCGGCCTGGCCGTGATCGGACCCGTTATGGCGATCCTGCTGGCCGTGATCGGCCCCGTCGCCCCGGCCGAGGCTCTGAAATCCGGAATCGGCGGCTATCGCCAGATCATCGATTCGGTGCTGATTCCGGAACGGATCCTGTTGCCGACCGACCATCTGGAGGAGGCGCGGCGTTCCTACGGCACCAGGCCGCGCGGTCCGGTCGTCCTGCTCGATGAGCGCAGGCTCGCGGCCTATGTCGCCGACAATCGGGAATTCGCCAGCCTCCCCGACTTCGTCGAGCAATCGTTCCTGCGCGCCGACCTGGCCCGCAACGATCCGGGCCTCTGGCTCGACGACAACATATTGCTCGGCTTCGCTCAGGAGGCGCACGTCGTCACCTCTCCGTTCGACACCCTAAACTGGACTGGAAACTTGCTCTATCAGGGCGACGCCCCGGTCGCGACCTTCCTCTCCTTCGAAGACGAATCGCGATGGTTCGAGCTGACCGGCAAGGACGGCCAGCGATTCGGAGACGAATCGAAGGGCTTCTACGCGGCGGCCTTGCTCGACCGCCGGGTCGAGCTGACGACCGATCCCGGAGGCCTGCTGCTCTTCGAGACGGAGCCAAGATTCGAACGGTTCCGGTTGAGCGCGGAAGTGACCGCCCGCTATTGCGGCAGCGACGATCCGGTCAGGACTTCGCCCGACCCGCGCGATCTGGTCCTCACCCCCGGCGTTTGCGTCGAGCTGCGCAGCACGCGCTCGCCGGGCTTCCGACCGTTGCGGCTCATCCAGCTGACCCAGTCGAAGGTCATTTCCGAGGATCCCGGGCTGCAATTGTCGGGTCCCGCCTCCTTGCCCTACGCGCGGCTGGCGCGGTCGGTCCGGACCTCGCTGTCCAACTGGGTCCAGGACAAATGCGGGGGAAATTGCCCGGAGTCGGAAAAAAATATCGTCTCTTCGCTGGATCCGCAGATTTCCCGATTCGCCCAGAATGTGGTGACCGGCGCGGCGCGCGACTTCGGGTTCAGGCGGTCGGTGGGCGTCACCGTCATGGACGGGCGCAACGGCAACATTCTCGCCATGGCCTCGATCGACGGAAATCCGCTCTACCGGCGGGACCCGAGACAGTTTCAGGAGGATCTGAACTTCATCGACCTCACCATCGGATCGGCGGCCAAGCCGCTCATCGCGCAGGCGATCTTCGCGCAGGAGGAGTCCGGCCGGGCGACCCCGTCCGAACCTGACTTTTCCGAGCTCGAGATTCTCGACACCGAACCCCGGCTCAAGGGCAACAAGGTCCTCAGCGTGCTCAAGGTGCCTCTGGGCGGGACGCTCGAGGCGATGCGCGTCGCCGGCCGCGGCGGCTGGGTCAACGCTTCCGAGTTCATCGGCTATTCCTCCAACTACTATGCCGCCGGGCTCGTCCTGCTGGCGTCGTGCAAGCGCGAGGAGGCGCGCGGCTCGGCGAACGGCACCTATCGCGGGGTCGCCGCGAACGTTCTGCCCTGCGTGGCCGACGCCCGCCAGACCGCGATCTGCCCTCCGTGGCGCAACGCCTTCAATTCGCTCTACATCAACGATGCCGCAAGCACCGCGGTCGGCTCGGACCGATGCCGGCCGTCAGCGGAATGGCGCCCCGCCTACATGCCGGTCTGGAGCCACGGCGACCTGCCGTCGGCCATGGCCGACCATCTGCCCCGTCCCTATGCGCTGGCGTGGAACTTCACCGACCTGATCTCCTATCGAAGCCAGGTCATGAACATGATGATCGGCGGACAGGCCTATCCGTGGAACAACATCCTACTCGCGCAATCCTACGCGCGACTGGTGACCGGGCGCCAGGTGGAAGCGTCGCTGACCTATGTCCCGGGTCGCCGCGAGAAGGCGGTCCTGCAGCTCGGCCGGACGAAGCCGGTCTGCGACGGGCTGGCGGACGTGGCGACGAAAGGGACCGCGCGTGGAGCGCGGCTGCCGGACCTTCTCGATCGCTGGTCGCCGCCGGGTCGGCGCTTCGACCTCGTCCTCCTCTCCAAGACCGGCACGCCCACCGTCGAGGGGCCGAGCAATTCCGAAACCTTGCGGATCGGCGCCATCAATGCCTGCATCCGATCCTCGCGGCTACGGCTCGAGCGGCCCGGCAACGGTGGGCAAGGCGGATGGCGGCTGGCCGGCCCGAGCTGCGCCGGGGTCCAACCCCAGGCCGTTGCCGAGCAGCTTGCGGGAATAGGCGACGAATCGATCGAAGCCGGCGACGTCACCTTCAACGTTTGGAACGGACGCCTGGTCAAGGCGATCGCTCAGATCGACAGCAGCTACAAGCCGAAAGTCTATGTCTTCGCCCTGTCGCAGCGTCGCGGCGCGAACGAAGGCGAGCGCCTCAGCGGTTGCCACCAGGTTTCCGAACGGGGACCCGTCCTGGTCGTGGCGATCAACGTAAACGATCCGAACGCCAAGGAGAATCTCGCGCACCTGGAAATCGCCAGGCGCCTCCTGGCCGCCGACGGCGCGCTTCGCAGCTGGTTCGTCCGTCAAGTCCGTTGACGATTCGATCCACCGACCCAGCGAAGCCGGAACTCCGGCTGACCATGCTCCGGGCCGAAGCCCTTGTCGCAAGCGAACGGGAGGCTGGTGGGCGCTGACGGGCTCGAACCGCCGACATCTTCCGTGTAAAGGAAGCGCTCTACCAACTGAGCTAAGCGCCCGCGCCCGGCGGCCTCTGCCATCGGCCGGGCCGGCGCACAAGCCCGGCCGCGGCTGCTCAGGAGATGAGGTGGCCGATGCGCTGCGCCGACTTGAGATAGGCCTCCATCCGGGCCGCGGCGTCGCCGGACAGCTCGATGAACACCCGGCGGCCGTCCTCGGGGTCGGCGACCCGGACGAACAGGCCCTGGTCGCACAGGCCCTTGATCCAGCGCAGCGCCGTGGTCGGCGGGACCGCGGCGGCGATGCACAGGCTCGACACCGCGACGCGCTGCCGTTCCACCCGGGCCGCCATCAGGTCGAGAAGCATGTCCCAGGCCGGATCGGCGAAAAGCTCGCTCTGGAAGAAATGCTCCCTGAGGCGCCGCGCTCGGATGATCGACCGGATGAAGCCGGAATCCAGCGGCTCGGCCTCGCCGTCGGGGCCGCCCACCGCCGCCACCGCCGCGGCCGCGGCCTCGTGCTCCGACAAGGCGGCGAGCACGTTGGCGATCCGCCCCACCTCTTCGCTCAGTTGCTGAAGCCGCACAGTCGCCTGGGCCTTGCCGACCTCCGGACTCATCGCCGTCGCCATGATCGCCCCCTCCGAGGGAAGATTGCCGCCATTCCGGAGGAATAGCAGGCGAACATTGATCCGTATCGGATGTATTTCCGGCGCGGTCGCCGCCGTGCCGCTTTCGTCGCGGGACGGCGCTAAACGGCCGAGCGGAGAGGCGCCGAGCCTGGGAGGAGGGTGTCGCCGACCGCAGAGGAATCGGGCTTAGTCCGTCCTCGCCGATATTTCTGTCGGGGAAATACCTCCATTTCGGATTATTCCTCCAATATCCAGCGTGCCGCGGCGGCGGCGTGAAGCGCGGTCGTGTCGTAGACGGGGATGACGTTGGCGCCCGGGTCGACGAGAAGCACCAATTCGGTGCAGCCGAGGATCACCGCCTGCTGGCGCGCCTTGCCCATCTCGGTGACGCAGGTCTTGAGCAGGCGCTGCGAGCTTCGGCTCACCTGGCCCTTGGCCAGCTCCTCGAAGATGATCCGGTCGATATGGCCGGCGGTCTCGGCGTCGGGCAGGGCGAGCGCGATCCCCCTCGACTCGATGCGCTGCCGGAAGAAGCTTTCTCCCATGGTGAACCGGGTCCCGATCAGCCCGGCCTTGTGGACCCCGTCGGCGGCGAGGCGGTCCGCGGTGACGTCGGCGATGTGGAGCAGGGGTATGCCGACCGCCGCCTCGACGGCCGGAGCGACCTTGTGGGTGGTGTTGCTGCACAGGATCAGGCCCTCGGCCCCGGCCGCCTCGAGCCGCGCCGCGGCGGCCGCGACGATCTCGCCGACCCGGTCCCACTCACCGGCCAGCTCGAGCGCGGCGACCGGTGCGAGGTCGAGGCTTTCGAGGACGAGCGGCGCCGAGCTGAGCCCGCCTCTGGCCTTCGCCACCGCCTTGTTGATCTGCTCGTAATACATGGCGGTCGAGAGCCAGCTCGTCCCGCCGATCATCCCCAGTTTGCGCACGTTTCCATTCCCAAAGCCTCGCTCGCCTCCAGCTTGCCGGACCAGGCTTCTTCAAGTGAGGTTGGGGCGGGCTCCGCCCGGACGGTGCGATAACGGGGCGAATCGAGGGAGGCGAGGATCAGGCGAAGGTCTCGCCCAGCGCGTCGACGTCGGTGACGGCGTCGCGGGCGGCGGTGGCGACCGCGCCTCCGAACAGGGCGATGGTCAGGCTGCCCGCCAGCGCGCTCAGCGCCCAGCCGGCCGCCATGGTCGGGCTCGGCGCTCCGAACTGCCGCTCCAACTGGCGCTCGCCCGCGCGCTGGAAGTTCTCCGGGGTGAAGCCGCCGCTCGCGAGATCGGCGAAATAGAGGCCGCTCGCGGCCAGCGCGGCCGCAATCCAGAATATCAGAAGAAGCAGAAAGATGGCAAAATAGGCGATGAACAACGTCCAGAACCGCCCCCGCGTGAGCCGCCATGCCTCTCCGATCACGATCTTTCCGCGCATCACGGTGAGCGGAAAGGCGAGCGAGAGCCGCACCTGCAGCCACACCACGGCTCCGAGCAGCCCGACGACGGCGATGACGCTCACGGCGATGGCGGCCGAGGCCCCCGACGCGACCGCCGCCAGCGCGACGACGAGGACCACGACCAGGGTCGCGACCAGCAGCCCGACATAGAGGAGGATGAAGAACAGCATCGCCAGCCCGAACAGTCGAAGCTCGTCCATCCCGGCCCGAAGAAAGGCGAAGCCTGGGCGTTCGGGTTGCAGCACCGAGCGGATCGCCGCGGCGAACAGGATGATCGCCACCGCCACGACCGCCAGCTCGACCAGCAGCAGCCACGACATGGCCGAGGTGACCGCCGCTCCGGCGGCCGGATCGCCGGCGCCGGCCGCCTCCAGGCGCGAGAAGGTCGCCATGATCGGCCGCATCGCCAAGGCCATCGCCACCGTCGCGGCGAGGTAGAGCAGGCCCCACAGGGCGACCGCGCCGGGGTGCCGCCGAACGACCCCGAAGCCGCCGGAGATGATCGAACCCGCCCCCATAGGATCCTCCCAGTTCAACCCGGGGCTTCACCAAGTCGCCGTGGCCGGCCCCCGATCAGCCCAGGCTCTTGACGATCTCCTCGGTCATCTTCTTGGCGTCGCCGAGGAGCATCATCGTGTTGTCGCGATAGAAGAGGTCGTTGTCGACGCCGGCATAGCCGACGCCGCCCATCGAGCGCTTGATGAAGAGGACCGTCTTGGCCTTCTCGACGTCGAGCACCGGCATTCCGTAGATGGGCGAGGTCCTGTCGGTCTTGGCGGCGGGATTGGTGACGTCGTTGGCGCCGATGACGAAGGCGATGTCGGTCCGGGCGAACTCGGAATTGATGTCCTCGAGCTCGAACACCTCGTCATAGGGCACGTTCGCCTCGGCGAGCAGGACGTTCATGTGGCCGGGCATCCGCCCCGCCACCGGGTGGATGGCGTATTTGACGGTCACCCCTTCCTTCTTGAGCTGGTCGGCCAGCTCGCGCACCGCATGCTGGGCCTGGGCCACCGCCATGCCGTAGCCGGGGACGATGATCACCTGCTCGGCCTGGCTCATCAGGAAGGCGGCGTCCTCGGCCGAGCCGCGCTTCCAGGGCCGGTCCGAGGCCGCTCCGCCGCCGGCGATGGCCGTGTCGCCGCCGAAGCCGCCGGCGATGACCGAGATGAAGCTTCGGTTCATCGCCCGGCACATGATGTAGGAGAGGATAGCGCCCGACGAGCCGACCAGCGCGCCGGTGATGATCATCG
>DASTLX010000011.1:0-53008 GCA_035714565.1 Allosphingosinicella sp.
CGGCGCAGCCGAACAAGCCGGCGCGCTCGACTCTGCAGGCAGCCGGGCTGGTCGATCCAGGCTGGCTCGTGGAGATAGAGGCGACCGCCGCCAGGGCGCGGGGGAAGGGGCGATGACCCTTACCCGGCGAGCCCTGCTCGAGCGCCTCGGCCTCGCCGGCGGAGTCAGCGCCGTCTACCTCGGCATGGAGGCGCTCGGGCTCCTCAACACGCCGGCCGCTGCACAGCATTTCGAGCTTCCGCAGGGAGCGGGCAACGGCCGCTCGGTCGTCATCCTCGGCGCCGGAATCGCCGGCCTCGTCTCCGCCTACGAGCTGAAACGCGCCGGCTGGGACGTCACGGTGCTGGAGGCGCGCGACCGGATCGGCGGCCGGGTCTGGACGGTGCGCGGCGGCGACCGGGTCCGCCAGATGGGGAGGCCGGACCAGATCTGCACCTTCGACGAGGGCCTGTACCTCAACGCCGGAGCGGCGCGCATTCCGACCGCGCACCAGACCATCCTCGGCTATGCGCGGCGGCTGAACGTGCCGATCGAGGTGATGGTGAACGCCGACCGGGCGGCGCGAGTCGATGCCGGCGGTCGGGTGGTGAGCGAGCGAAGGCTGATCGCCGACATGCGCGGTCGCCTTTCGGAGCTGCTCTCCAAAGCGATAGACCGCGGCGCTCTGAACCAGGAGCTGAGCGAGGGCGAGCGCACGATGATGCGCCAGTTCCTCGGCTTCTACGGCGAGCTCGATCGGCGCGGCGAATATCGCCCGGCGGGCCGGTCCGGCTATGCCGAGCATCCGGGCGGCTACGCCAACGCCGGGCGGGCCGAGACGGCGATGACCCTCCAGGAGCTTTTCGCCAACCGCGCCTATGGAATGCCGCTCGTCTTCGAGGAGCTCTTCGACCAGCAGGCGCCGATGTTCCAGCCGGTGGGCGGAATGGACCGGATCGCGCACGCGCTCTACGAGGAGGTGAGGCCGGCGGTTCGCCTGCGCACCCCGGTGACCGCGATCAGGCGGGTCGGTGAGGGGGTCCGCATCGAGCATGGCGGCGGCAGGACCGACGCCGATTACTGCATCTGCACCCTGCCGGTGAACCTGCTCGGCCGGATTCCCAACGATTTCTCGCCGGCCAAGCAGGCGGCGATGAAGGACATCGCCTATGCCCAGGCGGTCAAGGTCGGCTTCCAGTCGAGGCGCTTCTGGGAGGAGGAGGGCGTCTATGGCGGAGTGGGCTGGACCGACGCCCTGTCCGAGAACGTCCTCTATCCCTCCGGCGGCTGGCACGGCGACAAGGGCGTCCTGGTCGCCGCCTACGTCGCCGGCTGGACCGGCCAGGACCATCCCGAGAAATTCACCGCGCTCAGCCACGAGGAGCGCTTCCGGATCTGCCGCGAGGTCGTCGGCCGCATGCACCCGGGCAGAGCGGGGGAGCTCAGCCGCCCGGTGACCGTCGCCTGGGGACTGACCCGCTGGTCCGAGGGCGTCGGCCCCGGCGACCCGGCCTGGTTCGAGGAGCCGCGGCCGGAGCGTTATGCGGAGCTCTACAAGCCGGAGGGTCCGATCTTCTTCGCCGGCGAGCATCTGAGCTACGTGCAGTTCTGGCAGGAAGGGGCGGCACTTTCGTCGCACGCGGCTATGCAGGCGCTCCAGGCGAGGGTTCAGGAACGGGCCTTGACCGAGCGCGGACGGCGCGCCCTATCGGCCTGAGCAACGAGGGAGGCGAAGACATGCGCGGGACGGTTCTGCTGACGATCGCTGCGGCAACGGCGCTGCCGGCGGCCGCGATGGCTCCGGCACGGGCCCCGGCCGACGTGGCGGCGGCGGTGGCCGCGCCGGGCCGGCCCAAGGCGGCCACCGACCTCGACGAGGTGAGGAAGCCGGTCGAGGTGCTTCGCTTCATGGGCCTGAAGAAGGGCGACCGGGTCCTCGATTACTTCACCGGCACCGGCTATTATGCGGACATCATGGCGAAGGCGGTGGGGCCGAAGGGCCATGTCGTCGGCTGGAACTCGGCCGGGTTCGGGCGCAACGAGAAGGTCGTCGCGGCGATCAAGGACATCAGGGCGCGCAATCCCAACACCGCTTTCTACTCGAGCCCGACGACGGCGATCGCCTTCGCCCCGAACAGCTTCGACTTCGCCCTGCTCCACCTCGTCTATCACGACGCCTATTGGGAAAGCGCCCAGTTCGGGCTTCCAAGGATCGATCCGAACACGGTGGTCAGGGCGATCTGGGACTCGGTGAGGCCGGGCGGCACCGTCGCGGTCATCGACCATGTCGCGGCGGCCGGCGGCGACACGCGCGCGGTGGTGGAGAAGCTGCACCGGATCGACCCGGCGGTGGTCAGGGCCGATTTCGAGCGCGCCGGCTTCGTCCTCGAGGCGCAGTCGGACCTGCTGCGGGTGGCCGAGGACCACGCCAAGAGCGTCTTCGATCCGAGCATTCGCGGCCGCACCGACCGCTTCATGTACCGGTTCCGCAAGCCGCGCTAGATTTCGCGGTCCCGCGACGGGTGTCAGAAAGGAGAATTTCCAACATGCGCAAGCCGATCCTCTTCGCCCTGGCCGTGGCCGCGGCGGTTCCTGCCCCGGCCGCCGCGCCCAAGGCGCCGCCGGCCGACATCGCCGCTTCGGTGGCGGCGAGCGACCGTCCGGAAGATGCGCGCAAGCTCGACGAGAGCCGGCGGCCGGCGGAGATCCTCGCCTTCATGGGCCTGCGCCGCGGCGACATCGCGCTCGATCTGTTCACCGGCACCGGCTATTGGGCCGAGATCATGGCCCGGGCGGTAGGCCCGCGCGGCGGCGTGCTGGCCTGGGAGCCCGCGAACTTCTACGACGCCAAGACGAAGCAGGGCTGGGCAGAGCTCAAGGCCAGGGCGCCCAATGCGGGGCTGATGGTGAGCCCGGCCGACTCCTTCTCGCTGCCCCGGTCCGCCTTCGATTTCGTCATGCTCAACCTCAATTATCACGACACCTACTGGCAGAGCGCCAAGTTCAACTTCCCGCGCGTCGACCCCGCCGCCTTTCTCGCCACTCTCCACGCCTCGGTGAAGCCGGGCGGGATCGTCGCCGTGATCGACCATGTCGCGGATCCCGGCGGCGATACCCGCGAGGTGGTCGAGAAGCTGCACCGGATCGACCCGGCGGTGGCGAAGGCCGATTTCGAGCGCGCCGGCTTCGTCCTGGAGGCGGAATCGAACCTGCTCCGCAACCGGGCCGACGATCACAAGAAGCTGGTCTTCGATCCGGCGGTCCGCGGCAAGACCGACCGGATCGCCTACCGGTTCAGGAAGCCGGCGCGCTAAGCCTGGCGCCGGTGTCTCAGGGGTAAAGCTGCGTTCCCTCGATCGCTCTCAACTTGCGGTCCAGCCAGCGCGTATCGGCGGCGAGCGTGAAGCCGATATAGTCCCCCCAGGGCAGCAGCCGTTCGCCGACGCTGCCGAGCACGTCGCGCGGGTCGGTATCCACGCCTCCTCGGAACTTCACCAGCAGCACCTGCTGGCGGGCACCGACATGGACGAGGTGGCGCCAGCCGACATGGACTGCGCGGAGCCCGGGAATCCCGTCGACGCTTCGCCGGAACTCGGCCCGTTCCTCGTCGCTGAGGTCGGGCGCCTGGATTTCGGAATCGGGTCGCAGCGTTCGGAATTCCGTTTCAGCCGCGGCGGCCGTCTCGAGCGTCTCGGCGAGCCTGGCGCGAGCGCCGGCCGCGGCCTTGTCGTCGCCGCGGGCTCCGTAAAACTCCTCCAGCGCCGCGCAGGCGGCCGGGAGAAGCTGAGGGTTTCGTGCCGAGGCCGATTCGACCAGCGGCACGCCGGCTGGATCCCCCAGGCGCAACCGGTAGAGGCCGGCGAACCAGGCGGCCGCCTCGTCGTCGGGATAGTCGGCGGCGATCGAGTCATACAGGGTCAGCGATGCCTGTTCCCCTTCTATCAGCGCCGTGAGTTCGGCCTGGCGATGCCGTTGTTCGAGCGTGAGCGGTCCAGAGGCCGCTAGCTCGCGCAGCGAGCCGAGCTCTTCCGCGTCTGCGCGGCGGCGCTCCCTTGCCTCCGCGATCCAGTCGGCGGCTTCCGCCCACCAGCTCTCGTCGAACTCCGCGGCGAGCGAATCCGCCGTCCTTCCAAGCAAGGCCTCGGCGGCCGTGAGGTCGGGCGACGGCGGGATCCGCGGAGCCGCGCCGAGGGCCGCCAGACGATCGGCGAGGCTGGGATGCGTGTCTTCGAGCCCGGTCGATCGGGCGAGGCCGCGGGACAGGCTGCGCCGGGCCTGGACCTCGTCGGCCTCGCGGAGCCAGAGGGCCTGGACCGCGAAAGGTCCGCGGACTGGCGCCGGGGCCTTGACGGCCTCGTCCCAGAAGCCGCTCCAGCCGGCATCCAGGCGGTCGGCCTGAACGGCGAGCCGGATGAGCGCGGCGGCTATCGTGTCCTTCGACGTCGCCTCGGCCGCCGTGCGGTCCGCCTCATATTCGTGCGAACGCGCCAGTACGAAGCTGTAGGCATTGAACCAGGGGCCGTACCAGGCGAAGAAACGGCGCAGAAGACTGGCCGAATGTCCTTCCTGGAGTCGTTCGGAAAGTTGCGCCCAGACCATCCGAACGCGGTAGACGAGCGCCGCGAGGTGGCCGTGCCGGCCCGCGAAATGGCCGATTTCGTGCGAGATGACGGCGGTCGCTTCCGCCTCCGACAGCGCCTGAAGCAGGGGCAGCCCCAAGACCAGATAATTGCGGTACCAACCCAGGATTCCAAGCCGGGGAGTCTGGACTATCGCGGCGTTGAAGTCGCGGGTGACCAGCACTTCGTGGATTTTCGGTCCGCCGATCTGGGCCTTCAGCCTGGCGATGAGGCCGAACAGTTCGGGCGCCTCGTTGCGCTCGAGCGGCCGCCCGTCGGGCGCCTCGAACGGGACCCAGAGCGAGCGCACGACCGCCCAGCCGATCACCGCCGCGACCACCCCAAGCTTCGCCAGGAGGAGGTTGAGGTGGACGAACACCACCATGTAGAGGAGGCCCGCGATCGTCGCGGCACAGACCAGGATCAGGGCGAGGATCACCGCGTATCCGAGCGCGGCGGCGAGCACCACCCGGCGTCGATAGCCGTCCGGATTGCTCCGGGCGGTCCGGCTGAGCCGTTCGACGAGCGCGCGATAGCGTTCGTCGACCCGGATCGCGGCGCCCCAGGCGCCGGCCGGCTCATCGGCCACCACAAGCTCGCGTTCCGCCGCGAAAAGCCCCGCCATTGGCCGCCCCCTGCAAAGCGGCATCAAGCCCGGCGGGGCGAGCGGCGTCAAGCGGCCCGGTTCGACCAACCACCCCATCTTTTCGACGAAGGGGGTTGCAACCTGCTACGTTTGTGGCATGCTACAGGTGTAGCAGCGAGGACCCCGAGTCGATGATTGCCAGCCTTCCGCGCCGGGAGCGCGAGATATTCGAGATTTTGTGCAGCGCCGGCGAGGCGACTGCGGCGGACGTGCGCCGGGCGATGGCGGACCCGCCGAGCCATTCGGCGGTGCGCACCATGCTCGCCCGGCTCGAGGCCAAGGGCCTGGTCAGGCACCGCGCCGACGAGCAGACCTACGTCTACAGGAGCGTGCCGCAGCCGGCCAAGGTCCGCGAGACGGCCCTCAAGGCGCTCGTGAAGACCTTTTTCGACGGGTCGGCGGCGAGCGCCGCGACGGCCCTTCTCGGCCTTTCCCAATCGCTGAAGCCCGAAGAGCTCGACGCGCTGCAACGCGCGATCGACGAGGCAAAGGAGCGCGACCAATGAGCTATGACTTCCTGATCGAGATGGGTTGGAAATCGGCCGCCATCGCCGGCGGAGCCCTTTTGCTCGCGGCGATGCTGCGATCCCGGGCCGCGGCGGACCGGGGCGCGGTGCTGAAGGTGGCCGTCGCCCTGCTCCTCGCGCTTCCGGCGATCGCGCTGTTCGCCCCGGCGCTCGAGGTCGAGACCGCGGCGGAGCCCCGGGCCGCGACCGCGGCGCCGTCGGCCTATGTCCCGCCGGCGGCCATCGACGCGGTCTCCTCGCCCTCGCTCCCTCTCTCGGCCGCTCCGGAGCTTGGGGCCGCGACCGCGCCGTCGGTGGCGGGCGACTGGGACGATCCGAGCCTGCTCTTCTTCCTGCTCTATCTGGGCGGGGTCGCGATGGTCGCGGGCCGGCTCTTCGCGGGGATGTGGACCCTCCGGCGCTGGACCCGCGGCGCCGCCGAGGTCGAGGCGCCCGAATGGCGCTCTGCGCTCGCCCGCGCCGGCGGCGACCCGCTCGGAATCCGGCTCCTCGCCTGCGAGGAGGCGAGCTCGCCGCTGAGCTGGGGGCTTCGCCGCCCGGTCATCCTTCTGGACCCGGACACCTTGCGATCGCCCGAGGAGGCCGACGCCATCCTCGCTCATGAGGTCGCCCACGTCGCCCGCCGCGACTGGCCGTCTCTGATCCTGTCGCGCCTCGCCGTCGCCCTGTTCTGGTTCAACCCGCTGGTGTGGAGGCTCGATCGCGAGGTTTCCCAGCAAGCCGAGGAGGCGGCCGACAGCGACGCCGCCGCGACGGTGGAGCCGGCGCGCTACGCCCAGACCCTCCTCGACTGGGCCCGGCTGAGCGGAGGCTCCGCTCTCCCCGCCAACGCCATCGCCGCCGGCGAGCCGGGCCTCTCCCGCCGGGTGAAGGCGATCCTGGACGGCCGCGTCTCGCGCCGCTCCGGCTCCGGCTGGGCGGTCGCCGCGATGCTCGGCTGCGCCGCCTTCGCCGCTCCGGTCGCCGCCCTGGACTTCGTCCCGGCGGCGCCGGAGGCCCCGACCGCGCCCGTCGCGCCCCTGGCGGCGCCGGCGCCGCTCGCCCCGCCGGCTCCGTCGGCTCCGGCGGCGGCCCGGCTCGCGGGAGCGCCGGCTGCTCCGGCGCCGATGGTCCCGCCGGCACCGGGCGCCGCTCCGGCGCCGCTCGCGCCGCTCGCGGCCGCGCCGGGCCGCCCGGCGCTGGCGCCGCTGCCGCCGCTCGCTCTGGCCGCCGCGATGCAGGCCCGGGCGCCCCGTCCTCCCCGTCCTCCCCGTTCGCCCTATGTCGACGGAGACGCCATCGAGGCCGAGGTCGAGCGCGCCGTCGCCGAGGCGATGCGCTCGGTCGACATGTCAGCGGTCGCCAGCCGGGCCTCGGGCGAGGCGGCCGCCGCCGTCGTCGCGGCCATGAAGCACGGCGCGGTCGGAATGGAGGCCGGAGCCCGGAGCATGGAGGAGGCCGCCCAGCGGATGCGCTCCGAGGCCGCCAAGCTGAAGAGCAGCAAGGCCTATCGCGAGGACGTGATCCGCCGGAGCGCCGCCCGGGGCGAGCGCGTCACTCACGAGCAGCTGCTCGAAGCCGCAGACGAGATGGAGGAGGGCGTCGACGACATGCGCGAAGGCGCTCGCGAGATGCGCGAGGCCGCCGCCGAAATGCGCAGGGGAAAGCGGGACTGATTGCCTCCCCATGCGCAGCATGGGGAGGGGGACCATGCGAAGCATGATGGAGGGGTGACCGGGCCGGGACTCTGAAGGCCCTCGATCGGACCTGATCCGGGTCAACCCTCCACCACCTTCGGTGGTCCCCCTCCCCATCGCGTTGCGATGGTGAGGCAGTATCGCTAGCGTGGCTCAATGTACCCGCGCGTCCTCGCCGCCCTCGCCCTCGCTCTTTCGAGCTGCGCCTCGGCCCGCCCGGCGCCCGCCTACGACACGGTGATCCGCGGCGGCACGATCTACGACGGCGGCGGCGGCGCGCCCTATACGGGCGACGTCGCCCTCAAGGGCGACCGGATCGCCGCGATCGCTCCGAAAGTCCCGGGCAGGGGGAGGGTCGAGGTCGACGCGCGCGGCCTCGCCGTGGCGCCCGGCTTCATCAACATGCTGAGCTGGGCGGCCGAGCCGCTGATCCGCGACGGCAAGGCGCAGAGCGACATCCGCCAGGGCGTCACCCTGGAGGTGATGGGCGAGGGCTGGTCGATGGGACCGCTCAGCCCGGCCCAGAAAGCCGAGGCCCTGGCCGAGCAGACGATCACGCCCCGCTACCCGATCGGCTGGACGACCCTCGGCGAGTTCCTCACCTTCCTCGAAAGGAAGGGGGTCAGCGTCAACGTCGCCTCGATGGTCGGAGCTTCGACGGTCAGGGTCCACGAGCTCGGCCGAAACGACGTCGACCCGGCGCCCGAGCAGCTGGATCGGATGCGGGCGCTCGTGCGGCAGGCCATGGACGAGGGCGCTATGGGAGTCGGCTCGTCGCTCATCTACGTCCCGGCCGTCTATGCCGAGACCGACGAGCTGGTCGCCCTGGCGAGCGAAGCCGGGCGGTGCGGCGGGATGTATATCAGCCACATGCGAAGCGAGGGGGGCCGGCTGCTCGAGGCGATCGACGAGCTGGTCGAGATCAGCCGCCGCTCGGGAGCCCGGGCCGAAATCTATCATCTCAAGGCCGCCGGGCGGTCCAACTGGCCGCTGATGGAGCCGGCACTGGCCCGCATCGAGGCGGCCCGGGCCGGCGGCGTCGCGGTGACCGCCGACATGTATCTCTACGCCGCGTCCGGGACGGGCCTCGATTCCACTCTGCCCTTCTGGGTTCGCGAGGGCGGGACGAGGGCGATGCTCGACCGGCTCGCGGACCCGGCGGTCCGGGCCCGGGTCGTCGCGGAGATGCAGGGCGGCTCGCGCGACTGGACGACGGTGCAGCCGGTGGGCTTCGCCAACCCGGCGCTGAGGGTCTATGCCGGCAAGAGGATGCCCGATATCGCCGCCTTGCGCGGCAAGAGCGTTCAGGACACGGCGGTCGACCTCGTCATCGAGGACCAGAGCGGGGTGGGGACGGTGTTCCACTCCATCTCCGAGGAGAATGTGCGCAAGGTCCTGGCCAGGCCGTGGGTCAGCTTCGGCTCGGACGCCGCGGCCTTCGCGCCCGAGCCGCCCTTCACCGACAAGGAGGTCCATCCCCGGGCCTACGGCAATTTCGCCCGGCTGCTCGGCCGCTACGTGCGCGACGAGCGCGTGATCGGCCTGGCCGAGGCGGTGCGCCGGCTGACCTCGCTTCCGGCCGACAATCTGCGGATCGCCGACCGCGGCCGGCTCAGGCGCGGCTACCACGCCGATCTCGCCCTCTTCGATCCGGCGAAGATCGCCGATCGCGCCACCTACGAGAAGCCGCACCAATATGCCGTCGGAATGCGCCACGTGTTCGTGAACGGGGTCCAGGTGCTCCGCGACGGCGAGCATACCGGGGCGAAGCCGGGACGCTTCGTTCGCGGGCCCGGATGGAGGAAATGCAGATGAGAAGACTGGACCGCGACCTGATTCCTCCCCGGCATTCGCGGGGGCGATTTTTTGCCGGCACCCTCGCGCTCCTGCTCGCCGCCTGCGCCACCGCGCCCGAGGCGACTTCGTACGACGTCGTCATCCGCGGCGGCACGATCTACGACGGCAGCGGGGCGGCGCCCTACAGGGGCGACGTCGGCCTCCGCGGCGACCGGATCGCTTATGTCGGCCCGAAGCTCGACGGCCCGGCCCGGACCGAGATCGACGCCGGCGGCCTCGCCGTCGCGCCCGGCTTCATCAACATGCTGAGCTGGGCCAACGAGACCCTCATCGCCGACCCGAAGGGGCAGAGCGACATCCGCCAGGGCGTGACGCTGGAGGTCATGGGCGAGGGCGATTCGATGGGCCCGATGTCCGAGGAGATGAAGCGGCTGGAGACCCAGCGCCAGGGCGACATCCGCTATCCGATCGAATGGACGAGCTTCGGCGACTACCTGTCCTTCATGGAGAAGAGGGGCGTCTCGCCCAACATCGCAAGCTTCGTCGGGGCGACGACGGTGCGGGTCCACGAGCTCGGCGAGGGCGACGTCGATCCCACCCCGGCCCAGCTCGAACGGATGCGGGCGCTGGTCCGCGAGGCCATGAACGAGGGCGCGATGGGCCTGGGCTCCTCGCTCATCTACGCTCCCGCCTTCTTCGCCGAGACTCCCGAGCTGATCGCGCTCGCCACCGAGGCGGGCAAATGCGGCGGCATGTATATCAGCCACATACGCGACGAAGGCCCCAGGCTGCTCGAGGCGATCGACGAGCTGGTCGCGATCTCCGAGGCTTCGGGCGCTCCGGCGGAAATCTATCATTTCAAGCAGTCGGGCCGCGCGAACTGGGGCAAGATCGATGCGGCGATCGCCCGGGTCGAGGCGGCCCGGGCGAGGGGGCTCAGGATCACCGCCGACATGTACACCTATCCGGCCAGCTCGACCGGCCTCGACGCCTCCATGCCCTTGTGGGTCCAGGAGGGCGGGATCGAGGCCTGGGTGAAGCGCCTCAGGGACCCGGCGCAGCGCGCCCGGGTGCTGGCCGAGATGCGCTCCGGCGAATCGGAGGACAGCGCCCTGGTGGTGAAGGAGCCCTCGAAGGTGCTTCTGCTCGGCTTCAAGAACCCGGCCCTCAAGCCGCTCACCGGCCGGACCCTCGAGGAGGTGGCGCGCGAGCGCGGCAAGACCGCCGAGGAGACCGCCGCCGACCTCATCGTCGAGGACAACAGCCGGATCCAGGTCGCCTATTTCTCGATGAGCGAGGACAATGTCCGCCGCGAGGTGGCGCTGCCGTGGATGAGCTTCGGCTCGGACGCCTCGGCTCAGGCGCCGGAGGGCGTGTTCCTCAAGTCGAGCACCCATCCGCGGGCCTACGGCAATTTCGCCCGGGTGCTCGGCAAGTTCGCCCGCGACGAGAAGGTGGTGACCCTGCAGGACGCGGTACGGCGGATGACTTCGCTGCCGGCGGGCAATCTGCGGATAGCGGACCGGGGCGCCCTCAAGCCGGGCCATTTCGCCGATCTCGCCATCTTCGACCCGGCGACGATCCGCGACAACGCCACCTTCCCCAAGCCCCAGCAATACGCGACCGGAATGCGCCACGTCTTCGTCAACGGAGTCCAGGTGCTGAAGGACGGCGAGCATACCGGGGCGACGCCTGGGCGATTCGTGAAGGGCCCGGGCGCCGGCCGGTGCCCGGCGCCATAGCCATGCCGTCACGCTGAACGCGTTCGGCGATCGTCCGCGTCGGACATGCAAGCCGTCCGGCCGCTTGCGTCATCCCGGCGGAAGCCGGAATCCATGAACGGCGCCGATCGGCGTCTCGCGCCCTCGGTGTTCACGGATCCGGGGTCGAGCCGGGGATGACCGGGCGTGACCCGCGACCCTCGTCGCGAGGGGATGAGCCCCAAACGGGTTCAGGCTCGTCCTCCGCCCGCGAGGCGGCTCGCCGCCGCTTGCGGAAACTAGTTCGTCATGACGGGGTTGGGCCCATGCCATCGGGAGCCCGTCGCATGAAACCGTCCTTCCTCTTCGCCCTTCTCCTGCTCGGCGCCTGCGCCTCCACTCCTGCGCGGCAAGCCGCCGCTCCGCGGATCGATCCGGTCCGGATGTCGAACATGGTCCGCACCCTCGCTTCGGACGAGTTCGAGGGGCGCGGCCCCGGGACGGCCGGGGAGGCGAAGACGATCGCCTATATCGCCGAGCAGTTCCGGCTCGCCGGGCTCGAGCCCGCCGGCGAGGGGGGCGGCTGGACCCAGCGCGTGCCGCTGGTCCGCACCCAGCTCGGCAAGGGCGGCAAGGTCGCCGTGGCGATGAAGGGCCGGACGATCCCACTGCGGGTCCCCGAGGACGTCTACCTCTCGACGGTGCGGGAAACGGCGCAGGCCCGGATCGAGGGCGCACCGATGGTCTTCGTCGGTTACGGCGTCGCCGCGCCGGAGCGGTCGTGGGACGATTTCAAGGGCGTCGACCTCGAGGGCAAGGTCGCCGTCTTCCTCGTCAACGATCCGGATTTCGAGGCGGCGGCGGGCGATCCGGCGGCGGGGCGGTTCGGCGGCCAGGCGATGACCTATTACGGCCGCTGGACCTACAAGTTCGAGGAAGCGGCGAGGCGCGGCGCGATCGCCGCGCTCGTCGTCCACGAGACCGGCGGCGCCGGCTATGGCTGGAACACGGTCCAGGCGCCGGGCGGCGAGAATTACAATATCGTCCTGAAGCCCGGCGCCCAGCGGCCCGTGCTTCTCCAGGGGTGGATCCAGCGCGGCGTCACCGAGGACCTGTTCCGCCGCGCCGGGCTCGATTTCGAGACGGTGAAGAAGCAGGCCCGGACGAGCGCCTTCCGCCCCGTCGATCTCGGCGCGCTCTTCTCTGCGGATTTCCCGGTCGAGGCGACCCGCGTCGAGAGCCATAACCTGCTCGGCAAGATCAGCGGGTCGAAGCGGCCGGACGAGACGATCTGGTTCGCCGGCCACTGGGACGCCTACGGGCTGGGCGCGCCCGACGCGCGCGGCAAGCGGGTGAGGCCGGGAGCGCTCGACGACGCTTCGGGCATCGCCGGGATCGTCGAGCTGGCGCGAGCCTTCAAGGCGGGACCCAGGCCCGAGCGCACGCTGGTCTTCGCCGCCTGGACCGCGGAGGAGCGCGGACTGCTCGGCGCCGAGCATTATGCGGCCAACCCGCTCTTCGCGATGGACAAGGCGGTCGCCAACCTCACGCTCGACACGCTCCAGCCCAACGGCCTCGCCCAAGACGTCGTCCTGATCGGCAAGGGGCAGAGCGACCTCGAGGACCGGCTCGCCGCCGCCGCGGCCCGGCAGGGCCGGACGATAACCCCCGACGCCCGGCCCGAGCGCGGCCTCTTCTACCGCGCCGACCATTTCGCCTTCGCCCGGCGCGGAGTGCCGGTGCTCCTGCTGATGGCGCTGGGCGGGGGAGTCGATCTCGTCCACGGCGGCCGCGAGGCGGGCGACCGCTGGGTCACCGAGTTCACCGCCAATTGCTATCACCAGACCTGCGACGAATGGCGCCCCGACCTCGATTTCAGGGGGGCCGCCCAGGATGTCGGCCTGTTCTACGACATCGGCCGCGACCTCGCCTTCGGCCGCGACTGGCCGCAATGGAGTTCGGGTTCGGAGTTCAGGGCGATCCGGGAGAAATCGGCGCCGGCGCGGCGGTAAGCGTCATCCCGGCAAAGGTCGGCGCCACTAAATTCCTCCCCCGGATTTCCGGGGGAGGGGGACCGCGCAAAGCGCGGTGGAGGGGTTCTTCCGACCGGGCGAGGCCCCTCCACCATGCTTCGCATGGTCCCTCTCCCCTGCAAAGGCAGGGGAGGATTTAAGGCTCAGCGGACCGGAGACGCCGGGGGGATGTCGTCGAGATAGCGTCCGCTGTTGGCGAACTCGGCCTTGACGGTCGACTGCGGCAGCCGGTCGTTCACGGGCGCGGGCGGCGCCTCCGTGGCGAGGGCGGTCGAGGGCGTCGGCACCGGCAGGGCGAAGCTGGCGAGGTCGACCGGCGCGGGAAGCGTGGATGCGGCGGCCCGGCCGAGGTTGATCGGCAGCCGCGCCGCCATCACCGTGGCGGGCGAGGGCTCGCGGCCGCGATAGGCCTGGCTGAAGGCCGACGAATCGCCCCAGGCGCCCGGCATCCGGTAGAAGATGTGGTTTCCGATCACCCTCGCCTTGGCGAGGCGGAAGGCCCAGTCGGGCAGCACCTGGTGGGTGTGGTAGTTGGTGGCGAGCCCGACCGGCGCGTAGACGTAGCCGGCAAGCGCCTCGGCGGCGATCCGGCGCGCCCGGGCCCAGTCCTCGCCATAGGGCATCCGGACCAGCGAGCCGTCGCAGGTGAAGGTGAACTGGCAGCCGCCGCCGGCGCGAAGCGGCCCCTGGTAGACCACTCCGCACACGCTGCCCGGAAAGGCGGGGTGGCGGACCCGGTTGAGGACCACCTGGGCGACCGCGCGCTGGCCGTCCTCGCTCTCCGAGCGCGCCTCGTAGTAGATCGCCTCGGCGAGGCACTGGAGCGAGCGGACCTGGTCGGCCGGCCCCGCGGCCCGGAAGACGGTCGACGGCGCCCGGGGATTGGCCTCGTCGGAGAAGGGGATCGAATCGTTGATCCGAGCCGCCTCGGTGGGGGCGACGTCGCGAAGCACCATGGGTTCGGGCTGCGGCGGCCGGGTCGCGGCGGCGCCGCTCATGTGCGCGAGCGTGCCGGCGGGCGCCGGGGCCGCGCTGAGCGGGACGCAGGAGGCGGTGGCGAGAAGGGTCGCGCAGCAGGCCAGCTCCCGGCCGCGCCAGCGAAGCGCCTCGGCCAAAGCCTTGAAATAGATGGAATCCCGCAAAGCCAAGATGGTCCTCGTCGCCGGTTTGAGTGCCCGCCTAGCTTCCGATAGCTAATAATGTTGCACCAGCGCGCCCCCCCATTTTCGACCGTCCCAAACCGGGACGGCGGCGCCGGGGGCGTTAAGCGCCCGGGCCGCTTCTTTTCTTCGGAGCCTATTGGCCCGCGGGGACGTTTGGGGAGCCTGATCCCTGTTAAGCGGCGGTGTGTAGATGCGTAGGATTCTGGTGTGCGTTTCGCTGGCGGCGCTCCTCGCCGGCGGCTGCGATTTCGTGAAGACGAGCGGCGGCGGCGGCGGCGGAGGCTCCGGCCAGGTCGTGCAGGTCGATCCCAAGGCGGTGACCCCGGCCGATCTCAAGGCGGCGGTGAGCGACCCGAGGGTCAGGAAATTCTACGAGGCGCGCGGCTGGCAGGCGGTCTGGACCGGCGAGCGGGCCCAGGAGCTGAGCGCGGCGTTCGAGGACGCCGCCCGCCACGCCATCGACGCCAAATCCTATGCCGAGAAGGCGACCAAGGGCGCCAGCGCCGCCGAGCGCGAGGCCGGCCTCACTCTCGCCGCGATCGAATACGGCCAGGCCCTGGCGACCGGAGCGGTCGATCCGCGCAAATTGTTCGAGGTCTATACGGTGCCGATGTCGAAGGCCGACGTGACCGCGGGACTCGGCCAGGCGGTCGAGCAGGGCGGAGTCCGCCAGTGGCTCGCCGGCCTCGCTCCGCAGGACGCCGAATATAAGGCCCTTTCCGACGCCTATCTCGCCTATCGGCAGAAAGCGGGCCAGGAGCGCAAGGCTCTCATCGCCCCTGGCGAGCAGATCAAGCCCGGCAAGAAGGATCCGCGGGTCGCCCAGATCCGGGAGGGGCTCCGCGCCAACGGCTATCTCGCCGCCGAGCGGGCTTCGGCTCCCCAGCCCGATCCCAAGGCGAAGGCTGGCAAGGCGGGGGCGGCCGCTCCCGCCGCCGCGGGCGACGTCTACGGTCCCGACATGGTCGCCGCGGTCAGGAAGGTCCAGGCCGATTACGGGATCGAGACCGACGGTGTGATCGGCAATTCGACCATCGAGGCCCTGAACACGGGCGCCCGCGACCGGGCGCGGATCCTGGCGGTCAACCTCGAGCGGCGCCGCTGGCTCGACCGGGCGCCGCCTCCGACCCGGATCGACGTAAACACGGCCGCGGCGGAGCTCCATTATTACAAGGACGGAACCGAGAAGGACCGGCGCCGGGTCGTCGTCGGCCAGCCCGACTGGGAGACCCCCGAGCTCGGCTCGCCGATCGCCCGCCTGGTCGCCAACCCGCCCTGGACCGTGCCGGAGTCGATCGCCAAGGAGGAGATCCTGCCCAAGGGCGCGGCCTATATGGCGAAAGAGAATATCGTCATGAAGAACGGCAAGCTCGTCCAGCAGCCGGGGCCGAAATCGGCGCTCGGTCTCGTCAAGTTCGACATGATCAACAACCAGCAGATCTACCTCCACGACACGCCCGCCAAGGCGCTGTTCGCCTCCACCCAGCGCCACGCCAGCCACGGCTGCTCGCGGGTCGAGAATGCGGTCGAGTTCGCGCGGCTGCTCGCCCAGGACGACGGCAAGCTCGAGGCGTTCGACAAGGCGATGGCGACGAAGGAGGAGACCCCGGTCGAGCTCTCCGCCAAGATACCGGTCCGGCTGCTTTACCACAGCGCCTATCTGGACGGCGGCCGGGTCGTCTTCCGCACGGACCCCTATGCCTGGGACGACAAGGTCGCCGCCGCGCTCGGCCTGGGCGGCCAAGTCAGGCCGCGCGTCAAGACCCACGTCGCGGACATCGGCCCGTAATCTCCTCCCCATCGGAGATGGGGAGGGGGACCACCCGGAGGGTGGTGGAGGGGTAATCGCGCAAGACTGTTTCAGCTCCCACTCCACCATGCTTCCCATGGTTCCCGTCCCCATGGCTTAGCCGCGGGAAGGACCGGGCCATTGGTCGATCACGGAATGCGGTTCGTCGGCGCGGCGGGCGGTTCGCAGAACCGTTGCGGCCCCGTGTCGAAGCGGAGGCGCGAGCTTCGGCGGTCCGTACTAGGTCCAATCCAGCGGCGCGGGGTTCCAACCCTGTCTCATCCCCGGGGAAGGGGCCTCGCGCCGCAACCGCCCAGACAAGGATGAAGACCATGAACCGTATGCTTTCCGCCGCCGCCGCCCTCGCCATCACGACGGGCACCTGCGCTCTCGCCGCCCCCGCTCACGCCGCTCCCGTCGAGGACGTCGTCAGCATCAGCCTCGAAGGCCTCGACTCTTCCGACCCGGCCGACGCCGTCCGGATCGACCGGCGCATCCGCACCGCCGCCCAGGACCTGTGCGGATCGAAGCGGATCCAGCCGATGGACCTGCGCGAACGGGCCGAGGCCTGCGAGGCCGCGGTCACCGCCGACGCCCGCAGCGCCGTCCGTCTCGCCGCGGCGAAGCAGAGCACGCCCTTCCGCCTCGCCCTTCGAGTCCGTTGAAGAATAGATCGAGCAACTCGGCTCGCCGGCGTCCGCTGCCCCTTTAGCGGCGCCCGGCGAGCCCTTTTGCATTGGCGAGGTAGAGGCGTCCGACCTTCTGCTCCTCGCCGTCGGCGAGCCGGGCCCACCAGCGGCCGCCATCATCCCGCCTCAAGCCGGTGACGAAGTCGCGGCGGACGATCGCGGAGCGGTGCAGGCGGACGAATTTCGCCGGGTCGAGCTCCTCCTCCAGCTTGCCGATCGTGTGGTTGATCAGCCAGCTCCTCTTGCCGACGTGGAGCCGCATGTAATCGCGCTCGGCGCTGATCCGGTCGACGTCGGCCGCACAGAGCCGGACCAGGCCCCGCGCTTCCGACACCCAGAATTCATCGACGAAGGCCGAGCCCGGCGCCTCGACCTCCGGGGCGTCGTCCCGACCCGCGATCCGGTCGCGGGCCCGCTCGACGGCCCGGGCGAGGCGCTCGGCGGAGACCGGCTTCATCACATAGTCGACTGCCTCGACGTCGAAGGCGGCGACGGCGAACATGTCGAAGGCGGTGACGAAGATCACTACCGGCGGCTTGGGGACCCGGGCCAGGGCCCGGGCGACGTCGATCCCGTCCATCCCCGGCATGGCGATGTCGAGAAGGACGGCGTCGGGCTCCACCGCTTCCACCATGCGCAGCGCGGCCGCGCCTTCGGAGGCGGTTCCCGCAAGCACCACCCCGTCCATTCGGGCGAGCAGAAGCTGCAGGCGCTCGACGGCGAGCGGCTCGTCGTCGACGACGAGGAAGCGAATCGGATCACCCATCGCCTTCCAATGGCATAGAAAGCGTGACTCGCCAGCCGCCTCCGGGCAGCGGGCCGTGGTCGCAGGTCGCTTCCGAGCCGAAGCGCGCCGCCAGCCGCTCGCACACGTTGACGAGGCCGACCCCGGTGCCGTGGCTGTCCTTGGCGGGCTCCGCCGGGCCGCGGTCGTTCTCGACCACGAGGGTGAGCCGGGCGTCCTCTTCCCGAGCGCCGATGGTCAGCCGCACCGGCTCCGCGGTGCGCGCGACGCCGTGCTTGATCGCGTTCTCGACCAGCGGCTGGAGGATGAGCGGCGGCACCCGGGCGCCGCGCAGGTCGGCCGGAACCTCGATGCGGACGTCTAGGCGCCTGGGGAAGCGAAGCTTCTCGATGTCGAGATAGAGTTGCTGGAACTCGATCTCCTGGGCGAGGCTGATGTCCTCGCTCGGGTCGAGCGCCAGGCTCGAGCGGAAGAAGGCGGAGAGGTTGACGATCATCGCTTCCGCTTCCTCGTCGCGGCGGGCCATGACCAGCGAGGACAGCGAATTGAGCGTGTTGAACAGGAAGTGCGGGTTGACCTGATAGCGAAGCGCCCGAAGCTGAGCCTCCTGGGCGTCCCGTTCGGCGCCGGCCGCCCGGCGCTCGGCGGCGCGAAGCCGGGCGGCCGAGCTGATCGCGATGTAGAAGCTGGCCCAGGCGGCGAAGAAGAAATACCAGGTGACGAGCCCGTCGGCGATCAGCCGAAGCGCCTTCTGCCGGCGAAGATCGGGGTCGAGCGGCAGCGGAGAGACGATCTGCACGCTTCTCTTGCCGATCTTGACCTCGCCGCCCGAGCGCGAGCCGACGACGGTGGTTCCGTCCGCGCCCTGGCGGATGACGGTGCGCTCGACCAGCGGCTGCTGGACCGCGAAGGCCAGGTTGAAGGTCGAGAAGATGGCCGCCGCCGGAACGCAGGCTATGGCGGCGGCGACGATCTGGATCCTGACGCTCTCGCGGGCGGCGCGGCTCAGCACGAAATAGACGAGGAAGGTGAGGACGATCCCGATCACGCAGCCGAGCGCGCGATAGCTCAGCCAGTCGAGATTCTCCTCGATCAGCAGGGTGCGGATGACGATGGTGGCGAAATAGAACAGCCAGAAGCCGAGGATCGACGCCGCGGCGAGCGGCAGATCGGGCAGGCGCCGATGCGCGCGATAGTCGGTGAAGCTCTCCATCCCGCCCCCTCTTACCCGCTCTTGCTCATTTGTGTCCCTCGGCGCGTGCCGTTTGCAGACGGGGAGGGGGCCTTGGTCGAAAACTGCAGCGCGCCCTCCCAACCGTTTCAGGCTCGTCCTCTCGGTCCCGCGGGCGCGACGAACTTCGACAAATCTGTGGAAAAGTCATTTCGGCCCCGCCAAGTGATTGAATTGGTTGCACTTCCTGTCGTCGGCCTGTGGCGCTTGGGTTACAGTCGAACGGCCCTATCGCTTGAGTGAACATTTCCCATTGCCGCCCCTCCCGAAACCTGATTCATTTCTGAACGGGGAGCAGGATCTTGGTTAAGCGGTTGGTAACCGTTTGAATCGCATGATCCTGCTGGGTTGAGAGTGGGAGTGGGATCATGGCGACGAACACGAAGCCGGCCGACGGTGCCCTGACCTTGGTCGAAATGAAGGAATTCGCGAGCTTCCCGGCGGCGACCCAGCGCTACATCCGCCGCTCGCTCGATGTCGGGCTCGGCCGCCGCGACGCGCTCCGGCGCTGGTCGCGCGACGTCGGCGAGGCCGCCTCGATCCGCGCCCAGGAGCGCATGTACCGGCGCCTCGACCATGTCCGGGCCAACGTGCCCGACGACAGCGGCCTCGACGAGATGGAGCCGGTGATGGGCCCGCTGGTCACCATGACCGCCTTCGACCTCGGCCAGGACCGGCTTCCCGATTTCGCTTCCTACCGCTTCCTCTACGAGCGCCTGATCGGCGCCGCGGTCCGGCCCTGGCTTCCGGGCGCCTTCTGCGCCGCCGCCGCGCTTCCGCACCTCCATCCGGAGAAGCGCCGGGCGCTCCTGCAGTCGATCAGCGAAGCCGCCGCCACCGCGCCGGGCTGGTCCAACCGCGAGCCGGTCTTCTTCCCCGAATGGGTCGACAAGGTCGACGTCACGGTCGCGGGCTAGGCCCGGGCTTCGATCTTTCAAAGGGCGCGAAGGAGCGGCGGACCCTCCGGATCCGCCGTTTCTTTTTGTCCGTCATCCCGGCGAAAGCGGGATTCGGGGGAGACCCGCCGAGACTGCTTGTCCCGAGGTCCGGCTTTCGCCGGCATGACAGATCAGTCCAGCCAGCCCTGCTCGCGGTACCAGTCGGCGGTGGCCTTGAGGCCGGTCGGGGTCCTCACCTCCGGGCGCCAGAGGCGCTCCGGCGGGCGCTTCGCCGCGGTGACGACCCAGTCGGGGTGGCAGTAATAGCCGACCCGGTCGCGGGTCAGCTTGGCGTTGCCCCGCCGGAAGAGGCGTTCGAGGCCCGAAGCGACGCGCAGGACCGGCTTCGGCATCGCCAGGGTCATCGCCCGCCGGCCGTAGATCCGGCCCAGCGTCCGGGCGAAATGGCGGTGCTGCCAGCCGCCCTCGCGGCCGTCGTCGGGCTCGTAGGTCTCGGTCCAGCTCTCCGGATCGTCGAGCAAGGCGAGGATCAGCCGGCACAGATCCTCGACATGGATGACCGAGAAGCGGCCCGCGGGCGGAAGCGCGACGAAGCCGCGCCGGGCCATCTTGAACAATTCCAGAGTCTCGCGGTCGCCCGGGCCGTACACGGCCGGCGGCCTGACGATCGTCCAGTCGAGCCCGGACGCGGCGACAAGCCGCTCCGACCTCGCCTTCGACCAGCCGTAGGCGGAAAGATCGGGCTCGCGGGCGGCCAGCGAGGAGACGTGGACGAACCGGCGCACCCCCGCCTTGCGGGCGGCGTCGATCAGCGCGGCGGTGCCGCCGACGTTGACGGCCTCGAAGCCGGCCCGGTCGCGAGCGTTGATGGCGCCGGCCAGGTGGATGACGGCATCGGCGCCGGCGACCAGCTTGACGAGCGTGTCGGCGCGGTCGAGGGCGCCGTCCACCCAGGCGATCTCGTCCTCGGGCGGCTTCCAGCCGCGGGTGAGGGCTCGGACGTCATAGCCCTCGGCGAGAGCGAGCCGAAGAAGATGCGAGCCGACGAAGCCGGTGCCGCCGGTGACGGCGAGGGTTCGGATCTTGGCCCGGCGCCGGGGCATGACGATTTAAAATCCTCCCCGGCATTCGCCGGGGAGGGGGACCAGGCGAAGCCTGGTGGAGGGGTAACTGACGAGGCTCCTGCCAGCCACCCCTCCACCACCCTTCGGGTGGTCCTCCTCCCCGAGCAAGCTCGGGGAGGATTTCAGAGCGGCGACCATGAGCCCGTCTCTTCCTCTTCCGACTCCGCCTTCTTCGTGGCGGCGATGTGCGGCAGGAGCGCGTCGAGCACGGCCTCCACCCCCGCGCCGGTGACCCCCGAGAGGGGCAGCGGCCTCGCCCCGGCCTCGGCCTCGAGCTCGCCGGACAGCGCCGCGATCAGCTCCTCGTCGAGCGTATCTGACTTGTTGAGCGCGATCACCTCGGGCTTGTCGGCGAGCCCGGCGCCATAGGCTTCGAGCTCGGTCCGGACGGTGCGATAGGTCTCCGCGACGTCCTCGACCTCCGAATCGACGAGATGGAGGAGGACCCGGCACCGCTCGATATGGCCCAGGAAGCGGTCGCCGATGCCGGCGCCGTCGGCCGCGCCCTCGATCAGCCCGGGGATGTCGGCGACGACGAACTCGCGCTCGCGGTGGCGGACGACCCCGAGCTTGGGGTGGAGGGTGGTGAAGGGGTAGGCGCCGACCTTGGCATGGGCGTTGGTGACGGCGTTGAGGAAGGTCGACTTGCCGGCATTGGGGAGCCCGACCAGCCCGACGTCGGCGAGGAGCTTCAGCCGAAGCCACAGCCACGCCTCCTCGCCGGGCCAGCCGGTGCCGTGCTGCCGCGGCGCGCGGTTGGTGGCGCTCTTGTAGCTGGCATTGCCGCGGCCGCCGTCGCCGCCCTTGAGGAAGACCTGGCGCTGGCCGACCCGGGTGAAGTCCGCGAGGACATGCTCCTTGTCCTCGGACAGGATCTGGGTCCCGACCGGCACCTTGATGAGGAGGTCCTCGCCGCCGGCGCCGGTCCGGTTCTGCCCGGAGCCGCCCTTGCCCCGGGGCGCCCGGAAATGCTGGGTGTAGCGGAAATCGATCAGCGTATTGAGGCCCTCGACCGCCTCGAAGACGATGTCGCCGCCCTTGCCGCCGTCGCCGCCGTCGGGGCCGCCATATTCGATATATTTCTCGCGCCGGAAGCTGACCGCGCCCGGGCCGCCGGCGCCCGAGCTGACGAAGATCTTGGCCTGATCGAGGAAATGCATGGGGGGCGATGTAGGGGACGGAGCCTCCCGCGTCATCCCCGGCATGAGGCGATCCTCAGTGGCGACGGAGAAGATGCAAACCTATTGACATGTGCAAATAGATTCGCATAACGGGAGTACAGGAGGATCGAGTGACTCGCGACCTGACCAACGCGCTGGGCAAGCGGGAGCGGCAGATCATCGAGATCGTCTACCGCCGCGGCCGGGCGACGGCAGCCGAGGTCCTCGCCGACCTTCCCGATTCCCCGACTTATTCGAGCGTCCGCGGAATGCTTCGCCACCTCGAGGGGAAGGGCTATCTGGACCACGAGCGGGAGGGGCTGCGCTACGTCTACTCGCCGACCTCGTCGAAGGCGGAAGTGCGAACATCAGCGCTTTCGCACCTGGTCAGGACTTTCTTCGACGGCTCGATCAGCACGGCCGTGGCCGCACTGATCGAATCGAAGCCGCTGAGCCGGGACGAATATGAGCGTCTCTCCGCGCTCCTCGACCAGGCGCCTCGCGAGGACGAATCGTGACGCTCGCCCCCGCGCTCCCCGCCTTGGCCGATGTGGCGGCGCTGCTGGTGCGCGCGACCCTCCTGATGGGCGCCGCCTGGGCCGCGGCCGCTCTGCTCCGGCGGGGCGGAGCGTCGGCCGCGGCGAGGCACATGGCGTGGCTGTCGGGAATCGCGGCGCTGCTCGCCTTGCCCGTGCTCTGGTATCTGGTTCCGGACCTGCGCCTTCCCGTCCTTCCGGCCGAAGCGGCCAGCGCGGTCGCGACCGCGACATCGCCGGCCGCTCCCGCTTCGACCCATCACTTCGTCACCGGGGCGGCTTCCGGCGTCGCGGGCCGTCCAGGCTGGGGTCTCGTCCTGCTCGCGGCCTATGTGCTCGGCGCCGCGGCGCTGCTGCTGCGCCTCGTCGTCGGGCGCCGGATGCTCAAGCGGATGTGGAACGACGCCGGCGCGGCGAGAGACAAGGACTGGGACGATCTGCTGTCGCGGCTCTCCGCCCGGCTCGGACTGTCGCGGCGGGTCGAGCTTCGAATCGCGAAGGGGCCGGCGGTTCCGATGACCTGGGGAACCCTGGCGCCCAGGCTTCTGCTTCCGGCCGAGGCCTGCCAATGGCCGCCCGAGCGGCGGCGCCTCGTCCTTCTTCACGAGCTCGCCCATGTCGCCCGCCGCGACAGCCTCAGCCGGTCGCTCGCCTCGCTCGCCTGCGCGCTCTACTGGTTTCATCCCGGGGCGTGGCTCGCCGCCCGGCAGATGCGCATGGAGCAGGAGCATGCCGCCGACGACCATGTGCTGATGGCGGGGGGGTCGCCCCGGGCCTACGCCTCGAGCCTCCTTCAGCTGGCGGTCGGGCCGGGAGCGGGGGCGCGGTTCGACCAGGCGGCCGCGATGGCCGGAATGTATCAGCTCGAGCGGCGGCTGCTCTCGATCACCAGTCCCGCCCGGCGGACTCGTCCCGGTACGCTGTTCCGGTCGGCCGCCGCTCTGCTCGCCGGAGCCACCACCTTCGTCGTCGCTGCCGGCGTTCCGGTGCGGGCCTCGCCGGCCTTGCCGGGCCCGTTCGGAGCGAGCCGGACCCCCGCCGCCCCGCTGCCCGGCAAAGCCGCAGCTTCCGGGCAGGCGGAGGCATCCTCCGGCAGGCACTCCCGGGCCCCTCGTTCGGCGCCCGAAGGCCCGGGCAACGAAGTCCCGTCCACTGGCGGGGAAAGCGCCGCCGCTTCCAAGGCGGGCCAGGACAGCGCCGAAGGCGGGCCGCCGAGCCTCGGCGACCGCGCCGCGGGCGCGCGCGTGCCGACGCGATCGGTCGAGGAAGGACGCGGGGAGGGGCCGCAACCGGTCCCCACGGCTCAGCAATTGCAGGATTATGGCTGGGAGCTGCCGAGGCGCGACCTGCAGGTGCGGCCCGGGTCCGGAGCGGCTTCCCCGCAGCCCGCCCGGATCACCCTGCCGGCCCGCCTCTATCCGGAGTCCGCCGAGCGGAGCGGCCCGCCGAGCTGGGCCCGAAACGTTCCCCGGCTCGTCCGGGGCCGTCCGCCGACCGGCTCGCCTCTCTCCGCCACCCAGGGCCCGCTGGTGCTGTCCTGGTCCGTCGAGGTCGGGAAATAACGAAGGAGTGAAATGATGAAGGCAACACTTCTGGTCGCGGCCCTCGCGGTCGCGACGCCGACCCCTGCTGTCTTCGCCCAGGAGGCCGAGCCGCGGCACCCGGGCCGCGACGCCGCGGCCGAGCCGGGCTTCAGGGCCGAGGCGCTGGCCGGGTTCGACACCGACGGCTTCGAGCAGGGCCTGCTCTACGGCGGCCGGGTCGGCTACGACTTCAAGGCCGCCCCCCGGTTCCTGCTCGGGATCGAAGGCGAGTTCAGCGGAGTCACCACCGACCAGGAGTTCGCCCTCCCGGGCCTCGCCCCGCTCGGCGCCCGGGACGGGCCCGAATATTATGTCGGCGCCCGCGCGACCTTCGTCCTCTCGAGCCGCTTCCGGCTCCATGGCGGCGGCGGCTACAGCCGAACCAAGGAGGGCTTCTTCTACCAAAGCGACCCCAATCCTCCGCCCTTCGGAACGGTCGCGGCGGGCCGAAGCAAGGTCGAGGGCTTCCGCCTCAGCGCCGGGGCCCAGGTCCTGCTCGGCCGCCGGGCCTTCATCGGCGCGGAATATCGATACACCAATTATGGAGGGAATTTTTTCGCCCTGGATCGGGAGCAGGTGGTGGGAAGCATCGGCTTCCGCTTCTAGACGGGTCGAGCCGTTCCGGCGAAGGATGCCGGCCCAGGTCCGGGATCACGGCCCCGGATTCAGCTCTCCTGCCGGCCGCCCGAAAGCTGGACCAGGTGCCGGGTCGCGATCTCCCGCGCCTGCTCGCGCGGGAGCCCGAGCGCGCTCGCCATCGGCCCGCCCATCAGCGAATCGCCGAGGGCGGCGAGTACGAGCCACAGCGTCGTCTCGTGGACCGGGCGATCCTCATGACCGGCGCCGAGCTGGTCGACGAGCCGGTGGATGGCGTCGAGGATCGGGTTGAGCGCGTCGCGATCGCCGCTGAGGATCATCCAGGCGGCGAGCGCTCCGGCGCCCTCGCGGTCGAAGGCGTCGAAGGTGCGGTCGACGATCTCGCGTGGGTCGGCCTCGCCCTGGCGCTCGCGTTCGACGACTCGGGCGATCTCGGCCGTCACGCGCTCGCCGATCAGCCGCGCAAGCTCGCCCTGGAGCCCCGCCGCGGAGCCGAAATGGTGGAGCAGGTTGCCGTGGGTCTTGCCGATCCGCGCTCCCACCGCCTTGAGGGTGACCGCCTGCGGCCCCGATTCGATGAGAAGGGCGCGCGCCGCCTCGAGCGCGGCGGCCCGGCTCTCTTCGGGGGTGAGACGTTCACGCGCTATTGACATTCGTGTTAATATCCGTCATGGCGGACTCGGTCCGGCATCCATGAACACGGAATGCCGGGACCGACAAGCGCGCTGTTCATTGGATTCCGGCTTTTGCCGGAATGACGGGGAAACGGAATGAACCAGGTCACGCCTTCCGATCTGACGATCACGCCTCGCGACCGCCGCTTCGGCCGAGGCGCCAAAACCGAGCGCTGGTGGCTCGGCGGCAACCCTTATGGAAGCGCGCTCTACGACGCCCTCTCGATCACTTTCCCCAAGGGCGAGGCCTTCTTCGTCGAGAGCGTCCGGGCGTTTCGCGACGACGCTCCGCCCAGGCTCGCGGAAGAGATCAGGGCCTTCACCACACAGGAGGTGATGCACAGCCGCGAGCATGTCGCCTTCAACCGGCGCGCCGTCGAAGCCGGCTACGACATCTCCCCGCTCGAGGAGCGGGTCGACATGCGGATCGAGGAGACGAAGAGCCGGCCGCCGATCGTCAACCTCGCCGCCACCATGGCGCTCGAGCATTTCACCGCGATCCTCGCCAACCAGCTGCTCGGCAATCCGCGACACCTTCGCGACGCCGATCCCCAGTCCGCGGCCTTGTGGCGCTGGCACTCGATGGAGGAGATCGAGCATAAGGGCGTGGCCTACGACACCTGGCTCCACGCCACCCGCCACTGGCCGCGCCGCAAGCGCTGGACGGTCAAGTCGCTGGTCATGCTCAAGGTGACCCGGAACTTCTTCGTCGAGCGCACCCAGGGCGCGCTGATCCTGCTCGCCCAGGACGGAATCAGGGGGCCCCGCGCCTGGGCCGGCCTGTTCTGGTACGCGATGGTCAGCCCAGGCATGTTCCGCAAGATCCTCGGCGGCTGGGTGAAGTTCTTCCTCCCGGGCTTCCACCCCTGGAAGCATGACGACCGCAAGCTGATCGCCCAGGCCGAGCGAAGCCTTCAGGAAGCGCTGGCCTGATCCTGCCCCGGCGGGGCGGGCGCGGGCGCCTCGCGGACGGGCGAGAGCTCGATCCCGAGGACGAAGATCACCCAGACGGCGAGGGTCGCCACCAGCCGCTGGAGATCGCCGACGGCCATGTTCGCCAGCCTGAAGTCGGGGATCGCCACGAGCGCGACGAGGACGGCGGCATAGACCGCGAGCACCGCCAGCATCAGCGGCCGCCGCTCGGAGGTCGACACCATCCGGACCGTCATCACCGTTCCGGCGAGAATGACGGTCAGCTGGATGTAGTCGACCAGCCTCAGCTTATCGAGCGTTCCCAGATTGGCCCCGAGCAGGGCGCCGAAGAACAGGTTGAGGCCGTCGACGGCTCCGGCCTTGCCGCCGGCGGTGTTCCTGAAGAGCTTTCGCATCGGCCGAGACTGGCATGGAAGGGTGGCGGCGGGGAAGGGGGGCAATTCCTCCCCCGCTCACAACCTCTACCGGCAGCCGGCGAGGGTCTCAGGCTGCCATTGCCGGAGCGATGTCCGCCTCCTGGTCGAGATCGAGCCGGAACAGCCGGCACAGCGCGGTCTCGCCGCGGCCGGCGCTGAAGTGGGGGACGATCATCCCGGTCGGCCTGAAGCCCAGCTTCTCGAGCACCCGGCCGGAGGCGGGATTGTCGAGGAAGTGGCCGGCGTCGAGGCGCTTGAGGCGAAGGCTGTGGCGCGCCGCCGCCAGCACGGCGCGGCCGGCTTCGGTGGCATAGCCCCGCCCCCAGTGGCGGCGGGCGATCCAATAGCCGAATTCCAGCTCGCCGGTCGGGCGGCGGCCGAAGCCCATGCCGCCGATCAGCTCCGGGGCTTCCCCGGTGCGGCGGAGGATGAGCAGCGAAGGCTCGCTCGCCTTTCGCTCGGTCGCGAGGAAGGCTTCGGCGTCGGCCGGGCGATAGGGCCAGGGGGCGGTGGCGAGGTTGCGGACGATCCGCTCGTCGCCGATCGCCTCGAACAGGGCAGGGGCGTCCTGGCTCCAGCCGGGCCGCAGCAACAGTCTTTCGGTCCTCGCGAACATGTCTCGTCCTCCCTTCGTCCGCGGGCCGCTACCCGGCGAGGGTGACGGTCCGCCGACAGTTTCGAGGGAGAAAACGAAAAAGGAGAGAAACCCGGCGGCTCCTCTCCCTCGAATTCGGTTCTCAACTGAGACCTGGAGCCGCCCCTCCTGGGGACGGCCCTTCCTCGGCTCGTCCCTATTCCGCTGCTTCGATCGTTTGCGGCATGTCGACGCAGACGAACTTGCGGCCGAGCTTCCCGTCGCGAAACGAGACCCGGCCGTCGGTAAGCGCAAAGAGGGTGTGATCCTTGCCGATGCCGACGTTCGTGCCCGGGTACCAGCGGGTCCCGCGCTGACGAACGATGATGTTGCCGGCGAGCACGGTCTCTCCACCGAACTTCTTGACGCCCAGGCGACGGCCCGCGCTGTCGCGACCGTTGCGTGAGGATCCGCCTGCTTTCTTATGTGCCATGACTGAGCTCTATATCTCTGGAAGGGTTTACGCGTCTTTATCAGCGGCGGGCTTCTTTGGGGAAGCCTTTTTCTTCGCCGGCGCCGGGGCGTCGACCTGCTCGCTCTCGGCGCCTTCGACCTTGAGCGGGGCCTGGGGCTGGGCCTCGGCGGCGGCCGGGGCCTCCGCCTTCCTGGCCTTGGCCTTCTTGGGAGCCTCGGCGGCGGGCGCTTCGGCGACCGGAGCGGCGGCGGGCGCCTCGGCCGGGGCCGCGGCGACGGGGGCCTCCTCGGCCGGCTTCTCGGTCTTCGCCTTCTTCGGCTTCTCGGCCTTCTCGTCGCCGATGGCCAGGATCCTCAGGATCGTGTGCTGCTGGCGATGGCCCTTCTTGCGGCGGTAATTGTGCCGGCGGCGCTTCTTGAAGACGATGACCTTGTCGGCCTTGGCCTGGGCGATGATCTCGGCCGAGACGGTGAGGCCGTCGGTGGACTTGAGGTCCGAGCCCTCGCCGGCGAGCAGGACGTCGCCCAGCTGGATGGTGTCGCCCGCCTCTCCGGCGAGCTTCTCGACGACGATCTTGTCTCCGGCGGCGACGCGATACTGCTTGCCGCCCGTGCGCACGACTGCGAACATGGCTTTTTCCAAATCTTCTAATGCTGTTCCGCGCAAATCGTCGGCTGCGGCCGAACCCCCGCGCGGGAACCGGGCTGCTACCGAAGGCCGCCCGGGGTGTCAACCGCTTCCCCTAGTGGCGGTGTTGCCGCTTGAGCCGGTACCGGCCCTTGGCGACGGTGTCGAACAGCCCGGAGATGGCGGGATGGTCGACCGGCTCGTCGCTGTCGTCGGCGAGCAGATTCTGCTGGCTGACATAAGCGGTGTAGGAGGATTCGCCGTTCTCCGCGAGAAGATGGTAGAAGGGCTGGTCCTTGGGCGGGCGAATGTCCTCGGGGATCGCCTCATACCATTCCTCGCTGTTGGCGAAGACGGGGTCGACGTCGAAGATCACTCCGCGAAAGTCGAACAGGCGGTGTCTGACCACTTCGCCGATCGCGAAGCGGGCATGGGCGACCGGCGGCGCGAGCGGAGCCGCGGCCGCGTTCGTGAAAAATTTTTCGATCTCTTCCATCGCCCCCCTTATGTAGGGCGTGGCGGGCGGCAGGCAAGCGAGCGTGAGGGAGACCGACACCTTGGCAAGCCGGAACGCTTGGGCTAAGCGCCCCGCCTGTCGACCGGCCCCAGCTTCGCGCGGGGGCCGACCCCCATGCGGAGAGGTGCCGGAGTGGTCGATCGGGGCGGTCTCGAAAACCGTTGAGCGCGCAAGCGTTCCGAGGGTTCGAATCCCTCCCTCTCCGCCATCGGGCTAGCAGGCGGCGGGCCTGAAGGCCGATACCCATTGGAGCGGCGGCCGGCGGGTCCGGGCGGCGAGCTCGGATCGCTTCGAGTCGAGATCGGGATCGGCCGCGTCGAACAGCATTCCCGCGAAGATGCCGCTGTGCGCGATCTGCACGCCCAGGGCCCCGACCTCGCCGGCCAGCCGGAGCAGCGGCTCGAAGCGGGCGAGTGGAAGCCGCCGCTGATTGAGGGCTGCGCTTCGAGTCGCCGCCGAGGCGATCTTCGCCAGGTCGCGCGTCCTGAATCCCTCCCGGGCGTCGGCGAGGATCGCTCCGAACTCGTCGAGGTCACGATCGGGGAAGCCCTTCCTCGCCAAAGCGAGCGTGTCGACGGCGGCCCCGGCCGGAGCCAGCGGGAAGCTGAACAGCTGGAAGTCGGGATACCAGTCGCCCCAGCTTTCGAGGATCCGCCCTTCGCGCTGGGCATAGAGCAGGGCCGGCCCGTCGAACATGAGCGGATCGCTGGCAAGCTCGGCCCGGACGGCGAGGGCGGCGACCGCCTCCGGCGGCAGCGAGGCGCCGGCGCAGTCCGCCGCCGCCCGGATCGCCGCCACCACGTCGGCGGTCGAGGAGCCGAGCCCGAGGCCGGCGGCGATGGCTCCGTCGAGGGTTAGGCGGCCGGTGGCGCCGCCCCGGCCCAGAGCGTCGAGGGCGAGGCGAGCGGCCTTGAGCGCCTTGTGCTTCCACGGTGGGACGACCTCGAGGTCCGCGGCGGCGAACAGCTCCAGCCGGGCCGAAACCGCCTTGCCCGGCATCGGGACCGAGACCAGGCAGGGAATCGTCCGGTCGCCTTCGCGAACCGCGCCCTGGAGAAGCTCGCCATGATGGCCCCGGCAGCGCCCGACCCCGCTCGCGGCTTCGGACCCCGGCCGCCCCGAGCGGCGCGCGGCCGGAGCCGGGCCGGAGCCATTCCCGGGCGCCGGGGCCATCCCCCGCCTCGCTTCCCACCACAGGCCGCCCAGCCAGTAATCGAGCTGGCGCGGCAGCGGGCTCAGCCCCGAGCCCGGATAGAAGGTCATCTCGCCGAACCTCGGCGAACCGTCGAGATCGTAGAAGTCCACCCTCACGAAGTCGAAATCCGCTCCCAGCTGCTCCGCCCCCGCGATCATCGCGTCGAGCGATTCCGGCGGCGGCCGGTGGCGCCAGCCCGGCGGCGACCAGAGCGGCCGCCAGTCGAGGTCGTAAATGGCGCGCCAATGGTCCGTCTCGCGGTCGAGGTCGACCTTGATGCATCGCGCCCGGCCGCCGAAGACATAGACCTTGTAGTCGACCGGCAGAGCGCCGCCCGGATCCAGGAACGGCTCGACGACGATCCCGCGCGGGACGCAGCGGTAGAGCCATTCGTCGAGCGCCAGGCCGTATATCTCGCGGCACCAGCCCGCCGCGGTGGAACGGATGGCCTCCCAATCCATGTCGGGCGTCCGAACGAAGATGTTGCGATTGCTGGCGTGGCGGGCCTTGACCACGAAAGGCGCGTCCCAGCCCGGCCGCTCGGGCAGGGCGTCGCCCTCGAAGAGGGTCGGGGTGACCCATTGGGGGCCGAGCACGGACTCGACATGGTCCTTGACCGCAAGCTTGTCCATCAGCGGCGGGATCCGGGGATCGCGCTCGTGCAGCTTGCGCCACTGGACCCATTCGGTGAACCGCCCCGGCCGGCTCCAGCGCACGATCCGGCCGTGGCGCAGCAAATAGAGGAGGCCGACCCGGAGCTGAGCCTTGGCCCGCTCAACGGACCAGCCGAAGGTCGGCGTCGGATCGGGCGAGGCCGGCAAGGGCAGCATCGCAAAAGCATCCCGCTCAATTCGGGCATTTACATGGCACGGCGCGGGCGGCCGGGGCCTGCTAGCCCGCCGCCGCCGGCTCCCGAGCCGCTCCGCCGATCGAGCCGATCGCGGTCTTCATCTGGTCCAGCGTGAACGGCTTGGTGAGGACCACCGAATCCTGCCCGGTGCGGGCGATCGAGCGGCTGTCGGCATAGCCCGAGATGATGATTCCGGGCATTCCCGGCCGGATCTCGCGGGCCTGCTTGAGGACGTCGGCGCCGGACAGGAGGGGCATGGCGTAATCGGTGATGATGAGGTCGTAATCGGCGGGCGCGGCGCTCAGCTTGCGCAGCAGGCCGGGGCCGTCGCTGGCGCATTCGACCTTGTGGCCCATGTCGCACAGCATCCCAGCCGTCGTCTCGCGGACCGCGTCGTGATCGTCGACGAGCAGGATGCGCAGCGGCCGGGCCGCCGCCTCCGGCTCGGCCGCGGGCGCCGACGGCTCGTCCTTCGCGGCTTCCGGCGCGGGGGCCCGGGGAAGCCAGATCTCGACGTTGGTGCCCTTGCCCTCCTCGCTGTCGATGGCGATGGCTCCGCCCGACTGGTGGGCGAAGCCGTAGACCATCGAGAGGCCGAGGCCGGTGCCCTTGCCGACCGCCTTGGTGGTGAAGAAGGGCTCGGTGACCTGCTCGAGGATCCCGGCCGGGATGCCGCTGCCGTCGTCCGAGACGGCGAGGACGACGTAATCCCCCGGCGGCAGGCCGAGCGCGTTGCCGGCCGCGGCCTGGGCGTTGCGCCCGGCGACGGTGATCGTCCCGCCCGTGGGCATGGCGTCGCGGGCGTTGATGATGAGGTTCATTAGCGCCAGCTCGAGCTGGGTGCTGTCGGCATAGGCGCACCACACCTGCGCGTCCGAGCGCCATTCGAGCCGCACCAGGCCGCCGAGCGTGTGGGCGAGGAGGTCGGTGACCGTCGCCGAGAGCCGGCTGATGTCGACCGAATCCGGCTGCAGGGTCTGGCGGCGGGCGAAGGCGAGCAGCCGTTTCACCAGCTCCGAGCCCTGCTCGGCCGCACGGCGCGTCATTCCGATGATCTTCCTGTGCTCCTCCTCGAGGGGAAGCCGCCGCTCGATGAGGCCCAGGCCGCCGAGCACCGCGGCGAGCAGGTTGTTGAAATCGTGGGCGATGCCGCCGGTCAGCTTGCCGATGGCGTCCATCTTGCGCGCTTCGAGGAGCTGCTTTTCGAGGTCCTTGCGGTCGGTGACGTCGAGCAGGGTTCCGGCATATTGGGCGGCGTCGCCGTCCTCGGCGCGGAGAAGCACGGCCTGGTCGAGGAAATGCTTGTACTGGCCGTCGGCGCACTGCCAGCGATATTCGATGTTCATCGCTCCGGTGCGCTGCCGGTCGCGGATCGCGCCCACCGCGCGCTCCCGGTCCTCGGGGTGGAGGCGGTCGGCCCAGAGCGTCGGCCGCGCCTCGACGTCCTCGAAGGCGAAGCCGGTGACGGCGGTGAAATTGCCGCCGACGAACTGGGGGACCCGGGGGGAGGGGCCGTCGGCCTCGATGTAGAGCACGATCGGAAGCGAGGCGATGATCGCGGCCTGGCGCTGCTCGGCGAGCCGGAGCTCCTGCTCGACCCGGAGCCGCTCGGCATTGGCGCGAAGGTTCGCGTCGAGAAGCTTCTGCTCCTGGGCCGCCTTGCGCTGGATCTCCTGAGTCATCAGGAAAAGGTCGACGAACACGGCGACCTTCGAGCGGAGGACGACCGGCTCCACCGGCTTGAAGACATAGTCGACCGCGCCCATCGAATAGCCGCGGATCAGATGCTCCTTCTCCTTGTTGACCGCCGAAAGGAAGACGATCGGGATGCGCTTGGTCTGCTCGCGGCCGCGGATGATCTGGGCGGTCTCGTAGCCGTCCATCCCGGGCATGTAGACGTCGAGCAGGATCACGGCGAAATCGCCCTTGAGGAGGTGGCGAAGCGCCTCGTCTCCGGAAGAGGCGACCTCGACCTCGGCGAGGTCCTCGAGCACGGTCCGGATTGCGAGCAGGTTGTGGTCGTCGTCGTCGACGACCAGGACCCGGGCGCGCGGCGCCGGCGTCGGGTCCGCTTCCGCGATCGAACCGGCGGCGGGGTCGGGGGGGCCGACCTTCCCGGGGACGTTCATCGAATCACTCCGCCGCCGTCTGCACCGGCTGCGGACGGGCCTTGCGTCCGGCGGCCCGATTGCGGGTCTTGCCGATCCACACCCGCAGGAGGGCAAGCAGGAGCTCGATGTCGACGGGCTTGGCGATATAGTCCGAGGCGCCGGCGTCGAGGCACTTCTGCCGGTCGCCCTTCATCGCCTTGGCGGTGACGGCGATCAGCGGCAGCCCGGCCAGGGATTGCTTCTCCCGGATCTTCTGCATGGTCTCATAGCCGTCCATCTCGGGCATCATGATGTCGATCAGGGCGACGTCGATCCCGGGAGTCTGCTCGAGGATGTGGATCCCGTCGCGGCCGCGCTCGGCGTGAAGGACCTCGACGTCGTAGCTCTCGAGGACGCTGGTCAGCGAGTAGATGTTGCGGATGTCGTCGTCGACGATCAGGATCTTGGTCCCGGCGAGCTCCGGGAGCTTGCGCGGCTTGGGCAAGGGATCCTCACCGCGGGTGCGCGGCCGGCGGCGGCGGCGGCTTCTCGCCTCGGCCTGGATGCGGTTGAACACCTCGGCCAGCTCGTCATGGTCGGCCGGCTTGGCGGTCACTCCGAACGCGCCCATCTGGGTGACCGACGACACTTCGTCGGCGCCCGAGATGACGTGGATCGGGATCTCGCCGGTCTCCGAATCGTGCTTGAGCAGGTCGAGGAGCACGAAGCCGTTTATGTCGTCGAGGCCGAGGTCGAGCGTGATCGCGTCGGGCCTGAGCTTGCGCGCCATCGCCAGCGTGCCCGAGCCGGCGGGCGAGATCACGCCCTTGAGCCCGGCCTCGCGGGCGAGGTCGAGGAGGATCGAGGCGAAGGTGACGTCGTCCTCGACGATGAGGACGAACGGGTCGCCGCCGAGGCTGTCGCGGTCGTCGGTGACCTCGAGAGTGGCGGGCAGCGCCGTCGGGACGTTGGCGCCGCTATTCTCGTAGCGCGCGGTCGTGGTGGCGGTGCCTTCGGGGGCGGCGACGGCGGCCGCCTCGAGCGGGACGAAGAGGGTGAAGGTGGAGCCTTCGCCCGGCTTGGACCTGACCTGGAGCTCGCCGCCGAGGAGGCGGGCGATCTCGCGGCTGATCGAGAGGCCGAGGCCGGTGCCGCCATATTTGCGGCTGGTGGTGCCGTCGGCCTGCTGGAAGGCCTCGAAGATCAGCTTCTGCTTGTCCTCGGGGATGCCGATGCCGGTGTCCGTGACGGCGATCTCGATCGCCCGGTCGACGCCGCGGAGCACCGGGTGGTTGGTGCTCCAGCCGCTGTTGGCGCTGCGCACCGCCAGGGTGACCCCGCCGTGCGCGGTGAACTTGAAAGCGTTGGACAGCAGGTTGAGGACCACCTGCTGGAGCCTCTTCTCGTCGGTCCGGATCGAGGCGGGAAGGTTCTCGTCGAACTCGACGTCGAACTCGAGACCCTTGTCGGCGGCGAGCTGGCGGAAGGTCCGCTCCATGTGCTGGCGAAGGCTGCGCATCCGCATGTCGCCGAGCTCGATCGAGACGGTTCCGGATTCGATCTTGGAGAGGTCGAGGATGTCGTTGATCAGGCTCAGAAGGTCCGATCCGGCCGAGTGGATGGTGCGCGCGAACTCGGTCTGCTTCTCGTTGAGGTTGCCCTGCGGGTTGTCCGCGAGCAGCTTGGACAGGATGAGCAGCGAGTTGAGCGGCGTGCGAAGCTCGTGGCTCATGTTGGCGAGGAACTCGGACTTGTACTTCGAGGTCAGCGCCAGCTGCTCGGCTTTCTCCTCGACCGCGCGGCGGGCCATGTCGATCTCGAGGTTCTTCGCCTCGACCTGCTTCTTCTCGTTCTCGAGGAGCTGCGCCTTCTCCTGGAGCTCCTCGTTGGTGTTGTGGAGCTCTTCCTGCTTGGTGGTGAGCTCGGTCTGGCGCGCCTGCAGCTCCTGGGTGAGCAGCTGGGACTGCTTGAGCAGACCCTCCGTGCGCATAGTGGCGGCGATCGTGTTGAGCACGATCCCGACCGATTCCATCAGCTGGTCGAGGAAGCTCTGGTGGGTCTCGTTGAACTCGCTGAACGAGGCGAGCTCGATCACCGCCTTGACGTCGTCCTCGAACAAGGCGGGGAGGATGTTGATGTTGGCGGGCGCGGCGTGGCCGAGGCCCGAGCCGATCCGGATGAAGTCGCCCGGCACGTTCTGGAGCAGGATCGGCCGTTTGTCCGCCGCGGCCTGGCCGACCAGGCCCTCGCGCAGGTTGAACTCGCGCTTGAGCCGGTCGTGGCTCTCGGCGCCGTAGCTGGCGACCAGCTCGAGCTTGGTGTCCTCCTCCTCGCGCTTGGTGACGTAGAAGACTCCGTACTGGGCGTTCACCAGCGGGGCGAGCTCGGACATGATGAGGTTCGAGACGGTGGCGAGGTCGCGCTCGCCCTGGAGCATGCGGGAGAAGCGGGCGAGGTTGGTCTTGAGCCAATCCTGCTCCGCATTCTTCAAGGTCTGCTCCTTGAGGTTGCGGATCATCTCGTTGATGTTGTCCTTGAGCGCCGCCATCTCGCCCGAGGCCTCCACCGCGATCGAGCGGGTAAGGTCGCCCTTGGTCACCGCGGTCGCCACGTCGGCGATCGAGCGAACCTGGTTGGTGAGGTTCGCCGCGAGCTGGTTCACGTTGTCGGTGAGGTCACGCCACAGGCCGGCGGCTCCGGGAACGCGCGCCTGGCCGCCCAGCTTGCCTTCGATCCCGACCTCGCGGGCCATGTTGGTGACCTGGTCGGCGAAGGTGGCGAGGGTCTCGATCATGAAGTTGATCGTCTCGGCCAGAGCCGCGATCTCGCCCTTGGCGTCCACCGTCAGCTTCCGCTTGAGGTTGCCCTGGGCGACCGCGGTGACGACGTCGGCGATTCCGCGCACCTGGTTCGTGAGGTTGGTCGCCATCAGGTTCACGTTGTCGGTGAGATCCTTCCAGGTGCCGCCCACGCCCGGAACCTGCGCCTGGCCGCCCAGCTTGCCCTCGGTGCCGACCTCCCTCGCCACTCGGGTCACCTCCGAGGCGAAGCCGTTGAGCTGGTCGACCATGACGTTGATCGTGTCCTTGAGGGCGAGAATCTCGCCCTTCACGTCCACCGTGATCTTCTTGGAAAGGTCGCCCCTGGCCACCGCGGTGGTCACGTCGGCGATGTTGCGGACCTGGCCGGTCAGGTTCTCGGCCATCAGGTTCACGTTGTCGGTGAGGTCCTTCCAGGTCCCGGCGACGCCCGGCACCTGGGCCTGGCCGCCGAGCTTGCCCTCGGTTCCGACCTCCCTCGCGACGCGCGTCACCTCCGACGCGAAGCCGTTGAGCTGGTCGACCATGACGTTGATCGTGTTCTTGAGCTCGAGGATCTCGCCGCGGACGTCGACGGTGATCTTCTTGGAAAGGTCGCCCAGGGCCACGGCCGTCGTCACTTCGGCGATGTTGCGGACCTGGCCGGTCAGGTTGGCGGCCAGCTCGTTCACGTTGTTGGTGAGGTCCTTCCAGGTCCCGCCGACGCCCTCCACCTTGGCCTGGCCTCCGAGCTTTCCTTCCGAGCCGACCTCGCGCGCCACGCGCGACACCTCGGACGCGAAGGAATTGAGCTGGTCCACCATGGTGTTGATGGTGTTCTTGAGCTCGAGGATCTCGCCCTTCACCTCGACGGTGATCTTCTTGGAAAGGTCGCCCGAGGCCACCGCTGTGGTCACCTCGGCGATGTTGCGGACCTGGCCGGTCAGGTTGCCGGCCATGGCGTTCACGTTGTCGGTGAGGTCGGCCCAGGTGCCGGCGACGCCTTCCACCCGCGCCTGGCCGCCGAGCTTGCCCTCCGAGCCCACCTCGCGGGCGACGCGCGTCACCTCGGAGGCGAACGAGTTGAGCTGGTCGACCATGACGTTGATCGTGTTCTTGAGCTCGAGAATCTCGCCCTTAACGTCGACGGTGATCTTCTTGGAAAGATCGCCGCGGGCCACGGCGGTGGTCACCTCGGCGATGTTGCGGACCTGGCCGGTCAGGTTGGCGGCCATGAGGTTCACGTTGTCGGTGAGATCGGCCCAGGTGCCGGCGACTCCGGGCACCTGCGCCTGGCCGCCCAGCTTGCCTTCGGTGCCGACCTCCCTCGCCACGCGCGTCACCTCGGAGGCGAAGCCGTTGAGCTGGTCGACCATGGTGTTGATCGTGTTCTTCAGCTCGAGAATTTCGCCCTTCACGTCGACGGTGATCTTCTTGGAAAGGTCGCCCGAGGCGACGGCCGTGGTCACCTCGGCGATGTTGCGGACCTGGCCGGTCAGATTGTCGGCCATAAGGTTCACGTTGTCGGTGAGATCCTTCCACGTTCCGCCGACGCCCGGCACCTGCGCCTGGCCGCCCAGCTTGCCCTCGGTTCCGACCTCCCTCGCCACGCGCGTCACCTCGGAGGCGAACGCGTTGAGCTGGTCGACCATGACGTTGATGGTGTTCTTGAGCTCGAGAATCTCGCCCTTCACGTCCACCGTGATTTTCTTGGACAAGTCGCCCGAGGCCACGGCCGTCGTCACCTCGGCGATGTTGCGGACCTGGCCGGTCAGGTTCTCGGCCATCAGGTTCACGTTGTCGGTGAGATCCTTCCAGGTCCCGGCGACGCCTTCCACCCGGGCCTGGCCGCCGAGCTTGCCCTCGGTGCCGACCTCGCGGGCCACGCGGGTCACCTCCGAAGCGAAGGAGTTGAGCTGGTCGACCATGACGTTGATCGTGTTCTTCAGCTCGAGGATCTCGCCCTTCACCTCGACGGTGATCTTCTTGGAAAGGTCGCCCGACGCCACGGCGGTGGTCACCTCGGCGATGTTGCGGACCTGGCCCGTCAGGTTGGTGGCCATGGCGTTGACGTTGTCTGTGAGGTCCTTCCAGGTGCCGGCGACGCCCTTCACGTTGGCCTGGCCGCCGAGCTTCCCCTCCGTGCCGACCTCGCGGGCCACGCGGGTCACCTCCGAGGCGAAGGAGGCAAGCTGCTCGACCATCGTGTTCACGATCTTGCCGATGCGGAGGAACTCGCCCCGCAGCGGCCGGCCGTCGATCTCGACCGTCATCGATTGCGAAAGGTCGCCCTTGGCGACGGCGCCGATGACCCGGGCGACCTCGGCGGTCGGCTGGACCATGTCCTCGATCAGCTCGTTGACCGAGCGAATCGCCGATTCCCAGCCCCCGGTCGCGGCCTTGACCCGGCCGCGCTGGCTGATCTTGCCCTCCTTGCCGACTACCTGCGAGAGCCGTTCGAGCTCGTCCGTCATCTGCTCGTTCAAGGAGACGGTTTCGTTGAACAGGCGGGCGATCTCCCCGTCCTCGCCGGGAAGGTCCTCGGACAGCCTGACGGTGAAGTCGCCGCGGCGGAAGCTGCGCAGGGCGCTGAGGAGCTGGCGGCGATCGATGAAATCGCGTGGGGCCTGTACGTTCACCGATTACTCCTTCGTGCGTCTTCCCCCGCCCGAAAATTCAATGCCAGGCCCCCGCCCGTGCCGGCAGCATAGACGAAGGATGAAAAAATCCACCCCAGAAATTTGCAAAGCGTGCGATTAACCAGCCAGCCGCCTTGCCATGGCAGCGGGGGCGGATAGAAGGCCGGTCGGGCGGGGGACATTCGATGCGCGTCGTTCGGACGCGGCTAGGATCAACCGCCGGCAATGCCCTCCGACGAGGACATCTCCAATTTCATCCAGGGAACCTTCCGTTCGGTCTGGGCACTGGAATTGCTGTGCTTGCTGAGGCAGGACCGTAGCCGCAGCCATTCCCACGAGGACATGGTGCGGGGCTTGAGGGGGAGCGATCTCGTGGTCACCCAAAGCGTCCAGGCGCTGACGGCGGCGGGCCTGGTCCTGGTCGATGGCGACGGGTCGGCTCGATATCATCCGGCTTCCGCGGACCTTGAGTGCTTGGTCGAGCGGTCGGAAGCGCTTTACGCCAGGAGCCCTGATGCCGTGCGCCGAATGATCGTTGCCGCCGCCAATCCAGGGCTCACGGCGTTCGCCGACGCTTTCCGGCTGCGCAAGGACTGAGCCGATGACGACCTGGTTCCCGACCGCGGTCTATACGCTCTGCTTCCTCACCAGCGCCGCCTGCGCCCTGCTGCTCGCCCGAAGCTACCGCCTGACCGGGGCTCGTCTGCTGTTCTGGAGCGCTCTTTGTTTTCTGCTGCTCGCCGCGAACAATGCGGTGGTGATCCTCGACATGCTCGTCCTGCCCAATATCGACTTCAGGCTGGCGCGCAACGCCTTGGCGCTCGCGGCCGTCGGCGTGCTTCTGTTCGGCTTCGTCTGGGACGTGGAGGACTGAGTGGAGACGGCGTTCGATTTCCTCTCCGGCGCGATCACGATGGGATTTCTCGTCGCGGGCTTCTTCTTCCTCCGGTTCTGGAAGCGGACCCGCGACTCCTTGTTCCTGGCTTTCGCGGCGGCCTTCTGGCTGCTCGGCCTCGGGCAGGCGCTGCTGGCGTTCACCGAAATCCCGGTGGAGGAGCGGAGCTGGCTCTATCTTCTCCGACTGGCCGCCTTTTCCCTCATCCTCGTGTCCATCTGGAGGAAGAACCGGCGGGCGTGACGGACCGGCTGTCGCTCGCGTCGGCGCGCCGGATCGCCCTCGCCGCGCAGGGTTTCGGCCGTGCCCGGCCCGGGACCGTCACGGCGCGCGACCTTCGGCGCACCGTCGGCCGGCTCGCGCTCCATCAGATCGACAGCGTCAACGTGCTGGTCCGGGCCCATTACCTGCCGGCCTTCTCGCGGCTCGGCGCCTATGACCGCGGAATTCTCGACCGCGCGGCCTGGGGGCCCAGGCGAGACCGCCGCCTGTTCGAATATTGGGCGCATGAGGCCTCGCTGCTGCCGCTGGAGATGCATCCGCTGCTGCGCTGGAGGATGGCTCGGGCCGAGCGCGGGGAGATCGGCTGGGGGAGCCTCAGGGCCTATGCCGGCGAGCGGCGGGCCGAGGCCGACGCCATCCTCGAACGGGTCAGGGCGGAAGGACCGCTGGCCGCCTCGGACTTGGAGGACGGCAAGGGCAGGAGCGGCTGGTGGGAGTGGGGCGAAGCCAAGCGGGCCCTGGAATGGCTTTTCTGGGCCGGCCTCCTCACCACGGCGACCCGCCGGCCCAGCTTCGAGCGGCTCTACGACCTTCCCGAGCGGGTCATTCCCGCGGCGATCCTCGCGCTCCCGACCCCGGGCGAGGCCGATGCCAGGCGCGCGCTGGTGGAGCGCGCCGCTTCGGCGCTCGGGATCGCCACCGAGACCGACCTCAGGGATTATTTCCGCCTCAAGCCGGACGAGGCGAGGGCCGCCCTCGCCGACCTGGTGGAGGAGGGGGCGCTGATCCCGGTCGAGGTCGACGGCTGGACCAAGGTCGCCTACCTCCATCGGGACGCCCGCCGGCCGCGCCGGATCCGCGGCCAGGCGCTGCTCGCGCCGTTCGACCCCCTGGTCTGGGAGCGCGAGCGGACCGAGCGGCTGTTCGGCTTCCGCTACCGGATCGAAATCTACACACCCGCCGAGAGGAGGCTGCACGGCTATTACGTCCTCCCGTTCCTTCTCGACGAGGCGCTCGTCGCCCGGGTCGACCTCAAGGCCGACCGCCAGCGCTCGCGGCTTCTGGTTCGACGGACGACGCTGGAGCCCGGAGCCCCGCCGGAGACGGGGGAGAGGCTGGCCGCGGAGATCGCGCTGACGGCGCGCTGGCTGGGGCTGGAGGCGGTGGAGAATTGATCGTCATCGCGGCGCAAGCCGGCACCTCGGGCAGCCCCCCGGCGAGACTATTCGTTCCGACGTCCCGGCTCTCGCCGGGATGACGGATCGGCCTTCGCCGCGGCGCAGGAGCGGGCGATGAAGGCGCCGTGCATCGGCATATGCTCGGCCATCCGGGCGTAGCTCTCCCGCATCTTGTCGAGGGCCTCGGCGATCATGTCCGGGTCGAGCGCGTCGGCGGCGGGCTCATGCTCCTCGGGGACGAGGCCTTGGCCGAGCATCACCGCGGCCCAGCTCGGCGTTCCGAAGAGCTCCCGGCCCTCGCGGAAGACCCGGCCCTTGGCCCGCCAGAGCTCGATCTTGCGGGCGAGGCTCTCGGGCACGGCCATCGTCCGGCAATGGTTCCAGAAATCGGAATCGTCACGCCGGGTCACCTTGTAGTGAAGGATGATGAAGTCGCGCGCGTCCTCATACACCTCCTGCATCTGCCGGTTATATTCGTCGCGCTCGACCGGGTTGAATCGCCGGTCCGGAAAGAGCGCGAGCAGCTTGACGATTCCGCTCTGGATGAGGTGGATGCTGGTCGATTCCAGCGGCTCGATGAATCCGCTCGACAGGCCGAGCGAGACGACGTTGCGGTTCCAGGCCAGCCGGCGGCGGCCCGCGACGAAGGAGAGGTGGCGCGGCTCGGCGAGCGGCTCGCCCTCCAGGTTCGCCAGCACCAGCGCGGCCGCCTCCGAGTCGCCCATATGCTCGCTCGAATAGACGAGGCCGTTCCCCATTCGGTGCTGGAGCGGGATCCGCCACTGCCAGCCGCTGGACCGGGCGGTGCAGCGCGTGAAGGGGTCGGGCTGGCCGGGATAGAGGCTCGGTACGGCGACGGCGCGGTCGCACGGGAGCCAGCGGCTCCATTCCTCGTAGCCGGTCGCCAGCTTCCCCTCGATGAGGAGGCCTCGGAAGCCGGAGCAGTCGATGAAGAGGTCGCCCGCCAGCCTCGTTCCGTCGGCGAGGGTGACGGAGCGGACGTTGCCGCTCTCGCCGTCGAGCTCGGCATCGACGATCCGGCCCTCGACGCGGCGGACTCCGTCGGCCTCGGCCCGGCGGCGGAGGAAGCGGGCGTAGAGGCCGGCGTCGAAGTGGAAAGCGTGGAGCAATTGCGAGAATGGGAGCCGGGCGTCGGGGCCGGGCCGCGCGTAGCGGCCGAGCAGCGCGGCCGCGGCGCTCATCGACCAGGCGTCGATGGCGGGGAGCTCGCGCCGCTTGCGTTCACGCAGATAGATTTGATGGAAATGGACTCCGCGGAAGTCCTGGCCGTGCTCCCCGAACGGGTGGAAATAGCGCTCGCCCCGAGCGCCCCAGCCGACGAACTCGATGCCGAGCTTGAAGGTGCCCTGGGTTGCGGCGAGGAACTCGTCCTCGTTGATCCCCAGCATGTTGTTGTAGGCGATGAGCGGCGGAATGGTCGCTTCGCCGACCCCGACGGTGCCGATTTCGTCGGATTCGACGAGGGTGACGGCGAGCGAGCGCCGGTCGAGCAGCCGGACGAGGGCGGCGGCCGCCATCCAGCCCGCGGTCCCGCCGCCGACGATCACGATTTCGCCTATGGCCCGTTCGTTCATCGGGCCCGTCCCTAACCCGACATGCGTCCGCTTGGCCACACCGGCCTATAAATCGGACAAATGGCTTGTCAGCTTCAGCCGACTGAATGTAGGAAACGGCCCAACAGAAGCCCTCGAAAGGGCTCAACAGCCGGGGAGGCCTCACCATGCGCCTGAAGACACTCGTCCTGTGCTCGTCGTCCGCTGCGATCCTCGCCTTGGCCGAAACGCCCGCTCTGGCCCAGAGCGACCCGGCGACGCCGCCGGATACGACGGCCGAGGCGCAGGAATCGCCGGCCGATCCGGAGGCCGTCCCGGCGCAGACCGAGGACGGTGTCGAGACGGCGGCCGCCGGCGACGAGAACGAGATCGTCGTCACCGGCCTTCGCAGGAGCCTCCAGTCGGCGCAGGGCCTCAAGCGCAATTCCGAGCAGATCGTCGACGCGATCGTCGCCGAGGACATCGGCAAGCTGCCGGACGTCGCGGTCTCCGACACGGCCGCCCGAATCCCCGGCATCCAGGTCGAGCGGTCCGGGGGCGAAGCGAGCCGGGTGCTGCTCCGCGGCCTCGACCGGTTCAACTACACGACAACCTATAACGGCCGCGAGATCTTCACCGCGGAGACCCGCTCGGTCGCACTGCAGGACTTCCCGGCGGGCGGGATCAGCGCGATCGAAGCGTTCAAGACCTCGACCGCCAACCTGGTCGAGCCCGGCATCGCCGGCCTGATCAACGTCCGCTCGCGCCGGCCCTTCGACTTCGACGGCTTCGAGCTCGCCGGCTCCGTCTGGGGGGTCTACCCGAACCAGTCGAGGGACTTCGAGCCGAACGCCCAGCTGCTCCTCAGCAACCGCTGGGACGTCGGCGGCGGCGAAGTCGGCGCCCTCATCAATTTCTCCTACACCCGCCTCCATTACCGGGATTCGATCCGCCGCCACGGCTTCTTCATCGCCGATCTCGCGGGCGGCCGCTCGCCCGACTGGCCGGAGATACGCTACAACGAGGCCGAGCGCTGGCGCCCCTCGGTCAACGGCGCGCTCCAGTGGCGTCCGTCGCCGGACCTGGAATTCTACGTCGAAGGCCTGTGGCAGGGCTATCGCGAGCGCTCCACCGACCGCATGTGGGCGCAGCCGCTCTGGGGCGGCGCTTCCTACTCGAACATCGTCAACGAGGGCGGCAAGATCCTGTCCGGGACGGTGAACGTGCCGACCGCCTGCTGCGGCGGCAATCAGGCGTGGGGATTCCAGGGCGCGACCAAGCGCGACACCAACACCTACCAGTTCGCCGTCGGAGGCAAGTATGACGCCGGCGCTCTGGTCGTCAGCGCGGATCTCGCCAGGACCGACAGCACCTTCGATCTCAGGACCGAAAGCATCGATTTCGAGATCAACAGGAAGAACTACTCGGTCGACTGGTTCACCGGCACGCCCAGCGGCAACGGCCCGACCTTCCACATCAACGGCCTCGATTTCGCCGATCCCGGAATCTACAATTATCGCGGCTTCTTCGAAGATTACCTGACCGCCGAGGGCAAGGACTGGCAGGCCCGCCTCGATTTCGACTACGAGCCGACCGGCATCGGCTTCCTGCCCAGGCTCCAGTGGGGCCTGCGCTACGTCAACCGCAAGGCGGGCGCCACCGCCGGGGCCTTCTATTGGAACCTTCGCGATCGGGGGATTCCGATCACCGCCGTGCCGCTGGACTATCAGATGACTCCGGTCGGGTTCCGCGGCGACAAGAACAAGCCGACCCCCGTCTCCTGGCTGGCGCCGACCTTCGACAGCGTCTGGAGCAACCTCACCGAATTCCGTCAGTTCAATATCGGACTGACCGGAGCCGGCTCGGTCGACGGACCCCCGGTCGATCCCGGCCGGACCTACGACATCAACGAGAAATCCTATGCGGCTTACGCCCAGGCCGGTTACGAGATCCAGGCGGGCGACGCGACCATCGACGGATCCGTCGGCCTGCGCGTCGTCAAGACGGATCAGGACATCAGCGGGACCACCTTCAGCGTGCCGACCGTCGTGCCGGTCAACGTGTCGAACGGCTATACCGACTGGTTGCCGAATGCGAGCATGAGGATCCAGTTCGATCCGAAGCTCCAGCTCCGCCTGGCCGTGGCCAAGACCCGGACCCGGCCTACCTTCGAGCAGCTCAGCCCCTCGTTGACCCTCGACGGCGTTCCGGGTTGCGACAGGGAAAATCCGGCGGATGAACGGCAGGACTGCGTCCGCACCGGCCGGCAGGGAAATGCGAACCTGCGGCCCCTGAAGTCCAACAATTTCGATGCCAGCCTCGAATATTATTTCTCGCGGACCGGCTTCGTCGCCGGCGCCGTGTTCAGGCGGGACATGCGGGGCTTCGTCGCGAACATCGCCAGCGAATTCCCGGTGCTCGACCCCACCACCCAGCTGCCGCTGCTGATCACCTCTCCGGTGAATACCCGCAAGGCGCGGATCCAGGGCTTCGAGGGGCAGTTCACCACCTTCTTCGATTTCCTGCCCGGGTGGCTGAGCGGCTTCGGCATGCAGGCGAACGTCACCTATATCGACGCCAAGGCGGATTACCTGATCTTCCAGCCGCTCATTCGCAATCCGGCGGACGCGCCCGCGCCCGAGTTCATCCCGAACCCCAACCACGCCCAGCGGCGCCTGCGCATCCCGGACGTGTCGAGGTGGACGTACAACGTCGTCGGAATGTACGAGCGCGGCGGCCTCACCCTTCGCCTCGCCTACAACATGCGCAGCCGCTTCCCCGAGGCCGATCTGGCCGAGCGTGACAACTTCTTCACGCTGCAGGGCGCGGGCCACGCGGTGTCCAGGCTGGACTGGTCGAGCAGCTATGCCGTCACCGACAAGTTCACGATCTTCTTCGACTGGACGAACATTCTCGGGGAGCCCTTCGAGTCGAACATCGTGCGGGTCAATTATCCGGGCGGCCAGGCGAGCGCGCCCGAGGTCTTCAAGATGCTCGTCCGCAACGAGGAATCGGTGATGTCGGGCGGCATCCGCTTCCGCTTCTGAGCCACGAAATCCCTCCCCGCGATCGCGCCGGGGAGGGATTTTCTATTTCCGCTCCGGCGGTCGCCTCAGCTCCGCCATCCGCTCCTTGCCGGAAGCGATCGGCGGCAGCACCCGCTCGGGGCGGTCGAGGTAGAAATAGGCCACGGCCGCGACGTCGTCGCTTCGGTAGAAATTGGTGTGCCCGTCGGGCAGCGACGGGTCCGACAGGGCCATCGGCGGATCCTTCGCCAGCAGCTGCTGGAAATTGTCGCGGGAGCCCGGATCGATGGTGACCGGCATCAGCGGCACGCCCTTCTTCTGCAGGCCCAGAACGATCGCCTTGCGGGCGCCTCCGATCATCTGCAGGCGGACCTCGATGTCGCGCGCGAAGAAGACCGGATCGGGGACGTGGAAGCGGTAGAAGGCCCAGCGCCCCTCGCCGTCCCAGGTCGCGACCGGGGCGCCCTGGAAACGGTTGACGTAGGCCCCCTGGCCCCAGGCGGTGCCGATATAATCCTCCGTGCCGGTTCCGACCAGCGTCGCTCGGGTCGGGCCGTCGCCGTCCAGCGCGATCCTGACCTCGCCCTCGCCCCACCACGTCTTTTCGTAGGCCGGGTTGGTGAGGACGGTGACGCTCGTCCCGAGGAACCGGCCGCGGCCGCTAATACGCGGCAGGATCGCGAAATCGCGGCCGAGCCGCGTCGCCCGTTCCCGGCTCCACCAGGCATGGAAATAGAGCGCATCCTTCGGCTGGGCGCGCAGCGCCCGATAATCGATATCGTAGAAGATGAGGTTGACCGGCTTGCCCGATTCGTTGCTCACGACGATCCGCGCCGCCTTGCGAAACGGCATCGGCAGGTAGGAGACGAACGAGCGCCCCTCCGGGCTGGCGAGCAGCGCGGTCTCCATCGCGACCATCTCGCCGGCCCCCTGGAGGAAGAAGTCGCCGAGCGGCGCCGAAACCGCAGGGGTCGCCGCCCCGTCCCAGAAGATTTCGAGCTTGAGGCCGCGCAACGCCTCGGGCGAGCGGTCCTCGATGGTCATCCACATCCGGTCGATCGTGCCGGCGCCCCTGATGTCGGCGAGCACATGCGCGCCGCCGACCGGAATGGTCTCGAAAGCGTGACCCTTGGCGCCGCGATTCTCGGTTCCGCCGGCGCCTTTGGCTCCGGTCGGGTTCTCGGGGCTGACCCAGCGCGGCTCCTCGCCGGCCCGGTAGCGGAAGAGCTCATCCTGAGCCGCCGCGGGCGGCCCGCAGGCGAGCAGGAGCGCGGTCGACGCGGCGCGAAGGCTCATGACGGCGCTATTTGCCGGTTTCGCGCAGGCTCATTCCGATCTGCGGCTTCCCGTCCTTCCAGAACAAGGGCGCGACGTAGAGATAGCGCTTTTCGTCGGCCTTGCGGCAGCCCTTGGTCGCTTCCCAGGCGTGGAAGGCGATGAAGCGGCGGCCGCGGGCCTCGAAGATGCTGGTATGGCCCGGCCCGCTGAGGCAGCCGGCCGCCTTGTCGTTGAAGCTGTGCAGGATCGGGTTTTCGGGCGCGTCCCGGCACGGGCCGAGCGGCCCGGAGCAGGTGGCGTAGCCGGTCGCGTATCGCGACAGCCGCTCCTTCGGGTCCCAGCCGAAGAAGGCGGCGGAGAAGAAGAGCTGGTGACCGGCGGGCGAGCGCACCATGGTCGGGGCCTCGACCAGCTTCCATTCCCAGGCCTTGTCGTCCTCCACCAGGGCCGCGGGCGCTCCGACGACGGAGAGGCCGTCCTCCGCGAGGCGCTGGCCCCAGATCACCGTCTTCTTGCCCAGCCGGTTCCCATCGCTCTTGTAATAGAGATAGAGCTTGCCGTCGGAGTCGCGGAACGGATTGGCGTCGATCGTTCCGCCGAGATCGAACTGGCAGACCAGAGGCTCGGCCGAGCCGTCCCTGAACGGCCCCTTCGGATCGTCGGCGGCGGCGACCCCGAGGCACTGGACGTTCCGCTTGCGGTGGGCGGCGGTGTAGTAGAGGAGCCACTTGCCCCCGACCTTCATCACCTCGGGCGCCCAGGTGAAGCCCTCCTTCACCCACGGGGCCAGCTCCGGCATGCCGTCCCTGCGCTTGCCGTCGGCCCCGGTCACCCAGGTCCAGTGGACGAGGTCGCGGGACGTGAGCATCGGCAGGTTGATCCCGGCATTGGTCGAGTAGGCGATGAACTCGCCCTGATGCTCGACGATGTGGGGATCGGGAAAATTGTCCCTGAACACCGGAACGAAGCTCGGCTCCGCCGCGATCGCCGGCGCCGCGGCGACGGCGGTCAGGAGCAGGGCTGCGGCAAGCCGGCAGAGGGCGGGCGCTACGGGCATCGCGAACGATCCTCTCGATGCGGTTCAATCCGGTCAGGCTTGTAGCACGGCGCCGCGTCCGGCCAAGAAAACTTATCGTTCATCGGGCCTTCGACGCCGCGACCTCCTCCGGGGTTTCCGCCGGACCGGCGCGGAGCGTCTGCCGACCCGCGGCCCGAGCTCAGCCGGCGCGCTCGGCGTCCTCGATCATGGCCATCACCTCGGCGATGATCGCCGCCATCGCTCCGCGGGCCGCGGCGACGTCGCCCGCCTCGATGGCGGCGAGCACGTCGTAATGCGCGGGCAGGCTCGCCGTCCGGCCCTTGAAGCGGTTGGTGAACCGGATCGACGTGCGCAGGGCGGTCGCGACGACGTCGCGGAACTGCATGTAGAAGGGGTTGGCCGAGGCGTTGAGAACCGCGATGTGGAAGGCGATGTCCGCTTCCAGATTGTCCTCGCCCGTCGCTTCCGAAGCCTCCATCCGCTCGTAGCCCGCGCGGATTTCGGCGACCGCGGCCGGATCCGCCTCCTGCGCCGCAAGCGCGGCCGCTTCCGGCTCGATCGCGATCCTGAGCTCGCTGAACTGGCGAAGCAGGAGGAGCGAGAATTTACGCTCGAGCAGCCAGCGCAGCACGTCGGTGTCGAACAGGTTCCAGGACGAGGAGGGCTGGACCGTGGTCCCCTTGCGCGGGCGGGCGGTAAGCAGGCCCTTGGCGGTCAGCATCTTGACCGCTTCGCGGGTGACGGAGCGGCTCACCGAATGCTCGACGGCTAGCTCCGCCTCGGTCGGGAATTTGCGGTTTTCATAGGCGCCGGTGACGATGGCCCGGCCGAGCGCTTCGAGCATGCCGAAGGTCAGGTTGCGGCCCTCCGCGTCGCCGCGACCGCCCGGCTCCTCCACGGCCCCCATCCTCTCCACGCTCCCCGCTGGACATGTCTGCCCGAAGCTATAATTCCTTCCACGTGGCGGCACCAGCGCCGCGTCCCGGTTCCGAAAGGCCGGATCGGGGGGAGGACCGATGCAGCTAGCGACCGTCGATATCGTCGTCGTCATCGTCTACGCGATCGGTATCTTCGGCCTCGCGCAGTTCGTCAGCCGCGAGCGGGCCGGTCATCGGAAGGACACGACCGAGCCTCCCACCGCGGATGGCTAGAGGAACGGCTCGACCATCTCGCGCTGCCCGACGAGGAAGGCGTCGGCGACGATCCGAAGCGGCTCGCGGTCGACGTCGCTCCCGCCGGCTTCGACCAGCTCGGCGAAGCGGGCGTAGAGCGAGGGATATTCGCCGAGCTCCCCCACCGGCCGGGGCTCGCCGTCGAGCGTGATCCGGGCGCCGCCGTCGAGAAGCTCGAGGACCGCGCCGTCCACGGTCTCGATCCGGATCGTCCAGCGTTCGCCCTCGGTGTAGCGCCAGTCCATGTCCGCCGCGAACCGGCCCGACTCGCCCTCGAAGGCGATGCGGGCGGCGATCGGGGTCTGCCGGTTCTCGGGGAAGGACAGAACCGCCTCGCGGACGAACAGCCGCGACGGCAGGATCCGAGTGGCGATCGACAGGGCGTTGATGCCCGGATCGAAGACCCCGAAGCCGCCCGGAGCCCAAATCCATTCCTGCCCCGGATGCCATTTGCGCACGTCCTCGTGCCAGCTGATTTGAAGCGCCCGCACCGTCTTTCCGGCGAGCGCCGCTCGCGCCGCCGCGACGGCCGGCGCGTGCTGCGAATGCCAGGCCGTGAACAGGGTCCGGCCCGCCTCGCGCCCGAGCCGCTCGATCTCCTCGATCTCGCCGAGGGTGGCGGCCGGCGGCTTTTCGAGCAGGACGTCGAGCCCGGCGGCGAAGGCGGCCTGGGCTATGGCGAGGCGTACGGTCGGGGGAGTGCAGATCGCGACGGCGTCGAGCTCGCCGGCCATGGCCGCGAGCATCTTTTCGGTGGAGGGGAAGACCGGCACCCCGGCGTCGGCGGGGGCTCGGGGGCTCACCACCGCGGCGAGGACGAATCTCGGGTCGGCGGCGATCGACGGGACGTGCTGGTCCTTGGCGATCTTCCCGTAACCGACGATGGCGATCCGGATCGGCATGGCTGGCTCCTCGAGGCTGGGCGGTGATGGGACGGATGTTCAAGCGACGCAAAGGCTAAAAGGTGCCACGCGGCGGCCGATCGGCTATGAAGCTCTTTCGGGAGGATCCATGATGGCCGATCAATCCGCCGCCAGGCTCGTCGCAGACGATAGCGAGGCACGCCGAATCTTCGATCTCCAGCGCAGGGCGTCGCGGCAGGGGCCGGCCGCCAACCTCGCGCTTCGCAAGGACCGGCTCCGGCGGCTTCGCGAGGTCGTCGCCGGCAACGAGGCGCCGCTGGCGGAGGCTATTTCCAGGGATTTCGGAGTCCGCTCCCGGACCGAGACCGAGTTGCTCGAGATCGTCCCGACCCTGAACGCCATCCGCCACGCCCGGAAGCATCTCGCCCATTGGATGCGGCCCGAACGGCGGCGGGTCGATCCGCTGTTCCAGCCGGCCAGCGCCCGGGTCAGGCATGAGCCCCTCGGAGTGGTCGGGATCATCTCGCCGTGGAATTATCCGCTCCAGCTCGCCCTCTCGCCGTTGGTCGACGCGCTCGCCGCCGGCAACCGAGCGATGCTGAAGCCGTCGGAGCTGACCCCCGCTTTCTCGGACCTGCTCCGTCGCCTCGTCGCCGACCGGTTCGACGAAGCCGAGGTGGCGGTGGTCACCGGTGGGGTCGAGGTCGGGGCGGCCTTCGCCTCGCTTCCGTTCGACCATCTGCTGTTCACCGGCTCGACCGCGGTGGGCCGCAAGGTCTACCAGGCCGCCGCGGCCAACCTGGTTCCGGTGACCCTGGAGCTGGGCGGAAAGTCGCCGACGATCGTCTGTCCCGGCTACGACCTCGCCAAGGCCGCGCGGAGCGTCGCCTTCGGCAAGTTCGTCAACGCGGGCCAGACCTGCATCGCGCCCGATTACGTGCTGGTGCCGGAAGGGGAGGAGCGCGCCTTCGCGGAGGCGGTGATGGCGCAGGTGCGGCGCTCCTATCCGGCGATCGCCGGCAACGACGATTATTCCGGCCTCATCAGCGAGCGCCACCGCCGCCGGCTCGGCGAGGCCATCGAGGCTGCGCGCGAGGCTGGAGCGACGGTCCTCAGCCACGAGGACGAGGGCGCCAGGGCTCAAGGCAAGATCGGACCGACGATCCTGATCGGGGCGCCGGACTCGAGCCTGTTCCTGACCGAGGAGATATTCGGACCGGTGCTTCCCGTCCTTCCGTATCGCAGCCTCGACGAGGCCATCGCCTTCGTCGCGGCCGGCGAGCGGCCGCTGGCCCTCTACTGCTTCAGCGACAGCCGCCGTGAGCGCGGGCGGGTGCTCGACGGGACGATCTCGGGCGGAGTGACCCTCAACGGCACCCTGATGCACGTCGCCCAGGAGAATCTGCCCTTCGGCGGAGTCGGTGCGAGCGGGATCGGCGCCTATCACGGCCACGAAGGCTTCAAGCGCTTCAGCCACGCCCGGGCGGTCCACAGGATCGGCTTCATCAACGTCTTCGAGCGCCTTGGGCCGCCCTGGGGGAAGATGGCGAAGGCGCTGGGGAAGAGGCTGGCGAAGCGGCGCTGAAGGCTCACGAAAATCTGTAGTATTCGCGCACCGCCGATTTGTGCGATAGAGTGTGCAAATCCACTGCCTCGCCTGCAAGGCCATCCTATTTTTTTAAAAACTCCGTAAAATCCTGAAGGAATATTATGACCGCCTACGTCAATCCGCGCGGCTCGGTGAATGGCACGTCGGCGGCGGACAGCTTCCTTTTCGACATCCCGATAGATAGCTATGTAACGATGGACGCCCTCGACGGGGTCGATCAGTTGACGGTCGACTACAGGGCCGGCTCGGCTACCTCTTTTTATGCGCGCGACTTATTCAATAGCGGCGCCTTCTTCGGGACCGTTCAATCCGGACCCTACAGTCCGGCACTCACCTATTACAATGTCGAGAGCGTCACCTTCACCGGCTCGGCCTTCGCCGATTATTTCGAGGTCAGGGTCGGGCGCTTCTCCTCCGGCCTGTCGATGAACATCGACGGTGGTGCGGGCCTGGACATGCTCGTGCTCGATTTTCAGACCATGAACACGAATGTGGTCTTTCAACTCGTCGACGGGTCGATCACAAGCAGCCTCGGCACTTTCGCCAATCTCGAGATCTTTCGAATCACCGCCGGCTCGGGCAACGACGTGATTCAGACCGGAGATCAGTCGGACTCGATTTACGCTTATGGCGGGTCAGACGACATCCGCACCGGCGCGGGAGACGATTCGGTCTATACCGAAACGGGCGGCGACTTTGTCGATTTGGGCACCGGCTATGACAGCTTCGGCGGGAATTACGGCGCCGAAACGGTCGCGCTGACCATCGAGATCGGAGCGACCATCACCGTCTCGAACGGGACCACGGTGCTCGGCGCGGACTCGGTCAGCATAGGCGGCGGCCTCGGCAATGACAGCTTCGTCGTCACCCGGACCATATCCGGGACGCTCTACGGCAGCTCGGGATCGGACACGTTCACTTACTCGGCCCCACTCACGGCGGGACAGTCGTTCCTGGTCATCGGATCTTCCGGGCGGCTCTCCGGAGCGGCTGGTGCGACCGGATACCAGGAGATGGAGGAGGTCCGGCTGACCGGCGGCGCCTATGACGACAGCTTCGAGGTCATGGGCATCTACGCACCCGGCGCCTTCCGGCTCGACGGGGCAGGGGGTGACGACCTGCTCCGGGCGCGCTTCTTCGAGTTTGCCGACGGCACCTCCTTCGTCGTTCAGCCGGACGGTACGATCGTCACCGGGCGTGGCGAGTTCATCTCCTTCGAGAAATTCTACCTGACCGGGGGCGGCTCGGCCGACGTCTTCACGACTCAGGGAGGCAGCGACAATCTGGACGGGGCGGGTGGCGACGACCGCCTAGATGGCGGCGCGGGCACCGACTGGCTCACCGGCGGCGACGGCAACGACCAGCTTTTCGGAGGCGCCGGGAACGACGAGCTGTACGGCGATACGAACGACGACATTCTCGATGGCGGCGCCGGCGCGGACAAGATGTACGGCGGGCCCGGCAACGATATCTATTATGTCGATGCCGGGGACAGCGTCATCGAGGCCTTCGCCAACGGTGGAATCGACGAGGTCCGGACGGCTTTGGCGAGCTATACCCTGCCGGCCGACATCGAGATCCTGACGGGTCTGTCGGCGACCGGGCAGACGCTGACCGGCAATGGCGGCGACAACGTCGTCAATGGCGGTGCCGGCAGCGACGTCCTCCGCCTCCAGGCCGGCGGCGACGACACGGTCCTGGCCGGCGCGGGAAGCGACACCATCTTCTTCATCGGCTCGCTGACCTCGGCGGACGTGGTCAACGGCGGCTCGGGCATCGATACGCTGGTCCTCCAGGGCGCCTACGCCGCTCTGGTCCTGACCGCCAACATCACCCAGATCGAGAACATCTCGCTCCTGGCGGGCTCGAACACCGCCTTCGGCGAGCCGGGC
>DASTLX010000012.1:0-199395 GCA_035714565.1 Allosphingosinicella sp.
ATCATCGGCATCGGGTCGGACCTGTGCAACATCGCCAGGATCGAGAAGTCGCTGGAGCGATTCGGCGAGCGCTTCACCGCCCGCGTCTTCACCGAGACCGAGCGGCGCAAGGCGGAGAGCCGCCCCTTCACCCGCGCCGGCACCTACGCCAAGCGCTTCGCCGCCAAGGAGGCTTTTTCCAAGGCGGTCGGCACCGGATTCAAGCGCGGCGTCTTCATGCGCGACATCGGCGTCGTCAACCAGCCGTCGGGCGCGCCGACCCTCGCCCTGACCGGCGGTGCGCGTGCGAGGCTTGACGCAATCACCCCGGAGGGCCACTTCGCCCGGATACACCTGACGATGACGGACGACTATCCTTTCGCCCAGGCCTTCGTCATCATCACCGCCATCACGGCCGAAGGAGCATCAGGGTGACCGATCGCGGAAGCGCCGTCGCCGAGGACAATCAGCAGCGGGGCGCCGACGCCCCCGCGTCCGAGAAAGCCGCCCCGGCCGCGGCGAAGAAGGACGGCACCGACTGGTGGGGCGAGGTCAAGGGGATCTTCTGGCTGATCCTCGGCGTCCTCGCCTTCCACAGCTTCGTCGCCAAGCCCTTCTTCATCCCGTCCGAATCGATGATGCCGATCCTTCTCAAGGGCGACCGGCTGGTGGTGACCAAATATCCCTACGGCTGGTCGTGGGTCAGCCCCAGCTTCCACGTCTTCCCGCGCACCGAAGGCCGCCTCTTCGGCCGCCTGCCGGAGCGCGGCGACATCGTCATCCTCACCCCGCCGGGCGCGAGCAGCGACTATATCAAGCGAGTGATAGGCCTCCCCGGCGACCGGCTCGAAATGGTCGGCGGCCAGCTCTTCATCAACGGCGATCCGGTGAAGCGCGAGCGTCGCCCGGCGGTGATGGTCCCGATCGATCCCAACGTCGAGTGCAAGCCGGAGCCGGCGTTCGAGGCGCGGGTCACCGGCCCCGACGGCAAGGCTTATTGCCGGCTGCCCGTGGTGCGCGAGACGCTCCCCGAGGGGCGCTCCTACGACACGATCGACGTCGGCTATACCGGCGTCGACGATTTCGCCGCGGTGACCGTTCCGAAGGGCCACGTCTGGGTCATGGGCGACAATCGCGATCACTCGGCCGACAGCCGCGTGCCGCTCACGCAGGACGGCCTCGGCGGCCCCGTGCCGTGGGAGAATATCGGCGGACGCGCCGAGTTCATCACCTTCTCCCTCGACGGCTCCTCGCAATATCTGAACCCGATCAGCTGGTTCACCGCGCTTCGCTCCGGCCGCGCCGGGACGTCGCTCCGTCCGCAGCAGGCCGACGGCAAGTGAGCGAGGGGCCCGCGTCGCCGGGCCAAACGGCCGCGTCGCCGGCCGCGGCGCCCGCAGCCGCCGCCCATGTCGAGGAGCTCGGCCCAACCGAGTTCCGCGACCCCCTCGTCCGGCAGGAGCTGAAGCGGGCGAGCGTCTGGTTCGGCATGGGCCTCGCCGTCCTCGCCTTGATCTTCCTCGCCCAGCCGCTGCTGCTCATCTTCGCCGGCATCGTCCTCGCCTCGATCCTCGACGGCGGCACGCGACTGCTCGGCCGGGTGCTGCCGATCGGCCGCGGCTGGCGGCTCGCCATCGTCACCCTGGCCGGAGTGGGCTTCGTCGTCTGGACCTTCTACTTCGCCGGCACCGAGCTGGTCGGACAGGCGGAGCGGCTGCGCGAGGTGATCACTTTCCAGGCGAACCGGCTCCTCGCCTGGGCGAACGGCCTCGGCCTCGTCCAGGGCGGCGTCCAGGTCGACCAGCTGAGCGGGCAGCTGATGGGGACTCTCGGACGGCTCGGCTCGGCGGTGTCGAGCGCGGTCGGCGCCATCACCAGCCTGGTCATGATCCTCGTCATCGGCATCTTCATCGCGGTGGAGCCGCGCCTCTACCAGCGCGGCGTCGCCTGGATGATGCCGCTGGGCAGCCGCGACCGCTTCTACACGACCGCCGCCCATATGGGCTTCACGCTGCGCCGGCTGATGGCCGGGCGGCTGATCGGCATGGCCGTGGAGGGCGTCGGCACCTGGATCCTGCTGCTGGTCGGCGGCGTGCCGATGGCGGCGCTGCTCGGCATCCTCACCGGCCTCCTTGCCTTCATCCCCAATATCGGCGCGATCGTCTCGGGCGTGCTGATCGTGCTCGCCGGCTTCAGCGTCAGCTTCAACGCGGGGCTATGGGCGATCGGGGTCTATTTCATCGTCCAGACCGTCGACGGCTATCTCATCGTCCCCTACGTCGCCCGCAAGACGGTCGACCTCGCCCCCGCTCTGGTCCTCGGCGCCCAGCTCCTGTTCGGAGCGCTGTTCGGCCTCATGGGCCTGATGCTCGCCGATCCCATCGTCGCGATGATCAAGGTCGCGCTCGAGCAGAAGTCGAAGGACGACGAGGAGGGCCGGGGCGGGCCCGGGCGACCGGCCGGACCCCGCCCGCCGCCGTCACCCTGAACGCGATTCAGGATCGAGCTTCCCGCCAATCCTGAGGTCAGTCCGCCGGACGAACGTCTGCGCGCGCTCCCCGGCGCCCGCCGCCGGTTTTTCGATAGGGAAGACGCGAAGGGACAAGAAGGTGGCGAGGCGCTGACGCCAGCTCCCTTTTTCCTTGTCCCTTCGTGTCTTCTCTCAAAAAAAAGCAGGGCCTGCCCGCCCCCGAGGAGAGGGCGCTCGATGCGATCAGCTCAGGCCGCGAAGCGGGTCGGCCCCGGATCCTGAAACGAGTTCAGGATGACGGGCGAAGCGCGCTTTAGCGAGCGCCTTCCGGGGGAGCGCCCGCGGGCGGGGCGCCTTCGGGCCCGCCCGGTGCGCCGCCCTGCATCTGCTGCATCTGCTGCATCTGCTGGAGCTGCTGCATTCGCTGCATCTCCATGTAGCGGGGTCCGGCGCCGGGCTCGACCTGGAGGACGTCGACCTCGAAGACGAGGCTGTCCTGGGCGGTGAACGGAGCGCCCGGGGGGATCGGGCCGGGCACATGGGTGCCGGGCGGAAGGGTCAGGATGTAGGAGCCGCCCGGGCGCATCTGCTGAAGGCCCTCGCCGAAGCCCGGATAGACGCCCTGGGTGGTGGTGACGAGCGGCTGTCCGCTGGAGCGGCTGTCCTCGACGACGGGCGCCTCCAGGCTCTTGGCGTGGAGCTTGTAGTGGAGCGCGACCACGTCCTGGTCCGTGATCCTCGGGCCGGATCCGGCGGCGAGGGTGCGGATGGTGACTTTCGACGGCGTCGTCACCGTCTGGAAGGCGCTCGTGCCCCACCAGGCGAAGGCGGCGGCCAGGGCGGCGAGGACGGCCAGCGCGATCCAGAGCTTGGCGACCGAGCCCTTCTTGATGGGATGAAGAGGTACGGCGGTGACGGACATGATCATCCCCTGAAATGCGAAGGGCGGCGATACATCGCCGCCCTTCAAGGAAGCAAGCCTGTTCCCGGCGGAGGCCGGGGCCCGGTGCCGAGGCCTCGAGGCTGGGCCCCGGCGTCGGCCGGGGAACGCAGTGCCTAGCGGGCGGCGGCGCCGCCGTCGCGCTCGGCGCGCTTGCGCTCGAGCTTGCGGGCCCGGCGGATCGCGGCGGCACGCTCGCGGGCGCGCTTCTCCGACGGCTTCTCGTAGTGACGGCGAAGCTTCATCTCGCGATAGACGCCCTCACGCTGCAGCTTCTTCTTGAGCGCCCGCAGCGCCTGGTCGACATTGTTGTCGCGAACGATGATTTGCATAAAGGCCCGTCACTCTCCGTCGAAAAGCATTTCCCGGCAACCCCTTGGGCCGCCCATGCGGAAACGCCGATAGCATAAAAATCGGTTCGTCGCGAGACATGTCCCGCGCCGTCACGCCGGGGCCGTTAGCAGGGGCGGAGCCGAGGTTCAAGAGCGCCGCGCCGCACGACCCGGAAAAGCGGCCGATTCGGAACAAAAAAAGAACTTTCCTACAGGCGACCGAATCGGGCATATAATTGGGATGGCCGACTCATGCGCCCTGCCGCCCCGCCTGATGGCGCTGCTGGAGGACATGCCGCTGGAAGAGCTCGCCTTCGCGCCGGTGCCGGTCAGGGCCCGGCGCGACGGGTGGACGGCGGAGCGGCAGAAATGGTTCATCCTCCGGCTGGCGCTTGGCGGCTGCGTCAGCGTCGCCGCGAGGGGCGTGGGAATGGCCCGCAAGAGCGCCTATCGCCTCCGCGAGCGGCCGGGCGCGGAAAGCTTCGCCGCCGCCTGGGATCGCGCGCAGGGCTGGGGGCAGGACCGGACCGTCGACGTCGGCCTCGAGCGAAGCCTGTGCGGCGAGCGGGTGCCGATCGTGCGCAACGGCCGGGTCGTCGGCCAAGTCCACCGCCACGACAACCGGCTGGCGATGGCCGTGCTCAACGCCCTCGACCGCCGGGCCGCCGCCCGTCCGGTGGCGCCGGCCCTGGAAGAAGCGCTCTACCGGCTGTTCGAGCTCGGCGAACGAAGCTGACGCGGTGCTGAAAACAAAGGATTCATCACCCCCGACATGCGTGTCTTTCGTGTCCTTTCGATCCGCTCAGGCCTTGCGAATGACCGCCCCGACGGCCGCCACCCGCTCGACCTCCTCATAGCCCGGCTGGACGAGCAGCTCGCCGAAAATGTCAGGGTCTATTTCGGCATAGCGCAAGGTGCAGCCGAGGCCGCGCAGTTGCTCGCTCAGCGCCTCCTCGAGGCGGTCGCGGCCGCCCACGATGGCGCTCCCCGTATAGAGCAGGACCGCGCCGCCGGGCTCGATCCGGCGGGCCGCGGCCAGCGCCCACTCGAGGGAGAGGCGGGCGCCGTGCAGGTCGCCGCCGTCGCGGTAGAGGCGCTTGGCCGGATCGGCGACGAAGGGCGGGTTGGCGATGACCAGGTCGACCGGTCCTTCGACGGCGTCGAGCCCGCTCGTCGCGATCGTCTCCAGCTCGACGCCGGCATGGCGCGCGTTGACCCGGGCGAAGCGCAGGGCGAGGGGATTGATGTCCGTGGCGACGAGGCTTGTTCCGGGCAGCAGGCCGGCGGCGACGATCGCCCCGACTCCGCCGCCCGCGCCGACGTCGACGAGCCGGCGCGCCGCCGGCAGGCTTTGCAGCTCGGCCCGAAGGAAGCGGGCGTAGCGGTAGCTGTCGGGGCCGAAGAAGACCGAGTCGGACGAGTCGGTGGGATAAGCGGAATGGAGGAACAGCCGGTCCTCCACCGACGCCACGCGGACCCGGCTCCGGCACAGCGATCCTTCGCGGGCCATCGTTCCGCTCCGCTCGAGCGCGTCCCGGACGGCCGGCGGCAGCAACCCGGCCTCGAACGGCAGGCTCCAGCCGAAGACGTCGCGCAGGTCGCGGGCGATCCGGCCGGGCGAGCGTTCGATCGCCCGGCGGTGGGTCTCGGGAGTGACCGTGACGAATCGGTACTCCGAGTCGGCCAGGCCCTCGAGCAGCGAGAGCAGGGCGCCGTCGGGATCGCTCACCAGAGCTCGGCGCGATACCGCTCGAAGCAGCGGGCGCCGCAGTGGAGGCGGATCAGGGCGCCCTCCGCGATGGCCGTCGCCCGGCGCGGATCCTCCTCGACGAGCGGGCGCAGCGCCTCGCGGTTCCAGGCCTGGCTGTGCTTGACGTCGAGCACGGCGTGCAGGTCGAAATAGCGTCGCTCGGGCGCCGTGAAGCCGAGTCGGCGAAGCCCGGCGGCGGTCGCGGCCGAGCGGTCCGGCGCGGTCAGCTCGATCACTCCGAGCGCGCCCACCGAATGCCAGGCGTAGCGCCGGGTCGTCGCCATCGCCGTCATCGCGTTGGCGAGCGCGAGGCTCTCCCAGACGGTGGCGTCGATCGCGGCGTCGAGGCCGAGCCGGTCGATCAGCACCGCGAGCATCGGCCCGTGCATGCCCTTGGGATTGCCCCGGCCCATCTCGTCCCAGTAATTGCGGGCGAATTCGAGCTTGGCTCGGGAGGGCATCCGGACCTGGGTGTAGGAGAGGAGGTCCTCGAACCCCGCCTCGCCGGCCGCCTCCTGGCCGAGGAACCAGCGCATCTGGTCGCGGCCGGCTTCCTGCGCCAGCCAGGGGAAGAGCGGGTCGCCCTGTCCCGGGCCGGTCTCGCGAAGGGCCTCGAACCAGGCCACGAAGCCGTCCGGGTCGGTCGGCGCGGACCTCGCCTCGCCGGCGACGTCGGCGCGCAGGGCGTCGAGATACTCGCCCTCCTGGATCAGCATCCGGGCGTCGCGCTCGCGGGCCCGGGGCCAGTCGTCGTCGGGGAAGGCGGGCACGAGCCGGGCGCGATTCCAGCGTGCGAGGCCGCGCTGGAACTCGTCGGTCAAATATCGGGACGCGGCGCCGAGGCCGCGCCGGTCGTCGAGGAAGGAAGTGGCCAAGATTGCGCCTTTGCGGGAGGGATCGGACGCTCAACCGTTCCGGCAAGCCAATGTTCCGGCTTAATGCAGGTTAAGCAACGACTTACCGCCGGAACGCGGGGCTTCGGGGTGCGTTGCCGCCGGACCACTTTCAAGGACCGCCTCATGCTGATGGTAGAAACCGAGCTTCGACAGAGCGAAATCCACGGCACCGGCGTGTTCCTGCTCGAGCCCGTCCGCAAGGGCGACCTCATCTGGCGCTTCGACTCCCGGATCGACCGGGTCTATTCGGAAGAGGAGATCGCCTCCCTGCCCGAGCGGATGCAGCGCTTCCTCCGCACCTATTCGACCTGGCACGAGGCGAGCCAGCTCTGGATCCTGTGCGGCGACAACGGCCGCCACTTCAACCATAGCGACACCCCCAACACCCTCTCGCTCGGCACCGGCTTCGGCGACGACGTGGCGGCGGAGGACCTGCCCGCTGGGGTCGAGCTGACCACCAACTACGCCCTGATCTGCGACAGCGTCCGGATGAACGGGGCCAGCTATCTGTCGGCGGCCGAAGTCTCCTCCCGCTCCCCGGAAAACAGCCCGAGCCCGTTCACCGCCGCATAATCCGACGCGATCAGGCGCTCGCCTATGTCGAGCCGGTAGCGAAGAGCCGGGACGGAGACCCGGGCGGCGCGCCGGTAGGCCGAGCGCCGCGCCGCTTCGATGCCGGGGCCGGTTCCGGTCGCCACCATCGTCCAGCCGTAGAGCCCGCTCGTCACCAGCGCGCCCTCGTCGAGGCCGACCTCGCCATAATGGAAATTGCGGCGGTCCTCGTCGTCGAGCGCCCCGTCGAAAAGCACCGGCAGCCCCACCGGCTCGTCGACCTGCTTGCGCGTATAGGGGAAGGGCGGGGTCGTCAGGACGATCCCGACGCAGAAACCCGGACGGACCGCGAACCCCCGCCCCGACCGCCGCACCATGGTCTCCAGCAGGTCCGCCCACCCCGTCTCCTGGAGCGGTTCGAGGACGGCGAAGCCGGGATAGCCGAAGCGGCAGGTGAACTCGAGCGGCCAGATTCCGTCCCGGTTCACGATCGTGTTGAGGTTCACGTAGCCGACATGGCCGTGCTCGCGGAGCAGCGGGGCGACCCGGGCCAGGGTGAGCTCGAAGAACTTCCGGCTTCCCTCGAAGGTCGCGACCGTCCCCATCTCGCCGGTCAGCTCGCCCATGTCGCCGGCGAAGAACCGCTTATGCTCCCAGTCGAGGCAGGCCGGCGCGAGGAATCGCTCGCCGTCGAAATAGGCGCCGACCCCCATCTCGACGCCCTCGACATGCTCCATGAGGATATAGGGGGCGGGCTCGCCGCTGCGGGCCCGGAAGCGGGCCGCGAGCATGGCGCGTACGTCCGCTCCGTCCGGCCTCTGCCCGACATAATTGTCGCTCGAGGCGAAGTCGGGACCGCTGAACTTGAGAACGAATCGGCCCGGAGATTCGGCGAGGAAGGAGTCGCCCGACTCCGCGTCGTCGAAATGACGGACCGAAGCCGTCCTCAGCCCGAGCCCCGCGAGCAGCGCCTGGGCATAGGCGCGGTCATTCTCCAGCCGGTCGCCGAAGGCGCTTCCGCCGACGACCTGGTAACCTTCGCCGCGAAGGCGGTCCTGGAGGGCGCCATAGCCCTCGGACACGGCTTCGAACAGGACGATCCCGTCGCGGCCCACCCACTCCAGCTCCCCCCGCCAGTCGCCCGTGCGGGGAACCAGGCCGGCCATCGTCCCTTGCGCCCCCTCGTCCTCGACGAAAACCTTCACCTCATGGCCCTCGGCGAGCAGCCGCATGTACAGGCTGCCGAGGTCGCACGTCTCGGTCACGCCGAGGAACCGCATCACGCCCCTCCCGACATCCCGGCGCGAGCCGGAACCTGCCGGAGACCCGCCGCGACTTCCCGTCCCGGGGCCCCGGCTTGCGCCGGGATGACGCTAGGCATCGAGGTCCTTGAACTCCGGTGTCGACTTGCTCAGCCGGCCCTGCACGGCGGCGGTCAGGTCGGCGCTCACCAGCGCTCCGGCATTCCACAGCGCGACCTGGCGCAGGCCCTCGTCGACCGTCCGGCCGCGGCTGTAGTTGAGGCTCATCTTGGCGCCGGCCACGGCGAGCGGCGACTTGGCGGCGATGGCACGGGCGAGCTCCAGCCCGGCGGCGACGAGGGCGTCGCGGTCCGGCAGCACACGGTTGACCAGCCCGAGCCGGGCCGCCTCCTGGGCCTCCATCCGGCGGCCGGTATAGGCGAGCTCCCGGACGATGCCCTCGGGGATGAGGTGGGTGAGCCGCTGGAGCGTCCCCAGGTCGGCGGTGATGGCGACGTCGACCTCGGCCACCTGGAAGAAGGCCCCGTCGGCGGCGAGCCGGATGTCGCAGGCGGTGGCGAGGTCGACCCCGGCGCCGATGCAGCCGCCGTGGATCGCGGCGATCACCGGCGGCCGCGCCTCCTCGGCGGCGGTGAAGCAGTCCTGGAGCCACTTGATGTGACGAAGCCTCGCCTCGGCGGCCCGGCCGGGATCGTCGGCCGGCGGGAACTGGCTGGCGGCATATTGCAGGTCGAGACCCGCGGTGAAGTGGCGGCCACGGCCGGAGAGCAGAATGGCGCGGACCGACGGGTCGGCGCCCAGCGTCCGGAAAGCCTCGCCGATCGCCGCGAACATCTCCCTGTCCATGGCGTTGAACTTGTCGTCGCGGGCGAGCTCGACATGGGCGACCGAGCCGTCGCGCGACACCGAAATCCTTTCGCTTCCCATCTTCCGTCGGGCTCCCCTAGAAACAGCGGCCTATGAGCCGCTTTACCGTGAACGGGCAGCCCGTCCACTACCGCATGGACCCGCAAACGCCGCTGCTTTGGGCGCTGAGGGACGCGTCCAACCTCACCGGGACCAAATATGGCTGCGGGACGGGCGAGTGCGGCGCCTGCACCGTCCATGTCGACGGCCAGGCGGTGAGGAGCTGCCGGGTCCGGATCGCCGACCTCGAGGGAAGCTTCGTCACCACGATCGAGGCGCTGTCGAACGACCGCTCCCACCCGGTCCAGCAGGCCTGGGTCGCTGAGAGCGTGCCCCAATGCGGATTCTGCATCCCGGGGATGATCATGGCGGCCGCGGCCCTGATCGACCGCAACCCCGCGCCGACCGATGCCGAGATCGATTCGGCGATCACCAACATCTGCCGCTGCGGCGTCTATCCCCGGATCCGCGAGGCGGTCCGCCGCGCCGGGCGGATGCGGAGCGGCGAGGATCCGATCTCGGCGGCGACCCCGCCGGATATCGATCCCGCCGACGCCGCTCGACAGGTGCCGGCCCTGCGCGCCAGGGGGCGGGACTAGCGCATCCCGGCGCCGATTCTGAACGGAAGGCCCGGCCGCGGTTCAGCAACGGCTCATCCTGCCTGGGGCACAGGCCGTCCATGTCGGAGTGGGCCGGAAAAGGCGGCCGGGCAAGAGGAGCGTCAGATGCGTAAAGCCTTATTCGGAATTTTGATGGCGGCGACGGCGGCGATGCCGATCGCGGCCGAAGCCCAGGACAGGGACCGCACCGACGGCCGGATCGAGCGGGCGGCCGAGCGCGCCGCGCGCAGCGCCGAGCATTACCGCCAGCAGGGCGAGCGCAACCAGGCGCGAGTCGAGCAGCGCCAGCAGCGTCAGGAAGTCCGCCAGGAAGTGCGCGTCCAGCGTCAGGAGCAGGTCCAGGCGCCGGCGCAGCAGAGCCAGCAGAGCTGGGGCGGACGACGCAGCGCCGGCGACAGCCAGCGCGCCGAGCGCTGGAGCGGCGGCCAGCGCGGCGAGCGCTGGAGCGGCGGCCGCGGCGATTCCAATGTCGAGGCCTACCGGCGGAAGGTCGAGGAGACCCGGGCCGCCAACCAGGCCAGCATCGACCAGTCGATCGGCGGCAATTACGCCCGCGAGGGCCGCCGCAACCAGGCGCGGACCGAGGAGCAGCTTCGCCGCGAATATGGCATCGGCCAGCGCGACGGCCGCCGCGGCGACTGGGACCGCGACCGGGACGGCCGCGACGGCCGCTGGAGCGGCAACCGCGACGGCAGCTGGAGCGGCAATCGGGACGGCCGCGGCGATCGCTACGCCGGCCGCCGGGATGGCCGCCGCAGCAGCTGGAACCACAGCTGGCGCAACGACAGCCGCTACGACTGGCAGCGCTACCGCTATTCCAACCGCAACCTGTTCAGCCTCGGCAGCTATTACGCCCCCTATCGCAACTACCGGTACAACCGGCTGTCGATCGGGCTCTTCCTCGACTCGCTGTTCTACTCGAACCGCTACTGGCTGAGCGATCCCTATCAGTATCGCCTGCCGCCGGCGCCGTACGGGACGCAGTGGGTCCGCTATTATGACGATGTCGTCCTGGTCGACGTCTACACCGGCGAGGTGCTGGACGTGATCTACGACTTCTTCTGGTAGGCCGGGCGGGGCCTCGTGCAAAAAGGGCCCGGGGCGCGCAGGCGCTCCGGGCTTTTTGCTTGTCAACGCTTCGGCCGCGCAGCAGTAAGGCCCGTCCTGCGAAGGGGTGGCCGATGCGCTTGCGAATCATAGCCTTGCTGAGTCTTCTCGCCGCCGCGCCCGCCGCAGCCGAGACCGTCGTCGTCCATGCCGGCCGGCTGATCGCCGACGCGTCGAAGCCGGCCGCCGGCCCGTCCACCATCACCATCACCGACGGCCGGATCACCGCCGTCGCGGCCGGACTGACCCCGCCGCCCGCCGGCGCCCGCCTCGTCGACCTGTCCGGCAAGACCGTTCTTCCCGGCCTCGTCGACATGCACGTCCATCTCTCCGGCGATCCGGGCAGCGATTTCCGCGACGAGGCGGTCGAGCCTAATGAATGGGCGACCTTGGTCGGCGCCAAGAACGCGCGGATCACCGCGCTCGCGGGCTTCACCACCGTGCGCGACCTCGGCTCGCCGCCTCTCGTCGGCTTCGCCCTCCGGCGCGCGACCGCCGAAGGAGTCATCCCCGGCCCCCGGATCATCTCCTCCGGGCCGGCGATCTCGACCATCGGCGGCCATGGCGACGTCTCCGGCTTCCGTCCCGAGGTGATCAAGGCGCTGTCCGTCGACAACACCTGCACAGGGCCCGAGCAATGCGCCGCCCGGGTCCGCGAATTCTCACGGGCCGGCGCCGACATCATCAAGATCACCGCGACCGGCGGAGTCCTCTCGCAACAGGCGCGCGGGCTCGGCCAGCATTTCACCGACGCCGAGATGAAGTCGATCGTCGACACCGCCCATTCGCTCGGCCTCAAGGTCGCCGCCCATGCCCATAGCGACGCCGGCATTGCCGGGGCGGTTCGCGCCGGGGTCGATTCGATCGAGCACGGCACCTTCGCCAGCGCCGCCACCGTCCGGCTGATGAAGGAGCGCGGCACGTCGCTGGTGCCGACCCTGATGGCCTTCACCGGTATCCGCGAGCGCCTCGGCAAGGGGATCTTCACTCCGGTGGTCGAGGCGAAGGTGCGGATGACCCTGTCCGAGGTCGGAAAGGCCGCCCGGCTCGCCCGCGAGGCCGGGGTGCCGGTGGTGTTCGGGACCGACGCCGCGGTCTTCGAGCACGGCCGCAACGCCCAGGAGCTCGCCCTCCTCGTCGATCTCGCCGGTATGAGCCCGGCCGAGGCCATCGCCTCGGCGACCACCGGCGCCGCGAGGTTGCTCGGCATGGAAAAGGAAGTGGGCCGGATAGCGCCCGGATTCTCCGCCGACCTGATCGCGGTGGACGGCGACCCCTTGCGCGACGTGCGGGTGCTGGAGCATGTCGGCTATGTGATGGTTCGGGGAAAGGCGATCCAATGAGCACGCGCGCGAGAACGATGGGCGATCCGGGGGCGCTCTACCGGATGCAGATCGGCACCTTCGTGCGCGAGCGGGTCCTCAGGACCCCCAACGCCTTCAAGCTTCCGGCCCAGGGCCTGGACATCTTCGTGGTGCGGGGCTTCCTGACGCCGAAGGAGTGCGAAGACGTCATCGAGCTGATCGACAAGGACCGGGTGCCCTCGGGCCTGCTCTCGCCCTCGGAGGACCCCGAGTTCCGGACCAGCGAGAGCTGCAACCTGCGCCTCGAGGACCGCGCCAACCAGATGGTCGAGGCCAAGATCAACCGCCTCACCGGCATCGATCCCACCCACGGCGAGACCATCCAGGGCCAGCGCTACGCGGTCGGCCAGCAGTTCAAGCCGCACCACGATTTCTTCTACACCAACCAGCCCTACTGGCCGGAGATGGACCGCCAGGGCGGCCAGCGCACCTGGACCGCGATGATCTTCCTCAACGAGCCCGAAGCCGGCGGCCAGACCTTCTTCCCCAACGCCAAGGTCCGAGTCACGCCGCGGACCGGCAACCTCCTCCTGTGGAACAATCTCGACCAATATGGCGAGCCCAACACCTTCTCGCTGCACACCGGCTGCCCGGTCGAAGCGGGGATCAAATATGTGATCACCAAATGGTATCGGGAGCGGCCCTGGGGCTTCTACGCGACCCACGGCGTGACCCCGACGGCGCCCTATTGAGCGGTTATTGAGCAATCGGGGCCGCTTTCCCCGCTCCGTCCGTGCCGCTAAGCACGGCGTCATGCCTGGATCGACCTTTCGCCTCGCCGCCCTTTCCCTCGCCGCCCTCTCCGTCTCCGCCGCCGCCGTCGCCCAGCCGCCGGCCGCGGCCGCCCCGGCGGCCACCGAGGCCGAACGGCTGAAGCGGCTTTTCCACGAAAGCGACGAGGCCAATCTCAGGCGCAACCCGGTGGGCGCCATCTTCCGCGGCGACCTGCGTTACGCCGACCGGCTCGGCGATTTCATCACCGACGAATATTTCAAGGCCGAGCGCGCCGCCGGCGAGGCGGACCTCGCGGCGCTCCGGGCCATCGACCGCTCGAAGCTCAGCGCCACCGACCGGATCGCCTATGACGTGTTCGAGTGGCAGACCCGCGACTCGCTGAGGAATCTGGAGCCGGAGATGCTCGCGCTCGGCGTGGTCCGGCCGATCAATCACATGTCGGGCTTCCACACCTTCTACCCGACCTTCGCCTCGGGCGAGGGCGCGGCGCCGTTCAAGACGGTCGCCGACTATGAGAACAACCTGAAGCGCCACAAGGATTATGTCGTCTTCCACGACCGGGCGATCGGCCGCTTCCGCCAGGGGATGGCCTCCGGAGTCCTCGAATCGAGGCTGACGATCGGCAACGTCGTCGACCAGCTCGATCTGCTGATCGCCCAGAATGTTGAGGAATCCCCATTTTACGCGCCTATCCGCAACTTTCCGACCGACTTCTCCGAAGCCGACAAGGCCCGCCTGACCGCCGCCTACCGCGCGTCGATCGAGCGGGAGATCCAGCCCGCCCACCGCCGGATCCGCGACTTCCTGCGCTCCGAATATCTGCCCCGGGCCCGCGAGGGGGTCGGCCTGGTCCACATGAAGGGGGGCGCCAAGGTCTATCGGCGCCTGATCGAGAGCAACACGACGCTGCCCCTCACCGCCGGCGAGGTGCATGAGATCGGGCTGCGCGAGGTCGCCCGGATCAAGGGCGAGATGGAGGGGATCAAGACCCGGACCGGCTTCAAGGGCAGTCTCGCCCAGTTCTTCGAATATCTGCGCACCGATCCGAAGTTCGCGCCGGCCACCAAGGAGGTTCTTCGCCAGGGCTATGAGGGGATCGCGCGGCGGGTCGACGCCCGCATCGCCGAGCAATTTTCGACCCTTCCCAGGAGCCCGCTCGAGATCCGGCCGGTCGAGCCCTTCCGCGAGAAGACGGAGGCCGGCGGCTCCTACCAGCAGGGCACGCCCGACGGCTCGCGGCCGGGGATCTTCTATTACAACGGCTACGACCTGCCCTCTCGCCGCCTGTGGGGGATGGAGACGCTCTACCTCCACGAAGGCAGCCCCGGGCACCATTTCCAGATCAGCCTCGCCCAGGAGAACGAGGCTCTTCCCGCGTTCATGCGCTTCGGCGGCAACACCGCCTATGTCGAGGGCTGGGCGCTCTATGCCGAGACCCTGTGGGACGAGCTCGGGCTCGAGACCGATCCCTACCAGCGCTTCGGCGGCCTCAACGACGAGATGCTCCGAGCCATGCGCCTGGTCGTCGACACCGGCATTCATTCGAAGGGCTGGAGCCGCGACCGGGGGATCGCCTACATGCTCGCCAACAGCGGCATGAGCCGGACCGAGGTCGTCGCGGAGGTCGAGCGCTACATCGCCATCCCCGGCCAGGCGCTCGCATACAAGATCGGCGCCCTCACCATCCAGCGGCTGAGAGCGAAGGCCGAAGCGGCGCTCGGCTCAAGGTTCGACCCGCGCGCCTTCCATGCCCAGGTGCTGATGACGGGAGCGCTGCCGATGGCGGTGCTCGAGAAGAAGATCGACGACTGGATCGCCGCGACCAGGCCGAAGATCTAGGCTAGTTCGACGCTCCCGAGGGGCGCTTCGCCAAGGCGTGCTTGCTCAACTCGCCGGGGTTGGAAGCCGTCCTCGGCTCCGGCTGCGGCGGACGCTTCGACAAAGTCATGACGACCACGCGCCCGGTCGCGCCGGAAGCGGGGCCGTCCCATTCTTCCGGAGTGGCCTCGCCGGCCGGCGAGCCGCCCCCGGCTGCGGAGCTCGCCGGCGCCGGCTGCGCGATCGGATCGCCCGCCGCCGCCGGAGCCGCGAGGCCGACAAGGCCCAGCAGGCCAGCCGCGCCGGCGCCTATCATCGCGACCCTCCGCATAACGCACCCCCCTTTGACCTTTACTACCCGCCACAATCAGCGGGCATCGAGATCAAGTCAATATCTGAAAATACCTACTTGCATCATGGATTTAATCCAGACAGTCTCAGCTCGTTACGGGGGGCGTGGGGGCAGCATGTCATATTCGAGCACTATCCGTGCGGACGGTCGACGCACGAGTCGTGAACTGGTCGCCGCTGGCCTGACCTCACTCGCTCCTCGGAAAAAGCATTCTACTTACAGAGCAGGAATGCTTTTGCTCATTACTGCCTTCGCTCTCATCTGGTCCGGAGCCGCGAATGCGCAGACGGAACTGACGAGGCTGGCCTGGGCCGGCCAAAGCAACGGTGCGGTTGCCGGATTCGACACGCCCCAGCAGGCCTGCGAATCCAACCAGAATCAATACATCCCGGCCTTTGGGCGCCAGGTCGGCACGCTCGCGTCGCTCAACCCCGCCCCCGACACCATGGACGCCTATGCCGGGGTCAAGGTGCCCGCCTACGACTGCCACTACGATTCGGGCTCGGGCTATTACGACACGATCCGGTCGCTGCAAGGCTGCACCAACGGATTCAAGCTCGTCCAGGGCGCGTGCCTGCCGGCGTCCTACGCCGTGACGGCGGAGCCGGTGTGCGACGACGGATGCAAGGGCGTTCCGGGCCAGTATCCCGCCGTCGGCGACCCCGTCTCCCTTGCGACCGGCACGAAGGTCGAGGCGGTGACGGACTATTCGAGCGGCGGGCCGTACCCGATCGAGATCAAGCGCTACTACCGCAGCCTCAACATGCCCCGGGACGAAAGCAGCGTCGGCTTCGGGCTAGCCTGGCGTATAAATCTCGCCGGCCGAAAGGCGAGAAAGGAATGGGGCGGCGACAACGTCGTCGTCTCTCGCGAGGACGGCATCCAGACGCGCTTCCTGAACACCAACGGGGGGGGCACCTACGGTCTTCCCTATGGCACCGATTGGACGCCCTATTCGATCGAGAAATATTACAGGAACGGGTCGGAGTACGTCCAGGGTCAGGGGGATGCCAAGGACCGGTTTCGCCGGATGAGCGTCTCGACCTACGAATATCAGGACGAGCAGGATCGAATCGACGTCCTTGAGGGAAATTACTTCGAAATATGGGTCGTGAAGACCCGGTGGAGAGGCGGGTACGAGCGCAACTATTCCTACGCGCCCGACGACTCCACCCACAGCCGCCCCATCCAGATCAGCGACAGCCTGGGCCGAGTGGTCAACATCACATGGGACGGCAACCTCATCTCGGAGGTCGCCCTCCCCGATGGAACCAGGCTGCAATATAGCTACGAGGCCCGCGCCGCGGACGGCGACGTGCCGAGCGCCGCGGTCCTGACTCAAGTCACCCGGCGCAAGGCCGACGGCACCCTGATCGACAGCAAAGGCTACCAGTACGGGCCGGCGAAGTCCGGCACCCAGGTCCCCCTCCTCAGCGCCGTGATCGACGCGACCGGAAAGACGATCGACTCCACGACCTACGATTCGATAGGCCGCGTGCTGACCGCGCAAGGCCCGGGTGGAGCGAACGCGGTCAGCATCGCCTATGACGACCAGGCCGGCAAACGGACGGTCACCAACGCCCTTGGCCAAGTCGAAATCTACACCGCCGAGAAGTCCGGGCTTCACTATTACGGCGATCCCGACACCTCCCTGATGCGGATTACCTCGAGAGTGCGCCAGGCCAGCGCCACCGTCCCGGCGGCGTCCTGGTCGCTCACCTACGGCTTCGGCGAGTTCATCCGGACCGACTGGAACGGCGTGGTGACCAAGGAAACCTACGACGCCTATCAGAATCCGACCCAGCGGATCGAGGATTTCAACGGCCTGAAGCGCACGACCACCACCACCTGGTCCCCGGCCTTCCACCTCCCGACGCAGATCGTCAGCCCCAATCTCACGGTGAACTTCACCTACGACACGGCCGGGCGGCTGACCCGGCGCGAGGAAGTCGACACGATCAACGCCCGGCAGCCGGTCACCCGGGCCTGGACCTACACCTGGAACAGCGTCGGCCTGATGACGAGCGTGACGGGGCCGCGCACCGACGTCGTCCAGACGACGACCTACACCTATGACGCCTACGGCAATCTGGCGACGGTGAAGGACGCGCTGAACCGGGTGACCACGATCAACGCGGTGAACGCGTCCGGCCTGCCGACATCGGTGACGGACCAGAACGGCGTCGTGACGCTCCTGACCTACGACGCGCTCGGCCGGATCGCGACCACCAGCGTGCAGGGACCGGTCGCCGCGACGACCAGCTTCACCTACGACCTGAACGGCCTCCTGACCTCGGTGACCTCACCGGCGAACGTGACGCTCACCTACGGCTATGACGACGCCCACCGTCTGAACCGGATCACCGACTCGCTCGGCAATTCGATGGTCTTCGCGCTCGACGGCCTCGGCAACCGGATCCAGACCCAGGTCCAGTCGGGCACCGCACAGGTGCTGATGAACAACGGCGCAACGTTCGACAGCCTCGGCCGCTTGCTGACCGGCATCGGCGCGACCAACCAGACCACGCGGTACGAATATGACAATAACGGCAATCTGACGAAGCTGATCGACCCAAGGAACGCGACCACGCTGACCGCCTTCGACGCGCTCAACCGGGTCAAGCAGGTCACCGACGCTTTGAACGGAGTCACCAAGACCGCCTACGACCTGCGCGACAACGTCACCTCGGTCACCGATCCACGGCTCCATGCCACGACCTACGCCGTCAACGGCTTCGGCTTCGTGACGTCGACCACGAGTCCCGACAACGGCACGACGACCTTCACCTACGACCTCGCCGGCAACGTCAAGTCGCGCACCGACGCCCGCAAGATCGTCACCAACTACACCTGGGACGCGCTCGACCGGCCGCTGACCCGGACCTTCCCGTCGGCGACGACGGAGAACGTCACCTTCGTCTACGACGCCACCGCGGGCGGCAATTTCGGGGTCGGACGGATGACGTCCGTCACGGACGCCGCGGGAACCGCGAGCTTCGTCTACGACGCCTATGGCAACCGCTTCTCCGAGATGCGGACCATCGCCGGAATCGCCTACAACACCGGCTACGGCTACGACCTCGCGGGGAACCTCACCCGGATCACCTACCCGTCCGGTCTCGTCGTCAACTACCAGCGCGATGGCCGCGGCCAGGTGTCGGGCGTCACGATCCAGGCCAACGCCGCGGCGGCGGCCACCCCGATCGCCTCGAACATCGGCTATATGCCCTTCGGGGGAATGCGGAGCGCGACGCTCGGCAACGGCGTCCAGATCACCAACGGCTACGACCTCGACTACCGCCTCGCGAGCATCCAGGCGAGCGGCGCGACGACCTTGCAGAACCTCACGCTCGGCTACGATCCGGCCGGCAACGTCAACGGGATCACCGATGCGGTGGCGGCGAACCTTAGCCAGACCTTCCAGTACGACCTGCTCGGGCACGTGACCAAGGGCACCGGGGCGTTCGGCACCGACAACTACACCTACGACGCGATGGGCAACCGGCTGACGCGCTCCCTGGTCAACGGCACGACCGCCTCGACGACCTACACCTACACGACGGCCAACACCCGCCTCGCCAGCGCGGCGACCGGGAGCTCGACTCTGAGCTACACCTACGACGCCCTGGGCTCGGTGACGGCGAGGAAGCTCGGCAACACCACCCAGGCGGCCTACACCTACAATGCCGACGCCCGGCTCGCGACGGCGGGCGGAGCGGCCTACAAGTACAACGCCTTCGGCCAGCGCCAGTCGCAGACGGTGACGGGCGGCGGCACCCACTTCCTGTTCGGCCCCGACGGGGTGCTGCTCGCCGAGCACAACGTCCAGGGCGGCCTCGTCCGCAACTACATCTACCTGAACGGCCGGCCGATGGCGGTGGTCGATGCGACCGGGGCGGTCAGCTACATCCTCAACGACCATCTCGGCCAGCCCCAGAAGATGCTCAACGCCGCCGGAGCGGTCACCTGGCACCGGGTGGCGGGCGTCTACGGCGACACCGTCTCGCAGCCGGTCGGCACCACCGCCGCCAACCCGATCCGCTTCCCCGGCCAGCAGCAGGACGCGGTCACGGGGCTCTACTACAACTACTTCCGCGACTACGACCCGGCCACGGGCCGGTATCTCGAGACGGACCCGATCGGGTTGAACGGCGGAATCAACCCGTACGTTTACGCGGGGGCGAATCCGATCAATCTCACCGATCCGGACGGAAGAAACCCGATTGCGATCGCGATTGGCGCCTGTCGCCTGTTCCCGTCAGCTTGTGTGGCTGCCGGTACCGCCGCCGTCTCGGGCATCTGTTATGTGACCGGCGCCTGCCAGGCCTTGGGAAATGCGATCCAGAACGCTGCAGAGGGTTCCGCCGGATCGGGAGCCCAGGCGGGCCAAGGGACCCAAAAAGATTGCCCCGAGGACTGCCAGCCTCTCTATGAACAGATTAATTCGGCTGTCCGAGAGCTTCAGAGGAGGAATGCCGAGCTTATCGAAAATAGGCTGAACCTGCCGCCGACCGGACGGATGTCGGTTGGCGGGCATCAGCATCAAATGGCAGGAGTTCAGAACCGCCTGAGGAGGCTCCTCAATGTGGCGAACACCAGGGGCTGCACAGGCTACCGGTCCGACGCATGGTTCTGGGCCAGTAAGCCGATCCCGGGACCGCAGTGAACGGACCCATGACCGAAGACCTCCAGGATCTGGCTTCACGTTGGATTGAGTACACTGCCCGGCACGACCCTGCGACGGGAGACCTCCGAGACATTCCGGCGACAGATCTTGGGGACAAAGACGAAGCGGCGCAAAGGCTTCTCGACCTGCTGTTCGATGATCCGCGGGCTGCCTGTCAGGTCGTAGAGCACATTCTCGACCAGACACGGGATCCCTGGATTCTGGAAAACGTCGGAGCAGGGCCCCTCGAGACGCTGATGTCCGGTGCGGAGGCTGCGATTTTAGCGTGGGTGGAGAGCCTCCCCTCCAAGCATGCCAATGCCGAAGAAGCGCTCCGGCACGTCTGGACCGGAGGCCTTCCTCCGCAAGCCCAGGATGTCCTCCGGAGGGCCAGATCGGATTAGGGTTTACGGCCACAGTTCGCGCGCCGGCAAAACAGTCGCATTACATTTGCCGGCAGCTGACAGGGCGACCGCCGATCCAACGGGTAAATTGATGCGGTCGCCGCACCACCCATGACGGGAGAATGGACGAAATGCCGAGTCTCAGGGATGCCCTGGACGAGCATTGCGGTTTTCACGACGCCGTTATCGAGTCTTTCCAGCTGCTGCCCGAGGCGGCTGTGGCGAGGCTGGGTATCGACGACGTGCACGCCAATTTCAGGGGGCTGCCGGGATATGAAGGGGAGCGGATCCCCGCGGAGCTGGTCGTCGGATTTCGCGAGATGGTGCTCGGGGTGGATATGTATGGCCCCGGGCTGACTATCTACGATTGCGAGATCGAAGCCAACGAGGATGGAGAAACTTTGATCGTGAAGCTGGCGCCGAGCGGCACGCTGCGCTTTGCGGTTCGGACTTTCGAGTTGATCCGCGCGCGGCGGTGATCGCCCTCCGGAGGCACGGCCGGCGGGGCTTCCGCCACGGGGTGCCCGCCTTCGCTGGGGCGACGAGTCGGTTGCTTCGTCGCTCCGCTCCTCGCAATGACGGGGTGCACCGAAGGACGTTAGCGATGAAAAGACACCCCCTGATCGCCTCCCTGGTCCTGCTCGCCGGATGTTCCTCGACCTCGGAACCGCCGCCAAGGGCCATGGAAGTGGCGCCGCTTCGGACCCCGTCGCAGGAGCTCGCGGCGCTTTTCCGCGACAGCGACGAGGCCAGCCTTCGCCGCAACCCTCTGCAGGCCACCGCGCGCGGCGACCTGCGCTATGCCGACCGACTCGGCGACTTCTTCAGCGACTCCTATTACGATTCCGAGCGCGAGGCCGCGCGGGCGGACCTGGCGGCGCTCGCGGCCATCGACCGCAACGCCCTCGGCGCCGACGAGCGGGTCGCCTACGACGTCTTCAAATGGCAGCGCGGGATGGACCTGAAGGGCCTGGAGGGGGAGGTCTTCGCGGCTTCCGTCGTCCGGCCGATCGACCATTTCAACGGCTTCCACACCGCCTTCGCCGAGCTCAGCTCGGGCCAGGGCATAGCGCCCTACAAGACCGTCAAGGATTATGAGAACGGGCTCGCCCGGGCCAAGGATTTCGTCCGGCTGGTGGACAGCGCCATCGGGCGGATGGAGCAGGGGCTGGCGGCGGGCGTGCTCCAGCCCAGGCTGGTCATGACCAACGTCGTCGAGCAACTCGACGCGATGCTGGCCGAAGGGGTGGAAGGAAGCAGCTTCTACCGGCCCGTGGCCAGCTTCCCGGCGGAGGTCCCCGAAGCCGACCGGGCGCGGCTGAGCGCGGCTTACGCCCGATCCATCTCGACCGAGATCAGGCCGGCGGTGACCCGGCTCCGCGACTTCATCCGCGACCGCTACCTCCCCGCGGCGAGGCCCAGCGTCGGTCTCCAGGACATGAAGGGCGGGCCCGTGCTCTACCGTCACCTGGCGGCGCTCAGCACCACCACCGACATGAGCCCCGACCGGATCCACCGAATCGGCCTCGCCGAGGTGGATCGGATCCACAAGGAGATGGAGGCGGTGAAGGCGCAGGTGGGCTTCGCCGGGACGCTCCAGCAATTCTTCGAGCACATCCGGACCGATCCCAGGTTCAAGCCGAAGTCGCGCGAGGCGCTCCAGCAGGGCTATGTCGCGATCGGCAAGCGGCTGGACGCCACCCTGCCGAGCCTGTTCTCGACCATCCCGAAGACTCCGCTCGAGATCCGCCCGGTGCCGGCGCTGACCGAGAAAGGCGCGGCGCGCGGCTCCTACCAGAGCGGGACGACCGACGGGTCGCGGCCCGGAGTCTTCTATTTCAACGCCTACGACCTGCCGTCGCGGACGACCCCGGGGATGGAGACGCTGTACCTGCACGAGGGCGCGCCGGGCCACCATTTCCAGATCAGCCTCGCCCAGGAGAACGAGAAGCTGCCCAGCTTCATGCGCTTCGGCGGCAACACCGCCTATGTCGAGGGCTGGGGCCTCTACGCCGAGACGCTTGGAAAGGAGCTCGGAGTCTATACCGACCCCTATCAATATTTCGGCTATCTCGATTCGCAGCTGTTCCGGGCGATCCGGCTCGTCGTCGACACCGGGATCCATTCCAAGGGGTGGACCCGCGACCGGACCATCCAGTACATCCTCGACAACAGCTCGCGCGGGCGGAGCAACGCCACCGCCGAGACCGAGCGCTACATCGCCATCCCGGGCCAGGCGCTCGCCTACAAGATCGGCCAGATGAAGATCAGCGAGCTCAGGGCGCGCGCGGAAAAGGCGCTGGGGCCTCGCTTCGACGTCAGGGAGTTCCACGCCCAGGTGCTGATGACCGGCGCCCTCCCGCTCGCCGTGCTCGAGAAGAAGATCGACGACTGGATCGCGGCGAAGAAGGGCTAGTCCCTGGGGCCAGGCTCCGTTCGCCCTGAGCTTGTCGACGGGCCTTCTTCCTGTCGGGCGCGCGAATCCGGGAAGGGGCTTCGACAAGCTCAGCCCGAACGGGTGATCGAACGTCAGCTTCGGATTCGGCCGGCCGCGGTCACCCGAACGGAACGGTCTCGATCTCGGCCTTGTCCGGGTAGAAAGCGAGATGGCCGGCGATGGCCGCCGCGGCAGGCAGGGGAGCCTCGTAGCTCCAGGCGACGTCGGCGGGTCCGTTCGCGGCGCTGAAATAGGAGGCGTCGCCCTTGAACGGGCATTGGCTCGTCGTCGGGCTCGGCGCCAGCCGCTCCATGTGGACGTCGCCGCGCGGGAGGTAGAAGACCGGCGGCAGCGCGCTCTCCTCGAGCAGCAGCGCGAGCCCGGTGTCGGCGACGAGCTCGCCCGCGATTCGCACCCGCACCCGCCCGCCGAAGGGTCCGATCTCGATGGCGTGGGCTGAGGTCATGAGCCGGTCAATAGCCCGGTTCACCGGTCGCCGTCGAATCGGTGTAGGGTCGCCCGCCGACTTCGCGGAGGCGCCCGTGACCGAACGATCGCAAAAGCCGCTCTGGCCCTGCCCCGCCTGCGGTCGAACCTTCGCCAGGGCCAACCAGTCGCATGCCTGCGGCCGCCACGATCTGGAGTCTCATTTCGCCGGCAAGCCGCCGCTCGTCCGCGACATCTACGAAGCCTTCCTGGCGATGCTGGAGGACATCGGCCCGGTGACGGTGCTTCCCGAGAAGACCCGGATCGCCTTCCACGTGCGCATGTCCTTCGCCCAGCTCACCGTGCGCCGGAACCGGGTGCTCGGCCACTTCGTGCTGGCGCGGCGCGTGGAGGATCCGGTCTTCACGAAGGTGGAGACGATCTCCCCGCGCAACCACGTCCACCATTTCCGCCTCCAAGCACCGGGGCAGGTTGCCGCGCTGTGCGATTTCGCCCGCGAAGCCTTTGCCGTCGGCCGCCAGGAGCATGTCGGCGGAGGCGGCCCCAGCGCCTTATGATCCCTTCCGGTATATGTTGTCGGCCGGTGCCGTCCGTTACTCGAAAACGATGCGCCCCTTCCGGAGCGGCTTCTCGATGATATCGGGCACCCCATTGTTGTTGGAATCACGCCCTCTCAATATCGTTCCCACTGGGAGCTGACCGGAAATTTGCCCGTTGAAGGGTATCGATCCGCTGAACCTAGCGGGTTTCGTTGTTTGAACAGTAGCTTGACCGTTCCCGCGACTGATTACGCGCAATCCCCCAGCCATCTCAGGCCTCCTCTTCAATCAGTTGCGAAACCTCAGGCCACTCCCAGTCTTCCTCTTCATAGACTTTTTCCTCGTTTTGAGCTAATAGACTCCTGAACTGTCCGTCACCATTGCTGGATGCGCAGAGTCCACACTGTCTTCAGGCTGCAGAGGGTTAAAGGACATAGGTTTCACCTTCTATGTTGACTAATCTGTCGAGTCGGCGCTTACTATACACTGGATTTAGGGAATCCGATAATGGTATAGGTGCTATGGTGTATATGATTTCAGCTATATTGCTTCTTTGGGGCAGTAGTGGCCCAACCTCAATGAAGCCGGACGAATGTACCGTCCACGTGGCTCTTGAGGATGCCTCAACCTCATTGCAGCTCACACGCGCGAACTGGAAAGCCTTTCGCGACATAGCGCGGCTTCGAATGAAGAGCGGCCTCGAAGTCATACCCGGAATGATCGGATGTCCGGATCTCGCGCAGGCGACCGCCGAGCTGAAGGCCGACCCGGCAACCCGTTCCTCTCTTCGGCGCGCGGGTATCTCCCCAACTGAATATCTTCAGATCGGATGGGCCCTGCTGGTCGCGAACGATCCGGAGCTTTTCAATGTTCGATCGAATCCCGTGGTCACGTCGAACGCCGCTTTCATTGCCAGGCACCGCGTCGAGGTCGACTCGTTGCTTCGGGGCCGCTGAAAGCAATCGTCGCGGCGGCGGCCTCAGCGCCCCATGAACTTCTTCATGTCCTCCGACGCGCAATAATCCTTGTCCGGCTGGGACAGGCTGTCGCCGCCGTTCCGGCAGCGCTCGGCGGCTTCCCGGATGGGGATCATGTGGAGCGGCTCCGACTGGGAGTTGCGGGCGTCGATCAGCGCGGCGAGCTCCTTGAACTGGTTGAGGAAGGCCCGCTTGCGCTTGGCCTCCTTGACCTTTTCGTAGTTGAGGACCCTGCGCGAGATGTCGCCGGGGGCGGCTTCGCTCTCCTGCGCCGGGACGGGCACGTCGAGCGGCTTGAGGTCGAGCGAGTCGAGCAGAGCCTTGGCCTCGTCGAAGCGACCGAGCTCGCGAAGCCCGTTCACCGCCCGGGCCTGCATGATCAGCCAGTCTTCCCCCTCGCCCGACCTGGGCAGGGCTCTGATCCGATCGACGTAGAGGGCTTGGTAGCGCTTCTTGAGCTCGGGCCGCCCGTCGGCCTGCCAGCTCGCCTGGACCGTCATCGACGCGACGTTGATCGGCGGCCGGCCGAGGCCCTTCATCAGCCAGGCGGCGAGGAAATAGCTGGTCTCCTTATCCTTCATCGCCCGGTATTCCGGGCTTTCCACCAGGGCCTTCAGCCGCTCGATCTCCGCCTCGCCGAACTCGTCGAAGATGACGAGCCCATTGCCCGGGCATTTCGGAATCTCCAGTGGGAATTCCCAGCTTCCATACGGCTTGCCGTCGGGCCGGTAGCCCCAGACGCTGTAGGAGGCGGTGGTCGTATAGGTGAAGCTCTTGCCGTCGATCGGGCATTTGGCGGTGGCCGGGACCGGCACTCCGGCGGAAGCGGGAAGGGCCGGAAGGGCGATCGCCGCCGCCAGGAGCCAGGGTTTCCAACCGAGCCGCATCGCCTTTTCCCCTTCCGCGCCAAGGCTATGGCCTGGGCGGGAAGGAGTCAAAGCCCGGGGCGCGCCGCCGTCATGCTGAACTTGTTTCAGCATCCAGGGCGGAGCCGCTCTACGGCCTGCCGCCTGGGCATCGAGCGCAATTTCTTCCCCGGCCGGCAGGCCCTGGATTATTTTAGGGAAGGCGCAAAGGCGCAAAGGCGCGACGTAGAAAAGGGGGTTCACTACGTCGCGCCTTTGCGCCTTTGCGCCTTCTCTTTGAAAGTGGCGCCGGAGGCGCCGGAGGTGCGGGCGACGTGGCTCGACTCACATCCTACCTCGGTACGGGCGGCCGGACTGGACCCTGAAACGAGTTCAGGGTGACGGCGAGGTCGAATCCAGCGCCTCGGCGATCAGCCGCCGAGTATTGTCGATTCCATAGAGGGCAATGAAGCTACCCATTCGCGGGCCCTGACTCGTACCCAACAAGGTCTCGTAGAGCGCTCTGAACCAGTCGCGCAGATTTTCGAAGCCGTGGGAATTGCCGACTCCGTAGACAAGGTTCTGGATCTCGACGGGATCGTAATTGCCCTGATGCTTCAGACGATCGTCCAGATCGCGCAATGCCGCCGCTTCCTTGTCGGTTGGCGCACGCTTCACTAGCGACGGGGCGACGAAATCCTCAAAGTAGCGAATGGCAAACCCGATGAGCGCGTCGAGCGTGTCGTGAAGGTGCGCGGTGTGCCCGTCGTAGACCTTGTCCAGATACTTGCTGACGAAACCCCATACGACGGCCTTATCAGCGCTTCCGGCGGCCCCCACGAGATTGAGCAGGAGGCTGAACGTGATCGGAAGATCGATCGCCGGCACCTCGCCGGAATGGATGTGGTGGACGGGATTGCCGAGGCGCTTGTCCCATTCCTGGCCCGGATAGGCGGCGAGGAACTGGTAATATTCGTCGACCGCCCGGGGGATGACGCCGAGGCTGAGCTGCTTGGCCCGCTTCGGCTCCCTGTAGATGTAGAAAGCGAGGCTCTCTTCCGGGGCGTAGGCCAGCCACTCGTCGATCGTGACCCCGTTGCCCCTGGTCTTGGAGATCTTCTCGCCATTCTCGTCGAGGAACAGCTCGTAATTGAATCCTTCCGGCGGACGGCCGCCGAGGATCCGGGCGATCTTCGAGCTCTGAACGACCGATTCGATCAGGTCCTTGCCGGACATCTCATAGTCGATCCCGAGCGCCACCCAGCGCATCGCCCAGTCGACCTTCCACTGAAGCTTGGCGCCGCCGCCGAGGATCGACTGCTCGACCTCCTGCCCGCTCGCCGGATCGGCGTAGCGGACGAGGCCCGCCTCCCAGTCCACGACCTCGATCGGCACCTGAAGCACCTTGCCGCTCTCGGGGCTGATCGGGAGCACCGGCGAATAGGTGCGCCGCCTTTCCTCGCCGAGGGTCGGGAGCATGACGGCCATGATCTCGCCGTAGCGCCGGAGCACCTGCCGGAGCGCATCGTCGAAGCGCCCCGAGCGGTAGCAGTCGGAGGAGGCCAGGAACTCGTAGTCGAAGCCGAACCGGTCGAGGAATTGACGCAGCAGATTGTTGTTGTGGGCGGCGTAGCTGGGATGGCCGCAGCCATAGGGATCGGGCACCGCGCTCAACGGCTGGTCGAGATGGGCGTGCATCATGTCCTGGGCCGGAACGCCCGGAGGGACCTTGCGCATCCCGTCCATGTCGTCGGAGAAGGCGATCAGCCGGCTCGGCCAGTCGACCATCTCCGACAAAGCGTGGCGGACCATCAGGGTCCGGGCCACCTCCTGGAAGGTGCCGAGATGGGGCAGGCCGCTCGGTCCGTAGCCGGTCTCGAACAGGATCTCGCCCTTGGGGGGGCCGTCGGGGTAGCGCTTGAGGAGCTTGCGCGCCTCCTCATAGGGCCAGGCCTTCGACACCAGGGCCGCCGAGCGTATCGCTTCCTTCTCGTCCATGCCGGGCTCCTAGCCGAGGCTCGAGCCCTCTGCTAGCGTCGTGGGCCGTGCGCCCCGTCCCCGAATATAGGAAGGTCGATCGCGAGCGGTTCGAGCGGGAGATCGTGCCCGCTGGCCGCCCCGCGGTGCTTCGCGGCCTCTGCGCCGACTGGCCCGTCGTCCGCCGGCAAGGCGACGAAGCGCTCGCCGCCTATCTGCGCGCCGCGGCCGGGGACGAGCCGTTCGAGGCCTGGTTCGGTCCGCCGGCGATGGAAGGCCGCTTCGGCTACACGGCGGATTTGAGCGGCTTCAACCACGACCGCCGGCTCGCCACCGTCGACCAGCTGCTCGACCTGCTGCTCCGCCAGCGCGGCCATTCGGCGCCCTTCTCCATCTATGCCGGAGCCATTCCGGTGCCCCGGCACCTGCCCGGGCTGATGGCCGACCTGAGCATGCCGCTCCTCGATCCGGGCCTGGAGAAGCTGGTGTCGCTGTGGCTTGGCAACCGGACCCGGACCGCCGCCCATTGGGACCTTCCCCAGAACCTCGCCTGCGTCGTCGCCGGGCGGCGGCGCTTCACGCTCTTCCCGACCGATCAGGTCCGCAACCTCTATGTCGGCCCGCTCGACTTCACGCTGGCCGGCCAGCCGACCAGCCTGGTCGACCTCCGCTCGCCCGATTTCGAGCGCCACCCGCGGTTCCGGGAGGCCCTGGAGTCGGCGGAGACGGCCGAGCTCGGCCCCGGCGACGCCCTCTATCTGCCGAGCCTGTGGTGGCACGGGGTCGAGTCGCTCGACGAGCTCGGCGCGATGGTCAATTTCTGGTGGCGCGACGGCGAGCCGCCGCTGCTCACGCCCCTCAATGCGCTCTATCACGCGGCGATCACCATGAAGGACCTGCCGCCGCGGGAGCGGACGGCGTGGCGGGCGCTGTTCGACTTCTACATCTTCCAGGACCATGGCGATCCGGTTGCCCACATTCCGGAGCACGCCCGCGGCATCCTCGGACGAAGGACCCCGGAGCTGGTGGCGAGGGTGAAGGCGATTCTGGCCAGGGCCCTGGGGCGGTAGCCGAAGCGTCTTCCCCGGCACCCCGAACCTGTTTCAGGGTCCAGACCCCCACCCCGCCGCCGCATCCGGTCCGGGATGCTCAAGCAAGTTCGGCATGACGGTCGGGGCAAAGACCGTTTCACTTTCGTTCTGCCGATTCTATATCGACAGGATGTCCTCGCCCTTCCCCTACCCCGCCCTGCACGCCACCCACGGCGGGATCTGGCTGGCGATCTCGGAGGGCGAGGTTCGCGGGCTCGGGCGAGGCGAGGCGATCGCCCGGGCGGCTGAGACTCCGCTGGTGATGCTGAACGCGCCGCTCATCGGGCAGCGGCTCGGCTATCCCGATTTGTCGGGGCTCGACCTGCTCGAGCTGTTCGCCTTCGTCCATCCCGCCCGCTTCGCGGTCCCCACCCCCAAGGGCCTGGCCGAGGCGCTCGGCCTCGAGGCGCCCGCGGACGATTCCGGGGCGGCGCCTTTCCTGCTCCGAGCCGCGGCCGCCCTCCTGGCGACGCTCGAGGGCGACTGGCCGGAGCGCGAGGGGGCCTGGGCTTCGGCGCAGGCGCTGGGGCGGCTGCGCTGGTCGTGGGCGCCGACGGTCGCCCGCAGGCTCGCCCGGCCGGAGCGGGACGAGCGCTGGCTGTTCTCGAGGCTTCCGGAATGGGAGGAGAGCGGCGCTCGACCGGCGCCCCGCACCGTGAGGGTGACGGAGGACCGGGCGATCGAGCGGCTGGCCCGGCTCGTCGGTCCCGGCGCCGAGGTCCGCGAGGGCCAGCGCGACTATGCCGCGGCCGCGGCCGGCGCCTTCGATCCCCGAGCGGCCGAGGGCCAGCCCAACATGCTTCTCGCCGAAGCCGGCACCGGCATCGGCAAGACCCTGGGCTATCTCGCCCCGGCCTCGCTGTGGGCCGAAGGCGCGGACGGGGCGGTGTGGGTCTCGACCTTCACCAAGGCGCTGCAGCGCCAGCTCGACCGCGAGGGCCTTCGCCTCTTCCCGGAGCCGGAAGCGCGAAGGCGCAAGATCGTCGTCCGCAAGGGCCGGGAGAATTACCTGTGCCTGCTCAACCTCGAGGATGCGCTGCAGGGAGGGTTCGCCGGCCGGGCCGCGATCCTCGCCCAGCTGGTCGCGCGCTGGGCCGCTTTCTCGAAGGACGGCGACATGGTCGGCGGCGACCTTCCGGGCTGGCTGCCGACCCTGTTCCGCCGGGCCGGGGCGACCGCTCTCACCGACCGCCGCGGCGAATGCGTCTATGCCGGCTGCCCGCACTACCGCAAATGCTTCATCGAGCGCTCGGTGCGGGCGAGCCAGGACGCCGATCTCGTCATCGCCAACCACGCCCTGGTGATGGTCAACGCCGCGCGCGGCCGCGACGGCGCGAACCCGCCCACCCGGATCGTCTTCGACGAGGGCCATCACCTGTTCGAGGCGGCGGATTCGACCTTCGCCGCCGCCCTGACCGGGCAGGAGGCGATCGAGCTCAGGCGCTGGATCGTCGGCCCGGAGAGCCGGTCGCGCGGCCGGCGGCGCGGGCTCGCGGCGAGGCTGACGGACGTTGCCTCCTATGACGAGGCCGGGGCGCTCGCGCTCGAGACGGCGATTCAGGCCTCCGGGCTCCTGCCGAGCGACGGCTGGCTTCAGAGGATCGCCGAGGGCTTGCCCTTCGGCCCGGTCGAGACGCTTCTCGCCGCGGTGCGCGGCACCGTCTATGCCCGAGCGACGGCTCAGGACGCCGGCTACGGCATCGAGACCGAGATGGCCGAGCTCGACGGCGACATCGTCGCCGCCGCCGCGCCGGCGGTCGAAGCCCTCGAGCAGCTGATGCGGCCGCTGATGGCGCTCGCGAGGCGCCTCGAGGCCGTGCTCGAGGATTCGCCGGACTGGCTCGATTCGCAGGCCCGGGCCAGGATCGAGGGGGCGATCGGGGGCCTCGCCTGGAGGACCCAGACGATCGCCGCCTGGGTGGCCCTGGCCGCGCGGCTCGGCGGGCCGGCCGATCCCGATTTCGTCGACTGGCTCGCGGTCGACCGGATCGACGGGCGCGAATATGATATCGGCCTCCACCGCCGCTGGCTCGATCCCACCCGGCCGCTGGCCGAGACGGTGCTCAAGCCCGCGCACAGCGTGATCGTGACCTCGGCGACCCTGCGCGGGGCCGAAGGCTGGGACAGCGCCGAGGCCCGGACCGGAGCCGTCCACCTGCCCGGCGCGACCCGCCGCTTCAGCGCGGCGAGCCCGTTCGATTATGCCGCCAACAGCGAGGTGCTGATCGTCACCGACGTCAAGCGCGGCGACGTCGCCCAGCTCGCCGGGGCCTATTCGCGCCTGGTCGAGGCCGCCGAGGGCGGAACGCTCGGCCTGTTCACGGCCATCCAGCGGCTCAAGGCGGTCCACGCCCGGATCGCCGACCGTCTCGCCCGGGCCGGGCTGCCGCTCTACGCCCAGCATGTGGACCCGATCGACACCGGCACCCTGGTCGACATCTTCCGCGACGATCCCCACGCGTCGCTGCTCGGCACGGACGCTCTGAGGGACGGGGTCGACGTCCCCGGCCATTCGCTCCGGCTGGTGGTGATGGAGGGCGTGCCGTGGCCGCGTCCGACCGTTCTTCATTCGGCGAGGCGGGCGGCGGGCGGCGGCACCGCCTATGACGACCGCGTCGTCCGGGCCCGGCTCGCCCAGGCCTTCGGCCGGCTGATCCGCCGGAGGGAGGATGAAGGAGTCTTCGTCCTCCTCTCCGCGGCGACCCCGACCCGGCTGCTTTCGGCCTTTCCCCCCGGAACGCCGATCCGCCGGGTCAGCCTCGCGGAGGCGGTCGAGCGGGTCCGGAGCCGGCTTTCAACCGGGGCGGGTTTCGGGCATCAGGCGGTCGAACGGATGCAGGCCGAAGACGCCGAATGAAGACACTGACGCTGCTGCGCCATGCCAAGTCGGGCTGGGACGATCCCGTCAGCCGCGATTTCGACCGACCGCTCAACCCGCGCGGGCGCAGGGCGGCCCGCGCCGTCGCGCTCGAGATGAAGGCGCAGGGTCTGACCTTCGACCGGGTGCTGGCTTCGCCGGCCAGGCGGGTGATCGAAACCCTCGAGGAGGTGGAGGCCGCCTATGGCCCTCTCCGCCCGGATTACGACCAGCGCCTCTATCTGGCCTCGACGGCGACCTTGCTCGAGATCGTTCGAGGAGCCTCGGCCGACGTCGGACGGCTGCTTCTGGTGGGCCACAATCCCGGCCTGGAGGAGCTGGCCCTGGCCCTTTCCCGCCGCGACGAGTGGGGGCTTCGGCGCGAAGTCGAGCTCAAATACCCGACCGGGACGGTCGCCGAGCTCGCGCTGCCGGTGGAGCGCTGGTCGGAGGTGGGCGAGGCGTCGGGCCGGATCGAGCGCTTCATCCGGCCGAGGGACCTGGATCCCGGCCTGGGGCCGGATTCGGAATAGATTCCTCCCCGACATTCGTCGGGGAGGGGGACCGCGCGGAGCGCGGTGGAAGGGTTCTTCGGAAGACGGGAGTGCCCCTCCACCATGCTTCGCATGGTCCCCCTCCCCCGGAAAACCGGGGGAGGAATTCTATCGCTTCAGGCGTCGAGCGCCTCGGCCAGGGTCCGGCGGATGGCCTTGAGTTGCTCGAGCGGAACGGCGTCCCGGCCGGCCGGCCGCGGCGGCTCGGGAAGGGCCTCGATGGCGCGGGCGGAATCGTCGCCGGCGGACCCGCTCGCCAGCAATTGCTGGACCCCGCGGATCGTATAGCCGTCCTGGTTGAGAAGCCGGTGGATCCGGCGGGCCAGGGCGACGTCGGCGGGGCGGTAATAGCGGCGGTTGCCGGCGCGCTGGAGCGGCTTCAGCTGCGGGAAGCGGCTCTCCCAATAGCGCAATATATGCTGCGGGACGTCGAGCTCGGACGCGAGCTCGCCGATCGTCCGGAAGGCCTGGTCGCTCTTGCCGGTGGCGTCCGCCATGCGGCTCAGCCGCCCTTGGCGATCCGCTCGCGCATGATCTGACTGGCGCGGAAGGTGAGGACTCGGCGCGGCGCGATCGGAACTTCGACCCCGGTCTTCGGATTGCGTCCGACCCGCTCGCCCTTGTCGCGCAGGATGAAGCTGCCGAAACCCGATATCTTCACGTTCTGCCCTTCGGACAGAGCGTGGCACATATGGTGAAGGATCCGCTCGACGATCCCGGCCGATTCGGCCCGGGAAAGCCCGATCTCGCGATGGATGACGTCCGCAAGGTCGGCGCGCGTCAAGGTCCCGGCGTCCGTTCGCCTGATGGTTCCCGCGTCGGCCATTTCTTCTCCCTCCCCCCGAGGCTGTCAAAAACCATAGTCCAGCTTGCACTTAGTTGCAAACCGACATTGCTGCGAAATGCCTTCCATGCGCATTCGGCTTTTACGTAGGCCCATGCCTTTCAGTAGCGAACGACGGCGGCGCCCCAGGTGAAGCCGCCGCCCATCGCCTCGAGCACGATGAGGTCGCCCGGCTTGATCCTTCCGTCCTTGACCGCCGTGTCGAGCGCGAGCGGCACCGAGGCGGCCGAGGTGTTGGCGTGCTGGTCGACGGTGACGATCACCCGGGCCGGGTCGAGGCCGAGCTTCCTGGCGGTCGCATCGAGGATCCGCTTGTTGGCCTGGTGGGGAACGACCCAGTCGACCTCGTCGGCGGTATGCCCGGCCGCCTCGAGAGTCTCGTTGAGGACGGCGGCGAGGTTCACCACCGCGTGGCGGAACACCTCCTTGCCCTTCATCCGGAGCTTGCCGATCGTGCCCGTGGTCGAAGCGCCGCCGTCGACGAACAGGAGATCGTTGTGGCGGCCGTCGGCGTGGAGCTTCGTCGCCAGCACGCCCTTGTCGTGGGCGTCGACCGAATGGAGCAGGATCGCTCCGGCGCCGTCGCCGAACAGGACGCAGGTGGTTCGGTCCTCCCAGTCGAGGATCCGGCTGAACGTCTCGGAGCCGATGACGAGGGCATATTCGGCCATTCCGCCCTTGAGCATGTTGTCGGCGACGGAGAGCGCGTAGAGGAAGCCGGTGCAGACGGCGGCGACGTCGAAGGCGATGCAGTCGTTGATCCCGAGCGCGGTCTGGACCCGGGTCGCGCTCGCCGGAAAGGTCTGGTCCGGAGTGGCGGTGGCGAGGACGATCAGGCCGACCTTCTGAGCGGAAACCCCCGCCGCGGCCAGGGCCTTCTCGGCGGCCTCGGTCGCGAGCGTGGCGGTGGTCTCGCCATCGGCGGCGATGTGGCGCGCTTCGATCCCGGTGCGCTCGACGATCCACTCATGGGTGGTCTCGACCCGCTCGGCGAGCTCGGCGTTGGTCACCCGGCGCGGCGGCAGCGCCGAACCGGTCCCCAGGATGATCGAGCGGCGGCTCATTTGGCGGCCATCTCCGCGCGATGCCGGGCGATGTTGTCGAGATCCTCGATGATCTTGCGGGTGAGGTCCTCCCGGACCATGCGGGCGGCCACCCGGATCGCGTTGGCGACGCCCTTCTCGGTGGCGCCGCCATGGCTCTTCACGACCAGTCCGTTCAAGCCGAGGAAGACGGCGCCGTTATGGTTGTTCGGATCGAGATGGTGCTTGAGGAGCTCGGTCGCGGGGCGCGAGATGAGGAATCCGATCTTCGAGCGGATCGAGCTGGTGAAGGCGCGGCGGAGCAGGTCGGTGACGAAGCGCGCGGTGCCCTCGAGCGACTTCAGCGCGATGTTGCCGGAGAAGCCGTCGGTGACGACGACGTCGACGTCGCCCCGGGAGAGCTTGTCGCCCTCGATGAAGCCGTCGAAGCGCATCCCCAGATAATCGGCGTCGCGCAGGATTCCGGCGGCTTCCTTGAGGTCGTCGGTGCCCTTGAGCTCCTCCGTGCCGATGTTGAGCAGCTGGACCCGCGGCTTGGGGAGCTCGAGGACGACCCGCGCATAAGCGGCGCCCATCACCGCGAACTGGACGAGATTCTGGGCGTCGCATTCGGTGTTGGCGCCGAGATCGAGCATGACCAGGTCGTTTTCGCCGAGCGTGGGCAGCAGGGCCGCGAGGGCCGGGCGATCGATCCCCGGCATCGTCCTCAGCGCCAGCTTCGACATCGCCATCAAAGCGCCGGTATTGCCGGCGGAAACCGCCGCCTGGGCGTCTCCCGACTTCACCGCGGCGATTGCGAGACCCATGGACGTGGTCCTGGAGCGGCGGATCGCCTGGCTCGGCTTGTCCTCGGCGGCGATGACGTCGGGCGCATGGACGATGTCGCAGGCGGCGCCGAGGCCGTCGTGCTTGGCGAGCTCCGCCGCGAGCGTCGGCTCGTCTCCGAAGAGGATGAAGGAGAGGTCCTGGCGGCGGCGGCGGGCGCGCGCGGCGCCGGCGAGCATGACCTGCGGCCCGACATCGCCGCCCATCGCGTCGACTGCGATCCGCGGCCCGCTGCCCACCTATGCCGTCTCCCGAAAGCCGTGAGGCGCCGTCTTAGGGTCCGTACTCGATACCCGCAATGGTCGGAATCGCCCGGACCCTAGGCCTCGACCGGCCGGATTTCACGCCCGTTATAGTGGCCGCAGGCCTTGCACAGGTTGTGCGGGAGATGAAGCTCCCCGCAATTCTTGCATTCCTGATAATTGGCCGGCTTCAGCGCGTGATGGCTGCGGCGCATGTTGCGCTTCGACGGCGTTGTTTTTCTCTTGGGGACGGCCATCCTGGCACCTGTTCCAAATTGAAGGGTCGTTGATGTGGCGAGCACGTTGCCAAGGGTCAACGGCTTGGAAGGCCGCTGGCCGTGCGGCCGGGGTGCGCGCGTGAGCGGTGCCGCCTATAGCGGATTTCGCCGCGGTTGCAAGCGCGGGCGCCCCGTGCGACTCCGGCGGGGAGGACTTGGGGAGGACGCCATGATTCTGCCGATCACGCTCACCATCGCCGGAGCCGCGGCCCTGCTCAACATCTGGCTCGCCCGCCGCGTCGGCCAGATGCGGCTCGCGCACAAGGTCTCGATCGGCGACGGCGGCAACGAGGCTCTGATCGCGCGGATGCGGGCCCAGGCCAATTTCATCGAATATACGCCCTTCGTCCTGATCCTGATCCTGCTCATCGAGCTGGCCGAGGGCTCGAAGCTCTGGCTGTGGATCGTCGGAGTGGCCTATATCCTCGCACGGATCGCCCACGGCTTCGGAATGGACCGGCCGCGGCCCGATCCGCTCAGGCTCCGGATGATCGGGATAATCGGCACCGCGCTGATCCTGTTCGGCCTCGCCCTCTACGCGATCGTGCTGCCCTACATCCACCGCGAGCCCGCGAGGGTGACCTACGCCGACGCCGCCTATTCCTCGTCCGGAGGCACGAAGGCGAGCTGAGCGAGGCGCCAGCTTCGCTCCGGCTCGCCCGGCCACAGCGCCTTCAGGTCCTGCCTCGGGTCGGGATCGACTCCGCACACTTCGGCGTGGATGTAGCGGCCGGTCTCGCGAAGCCGGATTCCGGCGCCCGGATATTGCGCCTCGAGCTTCGCGACCAGGAGCTTCGCCTCCGGATCCACCCGGGTGCTGCCGAGCTCTCGCGGGACTCCGTCGGTCAGCTCCGCCGTGGCGATCCGGAGCGCTCGCCAGCCGTCGGAGATGATTCCCACCGAGATGAAGGCCGCGGCCAGCGAATCCGCCCACCACCAGCCGAGGCCGAGGCCGATCACCCCGGCCAGCCCGGCGGCGCCGGTCTGCCAGTTGGCCTTGTTCATCTTGGCGTCGGTGAACAGGACCTCGTCCTGCATCCGGCGCGCCAGCGGCATCTCCTTGAGGCCGATGATCAGCGGCGGGACGATCGAATAGACCTGGGCGCCAAGCATCAGCCAGCCGAGCCAGATGTCGCGCCCGAAGAGATGGATCGAGGCGACCGTGGCATGCTCGCGGGCGACGAGGGTGCTGACGCAGTCCCACAGGAGCAGTGCGCCGACCGCCGCCAGGGCCACCGCCGCGATCAGGAAGGCGAGGCTGTGCACGCGGTCGAAGCCGAACGGAAAGCCGTCGGTCGCGCCCTTCTTCTCGAAGTGGGCGGCGACCAGGAAGACGATCGGCGGGATCAGGCCGAGCGTGTCCTCGACCCAGGCCGTCTTCATCGTCTGGCTGTTGCCGACGACGAGGCCCATGACGACGATGATGCTGATGGTGAAGCCGATGTTCCACCATTCGAGCCGGACCGCCCGCCGCATCGGCTCGCGTAGCTCGGCCGGGACGATCCCGTCGTCCTTCACGGGCTCTTCTCCGCGCCCAGGGCCCGGGCTTCGCGCTCCAGGAGCATGATCCAGCGATTCTCGCCGTTTCTGGCGATCGGAATCACCTGGACCTCATGAGGGCCCGGCACCGCTTCCAGCGGCTCCAGCAACGCGACCCGCTCGACCCACGGGCTTTCCGACGACAGCGGGCCGATGACGAGGTCGAGCCCGCCATCCTCCAGATCGAGCAGCAGGGGCTCGGACGCGCCATGCCTCACCGCCGGGCGAGCGCCGGTCGCCCGCGCGATCCGGGCGAGGAAAGCGTCTTCCGGGCCTCCGCCGGCCGGAGCCCCGCCGGTGGCAATCAGCCCGACCCGGAAGCGGCGCTCGGCACGCACCCGGTCGAGGGTGCCGTCGGGATCCGTCGGCAGGCGGTCGCACGCCGCCAGCGTCAGAGCCGCGCAGAGAGCCAGCCGCCATTTCATTACGGGCGCAGAACGCTGACGCGGGGGGACCGTTCCTTACCTAGATTAAGTCATCCCGGCGAAGGCCGGGATCCATGAACACTGGCCCGCGAGCATTCAACGAGGTGTTCATGGTCCGGGACGAGCCCGGCATGACGATTATCCCGCCAGCACCCGGTCGGCGACGAAGGGATTGGTCGCGCGCTCGCGGGCGAAGGTGCTCATCGGGCCGTGGCCGGGCACGAAGGCGGTGTCGCCGCCGAGCGGCCAGAGCTTGGTCGTGATCGCGTCGAGCAGGTCCTGATGGTTGCCCATCGGGAAGTCGGTCCGGCCGATCGAGCCCTGGAACAGGACGTCGCCGACGATGGCGAGCTTCGACGGCGCGTGGTGGAAGACGACGTGGCCGGGGGTGTGGCCCGGGCAGTGGTAGACGTCGAAGACCAGCTCTCCGACGGTCGCCGTGTCGCCGTCGTCGAGCCAGCGGTCCGACTCGAACGGCTGGCCCCTTATCCCGTAGCGGGCGCCGTCCTCGGCAAGCCGGTCGATCCAGAACTTGTCGGCGATATGGGGCCCCTCGATCTTCACGCCGAGCTCGTCGGCGAGGATCTTGGCCGAGCCGCAATGGTCGATATGGCCGTGGGTGAGGAGGATCTTCTCGATCGTCACCCCATGCTGCTTCGCGGCCGCCTTCAGCCGGTCGAGGTCGCCGCCGGGGTCGGTGAACGTTCCGAGCATCGTCTTCGTGCACCAGAGCAGGCAGCAATTCTGCTGGAGCGGGGTGACCGGGACGATCACGGCTTTCATGGGGGGCTCGGTCATGCCGGCGCAGATGGCGCGGGCGGCGCGAAGTTGCAACCGCGCGCCCACAACCGTTCGCCCTGAGCTTGTCGAAGGGCTTTCCTTCCTGTTAGCGGCTGGAAGGAGAGGGCTTCGACAAGCTCAGCCCGAACGGAGAGCAGCTTGATCCGACCCGAACGACATTGCGCCGAGAGACGGGAGCGATGACTCTCACCCACCTCCAGCGGCTCGAGGCCGAGGCGATCCATATCATGCGCGAGGCGGCGGCCGAGTTCGAGCGGCCCGTGATGCTCTATTCGGCCGGCAAGGACAGCTCGGTTCTGCTCCACCTCGCCAGGCTCGCTTTCGCTCCGGCGAAGCCGCCTTTCCCTCTCCTCCATGTCGACACGACGTGGAAGTTCAGGGCGATGTACGAGCTTCGCGACCGCGCCGCCGCCGAGGCGGGGATGGAGCTGATCGTCCATCGCAACCCGGAAGCGGAGGCGCTCGGAATCAATCCGCTCGAGCACGGCTCCGCCCTCCACACCCAGATGTGGAAGACGGACGGCCTCAAGCAGGCGCTGGAGCGCCACGGCTTCGACGCGGCGATCGGCGGAGCCCGGCGCGACGAGGAGAGGGTGAGGGCGAAGGAGCGGGTCTTCTCCTTCCGCTCCGTCGGCCATCGCTGGGACCCGAAGCGGCAGCGGCCGGAGCTGTGGCGGCTGTATAACGGCCGCAAGTCGAAGGGGGAGAGCTTCCGGATCTTTCCGCTGTCCAACTGGACCGAGCTCGACGTCTGGCAATATGTCGAGGCGGCGCGGATCGAGGTCTCCGAACTCTATTTCGCCGCGCCTCGGCCGACCCTGGAACGCGACGGCACCCTACTGATGGTCGACGACGATCGGCTTCGGCCCGGTCCCGGCGAAAGGATTGAGGAACGCTGGGTGCGGTTCCGGACGCTCGGCTGCTACCCGCTTTCGGGGGCGATGGAGAGCCGCGCCGCCACGGTCCCAGAGCTGATCGAGGAGATGCGGACCGGCCGCCAGTCGGAGCGCCAGGGCCGGCTGATCGACCGCGACGGCACGGCGTCGATGGAGCGGAAGAAGCGCGAGGGCTATTTCTGATGGGCCGGATGCGCGTCCTCCCAGCGACGGGAGAAAAGACACTGCTCCGGCTGATCACCTGCGGCTCGGTGGACGACGGCAAGTCGACGCTGCTCGGGCGGCTGCTCTACGAGACCGGCTCGGCCTTCGACGACGAGCTCGAGCAGTGCGGCGGCGACCTCTCGCGCCTCGTCGACGGGCTCGAGGCCGAGCGGGAGCAGGGGATCACGATCGACGTCGCCTACCGCTTCTTCGCGACCGAAAAGCGCAAGTTCATCGTCGCGGACGCCCCGGGCCACGAGCAATATACGAGGAACCTCGTCACCGGCGCCTCGACCGCCGAGCTCGCGCTGGTCCTGGTCGACGCCGCCAGGGGCGTGCTCACCCAGACCCGGCGCCATTCCTATCTGTGCCGGCTGCTCGGGGTGTCGCGGATCGTGCTTCTGGTCAACAAGATGGACCGGGTCGGCTACGACCGCGCCGCCTTCGAGCGGATCGCCGCCGACTATGCCGCGCTCGGCGAGGACTTCACCGCCATCCCGGTCTCCGCGCTGTCCGGAGACAATGTCGCCGTCCGCTCGCCGGCAATGCCCTGGTATGAGGGGCCCTCGCTGCTCGAGCATCTGGAGGCGGTCGAGCCCGAGGCGGAGAGCGGTCCCGGCCGGTTCGGGATGCCGGTACAGTGGGTGTGCCGGGAGGGCCGGCGCGGCTTCGCGGGGATGATCGCCGGCGGCTCGGTGAAGCTCGGCGACCGGGTCCGGATCATGCCCTCCAGGACGGCGGCGACGGTCGCCCGGATCGGGCTCGGCGAGTCCGAGCTCGACGAGGCGGTCAGCGGCCAGTCGGTTATGCTGTCCTTCGCCGAGGAGGTCGACTGCTCGCGCGGCGACGTCGTCGCATCCGCCGCCTCCCCGCCGGAGGTCGCCGACCAGTTCGAGGCCGTGATCGTCTGGATGTCCGACGAGGAGTTGGTCGCCGGCCGGCAATACGGGCTGAAGCTGGCCGCGCAGAGCGCCCTCGCGACGGTCCACACGCCCAAATATGAGATCGACGTCGACACGCTCGAGCAGGTGCCGGTGAACGGGCTCCGACTCAACGGCATCGGGGTCGCCAATTTGTGGACCGACCGGCCGCTCGTGTTCGAGCCCTATGAGGACAATCGCGACCTCGGCGGCTTCGTCCTGATCGACCGGGTGACCGGCGACACGGTCGGGGCCGGCCTCATCCGCCACGCGCTTCGCCGCTCCCACAACCTCCACGCCCAGGCGCTCGACGTCACCCGCGAAGCCCGTGCGGCGATCAAGGGGCAGAGGCCTCGGCTGCTCTGGTTCACCGGCCTTTCGGGCGCCGGCAAGTCGACCGTCGCCAACCTCGTCGAGAAGAAGCTCCACCTCATGGGTCGGCACACCTTCCTGCTCGACGGCGACAACGTCCGCCTCGGCCTGAACCGCGACCTCGGCTTCTCCGACGCCGACCGGGCCGAGAACATCCGGCGGGTCGGCGAGACGGCGCGACTGATGCTCGACGCCGGACTGATCGTCCTCGCCGCCTTCATCAGCCCGTTCCGGGCCGAGCGGCGGATGGTTCGCGAGATGCTCGGCGACGGCGACTTCGTCGAGGTCTTCGTCGACATCCCGCTCGATCTCGCCGAGGAGCGCGACCCCAAGGGCCTCTATGCCAAGGCTCGCGACGGGCGGATCCCCAACTTCACCGGAATCGGATCGCCCTACGAGGCGCCTGAGGCGGCGGAGATCCGGATCGACGCGAGGAGGATGAGCCCGGAGGAAGCGGCGGAAGCGGTCGTCGATTACCTGCTTCGCAACGCCTAGCCGGCGAGCCGGCGGCCCTGGGCGGACGGGAACGAAGCGCGGGTGTTTCAATAAGCCTCGATGGTGAGGACGGTGTTCTCGAAGCGCCTTGCGGCCAGGTCCTCCGGCGTGATCCAATATTGCAGCGGCCCCATCTCCCCAACCGTCCAGCCGAGCGCCGCATCGGGCGCCAGCTGAAGAAGGAGGAGATACCGGTCCTTCATGTCCTCGGCGGCGGTCTGGACCAGCTCGCCCGCGCCGAGCATCCGGTGGTTGCGAGCCGAATGGCGTCGCGCAAGCTCGGCCATCACCTCGGGGGCGACGAGCGGAGCCGAATCCTTGTCGAGCAGGGCAGCCTCGCCGCCGCGGAGGGCCGCCGCCGACATCCACGAGTCGATGACCAGCGGCAACCGCCTGTGCAGATATCTGCGCTCCTTGGACGACGGCATTCCGTCGGCGCGCAAGTCTTCCAGGAAGGCGCGAACCTCCCGCCGCCGTTCCTCGGGCACGGTCTCGTGGTCTTTCAGGCGGGCGTCGTTGAAGAAGGCCCTCCGGATCTTCGCGGAGAAGCTTGAAAGGTCGCTCTTCAGGGCGCTCAGCCGAATGGCCTCGGGGTGATCGTCCGGGACGGGGCTCATCTTCTCGAGCCGTTCGGCGACGTCGGTCGTCTCTTCCCTGTGGTAGGCGAGGGCGAGCCGCTCCAGGATGCGGACTTCCATCCAGTTCGTCGGAAACCCTTCGTACGGGATTTGGAGTCCCTCTCGAGGGGCCGCGCCCGCCGGCGGCGCGGGAACCGGTTCATGGCGGGGGCCGAAAAAGGCGTCCAGCTTCTCGCGCCGGATCGTCTCCGCCACCTCGAACGGATACCCCTCTTCCCCCCTCGCCGCCACTTCCTCGTCGGTCGGTTCAGCGAGCCAGCCGAGCTCGATCTCGACCCGGTCGAAATGGGTTCGCTTGCCGCGCCAGGCCGCCTCGACCGGATCGTCGGACTGCACGGTCCCGGTGAACGGCATGTCGAGCGGACTCCAATCCTTGCGGACCGGGCCCTGCTCGTATCGGCAAACGAAGTGCCTGGCGTCGGCTCCGAAGCTGTCCGCGAGGGGGGCGAAGAAATAGAGATATCCTTTATCGGGAAGCAGGTCGCGGCAATGTCCCGGCGGCACCGTGGAGCAGTCGATCTGTGCGACGAAGTTCAGCCGCTCCAGCAGGCCCTTGCGATTGTGCACCGTCGGCCAGTCGAACTCGTCGGGAACGATCGGGAGCCCCCCGAAATAGCTCATGCTTCGTTGCGGCAGCCGCGGAGGGAAGACGTGCCTGATCGCAAGCCATTCGCGCCGGGCGCGCTCGATCGCCTCGCGCCCGCTCTCCGTGATCGGCGGCACCGCCCGCTCGACATGCGCTCGCAGTCGGGCCTTGTGCGCATTGTCCCGATCCTCCGCCATCCGGCGAAACTCGGCGGCGTGGTCGGGCTGGGCCGCCGGGGCGGGGCGTGGCCCGGCCTTGCCGAAGGTGCGCGTCGCCGGCTTGTCGGGCTCGCGGCCGCGCGCCTCCGGAAGGCCCGGGCCGGTTCGATCAGTCGGCTTTTTCCGACCCGAGCGCGAGACCCAGAGGAGCGCCCAGGATATCAAGCCGGCGAGCAGGACGAACCGGATCACTTCTGGCAGCATTGGACCTCCAAGGGCTGCGGCGGGAGTCTATTCGGCGCGCCCGGTCGGCGAACCGCGCACTCGGCCGGGGCCCCCGATCGCCGGGGGGACGGCCGAATATTCGAACAGCCTGAACCGATAGCGCTGCTGGGCGCGGATGTTGGCGGCCACCCGCCCGTGCACTCCCTCGTCCCATTTGCCCCAGCGGTCGACGAAGGCGGCGGCCGCCCCGGCGTCGCCGGCCTCCTGGATGGCGATGACCTGCCTGAGCATGTCGCGGACCGCCTCGTGATAGCGGTCATAGTCGATGCTCAGCTTGGCGGTCGCCGGATCGAAGCTGAGCACCTTGCGGTCGAGGAACCAGTTCCACTGCATGAGCTGCATCATGTTGTAGGGCTGCTCGCGGCGCGGCCTGTTGTTCTGGAGGGTGCGCAGGATTCCGCTGGCGTAGAGGGAGCGCAGCTGGTCCTCGCTGTAATAGCCGCGCCGGCGCAGCTCCTTGGCGACGAAGAGGGAGACGAGATCGGCCTTGAGCTCCTCGAGGAGGTTGGAATCGGGGCCGATCGAGTCGAGGGTCTGTCCGGAGGCGGTGAAGTCCGGGCCGAGATAGTGGCCGACCTCGTGCCAGAGGGTGCGGTAGAAATTGCCGTCGGCGGTGAGGTGGCCGGCCTGGGCCGGGGCGATGGCCGCTCCGAAGATGTCGCCCGAGCCCCGGAAGAGATCGGGATTGCGCATGATGTTGGCGCGAAGCAGGATGATACTTCCGTAGCGCTCGACGAGATAGGCTTCGTTGGGCAGGTTGGTTGCGGTGTTGCCGCCGCGGGTCTGGCCGAAATCGGCGACGACGTCGTAGACCCCGACCGGTATGTCCTCCATCACCCGCCGCCGCCGCTCATAGGGCAGCGAATCCTCGAGCGCCTGGATGCCCTTCATCGCTTCGCGCAGCTGCTCCGATTCCTTCGTCCGGGTGGCGAGCAGGCTGAGCCCGTAGAAGGCGCGGGTGCCGAGGAGCTCGTCGTCATAGGTCTCATAGGCGCCGATCTGGGCGTTGAGGTTCCTGAACCGCCCCTTCAGCCAGGCTGCGTCGCCGGATTCGTAATCGTCGCTGAGCAGGTCGCGGGCACGGTTGCGAAGGTAGCGGGCGAACTGGGGATCGGATCCCGCGACGGCATCGGCGGCCTCGTTGAGCAGGCGGTGGCTGCGGACCATCTCGTCCGCATAAGCGAGCGAATAAGGGACGGCGTAGAGCGTGGTCCGGTCCGGCCTTTTCGCCAGAGCCTCGATCCGGGCGCGAAGGCCGGGATGGAGGGCGTCGATCACCGGATATTGGCGGAGCTTGGCGAGGTCGCGCTTGAGCAATGCAGTCTCCGCCCGGCGCACGACCGAGCGCAGGTCGGTGAGCCGTGCGCGTTCGCCCGGATGGGCGGCGAGGAAGGAGTCGAACTCGGCCTTGGTGAGGTCCCAGGGATAGACGTTCTTGCCGGGAGGCGCGTCGGCGACGGCCAGCGCCGGCTCGCGCCTGTTCTCCAGGGTCGTCGCGATCGGGCCCTGGTTGAGCCGGTAAAGCGTGTAGAGGTCGCGGCCGAGCGGGTCGGTGCGACGGGCGAGGGCGCCCCGGACGGCGAGCGCGTTGCGATGGCGCTGCTGCTCGTAGACGTCCTGGAAGATCCGGCCGACCTCGAGCAGCTTCGCCACCGCGATCCGTTCGCCCGGCGAGAGGTGGGCGAGCGAGGGGGCGAGGCGGATCGTCTGGGTCTTGTCGAGTATCTCCCGGACCTGCGCCGGCGCCCATTCGCGCGGCGCCGGCGACTGGGCGGCGGCGGGGGCTGCGACCAGTGCGAGCAGCAGGCCGAAGGTGACGAGTGGGACGAGTGGGAAGAGTGGCACACGGCACGCGTAAAAAATTCGGGTCAGGATACGGCCGAGATGCGGGGTCCGCCGATATTCCGTTTGCGCCGCAGCCTGCACATCAATCTCCGATTCGCGAACCTACGGCGGCCCGAGGCCGCCGGTTGAAGGCCTATCCTAGCGGAATGCACTTTTCTCCATCAATCGGGCGCGCCTTCGAGTCCGTCATCCCGGGCTTGACCCGGGATCCGTGAACACCGCGGTGTGAGGTTCCGGCCGACCGTGTTCATGGATTCCGGCTTTCGCCGGAATGACGGCCGCGAGAGTTCACAGTCGGTCGGCGAGGCCCTAGGCTGGCGCGATGGAAAAACGTTTGTCTCGGCTCGTGCCGCTCCTGGCGATGGTGGCCAGCGCCTGCGCCACCGTCCCGGCCGAGCCGCCCCCGGCTCATGGCAACTACGCCTGGGCGACCTTCGATTCGCGCGGAATCACCCGCTCCGGGGCCGCAGGGCTCGCCGACCGGTCCGCCGGGCGGGCGCTGACCATCGACGACCCGGTGCGGATCGCCTCGATCACCAAGCTCCACGTCGCCCTGGGCGTGATGCGGCTGGTCGAGCAGGGCAGGCTCGACCTGGACGAAGACGTTTCGGGGCATCTCGGCTGGACTTTGCGGAACCCCAATTTCCCCGACCGGCCGATCACGCTCCGCCTGCTCCTCTCGCACCGATCGAGCCTTCGCGACGATGTGAGCTATGCGCTTCCACTCGACACGACCGTCCAGAAGGCGGTCGCCGCTCCGGAGGCCTGGGATCGTGAGCACCCCCCTGGAAGCTTCTTCCGCTATTCCAACCTCGGCTTCCCCGTCGTCGCCTCGATTATGGAGAATGCGACGGGGGAGCGGTTCGACCGGCTGATGGACCGGCTGGTGCTCAAGCCGCTGGCGCTCGAGGCCTGCTTCAACTGGACGACCTGCTCTGACGCGACGCTGGCCCGGGCGACGGTGCTCTACGCGCCCGACGGGACGGTGGTTCGCGACGACCTCAAGGGCGTCCGTCCCGCCTGCCCGGTGGTGTCCGCCGCCGACGGAGGCTGCGATCTCTCAGCCTACCGTCTCGGCGCCAACGGCGCCCTCTTCTCTCCGCAGGGCGGCCTTCGCATCTCGGTCCGCGACCTCGCCAGGGTCGGCGCGATGCTGCTGCGGAAGGGCCGGCTCGCCGACGGCCGCCTGTTCCTCCGCGAATCCAGCCTGGCCGAGATGGAACGCCTCCACTGGCGCTTCGACGGTGCCAATGGCGACACCGAGGGGAGCTTCTATTGCGGCTACGGCCTCGCCATGCAGCTCCTCGCCCGATGCGCGCCCAAGGACGACCCCTTCGGCGACGGCAAGCCCCGCCTCGGCCACGCCGGCGACGCCTACGGCCTCCGCTCCGGACTGTGGATCGACCCGGCGACCGGCCGCGGAATCGCCTATTTCGCCACCGGCCTCGGCGACGACCCGCCCCGGGGACGGTCGTCTTATCGGGCGATCGAGGAGTGGCTGGCGGCTCAGTACGCTCACTGGGCGTACCGCGATCGACGCGGTAATCGTCACCGTTAGGCGCGCGATGTTTAGATGGTTGAGCGACTTGCTAGGACCCAGCCCCACGGTCTCACTTACCCCTGGTTCGGGCGCCACAGCTGACGCCGCCCCGCTCCAACCTTGCGCTGAGAAAGAAGATCAGCTCGATTCCTACCTGCAAGAGGTGCTGGAGGGGCTTTACGATGCCGAAGCCGAAAAGAACGAGTCCATTTGGCGGACGGCACCGTTCTTCGTCACGAGTTTTGGGTTTATCGCCGCGGCACTAGGCTTCCTGGCAAGTAAGGCCCCGCCCCTCGAACTGAGCCTTTGGGGCGGAATCGTCTACCTGCTGCTACTCGGCGTGACTGCGTTAGCAGCGATCGCTTTCTGGTGGCTTTTCGAGATGCTCCGTGAGCGAACTTATGCTTATCTACTCAACGGCCGAGAGATGAGAAACCACGCTCTGGCCCTCAAGCAGTTTCACTTAGACAGAGACAAGAGCGAGTCGGAGGCATCAGCCGCGGCGACCGTCGATCTTCGCACAGACCTGCTCGAACAACTGGCCGAGGCAGCCGCGACAGGCAGGGACAGCAACAAGCGCCGCGCTCGGGCCCGCAGCTTGGCCGTTCACTTCCTAATGCTCGCCACGGCTCTAGCATTCTTCACAAGCGGCCTTATCTTGCTGGCGGAGAAGGCATCGCCCGTCACGCGGGCTCAGGGAATTGAAGATGAACGAGTCAACTCGCAAGCCGACGGCTCCAACCCGTCCAGCGGAACGCCCCAGCCGCCCCCGCCCGGAATACGTTCAGGAGGGCGTGGATCTGCCCTTCCGGACCAAGACGGCCGGGTGTTGAAGTCGGCCGCCGCAGACGCGAACAAGCGATCGAAACTGAATAAGACGCGCTAGATCCTCGTAGCGTCGGGGAAGCGCTTGTGGCCCGCAATAATCCGCCACGCCCGACGAAGGCTGCCTGCGCGCGCGCGTCTCGGTTGGCAACTGCGGAGATTTGACTGCCTAGTCGCTCCCGCGCCGCTCCCGCTCGCCGAGCAGGTGGCGCTGCCAGAACATGAGGCTGGTCCAGAAGGCGTAGTCCTGGTTGGCTTTCTTGGCGAAGCCGTGGCCCTCGTCCTGGGCGAGCAGGTGCCAGGCGGTGCCGTCGTTGCGGCGGACCGCCTTGACCGCCTGCTCCGCCTCGGAGGCCGGGACCCGCGGGTCGTTGCCGCCGGTCTGGACCATCAGGGGCAGCCTCAGCTCCTTGATCCGGGTGAGCGGCGAGATGGCGAGGAGCTTCTTCCTCTGCGCCGGGTCTCGCTCGTCGCCATATTCGACCCGCCTGAGGTCGCGGCGGTAGGACTGGGTGTTCTCGAGGAAGGTGACGAAGTTGGAGATGGCGACGATGCAGTTGGCCGCCTTGAAGCGGTCGCCGTAGCGGATCGCGCTGGCATAGCACATGTAGCCGCCATAGCTTCCGCCGGTCTCGGCGAAGCGCGCGGGATCGAGGGCGGGGTCGCGGGCGAGGACGTCGAGGAAGGCGCCGATGTCCTTCACCGAATTCTCGCGCAGGTCCGGGCCGTTGTCGAGCGCGACGAAGCGCTTGCCGAAGCCGGTCGAGCCTCGGACGTTGGGATAGAAGAGGGCGATCCCGAGCTCGTTGACCAGATAATTGTTGCGCCCGAGGAAGCCGGGACGCGACTGGCCCTCGGGGCCGCCATGAATGCTCATGATCATCGGCCGCCGGCCGGGGAAGCGCGCCGGATCGGGCCGGTAGAGGAAGCCCGAGACCTTCTCGCCGTCGAAGCTGGTCGTCTCGACGAGCACCGGCTCGACGTTGCGGCGGGGGTCCAGGCCCCCCGTCTCGCTCTCGGTCCAGCGGGTGGCCGCGAGGCTCCTCGGGTTGAGGACGTAGACGTCGGACGGGGAGCGGGCGGAGGCGACGGTGACGGCGATGTCGCCCCAGGGCGCGACGTCGAGGCCGCCCATGGTTCCCACCGGGAGGCCGGTCACCGACCGGCTCCGGCGGGTCCGGGTGTCGAGCAGCTTGAGGCGGCTGATTCCGGCCTCGTTGACGGTGTAGGCGATGAAGCGCCCGTCGTCCGATATGTCGAAATTCTCGACGTCCCAGCGCGGCTCGGGCGCGACCGCGATGAACCGGCCGGTGGCGGGATCGAGGATCCCGAGGCGCTGGAAGTCGGAGCCTTCGTCGGACGTCACCCACAAGGTGCCGTTGGGCGCGAATTGGGCAGCGCCGTAGGAGACGGGCTTCGAATGGTCGCCGATCGGGGTCATCCGGCCGGTGGCGACGTCTACCCGGTAGAGGTTGGTCTTGGTGACGCTGATATATTCGGCGACGACGGCGCTCCGGCCGTCCGGTGCGAAATCGGAAAGGCCCCAGCCGCCGCCCTTGACCTGGACGAGCAGCCGGTTGCCGGCCGGATTGCGCGGATCGACGACGTAGATGTCGCTGTCGGTACCGTTGCGGCGGGTCGAGCTGTAGGCCAGCCACCTTCCGTCGTGGCTCCAGGCGTTGATCTCGTTCCGGCTCTTGCCGTCGGTGATCAGCCTGAGCCGGCCGTTGTCGAGCACGTAGAGCTGCCAGAACTCGCTTCCGCCGACATCCTTCTGGACGACGAGCACGTCGCCGGTCTTGCGCGCCCAGGAGGCGCCGGCGATGGCGTCGGCCTCGAAGGTGACCTGGCGGCGCATGCCCATCGGCCGGGCGACCTCGTGGACCTGGGCGGTGTTGCCGAAGCGGGTGGTGATGGCGAGCGAGCGCTTCGCCGGGTTCCAGCCCTGGAGGCCGGCGGTCCGGAACTCCATGTAGGGCCGCGTCCGCTCGGCCAGCTCGTCGGGCACCGCCGGAATTCCGTCGGCGACGATGGCGGCGGGCTTCTCCACCTCGGCGAGGGCGGGGGAGGCGAGGAAGGCGGAGGCGGCGAGCAGGGAAAGACGAAGGCGCATGCAGGACTCCTCGGGCAGAAGGCGGGCGCAGCACTACGATCCTCGCCGGAGAGCGGCAAGGGACTCCCCTCCCTGCAAGGGAGGGGCTGGGGGTGGGTCCGCCGAAGGCGACCGAAACTCCGAGTCGGGAGAAAGTCTCGCTTCGCTCGACTACCCACCCCTTCTCCCCTCCCTTCCAGGGAGGGGAGAAGGTGTCAGCATTCCACCACGTTGACGGCGAGGCCGCCGAGCGACGTCTCCTTGTAGCGCTCGTTCATGTCGAGGCCGGTCTTGCGCATCGTCTCGATGACCTGGTCGAGGCTGACCAGATGGTCGCCGGTTCCGACCAGGGCCAGCCGGCTCGCCTCGATCGCCTTGATCGCTCCGACCGCGTTGCGCTCGATGCAAGGGACCTGGACGAGGCCTCCGACCGGGTCGCAGGTAAGCCCGAGATTGTGCTCCATGCCGATCTCGGCGGCGTTCTCGATCTGCCAGTTGGTTCCGCCCAGCGCCGCGGTGAGCCCGGCCGCGGCCATCGAGCAGGCGACTCCGACCTCGCCCTGACAGCCGACCTCGGCTCCGGAGATCGACGCGTTCTCCTTGAACAGGGAGCCGACCGCGGCGGCGGTGAGAAGGAAGGTGCGGACCCCCTCGTCGGTCGAGTGGGGGGTGAAGCGCTGATAGTAGCGCAATATCGCCGGGACGATCCCGGCGGCGCCGTTGGTCGGAGCGGTGACGACCCGGCCGCCGGCCGCATTCTCCTCGTTCACCGCGAGCGCCCACAGATTGACCCAGTCGAGAACCGTCAGGGGATCGGAGAGGGTGCGCTCGGCCCGGTCGAGGAGAAGCTTGTGGAGGCCGGGGGCCCGGCGCTTGACGTTGAGGCCGCCGGGAAGGATCCCGCCGCGGCCGATGCCCCGGTCGATGCAGGCCGACATGGCCTCGACGATCGCTCCGAGCCGGCGGTCAATCTCGTCGTCGGACAAGGCGGCGCGCTCGTTGGCCCGGGCGATTCCGGCGATGGTGAGGCCTTCGCGCTCGGCAATGGCGAGAAGCTCGTCGGCGCAGCGATAATTGTAGGGTATGTCCCAGAAGCCCTCGGGCGGAGCGTTGCGCGATATCGCCGCCTCGTCGACGACGGCGCCGCCGCCGGTCGAATAATAGACCGCGGTCTCGATCGGCTCGCCGCCGGAGTCGTAGGCGGTGAAGCGCATGCCGTTGCTGTGATGGGGAAGCCGCTCGCGCTGGAGGAATTTGAGGTCGCTCGGCTCGTCGAAGCCGATCTCGCGGCGGCCGCCGAGGCGGAGCCGGCCGGTGGCGCGGATCCCCTCGACGATCAGGTCCGCCGAATCGGGGTCCATCCGGTCTGGCCGCTCGCCGGACAGGCCGAGAAGGACGGCGCGGTCGGTGGCGTGGCCCTTGCCGGTCAAAGCGAGCGACCCGTAGAGCTCCGCGAGGACCCGCCCGGTGCGGTCGAGCATCGCTTTTTGCGACAGCGCCTCGACAAAGCGGCACGCGGCCGTCATCGGCCCCATCGTGTGCGAGCTCGAGGGGCCGACCCCGATCTTGAAGAGGTCGAAGACGCTGGTGACCAAGCCATTCTCTCCTGACGACGCGGCAGATGGGCTCCCCGCGCGCTTCTGGCAAGCGGGAGAGCCTTTCGTGCTCCTCGAATATGCGGGCGGGGCCCGGCTCTACCGGAGCCCCTCGGCGGTCGTCGAGGCGCGGCGGCCGGACGAGGTCCGACCGGCGCTCGAGCGGCTCAGGGGCCGGCATTCGGCCGGCTTCATCGGCTACGGAGCGGGCCATGCGCTCGAGCCGAAGCTGACGCCGCTGGCCCTCGGCGCCGAGGCGGGCGGCCCGCCCCTGCTGTGGTTCGGGCTGTTCGACGAGTGGGAGGCGGTGGATCCGGCGGGCCTGCTTCCGGATCCCGCCGGGGCCTGGGCGGGACGGCCGCGACCGCTCGTGGAGCGGGAGGCGCACGAGGCCGCGGTCGCCCGCGCGCTCGAGCACATCCTCGAGGGCGACGTCTACCAGGCCAATCTCACCTTTCCGGCCGAGGTGGCCACGGCCGGACACCCGCTCGCCCTCTACGCCGCGATCCGGCCGAGGGCGCGCGCCGGATGGGGCGGGATCGTGTTCACCGGCGAGCACTGGCTGCTCTCCTTCTCGCCCGAATTGTTCTTCACCCTCGACGAGGGCAGGGTGACGGCCCGGCCGATGAAGGGAACCGCGCCGGCGGGAAGCGATCCGGAGGCGCTTCGGTCGGACCCCAAGCAGCGCGCGGAAAATCTGATGATCGTCGACCTGCTCCGCAACGATCTCTCGCGCGTGTCCAGGCCCGGAAGCGTCAGGGTGCCGGCGCTGTTCGAGGTCGAGGCCTATCCGACCGTCCTCCAGATGACCTCGACCGTCGTCGGCGAGGTCGAGGACGGCCGCGACGGAATCGACCTGATCGAGGCGATCTTCCCCTGCGGTTCGGTGACGGGCGCCCCCAAGATAAGGGCGATGGAGATCATCGCCGGGCTCGAGGGGGAACAGCGGGGGGCCTATACCGGTAGTATCGGCAGGCTTGCGCCCGGCGGCGAGGCCGCGTTCAATGTCGCGATCCGGACCCTGGTCCTGGGGGACGGGGAGACGACGGCCCGGCTCGGCCTCGGTTCGGGGATCGTGGCCGACAGCATCGCCGCCGAGGAATGGCGCGAATGCCTGGCGAAGGGAGAGTTTGTGGCCACGAGCCGACGCTTCGACCTCATCGAGACGATGCGCTTCGACCCGCGCGAGGGCATCGCCGAGCTCGACCGGCATCTCGCGCGGATGAAGCGGAGCGCCGACGCCCTCGGCTTCGCCTTCGACCGGCATCACGCCCGGAACGAGCTCCAGGCGGCGACCTTCTTCCTGAGGGAGGGGCGCAAGCTCAGGCTCCTGCTGTCGAGGAGCGGAGCGCTGGCGATCGAGACCCGGCCGCTCCCCGAAGCGCCGGACGGGCCGGTCGAGGTGGCGTTGGCGCCGCTCCCGGTCGAGCCGGAGGATTTCCGGCTCAGGCACAAGACCAGCGACCGGGCCTTCTACGACGAGGCGCGGGAAGCGGCGGGGACGTTCGAGGTTGTGTTCGCGGACCGCGAGGGGTTCCTGACCGAGGGGAGCTTCACCAGCCTGTTCGTCGAGCGCGGCGGGCGGCTGGTGACCCCGCCGCTGGGGCGGAGGTTGCTTCCAGGGGTACTGCGTGAGGCGCTGATCGAGGCGGGACAGGCGGAGGAGGCCGATTTGCGAGCGGAGGATCTGGAGGGCGGGTTCTTCCTGGGCAATGCGGTTCGGGGGCTGATGGCGGCGAGCCTGGCCTGAAAACCCTCCCCTGCATTTGCAGGGGAGGGGGACCACCCGAAGGGTGGTGGAGGGGCCTTTTTCCGGAGTCCGAAGAACCCCTCCACCGCGCTTCGCGCGGTCCCCCTCCCCGAGAAATCTCGGGGAGGAATCAAGTCAAGCCGCGACCGGGAACCTCAGCAGCCGGTCCGCGACCGGCACCAGCGCCTCCGCCCTCGGCCCTACCGCGCGGACGATCTCGGGATGGCCGGCGTCCAGGCCCCCGGTCAGCGAGCCGAAGGCGGGAAGGATCAGCTTGCGCTCCGTCGCCACGAAGCAGCGGCGGGACACCTGGCGGCCGCGATGATGGATTCGGAGCTTGGGGTGGAAGTGGCCGGACAGCTCCGGCCTCGGCTCGGCCGGGTCGGCCTCGTGACGCAGGAGCAGGCCGTCCACCTCCGCCTCCTCGACGATCTCGCCGCCGCAATGGTCGGCGATTCCCGAATCGTGATTGCCGGTGATCCAGGTCCAGCGCGTCGCGCCGGTCAGGGCGACGAGCATGTCGCGGGCGCGCGCGGGGAGGCGGTCGCAGCCGTGGCGATCGTGGAAGCTGTCGCCCAGGCACCAGATCTCCTCCGCTCCGGTCGAGGCCGCGAGCGCGGTGAGATCGGCCAGGGTGGCGATAGAATCGTAGGGCGGCAGCATCTGGCCGAGGCGCGCGAACCAGCTCGCTTTCTCGAGATGAAGGTCGGCGACGAGCAGCGCGCGGCGATCCGGCCAGAACAGGGCCCCCTGCGCAAGCGCCATCAGCTCGTGACCACAGAACGAAAAGCGAACCATCGCCCCAGCTATAAACGCGGCGGCGGCGGGTTCAAGACTTCAGCGCGCGGAGTTGGGGATAACCGACGAATCGAGCGCGGTCGCCGGCGGCGGGCGCGAGTCGATGAGGTCGGGGCTCGAGGTCGCGAACAATATGGCGCCGACGACGAAACCTTCGGCGACGAGAACGAACGGGTTGGTCAGCTTCTTCAGGAAACGCATCCCAGGGTGGTGCGCCTTCGCGGGTAAACGGGGGATGAATCGGTAGGTCGTCCTCCCTGCCGCGAAGCGGTGGGGAGGGGGACCATGCGGAGCATGGTGGAGGGGTAGCTGACGAGGCTTCTGCCACTTACCCCTCCACCACCCTTCGGGTGGTCCCCCTCCCCATGCGAAGCATAGGGAGGATAAGGATCCTACGCGACCTCGGGCTCCTTCTGCGGGGCCTTCTCGGAATCGATCGTTCGGGACTGGCCGGAGCCGATCTCGATCTTGCGCGGCTTCATCGCGTCGGGGATCTCGCGGACCAGGTCGATCGCGAGCAGGCCGTCCTTCATGTCGGCGGCCTCGACCCGGACGAAGTCGGCCAGCTCGAAGCGGCGCTCGAAGGCGCGGGTGGCGATTCCCATGTGGAGGAAGTTGCCGTCCTTGTTGCGATTCTCCGCCTTGCGGCCGATCACCACCAGCATGTTCTGGCGGGCGGTGATGTCGATGTCGCCCGGGCTGAAGCCGGCGACGGCGAGCGTGATCCGGTAGCGGTCGTCGCTCAGTTTCTCGATGTCGTAGGGCGGATAATTGTCCGACGGCTCGGCGCGGGCGCTTTCGAGGAAGTCGAACAGCCGGTCGAAGCCGACGGTGGAGCGGCGATAGGGGGTGAAATCGAAGCTTCTCATGTCAATGTCCTCCGTTTGAGCAACATCGTGAGGAGCGCGGCAAAGAGCGCATCGCCCCTCGCGGAAACAGGCCGGACACCATGAACGGGTCGCCCGACGGCGGCGATTTAGGCGAGGATTTCGGCGGTTCAAGAGGGCTGCAATCCTCCCCGGCATTTGCCGGGGAGGGGGACCGCGCGAAGCGCGGTGGAGGGGTCCTTTCCGACTCAGAAGGTCCCCTCCACCATGCTTCGCGTGGTCCCCCTCCCCCGCAAATCCGGGGGAGGATTTCACCCCCTCGCCACATTCTCCTCCACGGCCGCCGCCAGCTCGGCGAGGGTGAAGGGCTTGCGAAGGATGGGCACGTTGCCGCCCAGCGCGGCTTCGAGCTGCTCGCTTTCGGCATAGCCGGTGACGAAGACGATCGGCAGCCCGGGGTGGATCTCGCGGGCGGCCCGGGCGACCTCGGCTCCGTTCATTCCCGGCATCGCGTAATCGACGAGGGCAAGATCGGGCCGCTGCTCGCGCAGGGCGTCGAGGCCCTGGGCGCCCGACGCCGCCGAGACCACCGTGCAGCCGAAGCCTTCCAGGGACTCGGCGAGGAAGGCGCGGACGTCGTCATCGTCGTCGACGATCAGCACCCGGGCTCCGGCGGCGTTGCGGGAGAAAGCCCGCTTGCCGCCTCCCGCGTCTCGCGCGGTCTCCTCGGACGCTCGGGCGCTGGGCAGGAGGATGTCGACCGACGTGCCCTTGCCGACCTCGCTGTCGATGCGCAGCGTCCCCCCGGCCTGCTGGGCGATGCCGTAGACCTGGGCGAGGCCGAGGCCGGTCCCCTTGCCGAGCGGCTTGGTGGAGTAGAAGGGCTCGATCGCCCGGGCGAGCACGTCGGGGGGCATGCCCTGGCCGGTGTCGGCGACGGTGATCCGGACGAATTCGCCGGCCGGGTGGTCGGGCTCGTCCTCGAGCCGGACCCGGTCGGTGAAGATGGTGAGGGTGCCGCCTTCGGGCATGGCGTCGCGGGCGTTGATGGCGAGGTTGAGGATCGCATTCTCGAGCTGGTTGGCGTCGCAGACGCCGTAGCCCGCGCGGGGATCGAGCCGGGTCTCGATCCGGACGGCGCCGCCGATCGTGTGGCGGAGCAGCCGCTGCATCGCGTCGATGACCTCGTTGACGGCGACCGGCCCCATGTTGATCCGCTGGATCCGGGAGAAAGCGAGCAGCTGGCCGGTGAGCTTGGCGCCGCGGCGGGTGGATTCCAGAGCGGTTTCCGCGATCCGCTTCAGCCGCGCATCCTCGACCCGCGACGCGATCAGCTCGAGCCCGCCCATGATCGGTGTCAGAAGGTTGTTGAAATCGTGGGCGATGCCCCCGGTGAGCTGCCCCACCGCCTCCATCTTCTGGGCCTGGCGCAGCGCTTCTTCCGCTCGAAGCCGCTCCCCGACCTCGGCCTGGAGCCTGTCGAGGGCCGCGCTGAGGTCGCCGGTCCGCTCCGCCACCCGGCGCTCCAGAGTCTCGTTGACCTCGCGAAGAGCGGCCTCGGCGAGCTTCAGCTCGGTGATGTCGTGAGCGACCCCGATGAAGCCGATATGCTCGTTCTGGGGGCCCCAGCGCGGCTGCGAGACCGAGCGCACCCAGCGCCAGCCGCCGCCGCTCCGGTAGCGGGCGACAAGCTCGAATTTCTCGAGCGAGGCCTCGCCGGCCATCGACTCGGCCAGGATCCGCGGCGCGTCGTCGGGATGGAGGACGGTGCGCCAGTCGAAATCGACCGCCTCGTCGTAGCTGATGCCGAGGAACTCGACATAGGCGCGGTTGACGAAGCTTCGCTTGCGGTCGAGCTTGGTCACCCACATCGGGACCGGCGCGGAATCGGCGATGAGCCGGAATCGTTCCTCGCTCTCGCGAAGCGCGGTCTCGGCGACGATTCGCTCGGTGACGTCGTAGCCGTCGGCGAAGATGCCGTTGACCGCGCCGTGCACGTCGAAGATCGGCTGGAAGACGAAGTCGAGGAGGCGCTCCTCGCGGGGACCGTCGGGGCGGCGCTGGAGGCGGACGGCGACCGACCGTCCCGAGAACGGCTCGCCGCTCCGGTAGACCTTGTCGAGCAGCTCGAAGAGGCCCTGGCCCTCGACCTCCGGCACCGCCTCCCGGACCGTCTTGCCGATCAGGTCGCGCCGGCCGACCAGGGCCTGGTAGGAAGCGTTGGCCATCTCGAAGACGTGGTCGGGCCCGCGCACCACCGCCATGAAGCCGGGCGCATTGTGAAACAGCTGGCGGAGGCGCTCGGTCTCGTTGAGCCGCTCCTGTTCCGCCAGGACCGTGGCCGTGGTCTCGGTGCAGACGCAGAACATCCCGGCCGCCTCGCCGTCGTCGTCGCGGAGCGGGCTGTAGGAGAAGGTGAACCACGTCTGCTCGGGATAGCCCTTGCGGGTCATGGTCAGCGGCAGATTCTCGAAATAGGTGGCCTCGCCGGCGAGGGCGCGGCGCACCAGCGGCTCGATATCCTCCCAGATCTCCGCCCAGATGTCCTCGAAGGCGTGGCCGAGAGCGGCCGGGTGCTTGCCGCCGAGCACGTCCGCATAGGCGTCGTTGTAGAGGAAGCGGAGCTCGGGGCCCCAGGCGAGGAACATCGGGAATTTGGACGAGAGCAGGATTCCGGTGGCGGTCTTCAGCGCCTGCGGCCAGCTCTCCGGCGCGCCCAGCGGCGAGCACGACCAGTCGAAGGCTCGCATCCGCTCGCCCATCGCGCCGCCGTCGGCGAGGAAGGAAAGACCTGGGGGCTCCGAACCCGACGCCGCGGACGCCATCGACTACTCCAATACGTGCCCCCCGGCTCCGCGGTCGGAAACTAGCCGGGGCCGAGCGATTGCGAAAGCCCCCGGACGAAGCGCCGGGCGGGCCCCTTGAAGGAACCAGAAGGGTTCCTATCTATGCGCCGCCGGACGCCTAATGGGTCCGGCGGGCGCCCGCGGGCGCGGGCGCTCCTCACATTTGTTGCTCAAACAGGAGGACAGACATGAGGACCAATTTCGACTTCACGCCGTTCCGGCGCTCCACCGTCGGCTTCGACCGCCTGTTCGACCTTCTCGAGAACGGAGCGGGCTGGCAGGCCGCCGAAAATTATCCGCCGTTCGACCTCGAGCGGACCAGCGACGATTCCTACCGTATCACCCTCGCCGTCGCCGGCTTCCGGCCCGAGGAGATCGACGTCACCGCTCAGCAGAACCTGCTGGTCGTCACCGGCCGCAAGAGCGGCGACGAGCAGGGCCGGTACATTCATCGCGGCATCGCCACCCGCGCGTTCGAGCGTCGCTTCGGGCTCGCCGACTACGTCCAGGTCCGGGGCGCGGAGCTGAGGGACGGCATGCTCTCGATCGAGCTCGTCCGCGAGATTCCGGAGGAGATGAAGCCCCGGAAGATCGAGATCGGCGGCGGCGGCCAGGCCCAGGTTGCCGACCAGAGGCCCGGGAACGACAACGGCGCCCAGAGCCAGGCGGCCTGACCGCCTCGCGCGCAAGGCCGTCCCGGCGCCCCGCGGCCGGGGCGGCCCTCTTTGACCGTGTCGGTCACTGAAGGAGGACCTCATCGCTCGGCGTGATCCCATCCGGAGTGAGGCTGCCGCCGGATCGCGAGCGCGGCCGCCGGATCCCGATCAACGCCGCGTCTCGCCAGCGATCGACGTTCGCGTGAAGCGGCCCCGCTCCGGGACAGGACCGCTTTTCGTTGAAAGCCGCTCCGGCGGGGCGTAATCCTTTCGGCGACAGGAGAGACGTCCGATGTTCACCGACATGAGAGACGGCACCGCCGAGGACTGGGCCCATATCGCCGCCGAGCACGGCAAGCACATCAAGAGCGCCGCCGCTCGCCAGATCATGGAGGGCCTGGCCCGGCTCGAGGCCATAGAGGTCGGATTCGCCGCCAACCAGCTCACCCACAGCCTGATGGCCGGAACCCTCGCCCGCCGCTCCGGGGGCAGCGACGAGGAGGTGGTGGCGGCGCTCTGCCACGACCTCGGCAAGCTCTTCTCGATCCCCAATCACGGCCCGATCGCGGCCGAGATGCTCAAGCCCTACGTCCGGGAGGACATCTATCACGCCGTCTACTGGCACCAGGAATTCCAGGGCCGCTATTATTTCGAGCATCTCGGCAAGGACCCGGAGGGCCGGGAGCGGTTTAAGGGCGAGAGCTGGTACGGCTTCGCCGAGAAGCTGGTCGACGACTGGGACGCGCCGGCCTTCGATCCGGGCTTCGAGGTCGACCCGCTCGAGAGCTTCGAGCCCGAGGTGACGCGGGTGTTCTCGAACCCGCGGGCGATGGTCTGAGTTCACGTCGCCCCAGCGCCGGCTGGGGCGCCGGCGGGTGAGGAACGCCGCCGCTTGTCACCCCTCGGGACCCAGCCTGAGCCGGGGTGACGATTTCGCGGGAACCGCTCGCCCCGCCCCCGGTTACCGCCCTCCATGGCGATCCAACCCGTCCGCTGGCCCGCGCTCAAGGATTGGCGGGACGTGCTCGTCCGCACCTGGAGAGAGGCGGGCGACGACAATGTCGGGCTGCTCGCCGCCGGCGTCGCCTTCTACGCCTTCCTCGCCTTCGTTCCGCTGCTGGCGGCGACGGTCCTGGTCTACGGGCTGGCGGCGGAGCCGGAGACGGTCGCCCGGCATATCCGGGCGCTGTTCGGGATGCTGCCCGAGGACGCCGCCGCGCTGATCGGCGACCAGCTCAAGAGCATGACGGAATCGCCCGACTCGGCGAAGGGCTGGAGCCTGGCGGTCGCCATCGCGCTTGCCATCTACGGAGCGAGCAAGGGGTCCGGCGCGATCGTCACCGCGCTCAACATCGCCTATGAGGTGAAGGAGAGCCGGGGCTTCATCAAGTCGACCCTGCTGTCGCTTCTGATGACGATCGGCGCTCTCGTCGTCCTGGTCATGGCCGCAGCCGGAATCTCGGTGATGGGGTGGGTCGAAGCCCTGTTTCCCGGCTTTCCGGGCTGGGCGCACAATCTCTTCCGGATCCTGTTCTGGGCGGTGGCGGTGGCGGCGGTCGGGTTCGGCCTCGCCGCGGTCTATCGCTACGCCCCCAACCGCCCCGACGCGCCCTGGGTCTGGATCAGCCCGGGCTCGGCCGCGGCCACCCTGCTGTGGCTGGCCGCCAGCCTCGGCTTCGGCTTCTACGTCTCGCAATTCGGCAATTACAACGCGACCTACGGCTCGCTGGGCGGAGTCGTCGTCTTCCTGACCTGGCTCTACCTCAGCGCCTATATCGTGCTGATGGGCGGGGAGATGAACTCCGAGCTCGAGCGCCAGCAGGCGAAGGAGGCGGGGGTTCCCGCGGCGGGACCCGCGGAAGAGGCGGCCGCGATGAAGCCCGACGAGGCCGCCCGGCCGGCGACGGAGCGGGTCAGCTGGCCGCTCGCGGCGCTCGGCTTCCTGCTCTCCCGGAGGGCGACGGCGAGGCGCTAGTCGGCTTTCATCGCCGCCACGGCGCCGAGATAGGCTCGCCCCACCGGAAGGTCCGTCCCGTCGGCGAGAGTCACCTGCTTGCCGCCGCCGGGGCGGGGCCCGAGCGCGGCAACGTGCGCGGCGTTGACCGAATAGCTCTTGTGGATTCGGACGAAGCGGTCGGACAGCGCTTGCTGGAGACGCGACAGGGTTAGAGTGACGAGCAGGGTGCGGCCATCCCTGAGCCGCACCTCGCAATAATCGTCGGCGGCGCGGGCGAAGAGGATGTCGGCCTCGGGGACCTGATGGGTCCGGGCGCCGTCCTTCAGGCGCGCGATCCGGCCGGCCCGGTCCCGCGCGGAATCCTTGAGCTGCGCCTCCAGGCCGGCGGCGCGCAGCGCCTCCTTCTCGCCGGCGCTCCGCGTCCGGCGAAGGACGAGGACCTGCTCGCCGACCAGGACGACCAGGATCGCCGCCAAGGCGACATAATAAGACTGGTCCAGGAAATCGGTGAGCTGCCAGCCGATCAAGGCGAAGAGGCTGAGCGAGAAGGCGATCCCGACCCGGGATCCCGGAACCCCGCCCCTCGCCCCGCGGCCGGCGCAGGCGAGCAGGGCAATCGCGCCCGAGACGATCGCGCCGATCGCCTTGAGATCGTACCAGGGCACGAGCATCAGGCTCGAGAGCGCAGCGGCGGCGGTCAGCGCCGGCGCCGCCCTGGCCCAGCCGGGGGCGAAGCGGCGGGCGGCATAGGCGGCGACCAGGACGGCCGTGATCGCGGCGAGCAAGGCGACCGACGCCACCCGGATCAGGTGCCAGGGATAGGTGTAGGAAATGAAGCTCCGGGCCGTCTCCACTCCGAGCTGGAGCATCGCCGTCGCCGCGATCAGAGCGGGCAACGGCGCGAGACGGTCGCGCCGGTCGAGAAGCGCGGAGGCGGCGAAATAGACGGCGCCGGCGGCGAGCGCTCCCAAAGCGAGCAGGGCCGGCAGGTAGCCGGTGAGGCCGGGCAAGGTGGGCGATTCGTAGAGACCGACGTCGAAGACGTGCACGGGCCGCCTCACCGGCAGCCAGAGATGATGGGCGGAGAGCCGGGCCCTGACGCGGTTGGTGCCGGGCCTGACCAGCTCGGCCGGAACCGCGAAGGTGGCGATGAAGCGTCCGGGCTTCTCCCGGGCGGAGTCGGGGCCCGGAACGCCGTTGCGGCCGATCCTCGCTCCGTTCCACTCTATCTCGGAGCTCGCCATGGCGATCACGAAGACCATCAGGGGCCTCGGCAAGGGCAGCGCGGAACGCGGAATTTCCACCTCCCGCTCGAGGATGGTCTCGGGAGACTCGAGCGGAAGGGCCCGAAGGTCGACCGGACGGCAGGCGCCGCCGGCCGAAGCGCAGACCCGGAGCTCGCCGACCGTCATTCCGGGCGCCGCCGGCGCGGCGGGAGCCGCGGCGACGGGCAAGGCGAGCAGGGCGAGCAGGAGGAGCAATCGCGTCACAGCGGCACCATAAGCGACCGCCCGAGCCCTGTCCCGTCGTTCACCGATTCTGCAGGGCGATGGCCGAGCCGGGGTCGACCCGCCGGCGCGCCCAGCCCAGCCAAGGCCGCTCAATTCAAGGAAAAGCCCATGCCCCTTCTCCGTTCGGCGCTCGCCGCCCTTCTCGCCATCGGCCTCGTGCCCGCGGCCGCGTCACCGCCGCTCAAGATCGAGGCCACGACCTTCAGGCTCGCCGACGGCAGCGATCTTCCCGTGGAGCGCGGTACCTTGTCGGTGCCCGAGGACCGCAGCGACCCGGGCTCGCGCCGGATCGACATCGGCTTCGTACGGTTCAAGTCGACCAGCCCCAGGCCTGGAACGCCGATCGTCTACCTCGCCGGCGGGCCGGGCGGATCGGGCGTTGCGACGGCCAGAGGCCCACGCCAGCCCATCTTCCTGGCGCTGCGAGCGGTCGCCGACGTGATCGCCCTGGACCAGCGCGGAGTCGGCCTCTCCAACCACATCCCGCCGTGCACCGCGAAGCGGAAGCTGGACCCGGAGGTTCCGCTCACAGAGGCCGTTTTGAGCGCTTATCATCGCGAGACGCTCCTGGGCTGCCTGGCGGAATGGCGCGCCGCGGGCGTCGCGGTCCGAGGCTACACGACCGAGCAGAATGCCGACGATCTCGAAGACCTGCGCAAGGCGCTGGGGGCGAAGCGGATCGACCTGTGGGGGATATCCTACGGCACCCATCTCGCCATGGCGGCGATGCGGCGGCATCCGCGGTCGATCGGCCGGGTCGCGCTCGCCTCCGCCGAAGGGATGGACCAGACGGTCAAGCTGCCCGCCCATCTCGATCTGGCGTTCGAGCGGATCGAGCAAGTCGCGCCCGGCCTGACGGCGCGGATGCGCCGGGTCCACGCGAAATATGACGCCGAGCCGCAGACCTTTACCCTCCCGCAGGGCGCGAGCTTCCGGGTCGACAGCTTCCCGCTGCGGATGATGGCCGGAATCCTGCCCAAGAATCCCGACGGGATCGCCCAGCTCGTCGGCGCCTATCAAGCCCTGGAGGCCGGAAAGACCGAGGCGCTGGCGCCGCTCGTCTACGGCTTCTTCTTCAAGGACCCGCTCACCATGAGCGGAATGCCCGAGCTGATGGACATCGCCTCGGGAATCACCGGCGGCAAGCTGGAGCTGGTCCGCCGGCAGGCGCCGGCTTCGCTGCTCGGCACGGCGACCAACTTCCCAATGCCCCAGCTTCGCGGGGCAGTGCCGGGCCTCGACCTCGGCGACGGTTTCCGGCGCGAGATCAGCTCCGGCATCCCGGCGCTCCTGCTCAGCGGCGACCTCGACGTGCGGACCCCGCTCGAGGAGCAGGCCGCTGCGACGGCGGGGTTGAGGCGCCTGCATCGGATATTGGTGCGCAACGGGGGGCATGACCTGTTCGAGGCCCATCCGGACGTGCCGGCGATCCTCGTCGACTTTTTCTCCGGGCGAAAGATGGCGGTGACCGAGCTGGCGCTTCCTGCGCCGCAGGTGGCGCAGAAGTACTGATTAATTCCTCCCCGAGATTTCTCGGGGAGGGGGACCGCGCGAAGCGCGGTGGAGGGGTTCTTGGGGCTCTGGAAGACCCCTCCACCATGCTTCGCATGGTCCCCCTCCCCGGCAAAGGCCGGGGAGGATCTTAGAGGGTCAATCCAGCCGCATCGCCGTCGCGGCGAGGCTTTCGGCCTCGATCAGAAGCTGGTCGTCCACCGTCCCCTGCGGCATCCGCTCGCGACCGATGATGGTGAGGACGGGGACGGCCATCGGCGAGACCCGGTCGAGATCGACGTGGAGCATCGTGCGCTGCGCCCGGTCGAGGAGGCGGGCGAGTCGGCCGACGTCGGTCATCTTCTCGCGGGCGTCGGCCCAGGCCGCCTTAAGGAGCAGATGGTCGGGCTCGTAGCGCCTCAGCACGTCGTAGATGAGATCGGTCGAGAAGGTGACCTGCTTGCCGGTCTTGCGCTTGCCGGGATGGGCGCGGTCGACGAGGCCGCCGATCACCGCAACCTCTCGAAAAGCGCGCTTGAGGAGGTGCGAGCCCTCGACCCAGTCGACGAACTCCTTTTCGAGGATGTCCGCCGAGAACAAAGCCGCCGGATCGGCGATCGGCTCGAGCCCGTAGCAGGCGATCGCATAGTCGTTGGCGACGAAGCCGAGCGGCTTGAGGCCCGCGCTCTCCATCCGGCGGGTGATCAGCATGCCGAGCGACTGGTGGGCGTTCCACCCCTCGAAGCTGTAGGCGGCCATGTAGTGGATCCGCTCGTGCGGAAAGGTCTCGACGAGCAGCTGGTCCGGCGCGGGGATGGCCGAGCGATAGTCCTGGACGCGAAGCCAGTCGCGCACCGGATCGGGGAAGCGCTCCCACTGGCTCCGGTCGTGGAGGAAGGCGCGCACCCGGTCGGCGAGGTTGGTGCTGATCGCGATCCGGGCGCCCATGTAGGTCGGGATCCGGGCCGACTTGGAGGTCGCGTGGACGAAGAGGTCGATGCCGTCGATCCGCTCCACCTCGAGCACCAGGCCGGAGAAGAAGAAGGTGTCGCCGGGGCTCAGGGTCTCGGCGAAATTGTCCTCGACCGTTCCGAGCAGCCGGCCTTTCCTGAAGCGCACGTAGTAAAGCGGGGTGTCGACGATGATCCCCGCGTTCATCCGGTGCTGCTGGACGAAGCGCGGGTGCGAGACCCGCCACAGCCCGTCCGGGTCCCTGGCGATCCGGCGGAAGCGGTCATAGGCCTTGAGCGAATAGCCGCCGCTCTCGATGAAGGAGAGGATGGCGAGGAAGGTCTCCTCCCCGAGGCCCGAATAAGGCGCGGCCGATCGCACCTCCTCGAGCATCTCCTCCTCGCGGAACGGCGCCGCGCAGGCCAGCGCCATGACATGCTGGGCGAGAACGTCGAGCGCTCCGGGGCGGAAAGTCTCGGCGTCGAGCGCGCCCTCCTCGATCGCGTCGAGCGCGGCGCGCGCCTCGAGATACTCGAATCGGTTGCCCGGGACGATGATCGCCTCCGAAGGCTCGTCGAGCCGGTGATTGGCCCGCCCGATCCGCTGCATCAGCCGCGACGAGCCCTTGGGCGCGCCCATCTGGATGACGAGGTCGACGTCGCCCCAGTCGACGCCCAAATCGAGGCTGGCGGTGCAGACCAGCGCGCGCAGCCGCCCGCCGGCGACGGCGTTCTCGACCTTCCGGCGGGCCTCGAGCGCAAGCGAGCCGTGGTGGATGCCGATCGGCAGGTGCTGCTCGTTGACGGCCCAGAGATCCTGGAAGATGAGCTCGGCGAGGGAGCGGGTGTTGCAGAAGATGAGGGTGGTCTTGTGGCGCTCGATCTCGCGCATGACGCTGAGGGCGGCCCAGCGGCCGCTATGGCCCGCCCAGGGGATCTTGTCTTCCTCCGGAAGCATGATCGAGAGGTGCGCCGGGGCGCCGGGATCCCCCTCGACCATGTCCACCATCTCCGCGTCGCCGTGCGGCGCGAGCCAGCCGAGAAAGGCCTCGGGGTCGGACACGGTCGCGGAGAGGCCGACCCGGCGCAGGCGCGGCGAGAGGCGCTGGAGGCGGGACAGGGAGAGCGACAGCAGGTCGCCGCGCTTGCCGGTGGCGAAGGCGTGGATCTCGTCGACGACCACCGTGCTGAGATTTTCGAACAGCAGGCCGCTGTCCTCGTGGCTGAGCAGCAGGCTCAGCGATTCGGGAGTCGTGAGCAGCATCTGCGGCGGCCGGACCCGCTGCCGCGCCTTGCGGTCCGACGGGGTATCGCCGGTCCGGGTCTCGACCCGAATCGGAAGCGCCATCTCCTCGATCGGGGTCAGGAGGTTGCGCTGGACGTCGACCGCCAGCGCCTTGAGGGGCGAGATGTAGAGGGTGTGGAGGCCCTCCGTGGGAGCCTCGGTCAGCTCGACGAGCGAGGGGAGGAAACCGGCCAGCGTCTTCCCGGCGCCGGTCGGGGCGACGAGCAGGGCGCTTCGCCCGGCGCGGGCGGCGGCGAGCATTTCGAGCTGATGGCGGCGCGGCGCCCAGCCCTTGGCCTCGAACCATCGCTCTATGACAGGAGGAAGATTCGTCATTCCGGACTTGATCCGGAATCCATGAACACCGTCTTCGCCGAACTCTCAACCGCCGTGTTCATGGATCCCGGCTTTCGCCGGGATGATGGCCGGTCACGAGGTCCGGTCGTCGCCGCTGCGCCGTTTCTCTTCCTCCTCGCGATAGAGATCGCGGGTGCCCTGCTCGGTGCGGTCGACGTCGCGATGGCGCGACTTCCGGTTGCGAAGAAGGACCCAGAGCAGGACCGCCGCCAGCAGCAGCGGCCCAACGATATTGATGATTCCCCAACCGCCGCCGCCTGCGTCCATGCTTCGCTCCTCGAATTCCTGCGCGGGCGCCGCGCTTGGCGATGCCCTTCCTTGCCGCCATATAGCTCCCGATGGCCCGTCTCGGTTCCTGGATAGAGCCTTTTCCCGAAGGCATTTACATAAAGCCGGCCGACGCCTGGGTCGATCCGAACACCCCCAAGCCGCGCGTGCTCGTCACCCATGGCCATGCCGACCATGCCCGCGGCGGCCACGAGGAGGTGTTCGCCACGCCCGAGACGCTGGCGATCATGGAGTGCCGCTACGGGCCGCAGCCCGGCGGCCGGGCGACTCCTTACGGGGAGGTCGTCCGGCTCGGCGAGGTCGAGGCGAGCTTCGTGCCCGCCGGCCACGTGCTCGGCTCCGCCCAGATCGTGCTGGAATATGGAGGCGAGCGGGTGGTCGTCTCGGGCGATTACAAGCGCCGGCCCGACCCGACCTGCCCGCCCTTCGAACCGGTGCCCTGCGACATCTTCATCACCGAGGCGACGTTCGGCCTGCCCGTCTTCCGACACCCCGACACGTCGAGCGAGATCGACCGGCTGCTCGCCCGGCTGCACGAGAATCCCGAGCGCTGCGTCCTGGTCGGCGCCTATGCGCTGGGCAAGGCGCAGCGGCTGATGATGGAGATACGCCGGCGCGGCCATCACGAGCCGATCTACATCCACGGCGCTCTGCAGCGCCTTTGCGACCTCTACCGGGAATGGGGCGTCGACCTCGGCGAGCTTCGCCCGGCGACCGGAGTCAGGAAGGACGAGCTCAAGGGCCGGATCGTGGTGGCCCCGCCCGGCTGCCTGAACGACCGTTGGTCGAGGCGCCTGCCCGACCCGATCACGGCCATGGCGTCGGGCTGGATGCGGGTCCGGCAGCGCGCCCGCCAGCGCAACGTCGAGCTCCCCCTCATCGTCTCCGACCATGCCGACTGGGACGAGCTCACCGAGACCATCCAGGAGCTCCAGCCCCGCGAGGTCTGGATCACCCACGGCCGCGAGGACGCGCTCATGCACTGGTGCATGACGAGGCAGATCAAGGCGCGGGAGCTGAACCTGGTGGGGCGCGAGGACGAGGACGACTAGAGACGTCGTCCCCGCGGAGTGTGATCAGCTCAGATCGACCGCCGAGACCAGAACCACCGCCGCCGCCGCCAATATTCCCCATCGCACCGTCCGCTCGGCCTGGAAGCTGCCGGTCTTCGAGAGGATGAGCGCGCTGGTCGGCATGATCAGGATGAACAGGCCGAGGGTCAGGGCCGCGCCCGCCTTCCAGCCCAGCTCGAGCCCGCCCCAGATGGCGAGCGCGGCCCAGAGGACGCAGAAGAGAAGCGCCTCCGGGTAGACCCTGGGCATCAGTGCGCGACCTGCTCGCCGCGCTCGAGGCCGGACAAAGCGAGCTGCTCGTCGATCTGGGCGACGAGTCGGCGGAGGCCCGCTTCGTCCTTCGCCTCGGCCCGGGCGACGAGGACGTCCTGGGTGTTGGAGGCGCGAAGAAGCCACCAGCCGTCGGCGGTGCTGACCCGGGCGCCGTCGGTGCGGTCGACCTCGGCGGCGTCGGCGGCGAGGCGGCTCAGGACCTCCTCCACGACGGGGAACTTGCGGCTCTCGTCGACCTGGAAGCGCATCTCGGGCGTGTTGATCATCGGCGGCATGGCCGAGCGCAGGGCGGTCAGCGACCCGCCCAGCTGGGCCACCGCCCGGATCAGCCGGACCGCCGCGTAGATGGCGTCGTCGAAGCCGTACCATTCGTGCTTGAAGAAGATGTGCCCGCTCATCTCGCCGGCGAGGGGGGCGCCGGTCTCCTTCATCTTCGACTTGATCAGGCTGTGGCCGGTCTTCCACATCAGCGGCTTGCCGCCGAGCTCGGCGACCCGGTCGAACAGGGCCTGGCTCGCCTTGACGTCGGCGATGATGGTTCCGCCCGGCATTTCGCGGAGGACCGGCTCGGCGAGGATCGAGAGGAGCTGGTCGCCCCAGACGACCCGGCCCTCGCCGTCGACCGCCCCGAGCCGGTCGGCGTCGCCGTCGAAGGCGACCCCGAAATCGAGGCCCTTCTCGCGCACCAGGCGCTTCAGATCCTCGAGATTGGATTCGACGGTCGGGTCCGGATGGTGGTTCGGGAAGCGGCCGTCGACCTCGGTGAACAGCGTGAAATGCTCGCCGGGCAGCCGCCTCACCAGCCGCTCCACGACGGGACCTGCGGCGCCGTTGCCGCAGTCCCAGCCGATCCGGAAGGGCGCGCCGTCGAAGCCTTTGAGGAGCCGCTCGACGTAGCGCTCCATCACGTCCTCGTCGCGCACCGAGCCCGAGCCCTGCTCCCAGTCGCCGGCGGCGGCCATCCGGCCCAGCGCCTGGATCTGCTCGCCGAAGAAGGCGCCGTGCTTCAGCACCATCTTGAAGCCGTTATAGTTTCCCGGATTGTGGCTTCCGGTGATCATGATGCCGCCGTCCACGGCAAGCTCCGCCTCGGCATAATAGAGCATCGGAGTCGGGCCGAGCCCGATCCTGACGACGTCCACCCCGCTCGCGGCCAGGCCTTCGAGAAGCGCCGCCTCGAGGCCCGGCGAGCTTTCGCGCCCGTCCCGGCCGACCGCGACCGTCGCTCCGCCCGCCCGGCGCAGAAGCGTGCCGAAGGTCCGGCCCACCGCCCTCGCATCGTCCTCGCCCAGCGTCTCGCCGTAGATTCCCCTGATGTCATATTCGCGCAGAGAGGTCGGCGGCAGGCGATGGCTCATTCGGAACTCCGGCAGGGGATGCGATCAAGACGCGCGAGGCGGCTTGCGGTTCATTGTTTCGGCGAGCAGCGTGTCGCGGGCGGCGTTGACCCGGTGAGCGAGCTCGGCCGAGCCGCCCCGGTCCGGGTGGACCTTCGCGATCAGCCGGCGGTGCGCGTCGCGTATCTCCTGGAGGGTGGCGCCTTCGCCGACTCCGAGCAGGCGCCGGGCGTCGGCGACCGGCATCGGCCGGGCCGAGGGCCGCGAGCGGCGCCACGCGGCCCAGAGCAGAGCCCCCGCCATCAGCGCGGCGCCGATCACCAGCCTGCCCTTGGTGAAGAGGCTGAGGCCGAGCAGGAAGAGCGCCGCGGCGACCCCGTCCTCATAGGTGAAATTCTTCAGCCGGCCGGTGGCGAAGGCCCAGAGCAGGCCGCCGGCGGCGAGGAGAATGAGCGGCGCCACGGCCTAGCCTGCGAGCGCCGCCGCCCGCGGCGCGGCCGCCTCGCCCGGCTGCGGCAGGGCGAAGCCGGCGATCATCTCGCGCAGCTCCTGGCGGGCGGCGATATGGGCGATCCCGACCTCGCCGAGATGAGGCAGGTCGAGCAGGGTCAGGCCCTTCGGGAAGAGCTCCCGGTAGATGACCCGTTCGCCGAGGCCCGGAATGACCCGGAAGCCGACCCGGCGGGAAAGCTCGCTCAGCGCCTCGCCGACGCGGCGCATGTTGCGCGCCTCGATATGCTGCATGCGATTGCGCAGCACGACCCAGTCGACGCTGGCGCCGTGGGTCTTGGCGCGCTGCGTCCGGCTGTTCCAGACCAGCTCGGCGTAGAAGCTCGGCCGGCGGACGCGGTAGGTCTCGGAATCGACCTGGCCGATCAGGTCGAGGTCGACGAAGCTGTCGTTGATCGGAGTCACCAGGGTGTCGGCCCGGATCATCGCCGCCCGCGCATAGGGGTCGTCGCGGCCAGGAGTGTCGACGACGACGATCTCGACGTCGGCCGAGACCCGGTCGAGCTGGGCCTCGATCGTCTCCTCCTTGTCGGGGTCGAAGGTCTCGTAGGCGGGCATGACCAGGTCGATACCGAGCCGCTTCACGGTCTCGGCGCGGTTGTCGAGATAGCGGCCGAGCGTGCGCTGGCGGGTGTCGAGGTCGAGCGCGGCGACCCGCCGGCCCGCGGCGGCGAGCGCGACGGCGCTGTGGACCGCCGTGGTCGACTTGCCGGTGCCGCCTTTCTCATTGGCGAAAACGATGAAATGCGGCGACGCCATCTGCACCCCTTGATTATGCCCTCGGGCCCCCGCAAGGGCGACGCCAAGCTGATATCGGAGGCGGCAACGGCGTGCAAATTGTCCGTGACATCGAAACGCTGCGGGCGGAGGTGGCGGCGCTCAGGGCCGGCGGCGGCACCGTCGCCTTCGTCCCGACCATGGGCGCGCTTCATGCCGGCCACATGGCGCTCGTCGCGGAGGGGCGGCGCAGGGCCGACCATGTCGTCGCCTCGATCTTCGTCAACCCGACCCAGTTCGCGGCGAACGAGGACCTCTCGACCTACCCACGCCGGGAAGCCACCGACACCAAGATGCTCGAGGAGGAAGGCTGCGCCATCCTGTGGTCGCCCGACGTCGCGACCATGTATCCGGAAGGCGCCGCCATCGACATCCGCTCGGGAAATCTCGGCGAGGGCCTGGACGGCGTCGCCCGGCCTGGCCATTTCGACGGGGTGACGACGGTGGTGTCGCGCCTGTTCGACCAGGTTCGCCCCGACATCGCCCTGTTCGGCGAGAAGGATTATCAGCAGCTCGCGGTCATCCGCCAGATGGTTCGGGACCGCGGCCTCGACGTCGAGATAATCGGGGTTCCGACCCAGCGCGACGCCGACGGCCTCGCCCTCTCCTCGCGCAACGCCTATCTCACCGACGAGGAGCGCCAGTCGGCCCGGGCGCTGCCGCGGGCCCTCGGCGAGGCGGCCGCGGCGATCCATCGCGGGGGCGCGGTCGCCGAAGCGCTGGCGGCGGCGAAGGAGCGCCTGGCGAGGGCCGGCTTCGACCCGATCGACTATGTCGAGCTGTGCGACGCCGAGACCCTCGCCCCGGTGACCGCGGTTGAGCGCCCGGCGCGGCTGCTGGCGGCGGCGAGGCTCGGCCGGACGAGGCTGATCGACAATCTGGCTGTCGACCCGTCCTGAATTCCTCCCCTGCAAATGCAGCGGAGGTGGACCGCGCGGAGCGCGGTGGAGGGGCCTGCAGCCGAAGAACCCCTCCACCATGCTTCGCATGGTCCCCCTCCCCCGGAAATCCGGGGGAGGAATTTAAGGTGTAAACGCCGTTAACCATTTCTTCGGAATCGCCAGCGCAAACCGGTCCCCGACACGCGATAAACAACAAGGGGCATGTCAAATGGGGAACAGCCTGAAATCCGCGACTTTCCTGATCGAAAGCCGCCTCGCCGACGCCGCCATGGGCGATCCGGACGCGCTCTACGAGCTGGGCGTCGCCTACTCCACCGGGACCCACGGCCTCGAGGTCGACCTGATCGAGGCCCATAAGTGGTTCAACCTCGCCGCCCTCAACGGAAGCGACCGGGGCCAGGAATGCCGGGCCGAAATTTCCGAGGAGATGACCGCGCGCGAGATCGCCGAAGCCCAGCGCCAGGCGCGGGCCTGGCTGTCGGACACGATGGTGAGGCGGGCGGCCTGATTCCGTCGCCCCAGCGAAGGCTGGGGCCCAGGGAGTGAAGAACACCGCGCCTTTCACCCGCTGGGATGCCAGCCTTCGCTGGCATGACGGTCAATTCGCCGGCGCCCCTTCCTTGTATTTCTCGAACCAGGCCAGGATCGCCGCCGCCTTGGCCCCGGCCTGCGAAGGGCGCGAAGCGATGCCGCCGTGGCTCGCCCCGGGGACCTTCACCAACGCCGTCGGCACCCCCCTCAGCTGGAGCGCCGTATAATATTGCTCCGCCTCGCTGACCGGGGTCCGGTAATCCTGGCTTCCGACGACGACCAGGGTCGGGGTCTTGACGTTGCCGACCAGCGAGAGCGGCGAGCGGGCCCAGAAGGCCTCGTGATTCTCCCACGGATATTGGCCGAACCAGTAGCGCGAGAAGAAGGCCGGATTGTCCGCCGTCAGCGAGAAGCTCGCCCAGTCGATCACGGGCTTCTGGGTCGCGGCCGCCTTGAAGCGGTCGGTCTTGCCGACGATCCAGGCGGTGAGGACGCCGCCGCCCGAGCCGCCGGTGACGTAGAGATGGTCCGGATCCGCGAAGCCTCCGGCGATCGCCGAATCGACCGCGGCCATCAGGTCGTCATAGTCGCGGCCCGGATAGGCGTGGTGGATCAGGTTCGCGAACTCTTCCCCGTAGGAGGTCGAGCCGCGCGGGTTGACCGAGAGCACGGCATAGCCGGCGGCGGCGTAGAGTTGGTTGTCGGTCGAGAAATGCGGCCCGTAGGCGGCGAAAGGGCCGCCGTGGATCTCGAGGATCAGCGGCGCCCGCCGTCCTTCTGTCCAGGACGGCGGAAGGGTCAGCCAGGCGTCGACCTGGCGGTTGTCGAAGCTCGTGGCGGTGAGATGGCGAACCTCGCCGAGGCGCTTGGAATCGAGCAGGTCCGAGTTGAGCCGGGTGAGCTGGCGCCGCGTTCCGCTTCGGTAGAGGGCGACGTCGGGCGGACGCTGGGCGCTTCCGCTCGGCGCGGCGACGGCGCCGTCGCGGGCGACGCTGAAGCCGCCGCCGGTATAGGGGCGATCGAGACCGGCGCCGCTCAGCCCCTCGGCCACCGTCCTCACCGATCCGTCGAGGCCGACTCGGGCGACCTTGCGCGAGCCGCGGTCGTCGTAGACGACGTAGATCGAGCGGCCGTCGGCGGCCCAGACGGGCGACTCGACGCTGCGGTCGAGCGAGCCGGTGAGCAGCCTCGGGCTGCCGCCGTTACGGTCCATCACGTACAGGGCCGCATTCTGGTAGCCGAGCCGTTTGTCGTCGAAGCCGGTATAGGCGATGAGCCGGCCGTCCGGCGACACGACGGGCTCGGAATCCGGCCCCCGGCGATCGGTCAGGGCCCGGATCGCGCCGCTCGCGAGATCGAGGGCATAGACTTCGCTGTCGAGCGGCTCGCGGGCCCAGTTGGGCGAGCGGTTGGAGCTGAACACGATCGAGCGGCCGTCCGCGGCCCAGCTCAGCGGGCCGTTGTCGTGGACCGAGCCGAAGCTGAGCTGGCGCGGGGCTCCGCCGTCGGCGGAGACCAGGAAGATGTGGCTGAAGCCGGGCTTGAGATAGCCTTCCTCGTCGGTCCGGTACTGGATGTCGCTGTGCACCTCGAGCGGAGGCGCCCATTGCGCGCCCTCGGGCTTGGCCGGAAGCGCTCCGAGCTTCGTGCCGTCGCCCGGGACGAACATCGTGTAGGCGATCTGGCGGCCGTCGGGCGACCAGGCGAGGCTGGTCGGCGAATCGGGGAGTCCGGTGATCCGGACCGATTCGCCGCTCGCCATCCAGCGGACGAACAATTGCGCCGTCCCGCCCTCGGCGGTCGAGATGTAGGCGAGCCGCCTGCCGTCCGGCGACCAGCGCGGCTGGCTGTGCGCCCCGGGGCCGGCGGCGAGCGGCGCCTGCTCGCCGCTGCGCGTGTCGACCAGCCAGATCGAGGGCCGCATCCGGTCGGTCATGATGTCGCCCGACCGGCGGACATAGGCGATCCTGGATCCGTCGGGGCTGATCTGGGGATCGCTCGCCGCCTCGAGCGAGAAGAGGTCGCGAGCCTCGAAAATGCGCGACGGACCTTCCTGGGCGGCGGCGGGCGCGGCGAACAGCAGCAGGACGGCAAAGGCTTTGCGGATCATTGGGCCCCTCTCCTTCGACTCGGCGGGTTCATCCCTTGCGGAACGGAGCCATTTCGGCAAGCGCTCCGATCTCGTCCGCAACCGCGCGCCGCTCGGCGGCGAGGAAGTCGGCGACGGCCCGGCGGAAGTTCTCGTCCGGGATGAAGTGGGCCGACCAAGTCGGGACCGGCGCATAGCCTCGGCTCAATTTATGGGGCCCCTGGGCGCCCGCCTCGACCCGGGCGAGGCCGCGCCCGATCGCGGCCTCGATCGCCTGATGGTAGCAGATCTCGAAATGAAGGTTCGGGACCTCCTCGGTAGTGCCCCAATAGCGGCCGTAGAGCGCGTCGGCGCCGATGAGGTTGAGGGCGCCGGCGATCGGCCGCCCGTTGCGAAGCGCGAAGATGAGAAGGATCCGGTCCGCCAGCCGCTCGCCGAGCAGCGAGAAGAAGCGGCGGGTGAGATAGGGCCGGCCCCATTTGCGTGAGCCGGTATCCTGGTAGAAGACCCAGAAAGCGTCCCAATGCGCCTCAGTGATCGAGGCGCCGGTGAGATGCTCGACTTCAAGCCCGGCGAGGGCCGAGGCGCGCTCGCGCCGGAGCGCCTTGCGCTTGCGCGAGGAGAGGTCGGCGAGGAAATCCTCGAAGCTTCCATAGCCGCGATTGTGCCAGTGGAACTGGCTGTCGATCCGGATCAGCCAGCCGGACCGCTCGAACAGCGCCACCTCCTCCTCGGCGATGAAGGTGGCGTGGGCCGAGGAGAGACCGTGCTGGCCCACCACCGCCTCCGCGGCGGCGATCAGCGCCGGGGCGAGATCCGACTGGCCGGCGAGCAGCCGCCGCCCGGGCACCGGGGTGAACGGAACCGCGATCTGGAGCTTGGGATAATAATCCCCGCCGGCCCTTTCCCACGCCGCCGCCCAGCCATGGTCGAACACATATTCGCCCTGGCTGTGGCTCTTGAGATAGGCCGGCATGACCGCGGCCGGCCGGCCGGCCTCGCCGTCTATCGCGATCGGCACCGGCTGCCATCCGGTCCTCGCCGTGGCGCTGCCCGATTCCTCCAGGGCCGAGAGGAAGGCGTGGCTCAGGAAGGGGTCGCCGGTCCCGGCGCAGCGATCCCAGTCGGCCGCATCGAACGAAGCGACTCCGCGGCCCAGCCGGGCCAGTATCTGGCTCATGCCGCCGGCGCCTCGAAGATGATCTGGTCGGCATGGGCCGCGGCGCGGGCGCGGTCCGCGGCGCTGCGCACGGTCCAGGTGTAGACGGGCAGACCGCGCCGCCGAGCGGCTCCGGCGAAGGGGGAGGGAAGGTCGCGAATGTCGTAGGCGAGGAAATCGGCTCGGGCGCGCCACAAGGCCAGCGGCCGCTCGATCCGCCCCCGCGGCCCGCGCCTGCCGCTTTCGGTGACGACGAGACCGCGAAGCACGCCCTCCGAATGGCGGGCGAACCAGGCGCCGACCTCCGGGTTGAACGACATCACCCCGACCGGCCCCCGATAGCCGCGAAGGGCCCGGGCGACGGCCTGGCAGAGACGGGCCGCACGCCGGTCCCGCGACTTGACCTCGACGAGAAGCGGGGTTCGACCGCCCACGATCGAAAGCGCGTCGGCGAGCCTCGGCAGCGGCTCGTTGCACAGGTCGAGCCGGATCGCCTGCAACTGGGCGGCGGTCAGCATCGAGACGGCGCCCCGCTCGCCGGTCAGCCGGTCCAGCTCGTAATCGTGGAAGACCATCGCCTCGCCGTCGCGGCTGAGCTGGACGTCGAGCTCCACGCCATAGCCCCGGTCCGCCGCCGCGGCGATGGCGCCGCCGCTATTCTCGACCAGATCGCCGCCGTGGAGGCCGCGATGGGCGAAGGGGACGGCTCCGAGCCGTTCGAGCTCAGAGCGCCTTGATGGCGACGATCGCATCGATCTCGACCGCGGCCCCAAGGGGAAGCACCGTCACTCCGACGGCGCTTCGGGCGTGGCGGCCGGCCTCGCCGAACACGTCCTGCATCAGCTCCGACGCGCCGTTGGCGACCTTGGGCTGGTCGGTGAAGCCGCCGGCGCTGTTGACGAAGACGCCGAGCTTGACGATCCGCTCGACCCGGTCGAGCCCGACCGCCTTCTCGATCTGGGCGAGAAGCATCAGACCGCAGGCCCGGGCCGCGCGCACGCCGAACTCGAGGTCCCGGTCCTCGCCGAGCCGCCCGGTGAGCAATTGGCCGCCCTCGAACGACACCTGGCCGGAAATATGGAGCAGGTTTCCGGCGAGGACGGTCGGAACGTAAGCGGCAACCGGGGCCGCGGGGGCGGGAAGCTCGATTCCGAGCTCGGCAAGACGGGAAGCGATCATCCGGCCGCGTAAGCACCGGCTCCTGCGCCGGTCAAGTTGCGAGAGCCTTTCGAAATCGAACAAAAACATAGAACAATAATGGAACAAATAGGATTCGCCATGTAGGATTTCCCGTGGGATTCTCGGAGCGTTCGAACGACGGCTCTTTGACATCGTGAATTTTGCGGAAAACCGCGCGGAGCGCAGTGGAGGGGTCCTTCGGGCCTGAAAGAACCCCTCCACCAGGCTTCGCAGGGTCCACCCTCCCCGGGCAAAGGCCGGGGAGGATCGCGGATCTACCCCTCCCGCGCCACCTGGAAGCCGGCGAAGCTCTGGCTGACCGGCATCAGCTCCAGCGCGTTGATGTTGAGGTGGGGCGGAAGCGTGGCGACCCAGAAGATCGTCTCGGCGATGTCCTCCGCGGTCATCGGGTTGACGCCGCGATAGAGATTGTCCGACGCCGCCTGGTCGCCGCCGGTGCGGACGAGGGTGAACTCGGTCTCGGCCATGCCCGGCTCGATCGAGGTGACCCGGACCCCGGTGCCGTGGAGGTCGGAGCGAAGGTCGAGGGAGAATTGGCGGACGAAGGCCTTGGTGCCGCCGTAGACCGCCCCTCCGCGATAGGGGTAGGTCGCCGCCACCGAGCTCAGGTTGATGATCGCGCCCTTGCGCTCGATCAGGCCGGGCAGGAGCTTGCGGGTCAGGACGACGAGGCCGACGACGTTGGTCTCGATCGCGACCAGCGCCGGGTCGAGGCGGGAGTCCTGGAGCGGCTCTAGAGGCGGGGCGAGGCCGGCATTGTTGACGAGGAGGTCGATCCCCCGGAAGCCCTCGGGCAAGGCGTCGATCGCGGCCTCGAGCGCGGCATCGTCCCGCATGTCGAGCGCGATGGGGAGGAAGGAATCGCCGAGCTCGCCGGCAAGCCCGTCGAGCCGTTCGCGGCGCCGGCCGGTGCCGACCACCTTCCAGCCCGCCCGGGCGAAGCGGCGGCTGGCGGCGGCACCGAAGCCGGCGGTGGCGCCGGTAATGAAAACGATCTTGGTCATGAGGGCTCCAGAACTTCGTCGAACAGGTTGAGCATCGCCGCCCACGAGCGGCGGTCGGCGGCCTCGTCATAGGCGAAGCCGGGAAGGTTCAGGGCGTCGATATCGGGGTTGGTGAAGCTGTGGCCGACTCCGCCGTAAAGGTGGAGCTGCCAGTCGATCCGAGCCTCCGTCGCTTCCGCCAGGAAGGCGTCGCGCTGAACGGCGGTGACGATCGGATCGTCCGCGCCGTGGCACAGCAGCAGCCTGCCCCGGATCGCCTCATTCTCCGCCGGAGCGCCGGGCAGGAAACCGCTGTGAAAGCCGACGACGGCGGCGAAGGGAGCGCCCATCCGCGCCAGCTCGATCACCGCCGCGCCGCCCATGCAATAGCCGAGCCCGGCGAGCCGGCCGCGGTCGACGTCGGCGCGGGCGAGGAGAACCTCGAGGCCGGCCTGCAGCCGGGAGCGGAAGAGCGGCCGGTCGGCACGGAGCGCCTTGCCGAGCGCCATCGCCCGGTCGAGCGGCGGATCCTCCTCCCCATAATAATCGAGGGCGAAGGCGATGTAGCCGAGCCCGGCCAGCCTCGCCGCCCGCTCCCTGGTGTGCCGCCCCAGCCCGCCGCCTTCATGGGCGACCAGTATCCCGGGCGCCGGGCGGCCTCCCGACCCGTCGGCGAGATAGCCGGTGAGGGAGATTCCGTCGCCGCCCGAATAGGCTATCGGCACCAGCCCGGTCATCGCGCCCCGAGCCGCTCCAGGATCCAGGGCACCGCCTCCCCCCAGTCGTCGATTCGGGCATGGGCGTGGGGCGCGGCCGGCGTGTGGACCGCAAGGCGCGGCTCGGCGATCATGTGCAGGCGCCATACCTGGGGCGCGTGGGCCGCCACCGATTCATGGTGGACGGCGAGATCGTCGATGAACACCGTCGCGCTCGGCCCCATCGCGTCGACCAGCTCGAGCACCGGCCGCCCCTTGCCGCCGCGATTGCACAGGACCCGGTGGCGGATGTCGAACCGCTCGAGCTGCTCGACGCGGCCGGCTTCATATTCGTCGCCGATATTGGTCAGGATGACGATGTCGGCATGATCGGAGATGGCCGCCAGCGCCTCGACCGCTCCGGGGACGATGTTCTGACGGTGCATCTCGCCCGAGAAGAATTGGTCGAGAAGCGGCCAGACCCGGTCGGCGCCGACCGCCGTCCCGTCCGGGCCTCGAAGCGCCTCGCGGAAGCCCGGGGCGGTGAGATCGAAGCTGAGATCGTGAGCCTCCGCGACCCAGTCGGCGAAGTGCGCGACCATGTGGAGGAGGACCTCGTCGCAATCGGTGACGAGGAGGGGCCGGCCGCTCACGATTCCAGCCTCCGCCGGGCCTCGACCAGCTCGGCCGGCGACACGTTCAGGGCCTCGGCGGCGGCGAGGAGATCCGGCTCGTGCGCTTCGAGGAAGGCGAGCACCGACGCGAGCAGGCCGGGCTCGCCGAGCCGCTCGCGGAGGGACGCCGGATCGAGGCCGGTCAGGGCGAGCAGCCGCTGCGCGCGCGCCTCGTCGCCCAGCGTCCAGCCGAGGGCGGAGAGGGCGAGGGCCTCGGGATCGGCCGGGTTTGTGTCGTCGCGCCGCATCTTCTAATGGTGCGCCGGTGGGACAAAAAATCCTCGTTGTCGAGGACAACGAACTCAACCTGAAGCTGTTCTGCGACCTTTTGCGCGCGCATGGCTATGCCGCGGAGCCGGTGCGCGACGGCCGTGAGGCGGTGGAGCGCGCGCGCGGCTTCAGGCCCGACCTGATCGTCATGGACATCCAGATGCCGCATGTCAGCGGCCTCGAGCTGATCGAGCAGCTGAAGGGCGATGCGGAGCTCAGGCGGATGCCGATCATGGCGGTCACGGCCTATGCCGCCAGGGGCGACGAGGAGCGGATCCGCGAGGCCGGAGCGGAGGGCTATGTCTCCAAGCCGATTTCGGTGGTCCGGTTCGTCGAGGCTGTGCGGGCCCTGCTGGCGGCGCCGAGACCGGAGGAGCCGGCTACCGGCGAAGCGCGGGTGACCCGGCGAATCGCGGCCCCGGCGGAGACGGTGTTCGACGCCTGGCTCGACCAGCGGACGGCCGGCGAGTGGCTGTTCGCGACGGCGGACGGAGAGATGGTGAAGGTCGAGATCGACGCCCGGGTCGGCGGTCGCTTCGAGATCGTCGAGCGGCGCGGCGGCGAGGACGTGCTTCACGCCGGGGTCTACGAGGCGCTCGAACGCCCGGTCCGGCTCGCCTTCACACTCCAGGTTCCCCTCTATTCGACCAGTTCCGAGCGGGTTCGAATCGGAATCGCCGCCGCGGACGGGGGGTGCGAGCTGACCCTGACCCAGAGCGTCGCCTCGGACGCGCCGGCGAGCCGGGAGCGGATCGAGGAGGGGTGGAGCACGGTGATCGGCGCGCTCGCCGAGCGGCTGGAGAGCGAGGGAGGGGAAGGATGAGCTTTCGCGGAAGCTGCCATTGCGGCAAGCTCGCCTACACGGTCGACGAGGACATGCCGGCGACGGCGATGGCCTGCAATTGCTCGATCTGCCGAAGGAAGGGCGCGCTCCACCATTTCACAACGCCCGACAAGTTCAGGCGCGAAGCGTCGGACGACGACGTCCAGGTCTACACGTTCAACACCCACAACGTCCGCCACCAATTCTGCAAGGCCTGCGGCTGCGCGCCGTTCGCCGAGGGGACGGGGCCGAGCGGGCCGATGGTGGAGATCAACCTCAGGTGCGCCGAAGGGGTGGACCTCGAGGCGCTGGAAGTGGCGATGTACGACGGAGCGAGCCGCTAGGGATGGACGCCGGGTCCTCGTCATGCCGGACCCGATCCGGTATCCATGAGCGCAGACGGCGCCGGAATCCTCCGGACGATGTTCGTGGATCGCGGCTTTCGCCGGGATGACGTCACGGGCGGCCCTGACGTCGGACGGGCTCAGCCGGTGGACCGGCTTCCCCGCCGCCCGAATTGCGGCGACTGCGTTCGCTGCTCCGGCGGCGCTCCGCGCCGGCGTCGCTGCTCACGGGCGCCTTATTTGATCTTCGCTTCCTTGAACTCGACGTGCTTGCGCACCTTCGGATCGTATTTGCGGAAGGTCATCTTCTCGGTGATGTTCCGGGGATTCTTCTTCGTCACATAATAGAAGCCGGTGTCGGCGGTGCTGACGAGCTTGATCTTGACCGTGGTCGGCTTGGCCATGACAGCCTCTCAAAAAACGGGGTTTCGTACGAAAAATAAAAGCGGCGTCCCCGCCGCTCATATGCCCGGCCGCCTCTGCCGCGAAGCCGGACGGATGTCAAGGGCGGGGCTGGGCCCGGCCGGCGCCGTTCCGGGGCCCGCCGGGCCTAGTCGAGAGGCACCGCCGTCGTGAACTTCAAGGTCCGCTTGATGAAGCTGGTCTCATAGCGGCGGACGAAGGACATGCTCGCCAGCTCGTCGGCGAAGACGTTGAAATGGTCCATGTCCCTGACCGAGACGAGCAGCAGCGCGTCGCTGGCGCCGGTGATCTCGACGAAAAGCTGGACCTCGGGAAGGGCCCGGATCGCGCGCCTGAACCGGTCGGCCTCGCTGGGCGAATGCCGGTCGAACTGCACGTTGACGATGGCGGTCACCCGGGTTCCTCGAAAGGCGTCGCCGAGGATGGCGACCTCCCTCGCGATGATCCCTTCCTGGGTGAGCTTCTGGATCCGGCGCGTCACCGCCGACCGCGAGAGCCCGAGCTCCTCGCCGAGCTTGTCGGCCGTGCGCCGGCTGTCCTCCTGAAGTCGTGACAACAAAGCGCGATCGATGGCATCCATATCACAGGATGTGCGTGGCGACGTCTTCAATGCAACTAAAATGCGGATTTCAGCCGATATTCGGTCCGAGGATGTACGCCCTTGGAGGTAGCCTGACCGCCAGCCAATCCCGCAACCGGTTCACAGAACGAAGTCGTATGGCCACGAAAAACCGGATCCTCCGCAGCCTCAGCGTGTCGGTGCTCGTCCTGGCCCTCGGGGCCTGCGGCGGCGGTGGCGGCGGCGGCGGGGGCGTCGAGCCCATACCGGCGCCCCCGCCGCCGCCGCCGCCGCCTCCACCGGCTCCGCCGCCCCCTCCATCCTCCGGATTCGACACCGCGGAGTATAAGAATTCGGCGGCGGCGGCGCGGGCCAATGCGATCTCCGCCTACGACAAGGGGGCGACCGGAAAGGCCGTGACCGCGGCGATCATCGACGACAGCTTCGCGTCGACCATTCCCGCCTTCACCGGCCGGGTCCACCCGGCGTCCGGAGACGTGGTCGCGGGCCGCGGCCTGGACGGCGAGCACCACCACGGCACCCCGGTGGCTTCCATATTGGGGGCGTCGAAGGACGATTCCGGGATGCACGGCGTGGCCTTCGATGCCACCTTGCTGATGTTGAGAACCGACACTCCCGGCACGTGCACGGCGACCTCGCCCACCTGTCAGTTCAACCAGGCGGACCTGGCCAAGGCCTATGACATCGCCGTCGCGAACGGCGCCCGGGTCATCAACATGTCCATGGCGCTGTACCCGCAGCCGGTCCTGATCGAGGCGATCGAGCGGGCGACGGCGGCCGGCGTGGTCGTCATCCTCCCGGCGGCGAACGACGGCCAGCCGGAGCCTTTCGCGTCGGCGCTGATCGCGACCAAGCCCGAAGGCCACGGCACCATCATCATCGCCGGCGCGCTCAACAATGCCGGGACCGACCTCGCCTCGTTCAGCAATCGCGCCGGGAGCGGCGCCAACTTCTACCTTTCCGCGGTCGGGCAGGGCCTGGTGACCTATAACCGCGAAGGGGTGGCGGTCTGTTGCGGCCTCGGCACCTCATTGTCGGCGCCGGCCATAGCGGGGGCGGTCGCTCTCCTCGCCCAGGCGTTTCCCAATCTGACCGGACAGCAGATCGTCAACCTGCTGCTGACGACCGCCACCGACATGGGCGCTCCGGGGACCGACAATATCTATGGCCGGGGCGCGCTCAACCTCGCCAACGCTTTCGCGCCCCAGGGCGCGATGTCGCTGGCCGGTTCGACGGCCACGCTCTCGCTGACCAGCAACGGCGTCCTCTCGCCGGCGATGGGCGACGCGAAGGGAAAGCTGGACGGCGCCGTCTTCCTCGACGGCTACGCCCGCGCCTACCGGATGGATCTGGGGCGAACGCTTTCGCCAAGCGCCGGCGAGGCGCCTTTGCGTTCGGCGCTGGACGGCCGCTACAGCACGACGTCGGCGGCCCTGGGCCCGATCGCGGTGTCCGTCACGACGAGGCGCGACGCGCTCGGCCCGTCGGAGGCACGGCTTCAGCCGATGGCGCTTTCCGCCGAGCAGGCGCGCACGGCAAGAGCCATGGCGGCCACGGCCATCGGCCGCCTCTCCCCGAGAACGGCGATGGCGCTCGGCTTTTCCGAAGGCGGCAGGACGCTCCAGCAACGCCTCTCGGGGCAGCAGGGCAGCGCTTTCCTGGTGGCAGGGGACGCGGCCGGCGATAACGGATTCCACGCCCTCGCCGGCTCGAGCATCGGCGTCCGGCACGACTTCGGCCCGCTCGCTGTCACCATGACGTCGGAAGGCGGCGAGGTCTACGAGCCCTATGCGGCACAGCATTCGGCGCCTTCGGCCTACCGGATCACCGCGCTCGTCGCCGACCGGCGGCTGGGCCGGCTGCGGCTCAGCCTCGGCGGCTCACTGCTCGACGAAGAGTCGACGATACTCGGCGGCCGCTTCTCCTCGGCCTTCGCGGGCGCGGGCTCGACCAGCCGGTTCGCCGACGGGGCGGCATCGCTCGATCTCGGCGGCGGATGGGGCGCCCGCGCCGCCTACCGGCACGGCTGGACGTCGATCCGGGGCGGCGGCGCCCTGATCCAGGGCGGCCGGCTCTCGACCGACGCCTTCGCCCTCGACCTGGCCAGGGCGGGGGCCCTGGCGCCCGGCGACAGGATCGGCCTGCGCATCGTGCAGCCGCTCCGAGTCCGCAGCGGCGGCCTGAACGTCGATCTTCCGGTCGGCTACGATTATGCTTCCGGCGAGGTCGACTATCAGCTGCGCTTCCTCAACCTCGCTCCGACCGGGCGCGAGCTGGATTACGAGCTGTCCTACGGGCTGCCCCTGCTCGGCGGATACATGGCCGCCAACGCTTTCGCGCGGACCGAACCCGGCCACATCGAAGCGATGCGGAGCGACTTCGGCGGTGCCCTTCGTTTCACCCTCGGCTTCTGATCCCGGCGCTCGGGCCGTTCAGCTCACCTCCCCGACATTGTCGCCGGCATTGCGGTCGATGTAGAGGTTGTAGGGGTCGATCCCGGCGTGGGTCGGCCGCCGGCCGGTGACGAAGCGCAGCAGCTGGCGCCCCGAGCGGATCGGACGCAGCTCCATCCGGAGGACGTCGCCGTGGCCGAACGCGCCGCCGGCCGGATCGGCGGCGAACAGCCCGATCTCGATCGGCTCGGCGAGCGGGGACCGGCGCTCCTTCCCCTGCCCGTCCGAATAGGCCTTGCCGGCCGTCACCGGAACCGTCACGTCCCAGCGGCCGTCGGCGCGCCTCACCGCGGTCGGACGGTCGACCCGAAGGTCGTATACGGCGATGCGCTCGAACAGGTCGGTGATCAGCGCCTGCTGCTCCGGCGTCTTCGCTTCCTCGCGCAGGACCGCGATCAGATCGACGGAGCGCGGGTAGGGCGCAATCGTGAACCGGTGCCGGGCGACGAAACGGCGGAGCGCGCGGTTCATCGATTCCTCGCCCAGCCGCTGCTGGAGCAGGTACAGGGCGAGCGCCCCCTTGCCGTAGTTGATATGGTCCTGGTCCAGCCCGGCGCTGACGAGCGGCTCCTCCGCTATCACCTGGGTCCGGCGGCCGCTCAGGTAACGGTCGAGCTGGAAGTTGAGGAAGCGGCGGATATGCTCCTCGCCCCGCAGCCTCCTCAGCACCATCAGAGCGGAATATTGGGCCAGCGATTCGTAGAGCAGGGAGGCGCCCTGCATCCTGGCTCCGAGGACCTGATGACCCCACCATTGGTGGGCGAGCTCGTGGGCGGTGAGCATGGTGACCATGTCGAGCTCGCCGGGATCCCTCAGATCCATGGCGAAGATGTCCTCGGCGACGGCCACGGTGCTCGGAAAGGCCCTGCCGCCGCCTTCGCCGGGACGCTCGACGATGCGCGCCTGACGGAACTGATAGGGACCGAAGGCCCGGCCGTAATAATCGATCGAGGCCTGCATCGCCGTCATCATCCGCTCGACGTTCCAGCGATGGGCCGGGTGATAGTAGATCGAGTGCTCCACGCCGCCGTGGACGAGCCTCCTGACGGCGTAGCGGCCCGACTGGATCGAGAAGAGGTTCTTGATCGGCGCGTCGGACACGAAGCGCGCGGTCCGCCGCCCGCCACGGACGGTCTCGGACACCCTCCGGCCCGGAGCGATCGGCGTCTGATCGGCGGCGGTCGAAACGGTGACGTCGGCGGTGGTCCAGCCGCCGTCGCCGCTCGGCGTGATCCGGGTAGCCGCCAGGTCGCCGAGGCGGGGAAAGGGTTGCCGCTCGGGCAGGCCGAGCCGGCGGCGCTCGGCCGGATCCTCGATGAGACCGACGTCGCTCATCCCGATCCGCGGAGTCAGCTCGAGGGTGTTGAGATTGGTGCCGTTCGGCGCCAGCCCCGTCTCCGTCCCGGAGGCGCGGAAGCCGAGCTGCTCGCGGCGGGCGCGGAAGACGATCGAGCGCGCTTCCCCGGGCCGCATCGGCGAGTCGAGGCGATAGATCCGATAGCCGAACGCGGCATCGTGGAGCTCGAGGCGCGCCGCCGGGAAGTCGAGCGCGACGATTTCGAGGTGGCGGTCCATCAGGCGCACATGGACCCGTTCGATCGGCGCCCCGGTCTCGTTGACGAGCCGGTAGCGGCCACGCACCTCCGCGAGAATCTTCTCAGGATAGAGCGCGACGTCGAGCTCGACGTGGCGGACCGCGGGCTGCGGCAACCGCGCGTAGCGGAAGTAGCGCTTCTCATATTCGGCGAGGTAACGCTGCGCATCCGCCGAGCCGCGGAAGTCGTTCAGGACGAGCGTGTTGTAGACGATCCAGGATCCGCTCAGGACGAGGAACGTGAGGGCCGCGGCCGCCGCCAGCCCGGCGCGGCCGGCCAGGAGCCCGGGAATGCGGCGCAGCCGCGGCTTCAGCCCTACTTCGGCGCCGCGCGGCCAGAGCAGATGGACCACGACCAGAAGAAGGGCCGCCGCCGAGCCCCAGAAGAATCGGACCCACCAGGCCGCCGGCCCGTAATTTCCGGTGCCGGCCATGTCGGACAGGGGGACGGCGGGGACGTTGCCGTAGACGAGGAGAGGATGCTCGAGCCCCATCGAGGGCCCGAAGATCAGGAGCATGATGTAGAGGAGCATGAGGCCCCAGCCGGCATATTTGCCCGGGCTGAGCGCCGACACGAACACCGCGAGCACCGCGATCAGGACAGAGTCCGCGGCGCCGGGAAGAAGATACCAGAATATATATTCGCCGGCGACGAGATCGACTCCGCCTTCGAGGCGCTGGGCGAGGATCGCCACTCCGAGGCCGACGAGCAGGGTCGCGAACAGGACCAGCGCGAGTCCGAGCATCTTCGGGAGCATCAGCGCCCAGGCGGGGAGCGGCGAGGCGTCGAGGATCTCGTGGATCTTCCGCTCGCGCTCGCGCCAGACGAGCTCGCCGCCATAATAAGTGGCGATGACGATCAGGACGGTGTCGAAGCTCGCCTCGACGACCGGAAGCGATACCGAGGCGAGCGGATAGAGCGCCACCCCCATCCAGCCGGTGGCGGTGAGGAGGCTGGGAAGGCTGAAGGCGAAGGCGATGAGGAGGAGGATCGAAAAGGCCGGGCTGCTGAGGATGTAGCGCGCTTCCATCCCGGCGCGGGCAAGGAACTGGGCGAGCGCGGCGCGGCCGTCGAAGCGGGGATCGGGCAGCCGCGCGAAGGTGCCGGCCGGAGAGTCGGATGCCGCAGCCTCCGCCGCCTGCCGCCGGAGCCTGCGCCGCCGCCGCCGCGACAGGCCCGGCTCCGAAAACCGGAAAAGGCGCCAGGTCAGCGCCAAAAGGGCGAGCGAGACCGCGAGCCAGAGGAGCCTGCTTAGGATGATGAGGTTGGTCACCGGAAGGGCGCCGGCGTTGAGCTCGGCGGCGGTGAAGTAGCGCGAGGCCGCAAGATAGGCGGACATTCCGAAAGGATCGGCGAGCACGCGCAAGGTCAGGAGCTGCGGCTGGTCCTCCATCAGCCTCTGCGAGAAGAGGTAGAGGAAGAGGAGGACGACGACTCCGACGAAGGTCCCCGCCGTCGACCGGGTCGCCGTCGCGAGCGCGAAGAGCATCGCGGAAATGATCAGCGCGTTGGGAAGCGCGAACAGGCCGTAGCCGCAGGCATAAGCGGCGAGACGGTTGGGACCGAGCATCTCCTGGTCGGCGAAGGGCATCAGGGTGCCGAGCCATGCGCCGAAAGGGACCGCGGCGAGGACCAGCGCGCCCGCCGCGAAGGCGCCGCCGAACCGGCCGAACAGATAATCGCCCTTGCCGATCCTGGTGGAGCGGATGAGCGGGCCGAATCCGGTCTGGTCGTCCCGGACGACGACGTTCGACACGAAGGCGGCGCCGAGGAAAAGGAAGACGAGCGAGACGAGGAGGTGGGACATGATGATGGAGTGCGGGCTGTTGAACAGGACGTTGCCGCCCCCGCTGGTCATCATCTTCGCAACCGCCATGTCGACGAACGCGCCCAGGAAGAGAAGGGCGGCGGCCGCGACGAAGAGCGGGCTGCCGATCTGGTAGCGGAATTCGAAGGCGGCGATCCTGCCGATCATGCCGCGCCCCGCCAGACGACGCGGCGAGGGATGGAGCGGACCGAATCGCCGGGCGACCCGCTCCCACGGGCCTGGACGCGGCCGTCGCCGTTCGGTTCGAGCATCGGAAAATCCCCCGGTGTGCGGCCGTCCCGGCCCGTATGCTGTATTAGTCATGTAAATCACTAGCGGGGTCAAGTGCGATCCGGCGCGACCGGCGCCGGGCTCTGCAGGGCGCCGAGCCTGGCCGATTCGCGGGCGGGCGACAGCGGCGCGCGCCCGGCTTCGCGTCGCCGAAGGATTCGGGCGCCTAGCCCAGATGCCCCTGCTGAAGGGCCTTGAGGGCCGCGCGGGTCCGGTCGCGGGCATCCAGCTTCAGAAGGAGGTTGGAGACATGGTTCTTCACCGTCCCTTCCGCGAGCGCCAGCAGGTCGGCGATCTCGCGGTTGCTGTAGCCGGCGCAGATCAGGTGAAGCACCTCGCGCTCGCGGACGGTGAGCGATTCGGCGACGTAATTGTCGGACGAGGCCGAAGGGCTGCGGCGGATCGCCGCCATCAGGCTCTCGGTCATGGCGGGCTGGAAAGCCGTCCTGTTGTCGGCGAGGGCCCGGATCGCCTCGGCGAGGTCTTCCAGCGAGACGTCCTTGAGCATCAGGCCCTTGGCGCCGGCCTTGATCGCGGCGATCGCGGCGTCGCCGTCGTCGAAGGTGGTCAGGACCAGGGTCGGCGGCAGCGCATCCGCTTCGCCGAGAGCCTCGAGGACGGCGATGCCGCTCAGCCTGGGCATTCGGACGTCGAGGAGGAGGACGTCCGGCCTGAGCTCCGGCACCTTCTCGAGCGCCTCCTCCCCGTCGCAGGCCTCGCCCACGACCTCGATGTCGGGCACCAGCTCGAGCAGCCCGCGAACGCCCTGGCGGACCAGAGTCTGGTCGTCGACGAGGACGACCCTGATCATCCTGCCCTGATCATGCGGGTCGCGGCATGGCCGAGGGCAGCCAGGCGTCGACGGTGAAGCCGAAACCCGCTCCCGTCCGGACCGCGAGCCTGCCGCCGAGGGACTCGACCCGCTCGCGCATCCCGAGGAGGCCGGAGCCGGAAGAGGAGGCGGCCGGCCGGGCGCTGCCGTCGTCGCGGGCGACGAGACGCACGCCGTCCTCGTCCGGGGCCACCTGGAGCCACAGGTTGGAGGCTTCGGAGTGCCTGACGGCGTTGGTCACCGCCTCCTGCGCGCAACGGATCAAGGCGTGGGCCTGGTCCGGGCTGACCCGGACGCCGGGAGAGATGTCGACATGGATCGCGGGCCTGGGGACGCTGCCGGCAAGCGCCTGCAGCGCCTCCTTCAGGTCGAAGCGCTCGGCCTCGCGCAGGGCGGCGACGACGTCGCGAACCTTGGCGAGGAGGGCGCCGGCCAGCCGCTTCGCCTGCATCACGTGATCGAGCGCCTTCCCCGGCGCCGTCACGTGGCTCGCTATCTCGAGCTGAAGTCCGAGCGCGGTCAGCTCGTGGCCCCAGGCGTCGTGAAGCTCGCGCGAGATCCGCAGGCGCTCCGCGTCGCGGACGGTGTTGGCGATTATGGCCTGGGCCGACCTCAATTCCCTGTTCGCCTGGGCCAGGGCCCGCGCCGTTTCCGCCTCCCGACGAAGCGCCTGCGCCGCGAAGACGACGAAGAGCTGAAGCGCGAAGGACTTGGCGAGGACCCAGCACAGATCCGGATTCAGGGCCTGCGCAAGAGCGCCGACGATCGCCAGCGTCTGGAAGGCGACGAAGGCGAGCGTCTTGAGCGGCGGCGCCGCCATCGCGACCTGCCAGGCGATGACGATCAGGAACATCGACATGGCGGCCCACGGAACGATGACCGCCATCGCCACGACCGCCGCGAGCTGGACGCACAGCAAGGCCCACCGAAGGCTCGCTCGCGGCTTCAGGGCCATCGCGGCGAAGACCGCCGCCCCGAAGACGGCGAAGGGAAGGAACCAGAGCGCCGAAACGGGAGCCGAGCGGATCGTCGCGCCCGTCGCGAACTTCTCGGCGACCGGCCAGCCCAGGGCAAGCCAGACCGCCAAGGCCGCGATGCAGAAAATCCAGTGACTCCGGTTTCCGGTTTGGACTGTCATGACGACAAAAGTGCCACAGCGCGGCCGCCCTTGCCATAGGCCGAAAGTCACGGTTCCGGCGTGGGACCTACGGCACTTATCCGGATCGCAGGGGGAAGGCACAGGGAATGGACCGAAGCCAAGGAGCAGGCAATGCTACGGTCCGTCAGCCTCACATTCATCCTGGCCGCCTCGATGCCCGCCTTTGCCCAGCGCGCGGACGAGAATGCGGTGAAAGCGGCCGGCGACGCGTTCGGGACCAGCGTCGGCAACGAGAAGATCGGTCTCTATACGGCCGGCGACGTGCGGGGCTTCAGCCCGACCAGCGCCGGCAACATCCGCGTCGAGGGACTGTCCGTCACCGAACATGGCGGCTTCACGCCCCGTATCGCGGCCGGCTCGACCATCAGGGTCGGCCTCACCGCGCAGGGCTATCCCTTTCCGGCCCCGACCGGCATCGCGGACTATTCGCTGAGAAGCTCCGGCAACGAAGCGGTACTGAGCCCGGTCGTCTATATCGGCCCCAACCGGACCGCCGCCCTGGACGTCGACGCCCAGCTCCCGCTGATCCGCGACCGCCTGAGCGTGGCGGCGGGCATCTCCTACCGTTACGAGGAGGCTTTCCCCGGGGAGGATAGCCGGACCCTGCAAGGCGGGGCCGTCCTTCGGTGGCGGCCCGGCGACGGGGCCGAAGTCGAGTCCTTCTACGGTCGCCTGGCGATCATGGACGACCGCGACATCGGCAACATCTTCGTCGCCGGTCCTTACCTGCCGCCTAAGGTGGAACGGCGCTATTTCGGCCTCGACTGGACCCGGACCGAGGTCCGGCGGCAATTCTACGGAAGCCTGGGCTCGGTCCGGCTTTCCGACTCGTGGCAGGTTCGGGCCGGCCTGTTCCGCTCGGAGAACCGCGTCGTGCTCAACCCGGTCGAGCTCTATCGCAACGTCCAGCCGGACGGCTCGGCGCAGCGGCAGGTCGTGACCACCAGGGACCAGAGGGCCGAATCGACCTCGGGCGACCTGCGTTCGTCCTACTCGATCACGGAAGGAGCCCGGAGGCATGTCGTTCATCTGGCCGTGCGCGGCCGCGAGACCCGGCGGGCCTATGGCGGCGCCGACGTCCGCGATTTCGGGCCGGCCGCGATCGGAACGAGAGCCGATGTCGCGGAACCGGACTTCGCGTTCGGGCCCCTCACCCGCGACGAGGTTCGCCAGATCACCGGCGGGATCGGTTACGAATTGCGCTGGCCCGGAGTCGCCGAGCTCAGCCTCGGGGTCCAGAAGACCGACTATCGCAAGACCGTGCTGATCCCGGGCCGGCCGGCGATCGTGACCAGGGACGGCCCGTGGCTCTACAATGGGACCGCGGCGATCCACCTTGCCGACGGGCTGGTCGCCTATGCGGGCTACACGCGCGGCCTCGAGGAGAGCGCCACGGCCCCGCCCAACGCGGTGAACCGGAATTCGGCGCCGCCCGCGCTCAGGACGAGCCAGCGCGACGCCGGCATCCGCTATGCGATCCTGCCGCGGCTCAGCCTCGTGGCCGGCGTCTTCGACGTCCGCAAACCCTATTTCAACGTGGATTCCGACCGGGTCTACCGGGAGCTTGGGACGGTTCGGCATCGCGGCATAGAATTGTCGCTTGCCGGGCAGCCCGCCGACGGGCTGAGCGTCGTCGCCGGCGCGGTGTTACTCGACGCCGACGTGTCGGGGGAGGCGGCCGATCTCGGGCTGATCGGCCCGAAGCCGGTCGGCACCGCGCGCAGGACCATCCGGGCCAATTTCGATTACCGGCTGCCCTTCTTCGATCGCGTTTCGGTGGACCTCGGGATCACCCACCAGGCGGGAAAGGTCGCCAGCACGCTCGAATATGCGGAGCTCGGGGGCCGGCAGCTGACGACCGCGCCGCTGACGATTCTCGACGTCGGCGCCCGCTACCGCTTCAGGGCGGGCTCCGCCCGGGCCACGCTCAGGGCCCAGGTCACCAACGTCTTCAATCGCTACGGCTGGAACGTCTCCGCAAGCTCATCCTTCCGGTTCATCGACGCCCGGCGCCTGCTGCTGACGCTGGCGGCCGATCTTTGAAGTCCGCGCCGCCGCGCGCTTTAACGAAGCGGTAACCATAAGGGCGCATCGTCGGGCCGACCCAAAGAGGGAGCGGAGCGATGCGGGCGGAAGCGGACGGAATGATGCTCGTTCGGGCGGAGCTGTGCGAGCGGCTGGCCAGCCTCCAGTCGGCAGCCCGGCGGCTTTCCCGGCGGGACTTCGCGGAAAGCGTCGGCGGGATCAAGCGGCTTGCCGCGGCCTACGGCCTGACGCCGGTGGTCCGGGTCGCCGACGCCCTCGAGCGGGCGGTGGCCGAAGACGGCGGGGGCTGCCCGCGGGCGCTCTATCTCGGCCCGCTCCAGGACGCCATCGGATGCGAGCGCATGGAGGAGAGCGAGGTGGAAGCGATGCTCGCCTCCGTCTCGGTCCGGCTCGGCGCCTGAGCCCTTGGACGCACTGCTCACCAGCTTCGTCGCGGCTTTGCTCGGCGAGTGGGGCGACAAGACCCAGTTGCTCGTCGTCGCGCTCGCGGTGCGCTATCGGCGGCCCCTGCCGATCCTGGCCGGAGTGCTTGCCGCGGCGCTCGCCAACAGCCTGCTCGCCGCCTTCGGCGGGACCCTGGTCCACGGGATGATCGTCCCCCGGGCGGTGTCGCTGCTGGTCGCGCTCGCTTTGATCTTCGCCGGGGTGGCCGGGCTGATCCGGCCGAGGCCTTACGAATCGGCCGGAACTTCGCGCGCCGGCCCGTTCCTGGTCGCGGCCGCCTCCTTCTTCGTCCTTGAGTTCGGCGACAAGACCCAGTTCCTGACCTTCGCCCTCGCCGCCCGGTTCGACGCCTTCGCCCTCGCCGCGGCGGGCGCGACCGCCGGAATCCTGGTGTCGAGCCTTCCTGCCGCGGTCCTCGGCGACGGCCTCGCCAGGGCGGTGCCCCTCAAGGGCCTGAGGATCGGGCTGGGCGCCCTGTTCCTCGCGATCGGGCTGTTCGTCGCGATCAGCGCGTTGCGGCTGATCTAGGCCGCGCCGCCGCCCGGTCCTTCAGGGGCCGATCTCGACCAGCCACAGGTCGGGCACCGCGCCGAGCCGGAGCGGGATTCCGCTGGTGCCCAGCCCGGCGGTGACGACCAGGGTCCTGCCGCCCTCGCGCACCAGGCCGCAGGCGTAGCGCCGGCCGTAATCGGACATGGTCGAGAGCGGCCCGATCAGCGGCGGCGCGACCTGGCCGCAATGGGTGTGGCCGGCCAGCATCAGGAAGACGTCCGGCGCCGGATCGGCGAAGGGATCGGGGCTGTGGCTGAGAATGAGCCTGGGCCCTTTCAGCGCCCGCAGCGCGGCCAGGGTGGCGGCAAGGTCGGCGCGGTCGGTGAAGTCGTCGTCCAGCCCGCCGACCGCCACCGGCCCCAGTTGCACGGCCTCGTTCTCGAGCAGATGGATTCCCGCCCGGGCCAAGGCCCGGCGGGCGGCGCCGGCGTCGCGCCAATGATCGTGATTGCCGAGCACGGCCACGGTCGCGAGCCTCGGCCGCAGGCCGGCGAGCGGAGCGACCGCCTCGTCATGGGAATAATGACGGGTGGCGAGGCGCTTGTCGGTGACGAAGTCGCCGGCGATGAGCACGAGGTCCGGCTTCAGGCGGTTGACCTGCCCGACGATCCGGCGGAGCCGCTCCGGAGGCATGTCCGGCCCGCCGACATGGATGTCGGACATCAGCAGCAGCCGGAGGCGGGGCTGGCCCGACGGCCAGCCGGCGACCGCGACCCGAGCGCTTCGGACCACCGGATCCGATACCGCCGTCCAGTAGGAGAAACCGACCAGGAGGATCGCGGCGAACGTCGTCGCCAGGAAGAGACGCTGGAGGATCCGCACCCATCGCCTCATCTTCGCCCCCGCCGCGTCGGCACATGGAAATCCGGATCCTTGCCCCCCACCCAGGCGATGAAGCGCGCCAGCTCCGGATGCGCGCGCAGAGCCGCCGCCGAGGCATAGTCCCGCGCCAGCGCCTTGTTGTCGAGCGCCCGGTGGATCGCCCTGTGGCAGAGAGGGTGGACGGCGACCGTCTCGCGGCCGCCGCGGCTCCTGGGCACGGGATGATGCCGCTCGACCTTCGCGCCGAGCGGCCGGCCGCACAGGAAGCAGGGCGCCGCCTCCCCGTCGCTCACGCCGCCACGGCCTCCGCCTCCGGATAGTCGGTATAGCCTTCCGGCCCCTGGCTGTACCAGGTCGCCATGACGTCGGGCGCGAGCGCGATTCCGTCCCGAAGCCGGGCGGGCAGATCGGGGTTGGAGATGAAGGGCCGCCCGAAGCTGATCGCGTCCGCCCGCTCCTCCTCGAGGGCGGCCTGCGCCCGTTCCAGGTCGAAGTCGGAGTTGAGGACCAGGGGCCCCGGGAAAACCTTGTGGATGGCCGGAGCGACGGGAGGGACCTCGGACTTGCCGAAGGTCCCGTCCGGACCCGGCTCGCGAAGCTCGAGGAAGGCGATCCCGATCCCGGCCAGGGCCTCGGCGGCGGCGGTGAACAGGGCCTGCGGGTCGCTGTCCTCGCAGCCCTGGGTCTCGCTGTTCGGCGAGAGCCGGACCGCCGTCCGCTCCGGGCCGACCATATCGGCGATCGCCTGCGCCGCCTCGGCGAGCAGCCGGATCCGGTTCTCGATCGGGCCGCCATAATCGTCGTCGCGCAAATTGGTCGAATCGCGCAGGAATTGGTCGATCAGATAGCCATTGGCGGCGTGGAGCTGGACGCCGTCGAAGCCGGCCGCGATCGCATAGGCGGCGGCGCGGCCGTAATCCTCGAGGAGCGCCGGGATCTCGTCGAGCCGGAGCGGCCGGGCCTCCGCATAGGGTTGCCGTCCCTCATAGGTGTGCGCCTTGTAGGGGGCGGTGGTCGCCGAGGCGGAGACCGGCGCCTCGCCGCCGAGGAAGCTGGGATGGACGACCCGGCCCATGTGCCAGAGCTGGCAGAAGATCCGCCCCCCCGCCTCGTGCACGGCCTCGACCACCGGCTTCCAGGCCTCCCTCTGCTCCTCGGTCCAGATGCCGGGCGCATAGGGCCAGCCGAGGCCCTGGCGGCTCATCCCCGTCGCCTCGGTGACGATCAGCCCGGCGCCGGAGCGCTGGCGGTAATATTCGGCCATCAACTCGGTCGGCACATGCTCGCGGGTGGCGCGGCCCCGGGTCAGCGGGGCCATGACGATGCGGTTGGGACACAGAGTTGCGCCCAGCTGGATGGGGTCGAAGAGAGTCGGCATCTACATTCCTTGACGGGGGCGAGCGCGGACCCCTAGCGGCCCTTGGACGACAATGCAGCAATCTCGATCACTTCCGAGCGCGGGCGCGGGGCGCTACGCCTTTCCGGCCCTGGTCCTGGGCAATCTGATCCTCGCGATCGGGCCGTGGATGGTCCGGCTGGCGAACGACCAGGGCGTCGGCCCGGTCGCGTCGGGCTTCTGGAGGGTCGCACTCGCACTCCCCTTCCTGTTCCTGCTCGCCTGGCGGCAGCAGTCGGGGCGGGAAGCGCCGTCGTGGAGCCTCGTCGCCGCGGTCGCCCTGGGCGGCCTCTTCTTCGCCTCCGACCTCGCCGCCTGGCATGTCGGGATCGGCCTCACCAAGCTCGCCAATGCGAGCCTGTTCGGCAACGCGTCGAGCTTCATCCTCGTCGTCTACGGCTTCGTCCTGCTCCGCCGGCTTCCGCGGAAGGTGCAGGCGCTGGCGCTGCTCCTTGCCGTCGCCGGAGCGGCGCTGCTGATGGGATCCAGCTACGAGCTGTCGCCGAAGAACTTCACCGGCGATCTCTTCACTCTCGCCGCCGGGCTCCTCTACACCGGCTACCTGATCGCGGTGGACCGGGCGCGCCGGACGATGGCGCCGATGCCGGTGCTCGCCATCGCGAGCGCCGCGGCCGCCTTCCCCCTGCTCCTGATGGCCCTGGCTCTCGGCGAGAAGGTGATTCCGGACGACTGGACGCCGCTGCTCATCCTCTCCTTCGGAAGCCAGGTCCTCGGCCAGGGATTGCTCGTCTACGCCGTCGGCTACCTGTCGCCGGTCGTCGTCGGCCTCGGCCTCCTCGCCCAGCCCGCCGCGGGGGCCGTGATCGGCCGCTTCGCTTATGGGGAGACGTTCAGCCCCGCCGACGCCGCCGGCGCGGTCCTGATCGCCGTCGCTCTGGTGCTGATCAGGTTGCCGGAGAAGGACGCTCGCGAAGGCCGGTCGTCGCCCTGAACCTCGTTCTCCATCGGGGAGGCGGATCGGCATGACGGAGAAAGGCGACGAGGCCTCCTTGCATCCTTCCTTCCGGAGGATCATTCTTCGCTTATGCCCGAAATCGCCCCGAACGAGATGATTCTCGACGAGCTGCGCATGGCGCTGGCCCCGCTCGTCCCCGGCAACGCCGTGTTCGACGGATGGAGCGACAAGGCTCTGGCCATGGCCGCCGCCGAGCTCGGGGTGCCGGCGCCGCGCGCCCGGCTCGCTTTCCCGGGCGGAGCGACCGACATGATCGATGCCTGGTTCGACGCGATCGACCGAGGCATGGCCGCCGCCTTCCCGCTCGAGAAGATCGAGGCGATGAAGATCCGCGAGCGGATCGCGGGCCTCGTCATGTACCGGCTGGAGGTGATCAATCCGCACAAGGAGGCGCTCCGCCGGGCGCTCGCCATCCTCGCGCAGCCGCAGAATCTGCCGCTTGCCGGCCGGCTCGGCTGGCGGGCCGCCGACCGGATGTGGCGGATCGCCGGCGACAAGGCGACCGACTTCAACCATTATTCGAAGCGCGCCATATTGATGGGCGTCTACGGCTCGACCAGCCTCGTCTATCTCGACGACGACAGCGAAGGCCTCGCCGCGACCCGCGCCTTCCTCGCCCGGCGGATCGACGACGTCATGCGCTTCGAGAAGGTGAAGGCGCAGTGGCGCGGCAATCGCGACCGCCTGCCCTCGCTCAGCCGTTTCCTCGGCCGGCTGCGCTACCCGGTCGTCTGAGATGGGCGGAATACGCCGCATCGCCGAGATCGCGAGCTACCACGCCCATATCTATTTCGACCCGGAGGGCCAGCGTGCCGACGCGCTCGCCATACGCGAGGCGGCGGCGGAGCGCTTCGCGGTCCGGCTCGGCACGGTGTGGGACCGGCCGGTGGGGCCGCACAGCAAGGCGATGTACCAGATCGCCTTCGCGCCCGAGCTGTTCGCCGGCCTGGTGCCCTGGCTGATGCTCAACAATCGCGGGCTGAGCATCCTCATCCACCCCAACACAGCCAACCAGAAGCGCGACCATCTGCTCGACGCCGTCTGGATCGGAGCGCCGGTGCCGCTCGACGGCGAGGTCTTGCCCGAGGAGGGCGAGGCGGAGCTGGCGGGCGAGGTGAATACGTCGCCTACGCTGACGCCCTAGGCCGTCACCCCGGCGAAAGCCGGGGCCCCGGGGAGACCCGCCGAGCCTTTGCGGTCCGGGGTTCCGGCTTTCGCCGCGATGACGGGCTATCTCTTGTCGAGCTGCTCGATGGTCGCGATCAGCGGGGGCTGCCCCTTCATCGCCGCCGCGACCCGTTCGGCCTGCTCCATCACCCTCAGGATATTGCCGCCGGCGAGCTTGGCGAGGTCGGACTCGCTCCAGCCGCGGCGGGCCAGCTCGGCGAGCAGGGCCGGATAGGTCTCCACGCCTTCGAGCCCCTGTGGAGCGGTCCCGCTGATTCCGTCGAAATCGCTGCCGATGCCGACATGATCGACCCCGGCGACCTTGCGGATATGCTCGACATGGTCGGCGACCAGGGCCAGCGGCACCTCGACCGGCGGATGAGCGGAGTCCCAGGCGTCGAGCGCGGCCTTGCGGCGCTCCGGCTGGCCCGAATAGAGGTTCTTGAGCCGGGCGTCCTCGGCGTCCCGAGCGGCCGAGCGCTCGCGATAGGCGGTCGAGAGGAAGCCGGGGAAGAAGTTCACCATCACCACGCCGCCATTGGCCGGGAGCAGCTTCAGGACGTCGTCGGGGACGTTGCGGCCATGGTCCATCAGCGCCCGGGCGCTGGAATGGGAGAAGATGACCGGAGCGCGGCTGACGGCGATCGCGTCGCGCATCGTCTTCGGAGAGACGTGGCTGAGGTCGATCATCATCCCGAGCCGGTTCATCTCGCCGACGATCGCCCGCCCGAACGGCGTAAGGCCGTCATGGGCGGGATCGTCGGTGCCCGAATCCGCCCAGTCGTTGTTCTTGCTGTGGGTGAGGGTCATGTAGCGCGCGCCGAGAGCCTGGAACTGGCGCAGGGCCGCGGGCGAGTTGCCGATCTGGTGGCCGCCCTCGACTCCGATCAGCGAGGCGATCCGCCCGGATTTCTGGATCCGGCGGACGTCCGCGGCGGTCGAGGCCATCTCGAGCCGGTTGGGATAGCGTTCGACCATCCGGTGGACGATGTCGATCTGCTCGAGAGTGACCCTGATCGCCTCGTCGCCCTTGAGATCGGCCGGAATCCAGACCGACCAGAATTGGCCGCCCATGCCGCCTTTCTTCATCCGCGGAAGATCGGTCTGAAGCCGCGCCTCCAGCTTCGAGGTATCGGCCTCGAGATCGAGCGGCTTGCGCCAGAAGTCGTAGGAGTCGCGTATCTCCCAGGGGAGATCGTTATGGCCGTCGATCACCGGGGTCTTGGCGAGCACTCGCTCAACCCGCTGCTCGGGAGTCTGCGCCGGTGCCGCGGCGGCGGTGGAGAGCAGGGCTCCGGAAAGGAGTATCGGCAGGCATCGCATCATCGCAGTCATCCCTTTTGCGCGAGCTTAGGATCAGGCGGCCCGTACTGGAAGCCTCGCCATACCCGTCATGCCGAACTTGTTTCGGCCATCCGGTTTCGAGCCACCGCGCGGGTGGACGACCGAACCTGAAACGCATCGGCGCCTGTCCTCGTCGAAGCTATAAACCGCCTGCCCGCCGTCGTTTTCGCGAAAGCCGGGATCCGGCTCGAGCGCGGGATGACGGGCCTTGGCGTCCGTTCCTTGTGGCAAGGGGATAAGCTCCAACAAGCTCAGGGTGACGGGGCGTGGCGGCGGAAGCCGCAATCGTTATTGATAATCAATTGCAACTAGATTAGCCAAGCCCGATGTTTCGCCGTCTCGCCCCCCTGTTGCTGTGCCTGCTCGCGTTCGTCGGAGCCGCGCCGGCCGTGGCCCAGGATGCCGAGGTTCAGACGACCTGGCGACTGCTCGACTATGTCGCCGTCGATTATCGCGAGGCGGTTCGGGACGGCCGGGTCGTCAACGACGGCGAATATAAGGAGATGACGGAGTTCGCCGCCTCGGTCCGCGAGCGCCTCGCCGCGCTTCCGGACAGGCCGGTCAAGGCGAAGCTTCTCGCCGGCGCCGCCGGCCTGCAGGCGTCGGTCGCCCGCAAGGCGGCTCCGCCCGAGATCGAGAAGCAGGCGCGCGGCCTCGCGGCTCAGCTGATCGCGGCCTATCCGGTGCCGCTTGCCCCGCGGCGGACGCCCGACCTCGCCCGGGGGCAGGCGCTCTATGCCGAGAATTGCGCGGGATGCCACGGCGCCGCCGGCGATGCGAAGACTCCGCTCGCCGCGACCCTGGACCCGGCGCCCATCGCCTTCGCGGACCGCGGCCGGGCCCGGGAGCGGAGCCTGTTCGGCCTTTACCAGGTGATCGACCAGGGCCTCGAGGGCACGGCGATGGCCAGCTTCGGGCACCTCCCGGAAGAAGATAAGTGGGCGCTCGCCTTCGCCGCCGGCCGATTCGCCTACCCGCCCGCCCTGGCCGAGCAGGGCCGCCGGATCTGGGAGGGGGATGCCGGCGTGCGCGCGCTGGTCCCCGACGCCGCGACTCTGACCGGCCTCAGCGAAGCGGCGCTCGCGGCCCGGATCGGACCGGACAAGGCGCCGGCGGTGATCGCCTTCCTCAGGAGCAACCCGGCTGCCGCCGCCCCGGCGGGCGGGTCGACCCTGATAGTCGCCCGCGAGCGGCTTGGCCAGAGCCTCGCCGCCTATGAGAAGGGCGACCGCAAAGGCGCCACCGAGCTGGCCCTGTCCGCCTATCTCGACGGTTTCGAGCCGGTCGAGCCGATGCTCGCCGCCCGCGACGCCGGGCTGATGGCCCGGGTCGAGCGCGCCATGGCCGAGCTTCGAGCCGCCATATCCGCTGGCCGCGACCCCGCCGAGGTGCGCGGGCGGATCGCGGCGCTCGACGCCCTGTTCGACGAGACCGAGCGCGCCCTGGCTCCGGATCAGGGCAGCGCCGCCTCGACCTTCCTCGGCGCCTTCACCATCCTCCTTCGCGAAGGGCTCGAAGCGCTTCTCATCGTCGTCGCCATGCTCGCCTTCCTGCGCAAGGCCGACCGTTCGGACATGGTCCGGCCCGTCCACCTCGGCTGGATCGCCGCTCTCGCGGGGGGAATCGCCACCTGGTGGGCGGCGACGCACCTGGTCTCGATCAGCGGCGCCAGCCGCGAGCTCACCGAAGGCTTCGGCTCGATCCTCGCGGCGGTCATCCTGCTCTTCGTCGGCATCTGGATGCACGGCAAGGCGCAGGCCGACGAATGGCAGCGCTACATACGCGAGAAGGTCGGGCAGGCGCTGTCCAGGAAATCGGCCTGGTTCCTGTTCGGGCTGTCGTTCATCGCCGTCTATCGCGAGGTGTTCGAGACCATCTTGTTCTTCGCCGCCCTGTCCGCGGAGGGCCGGCTCGCGCCGCTGCTGGGCGGCGCGGCGACCGCGGCGGCGCTGCTCGCCCTGATCGCGATCCTGATGTTCCGGTTCAGCCGCAAGCTGCCCATCGCCAAGTTCTTCTCCTACAGCTCGGCGCTGATCGCCGTGCTCGCGGTGGTTCTCGCCGGGAAGGGCGTCGCCGCGCTGCAGGAGGCCGGAATGATCGGAGTGACCCCCCTCGCCTGGGCGCCTCGGGTGGAGATACTGGGGCTCTACCCGACGCTGGAAGGGCTGCTCGCGCAGGCGGCGACCCTGCTCGTCCTGCTCGCCGGCTTCGCTCGCAACCGGCGGGGAGGACGTCGGCTGGCGACGGCCTAGCGGTCATTCCGGCGAAAGCCGGAATCCATGAACACGGCCGCGCGAGGGTCGAACAGGGCGGTGTTCATGGATCCCGGATCAAGTCCGGGACGACCAGGGCGACGAGAGCTGGGGATAATTCCCGAAATCCGATAGCGCGCGCCAACCGCCTCGCTTATCGTCCGCGGCGAACCTGAAACGTACGGAAGGAAGAGCGATGGCGGGCGTCAACAAGGTCATTCTGGTCGGCAATCTCGGAGACGACCCCGAGAGCCGCTCGCTCAACAACGGCGGCGAGGTGGTCAATTTGCGCGTCGCCACGTCGGAGAACTGGAAGGACAAGGACGGCAACCGCCAGGAGCGCACCGAATGGCACCGGGTCGTCATCTTCAACGAGAATCTCGGCCGGGTCGCCAAATCCTATCTCCGCAAGGGCAGCAAGGTCTATCTGGAGGGCCAGATCCAGACCCGCAAATGGACCGATCAGTCCGGCGCCGACCGCTATTCGACCGAGGTCGTGCTTCAGCGCTTCCGCGGCGAGCTCGTCCTCCTCGACAGCCGCGGCGGCGGCGGGGGCGGCCAGGATTTCGGTGGCGGCGATTATGACGCCGGAAGCTCGGGCTTCGGCGGAAGCGGCGGCGGATCGCGGCCCCAGTCCCGACCGGCGCCCGCTTTCGACAGCGACCTCGACGACGACGTCCCGTTCTGACTTGCCTCCCCATCGAAGATGGGGAGCGGACCACCCGAAGGGTGGTGGAGGGGTAAGTGGCGCAGGCTTCGACCGTCCCGCGCCCGGACCGGGGATCCGAGCCTTTTAGCCCTCCACCATGCTTCGCATGGTCCCCCTCCCCACGGCTTCGCCGCAGGGAGGCGAAATCACTTCTCCGATTTCCCCTTGAGCGCCGCCAGCGCGGCGAACGGGCTCGCTTCGGCGCGCGCCTCCTCCTCGCTCTTCACGCCCGCCTCGCGGAGCGCGGCTTCGGCGGCGGCGGAGCGCGGATAGGGGTCGAGGCCGAGCAGCAGGGTCTGGGCGACCGCCTCGCCGAGGTCGACGGCGCCCCCTTCGTAGAAGACGACGTCGAGCTCGCCCTCCCCGAGCTCGATCTCCTCCTCGGGCCGGGAGTCCGCGGGCAGTGGGCGGAAATCGATCCGGAAGTCCTCGACCACCTCCGCCTCGACCGGCTCGGCCGAGGCGACGCAGCTCTGGGTCACCCGGGCGCGAAGGCGGCCGACGGCGCTCACGGCCTCGCCGGAGCGGCGAAGCTCGGCCTCGGCGGCCAGGGCCTCGACGGCGACGAGCCCGAAGCGGCCGGCCAGCGCCGCGCGCTCGCCGGGCCCAGCCTCGATCGCGACCGGACGAGGCTCTTCCGACAAGGCGTCGAGGCGGTAGAGGCGGCTGAACTCGGTCACGGAAGCGGAAACGCCCCGGCCAGCAACGGTTCCACGGCGGCCCCGGCCAGGCGTTCGTGCAGGCCGCGGATGCGCGCGGCCACCCAGGCGACCTGTTCGTCGGCCGCCGGCCCGTCGCGGAAGACGTTGCGCCGGACCGCGGCGTCGAGGCCGGCGCCGCCCGGCAGAGCCTCGCGCAGGGCGCCCAGCCGCCCGCCGAGCGCTCCGACCAGCTTGCCGACATGCTTGCCGACGACGAAGTCGCCGATCCCGATCTGGCGAAGGGTGCCGTCCATGTCGTCGATGAAGAGTTCGGTCAGGGCCACCGATTCCGCCTTGGCGTCATCGCCCTCGAGCCGGAGCAGGGCGAGGGCGAGCAGGGTCGCGAGCATGTCGAAGCGGCCCTCGAGCGTGTCGGGGACCCCGCCCTCGCGATACCAGGCCGGCTCGCGCGCCGCCGCGACCAGGGCGTCGTAGAGGGGCCGGAGCGCCGAGCGCTCGCGGCGGTCTCCGAACAGTCGGGAAAGCAGGGCCAGGGCGGGTCTCCTTCGAAGGGGCGCGTACTTGCGCCGTTCAGCTTTTCTCGGATATTGGAGGGCCTGGCCCTGCCGGCAAGGCAGGCGCCGGCGCCCGACCCTTGCGCCGGCCGGTTTTACGGAGTTTTTCCAATATGATGGTTTCGGGACGAAAAGTCGCCTTGCTGATCGCCGTGGCGGGCGGGCTGGCGGCCGGCGGCTGCACCAAGACTCAGGACCTCCAGGGCTATCTCGTCGACGAGACTCTGGTGAGCGCGGTCCAGCCCGGAGTCGACAACAAGGATTCGGTGCAGAACACGCTCGGCCGGCCCACCTTCACCGGCACGTTCGACCAGAACGACTGGTATTACGTCTCGCGCCGGACCAAGAATTTCGCCTTCAACCATCCCCGGGTGAACCAGCAGACCGTCCTCCACGTCCGCTTCGACCCGGCCGGAAACGTCGCCTCGGTCGAGCGCAAGGGCATGGAGCAGATCGTCTCGATCGATCCGATGAGCGACAAGACCCCGACGCTCGGCCGCCACATGAGCATCTGGGACGAGCTGTTCGGCAATATCGGCGCGGTCGGCGCCGGCGGGATGACCGGCTCGCAGGGCGGCCCGAACTCGCCGAACTGATAATTTGCCTCCCTGCGGCGAAGCCGTGGGGAGGTGGACTGCCCGAAGGGTGGTGGAGGGGTAGCTGCGCAGGCCTTTGCCGTCTTGCGCCTTACCCTGTGATTCCGAGCCTTCTACCCCTCCACCATGCTTCGCATGGTCCCCCTCCCCATCTGGCGATGGGGAGGCAAATCAGCGCACCACCCCGCTGCCGGCGAGAACGCCCAGGGTCACCAGGTCCGACGCGCTCGCGGTCATCGCGGCGATCTGGACCGGTTGCTCCATCCCGACCAGGATCGGCCCGATCACCGCGTCGCCGCCCAGCTCGCGAAGCAGTTTGGCCGAGATGTTGGCGGTCTGCAGGCCGGGCATGACCAGCACGTTGGCCGGGCCGGTGAGCCGGCTGAACGGATAGACCCGGGCCATGGCCGGGTTGAGGGCCACGTCGGGCGACATCTCGCCCTCATATTCGAAGTCGACGCCCGCGCGGGCGTCGAGCACCTTCACCCCTTCGCGGATCCGCTCGAGATAGGTGCCCTCGGGATCGCCGAAATTGGAATAGGAGAGGAAGGCGACGCGCGGCTCGTGGCCCATGCGGCGGGCGACCTGCGCGGTGTGGACGGCGATGTCGGCGAGCTGCTCGCCGCTCGGCCGCTCGGTGACGGTGGTGTCGGCGATGAAGGTGGTGTGCGACTGGCCGACGAGCACGTGGAGCCCGAACGGGGTCATCCCCGTCTTCGGATCGAGCACGCGCTGCATCTGCCTCAGGCTCTGGGCGTAGGGGCGGGTGACTCCGGTGATCAGCGCGTCGCCCTCGCCGAGCGCGAGCAGGAGGGCGGCGAAGGTGTTGCGGTCCTGGTTCACCATCCGCTCGATCTCGCGCTGGAGATAGCCGCGGCGCTGCATCCTCTTGTAGAGATAGTCGACCATCTCCGGGACCCGGCCGTAGGTCCGGCTGTTGATCAGCTCGAAGCTTTCCGCATCGTCGACCCCGAGCGCCCGAAGCCGGTCGTGGACGTCGTCGCGGCCGACCAGCACCGGAACTCCGTAGCCGCCGTCGCGGAAGGCGACGGCCGCGCGAAGCACGACGTCCTCGTCGCCCTCGGCGAACAGCACCCGCTTGGGATCGGCGCGGGCGGCTTCGTAGGCGAGGGTGAGGACCGACGTCGTCGGGTTAAGCCGCGACTTGAGGCGGCTGCGATAGGCGTCCATGTCGTCGATCCGGATCTGGGCGACTCCGCTCGCCATCGCCGCCTTGGCGACGGCGGCCGGGACGATCTCCATCAGCCGCGGATCGAACGGCGCAGGAATGATGTAATCGGGCCCGAAGCTGTGGGCCTTGCCGCCATAGGCGGCGGCGACCTCCTCGGGCACCTGCTGGCGGGCGAGCTCGGCGAGCGCCTCGGCGGCGGCGATCTTCATCTCGTCGTTGATCGTCGTCGCCCGCACGTCGAGCGCGCCCCGGAAGATGAAGGGGAAGCCGAGCACATTGTTGACCTGGTTGGGATAATCGGACCGACCGGTGGCGATGATCGCGTCGGGACGTGCCGCCTTGGCGTCAGGGGGGCTGATCTCGGGATCGGGATTGGCCATCGCGAAGATGATCGGGCTCGGCGCCATCTCCCTGACCATTTCGGGCTTGAGCGCGCCCGCGGCGGACAGGCCGAGGAAGACGTCGGCGCCGACCAGCGCCTCCTCGAGCGTCCTTGCGTCGGTGATGACGGCATGGGCGGACTTCCACTGGTCGAGCCCTTCGCGCCCCTGCCAGATGACGCCCTTGCGGTCGCACATGATGACGTGGTCGTGGCGGACTCCCATCGCCTTGATAAGCTCGGTGCAGGCGATGGCGGCGGCGCCGGCGCCGTTCACCACCACCTTGATGTCGCGAAGCTCGCGGCGGGTCAGGTAGCAGGCGTTGATCAGGCCGGCGGCGGTGATGATCGCGGTGCCGTGCTGGTCGTCGTGGAAGACCGGGATGTTCATGCGCTCGCGAAGCGTCTGCTCGATGATGAAGCAGGCCGGGGCGGCGATGTCCTCGAGGTTGATCCCGCCGAAGCTCGGCTCGAGCAGGGCGACGGCGTTGATGAAAGCGTCGCTGTCCTCGGTGTCGAGCTCGAGGTCGATGGCGTCGACGTCGGCGAAGCGCTTGAACAGAACCGCCTTGCCTTCCATCACCGGCTTGGAGGCCAAGGCTCCGAGATTGCCGAGGCCGAGGATGGCGGTGCCGTTCGAGATGACCGCGACCAGATTGCCCTTGGCCGTATAGTCATAGGCCTTGGACGGATCCTCCGCGATCGCCCGCACCGGAACCGCGACTCCGGGCGAATAAGCGAGGCTGAGGTCGCGCTGCGTCGCCATCGGCTTCGAGGCGATGATCTCGATCTTCCCCGGCCGGCCGCCCAAAGTGTGGAAGTCGAGCGCCTCCTGCTCGGAGAATTTGACGCTGCTGCCTTCGCTCATCGCGCTCTCCCGATTTTTGCGGCTGCTGTAGGGCTTGAGCACCGAAGGCGGCAAGCCGCACTTGCGACTCCGGGGCCGGCGCACCGAATCTGCACGGCGCTCCGACGCAATCGACACAGGCGCCGGACCGCCGCTCCACGCGCCCGTGGCAACAGTGGGCCCGAGACGAGCGGAGGCCTGCAATGTCCTATTCAGACCCTGACCGGCCCGGACTGGGGCTACTCACCTTCGGAGTGATCCTGCCGGTGCTGGCCCTGGCGATCGAGCTGGCGACCGGATTGTGCGCGGGCATCTTCTTCGATCCGATCCCCACCTGGCCGCACGCGCTCGCCGTGCTCGCCGTGCCCGCGATCAATTACACCCTCTGGGCCGCCGCCCGCCGCGATGGACCGGCCTCGCCGACTCTGACGCTCGCGGCGGGCGCCGCCATGGCGATCTCCTTCGTCTACTCGCTCATCTTCCTGCCGCTGCTGCCGATCTCGGTCATCGGGGTCCTGCTTCTGGGCCTCGGCTTCCTGCCCTGGGCGCCGGCCCTCGCCCTCGTCGCCTCGGTGAAGCTCGCCGGCCGGTGGGTCGGGGAGCCGGGCCACAGCCTTCGGCGCTGGCTCGGCGGAGTCCTGGCCGGCCTGGCCGCGCTGGTGATCGTCGATCTGCCGGCCACCGCCACCTTCCTCGCCGTCGGGTGGGCCGGCGGCGACTCGGCGAGCGCGCGGCGGGCGACCGCCCTGATGAGCGCGCTCGGCGACGAGTCGATGCTGCTGAGGCTCTGCTACGGCGAGGGCGGGCGGGCCGTGGGCCTGGCCAGCTTCGCGGTATCGACCTGGAACGAGGGGGCCTTTTCCGGGAGGCCCGGCGCGACGACCGGTCCGGCCCGCGAGCTCTATTATCGAGCGACCGGGCGGCCCTTCAACGCGGTCGAGGGCCCATCGCGGCAAGGGCAAAGCTGGTGGAGCGTCGACGACGACCAGGGCGGGACGTCGGTCGGCGGCCGGGCGCAGGGCCTCCGGCTCGCGGCGTCCCGCATCGACGGGTCCGTGTCGAGCGCCGACAATCTCGCCTATCTCGAATGGACGGCCGTCTTCGCCAATCGCATGGATTTCGCGCAGGAGGCTCGGCTGACGCTGGCCTTGCCGCCGGGCGGAGTCGCGTCGCGGGCGACCCTGTGGGTCAACGGCGAGCCCCGCGAAGCCAGCGTCGCCGGCCGCGGCGAGGCGCGCGCGGCCTACGAAAATGTGGTCCGAGCCAGCCGCGACCCGCTGCTCGTCACCACCGACGGCGCCGGCCGGCTGCTGGTCCAGGCCTTTCCGGTGCCGGCCGGGGCCTCGCTCAAGCTCAGGATCGGGATCACCGCGCCGCTCGACATCGCGCCGGACGGGGCACGGAGCCTCGCCCTCCCGGCGATCGCGGAGAACAATTTCGAGCTTCCGCGCGAGCTGCGCCACCAGATCTGGATCGAGGGCCGAGGGCCGCTGGGCGCGGGCGACGCCCGGTTCCGGACCCGGACCCTTCCTTCGGGCGTGACCCAGATACGGGCGGCGCTGGACGACTTCCAGCTCGGCCGCCACCGCCCGCGAATCGCCGCGCCGAGGATCGAAGCGCCATCGACTCGAAGCGCGATCTTACCGGCGACCGCCGAGGCGCCGGCGCTGCACATCGTCCAGACCGTGGCCCGGACCCCGTTGAAGCGGCCGGCCCGAATCATTCTCCTCGTCGACTCGTCGGTGAGCAACCGCGAGGCCGCCGCCGGTCTCGATCGGGCCCTGGGCGCTCTTCCCGCCGGCCTCCCGGTCGGACTCGTCATCGCCGCGCAGGAGCCCCGCCAGGTCGCGGCGCGGCCGTGGTCGCCCGCCCAGTCGTCGCGGGTTCGGCAGGCGCTGAAGGACGTTTCGTTCGAGGGCGGCCAGGACAATCTGCCGGCCCTGGCCGACGCGATCGAGGCCTCCGGCGGCGGCGGTTCGGCGCTGCTCTGGATCCACGGCGCGCAACCGGTCGAGTTCGCTTATTCCGCTGCTCGCCTCGATCAGCTGCTCGAGCGGAGCCGGGACCTGCCCCGTTTGATCCGTTACCAGGCCGAGGCAGGCCCAGCCTTCACGGTCGCCGGACATCCCTGGTTCGAGATCGCGCGCGAGGCGCCGCCCTCGGGCGACCCAGGCGCCGACCTCGCCGCGCTGCTCGCCCGCCTCGGCGCCGGCGAGGGCTGGCAGGCGACCCGCAGCGAGGCGCCGTCGCGCGCCGGCCCCGCGGCCTCGGTCCACATCGCCCGGCTGTGGGGAGCCGAGCGGCTCACCGGCGCCGCGAACCTGCAGGGGAAGGAGCGATCGGCGGCGATCGCCCTCGCCCACCGGCTGAACATCGTCACTCCGGTGAGCGGCGCGGTCGTCCTGGAGACCGACGCCCAATATAAGAATAACGGCCTCGCCGTTCCGGGAGCGGGGGACGTTCCGACGGTTCCGGAGCCCGGGACCTGGGCGCTGATGGCGCTCGTCGCGGCCCTGCTCCTCTGGCAGCATCGCGGGCTTCTCCCGCGGCGGCCGGCTTTGCGCTGATGGCGCCCGGCCTCGATCCCCGGCTCGCGCTCGCCGTGACGCCCTTGCTGTTCTGGGATGCCTGGCGGCTGCTCGCGGGTCGGTTCGGCGACGGCCTGTCCGCCGTTCCCCTGGCTCTGGTCGGGCTCGCCGTCGCCGCGCCCGCGGTCCGCCGAATCGCCGCTGGCGAGGCCCGGCCGGTTCCGCTGCGCTGGCTGTCCTTCGCGCTCGCCGGCTACGTCGCCGCCACGCTCGCCGGACCGGCGCTGCCGGGGGCGGCGGTCGCGGTGGTCGCCGTCGCCCTGCTCTGCCGCCATGTCGCGGCCGGCGCGCTGCCCTGGCCGCCGCTCGTCGGCCTCGCCCTGCTCGCCTTGCCGGTGCTTCCGAGCCTGGATTTCTATCTCGCCTACCCGATGCGGCTGGCCGGCTCGGCGCTGGCGGCCGCCATGCTGAGGCTGAACGGGATGGCGGTCGGGGTGGAAGGGGTCGCGCTCAGCTGGAACGGTTCGCTCCTGCTCTTCGATGGCGCCTGCAGCGGAGTGAGGATGCTCTGGGCCGCGCTCTTCCTGGTCAGCGCAGTGGCCCTCGCGGCCGGCTTCGGCTTCTGCCGCTACGCCGGGGCGATCGGCATCGCCGCCGCCATCGCCATCGCCGGAAACGCGATCCGCGCCTCCAGCCTCTTCTATCTCGAGAACGGCCTCGCCGGGCCGCTTCGGGGACCGGTCGCGCACGAGGCGGTCGGGCTGGTCTCGTTCCTGATGCTTGCGCTCGCCACCTTGTTCTGCGTGGCGCCCCGGCGGACATGAGCCGGCGGGGCTCCATCCTGACCTTCGGCCTGCTCGCGGCAGCCGCCTTGCTCGCGCCCCTTGCGGAGCCCGCGAGCTCCGCCGACGCCGGCCCCGCCGAGCCGTGGCCGAGCCGTTTCGAGGGCCGGGCGATCGTGCCGCTCGCGCCCGCCCCCGAGGATCGGCTGCTCGCCCGGAGCTTCCCCGGCCATGTCGCCCGGTTCAGCGACGGCCGACGCCAGGTCGTTCTTCGCCAGGTCAACGCCCCGACCCGGCGGCTGCACCCCGCCGCCGACTGCTTCCGGGCGGTCGGCTACGCGATCGGCCCCTCCCCGATGCGGGTTGGCGCCGGCGGCAGGCCCGCCTCCTGCTTCACGGCGACCCGCGGCGGCCGGACCGTGCGCGTCTGCGAGCAGATAATCGGCGCCGACGGGCGGAGCTGGCCGGACGTCTCTTCCTGGTACTGGCCGGCCTTGGCCGGGACCGCTTCAGGGCCCTGGCTGGCCACGCTCACCGTCGAACGGGTCCGGCAGGACGTGACCTGAACCTCGCCTCCGGCGAACGCCGGGCGCCGGGAAGACCCGCGGGGATTTTTCGGGCGGGGTCCCGGCTTTCGCCGGGATGACGGTTTCCCCTCGGCCTCCAACGCTCTATCCCTCGGCCATGGCCACCCAGGCGAAGACAGGCTCGGCGCCGACGCCGATGATGGCGCAGTATCTCGCGCTCAAGGCGGAGGCGGCCGATTGCCTGCTCTTCTACCGCATGGGCGACTTCTTCGAATTGTTCTTCGATGACGCCAAGGCGGCGGCCCGCTGCCTCGACATCGCGCTCACCGCGCGCGGCGAGCATGACGGCGAGCCGATCCCGATGTGCGGAGTGCCGATCCACGCCGCCGAATCCTATCTGGCGCGGCTGATCCGGGGCGGATTCCGGGTCGCGATCGCCGAGCAGACCGAGAATCCTGCGGAAGCGAAGAAGCGGGGCGCCAAGTCCGTGGTCAACCGCGCCATCGTCCGGGTCGTCACCGCCGGGACCCTCACCGAGGAGGCGCTTCTCGATTCGCGCTCCGCCAACTGGCTGGTCGCGGTGGCCAGGGCCGGCGAGCGCTTCGGACTCGCCGCCGCCGACGTCTCGACCGGACGGTTCGAGCTGGGATCGGTCGCCCCCGCCGCCCTCGACGCCGAGCTGGCCCGCCTGGGAGCGGCGGAGATCGTCGCCGCGGAGCCGCTGCCGAACGTCGCGGTCACCGAGCGCAAAGGCGGCTTCGACAGCCTCGCCGCCGAGCGCAGGCTCAAGGAACGGTTCCAGGTCGCCACGCTCGACGGCTTCGGCGCCTTCGACCGGGCCGCCTTGTGCGCGGCGGGAGGGCTTCTCTCCTATCTCGACGAAGTGGCGAAGGAGTCCCTCCCCTTCCTGCGCCCGCCGGTCGCCAGGGCCTCGAGCGACCACATGATGATCGACGCGGCGACCCGCGAGAGCCTGGAGCTGACCCAGGCGGCGACCGGCGGGCGCGCCGGAAGCCTGCTCCACGCGGTCGACCGGACCGTCACCGGGGCCGGCGCGCGACTGCTCGCCGCCGACCTCGGAGCGCCGCTGCTCGATCGCCGGCTCATCGAGGCGCGGCTCGACCTCGTCGCCCTGTTCGAAGGCGATTCCGGGCTGCGCGAGACGCTTCGGCGCCAGCTCAAGGCGCTTCCGGACATCGGCCGGGCGCTGGGACGCCTGGTCGCGGGGCGCGGCGGCCCGCGCGACCTCGGCCAGCTTCGCGACGGCCTCAACGAGACCCGGCGTCTCCACGCCCGCCTCTCCGCGCTGGACGACCCCCCGCTTCTGCTCTCCTCCCTGCTGCCGGCGCTGACCGGTCACGGCGAGCTCACCGACCTGCTCGCCCGGGCGCTGGTGCCGTCGCCGCCGATCGAGGCCGCGCAGGGCGGCTATATCGCCGAAGGCTATGACGCGGCCCTGGACGACCTGCGCGCCGCCGGCGGCGAGGGGCGCCGGGCCATTGCCGGGCTCGAGGCGCGCTACCGGCAGCAGACCGGAATCGCCACGCTCAAGATCCGGCACAACGGAGTCCTCGGCTTCCATATCGAGGTTCCGGCCCGGCATGCCGATCCGCTGATGACCTCGGATTCGGGCTTCACGCACCGCCAGACCCTGGCCGGGGTCGTGCGTTTCAACGCCCCCGATCTTCACGAGCAGGCCATCCGGGTGGGGCAGGCGGGCGCTCATGCGATCGCCGCCGAAGCCGCGCATCTCGAGGAGCTCACCGCCGCGGCGCTGGCTCGGGCCGAGCCGATCGCCGCGGCCGCCGACGCCCTCGCCCGGCTCGACGTCGCCGCCGCGCTGGCCGAGCGGGCGGTGGAGGGCGGCTGGTCGAGGCCGCGTTTCGCGGGCCACAATTGCTTCGACGTCGAGGGCGGGCGCCATCCGGTGGTCGAGGATTCCCTGCGCGCCTCGGGCGGCCGATTCGTCGCCAACGATTGCGGGCTGTCGGAAGACGAGCGCCTGTGGCTGGTGACCGGGCCGAACATGGGCGGCAAGTCGACCTTCCTGAGGCAGAACGCCCTGATCGCGGTGCTGGCGCAGGCGGGCGCCTACGTCCCCGCCGCGCGGGTCACCCTCGGCCTCGTCGACCGGCTGTTCAGCCGGGTCGGCGCCTCCGACAATCTCGCCCGGGGCCGCTCGACCTTCATGGTCGAGATGGTCGAGACGGCCGCCATCCTCAGCCAGGCGACCGAGCGCAGCTTCGTGATCCTCGACGAGGTCGGGCGAGGCACCTCGACCTATGACGGCCTCGCCATCGCCTGGGCGGTGACCGAGGCGATCCACGACCGCAATCGCTGCCGCTGCCTGTTCGCCACCCATTATCACGAGCTGACGAGGCTGGCGGAGCGGCTCGACGCGCTGTCCCTCCACCATGTCCGCGCACGCGAGTGGAAGGGCGACCTCGTCCTCCTCCACGAAGTGTCCAAGGGCCCCGCCGACCGGAGCTACGGCCTCGCCGTGGCCAAGCTCGCCGGCCTCCCCGCTCCCGTCCTCGCCCGGGCCCGCTCGGTCCTCGCCAAGCTGGAGCAGGGCCGAGCCGCCACCGGCGGGATCGCGGCCGGCCTCGACGACCTGCCCCTCTTCGCGGCCGCTGCCGAGCAGGAGGAGGCCTTGCCCGATCCCCTGCAGTCGGCGCTTGCGGAGGTCGATGCCGACTCGCTCAGCCCCCGCGAGGCCCTGGAGCTGGTCTACCGCCTGAAGCGGCTCGCCGCCGGCGAGGGCTGATGCCGACCCGCTTCGCCTCCGTCCCCGACAAGCGCTCGATCGTCGACCGCCGGTCGCTGGCGGGCGCGCTGGCGGAAACGCCCGCGGGCGCGGCCTCCATCCTCAAGGGCGCCCTGACCTCGGGGCGGTCCGAGATAGAGCGGCGCCTCGCGGAGAAGCCCTATGCGGGAAGCGAGACGGCCGCCGCCTACGCCTTTCTGACCGACCAGATCGTCCGCCTCGCCTACGACCACGCCCTGGCGGGCCCGCCGGTGCCGAGGACGGCCGACCGGCTGCTTCTGCTCGCCGTCGGCGGCTACGGCCGAGGCGAGATGGCGCTCCATTCCGACGTCGACATCGCCTTCGTCACTCCGGCCGGGCCGGGCCGCTGGGCGAAGCAGGCGGTCGAGGCGATCCTCTACCTGCTCTGGGACCTCGGGCTGAAGCTCGGCCCCTCGACCCGCTCCGTCGACGAGCTGGTCGAGCTCGCGTCCGCCGACCACACGGTGCGGACCGCCCTCCTCGAGGCGCGCTGGCTGTGGGGCGACGAGCGGCTGTTCGACGAGGTCCAGGCGCGCTTCTGGAAGGAGGTGGTGGCGGGCAAGGCGAAGAGGTTCGTCACCGAGAAGCTCGAGGAAAGGAACGCGCGCCATCGCCGCATGGGCGACAGCCGCTACGTCGTCGAGCCCAACGTCAAGGAGGGCAAGGGCGGCCTTCGCGACCTCCACACCCTGTTCTGGATCGGCAAATATGCCTATCAGGTGACCGAGATCGCCGACCTCGTCGGGGTGGGCCTGCTCTCGGCGACCGAATTGCACCAGTTCCAGCGCGCCGAGCGCTTCCTGTGGGCCGTGCGCTGCCACCTCCACCTCGTCGCCGGCCGGGCCGAGGAGCGCCTCACCTTCGACTATCAGCGCGAGATCGCCGGCCGGATGCGCTACGCCGACCGCCCCGGCAAACCGCCGGTCGAGCGCTTCATGCGCCATTATTTCCTGCACGCGAAAACCGTCGGCGACCTGACCGGGGTGTTCCTCGCCCATCTCGACGAGAAGTTCGCGAAGAAGGGCGGGCGCTTCGGCCTTCCGACCATCCGCCGCCGGCCGAGCCGCCTCGAAGGCTTCGTCCTCGACCGGGGCCGGCTGGCCCTGCCGCGCGAGGATTTCTTCCGGGAAGATCCCGTCCGCCTCCTCCAGCTCTTCGCGCTCGCCGACCTCTACGGCCTCGAGGTCCACCCCCTGGCGATGCGCGCGGCCGCCCGCGATTCCAAGCTGGTCGACGAGGTGCGCGACGATCCGCGCGCCAACGCCCTCTTCCTCGACGTGCTGACCAGCCCGCGCGATCCCGAGACGGTGCTCAGGTGGATGAACGAGGCCGGAGTGTTCGGCCGCTTCGTTCCGGACTTCGGCCGGGTCGTCGCCCAGATGCAGTTCGACATGTATCATCATTATACGGTCGACGAGCACAGCATAAGGGCGATCGGCCTCCTCTCGCGAATCGAGAAAGGCGAGTCGAAGGCGGACCACCCCCTCGCGACCGCCCTGTTCCGCCACATCGCCTCGCGGCGCGCCCTCTACGCCGCGGTCCTCCTCCACGACATCGCCAAGGGGCGAGGCGGCGACCACAGCCTGCTCGGCGCCGAGGTGGCAGGGGCGCTCTGCCCGAGGCTCGGGCTTACCGAGGCGGAGACCGAGACGGTGGCCTGGCTGGTTCGCTGGCACCTCTTCATGTCCGCCACCGCCTTCAAGCGCGACCTCGCCGATCCCCAGACGATCCAGGATTTCGTCGCCCGGGTGAAGAGCCCGGAGCGGCTTCGATTGCTGTTCATCCTCACCGTCGTCGACATCCAGGCGGTCGGGCCGGGAGTCTGGAACGGCTGGAAGCGGCAGCTGCTTCGCGAATTGTTCGACGCGGCCGAGGAAGCCCTTCGCCTCGGTCACAAGCAGAAGGGCCGCAGCGAGCGGATCGCGGCGACCCAGGCGGCGCTCGCGGCCCGGCTCGGCTGGGACGATTCGCGTTTCGCGCGCCATGCCTGGCGCCTGCCCGACAGCTACTGGCTGGCCGAGCCGCCGGGGGTGCTCGAGATGAACGCGGCCCTGATGGATTCGGCCGACCGGGCACCGGCGAGGACCCGGCCGCTCGCAGTCTCGGTCGAGGAGGAGCGCGGAGCCACCCTTCTCAGCGTCTACGCCAAGGACCGGCCCGGCCTGTTCTACCATCTGAGCGCCGCGATCAGCCTCGCCGGCGCCAACATCATCGACGCCCGAATCCACACCACGCAGGACGGAATGGCGGTCGACAATTTCCTCGTCCAGGATTCGACCGGAGGCCCGTTCGCCGACCGCCATCAGCTGAGGCGGCTCGAGGAGAATGTGCTCCGGGCGATCGAAGGCCAGGAGCCGGCGATGGACCGGCTCGAGGCCAAGGCCCTGCCCTTGCTTCGAGCCGAGGCCTTCGCCATCCAGCCCGCCGTGTTCGTCGACAACCAGGCGTCGAGCCGCTACACCGTCGTCGAGGTCAACGCCCGCGACCGCGCCGCCCTGCTCAGCGGCCTCGCCGGGGCGCTCTACGAATCGAAGGCGGCGATCCACAGCGCCCACATCGCAACCTACGGGGAGCGCGCGGTCGACGTCTTCTACCTGACCGACCTCGCGGGCGAGAAGATCGCCAGCCCGACGCGGCTCAGGGCGCTCCAGTCCAATCTGCTCAGGGCCGCCGGCGAGAAAATCGCGGCGGCCGCGAATTTCCGGGCGCCGCCCGCCGAGGGGGAATCGCGCCGGGCGACGCCCAAAAGCTGATTTTCACTTTTTGTTCTTGCAGTGTAGGATTTTTCCTACTAGATTGAGATCGACCGAGTCGCGACTCGGCGGCTCTTTGACATTGTGAGACAATGCAGCGGTTGCCCGCCCCTCGCCGGACGCGGCGAGGGACGGGCGCCCGCAGACCTGCCCGGCGGCGGCCGAGCGATTTTCTCAGGAGGAGTGCCAGTCGCGCTTCAGCCGGCGCGAGGCGGCGAGGTAGATGAGGGCGCTCAGGACGTAGAAGCCGAGACCGTAGAGAATCGAATATTGGAGGGCGTCCTCGCCGTGCGCCTCGGTCATCCGGTCCGACATGAAGCCGAGGAAGAAGATGCCGAAGCCGATCCCGATCAAATTGTTGATGAACAGGAAGCTCGCCGACGCGGTCGCCCGCATGTTCGGGGGGACGATATGCTGGACGGCGGCGATGATCGGGCCGAGCCAGGCGAGGGCGAGCATCTGGCCGACGGCGAACAGGATCCAGCCGATCGTCCGGGTCGGCGCGAACAGCCCGAAGGCGAAGACCGGCGCCGCGATCAGGAAGCAGACCGCCGGAACGAGCGCATAGGCGCCCGGGCTGGCGGCCCCGACCCGATCGCCGATCCAGCCCCCGAGCCAGGTCCCGGCCACGCCTCCGATCAGGACGATCGACCCGTAGAACCAGCCGACCTGGGCGAGCTCCAGACCGAAGCTGCGGCTGAAGAAGCTGGGCAGCCAGAAGATCAGCCCGTAGCCCAGGATCGAGCCCGAGGCGGCGCCGAAGGAGAGCAGCCAGAAGCTCGGCTTGCCGGCCAGGGTCGCGACGACGTGGAGGAAGGGCGGCGCCGGCTCGCTCGCCTGCCCGTCGGCGCTGTCGAAACCGCCGCGCACGGGTTCGGGGACGGCGAGCTTGACCAGGAGCGCGGCGGGCAGGCCGGCGAGGCCGACGATGAAGAAAGCCGAGCGCCAGTCGAGATGGCTCGCGATCCAGCCGCCGAAGAAGACTCCCAGCGCCGAGCCGATCGGGATTCCGAGGGAGAACAGGGCGAGCGCCCGGGCCCGCCTCTCCTTGGGGTAGAAATCCGAGATCAGGGCGTAGGACGGCGCGACCCCGCCCGCCTCGCCGATCCCGACGCCCATCCGGGCCAGGAACAGATGCCAGAAGTTCTGCGCGAGGCCGCAGGCGGCGGTGAAGCCGCTCCACAGGGCCACCGAGGCGGCGATGATGTTGACCCGGCTCTTGCGGTCCGCGAGCCAGGCGATCGGAATGGCGAGCCCGGAGTAGAAGAGGGCGAAGGCGATCCCGCCCATCAGGCCGAGCTGGCGGTCGGACAGCGCCAGCTCCGCCTTTATCGGCACGGCGAGGACTCCGATGATCTGCCGGTCGATGAAGTTGAAGATGTAGGCGAGGAGCAGGATCGCCAGCACCCGGCCTCCGCCGGGGGTGCCCTTGTTCATGCTCCTCGCCTTTCCATTCTCTAGAACTTGATCGCGGCCGAGACCGTGAAGGTCCGCGGCGGGCCGTAGAAGGCGATGAGCGAGTTGCCGGTCAAGGCCCCCGGGAAGACATAGCCGCCGACCCGGTAGCGCTCGTCGGTGATGTTGCGGGCGTGGGCGCCGAGCTGGAAGCGCTCGTTCTCGGACGTCCAGACCAGGCTGGCGTCGAACAGGGCATAGCCGTTCTCGTCCAGGGTCGGGTTCGCTATCTCGAACAAGGTGTAGCTGGTCCGGAACGACATCGCCGGGGTGAAGGCGATCGAGCCGCCGTTGCCGAGGTCGTGAACGTAGTTGACGGTCAGGTTGCCGTTCCACTTCGGCGTGTTCTGGAAGCTGCGCTCGTCCGCCAGCTCGCGGACGGTGAGCGTGGCGGGGTCGAACGAGACGAAGGTGTCGAACCGGGCGTGGGTGTAGCCGACCGACGCCGTCGCCGACAGGGCGCGCGAGAAGACGGCCCGGCCTTCGAACTCGGCGCCGTAGATGGTCGAGCGCCCGACGTTCACGACCTCGCTGGCGACCGTGCTTCCGACGAGATACTGCTGGGTGACCTGCTGGCCCTTGTACTTGGAATAGAAGCCGGCGAGGTTGAAGAAGAGCTTGCGGCCGGCATTGCCCTTGAGGCCGAGCTCATAGGCGTCGACCTTCTCGGGATTGTAGCCGGCGGAGGTGTTGGGGACGAGGACCGCATCGCCCCGCGGATCGAACCCTCCCGACTTGAAGCCGTTGGAATAGGAAGCGTAGACCATGAGGTCCTCGGTCGGCTTGTAGCTGATCGAGGCGCGCGGGGTGAATTCCTCGAAGGTCCGCTCGTTGGTGTAGTTGGTGCGCGGAGCGCCGAGCAGCTGGGCGGCGCCGTTGCCGAACAACGGGCTCCGGATGCCCGCATATTGCTGGCGGAAGACCGTTCCTTCGCGCCGGTCGTGCGTGTAGCGGCCGCCCAGGGAGATGGCGAGCTGCTCGGTTATGTCGAAGCTGACGTCGGCGAAGGCCGCGTAGCTCTTGGTGTCGACGTCGCCGGTCGTGACCGTGGTGAGGCCCACCGGCCGCCCCGGCAGAGCGACGTTGCCGACGACCGTATCGAACGCTCCGGACGCCGAGTTGCTGATGTAGTAGAGGCCGACCACGCCCTGGAGGCGGTTGTGGTTGAACAGGACCTGCATCTCCTGGGTGAAGGCCTTGTCCCGGTAGAAGGACGGGATATCGAGCACCGGACCGGGCGTGCCGTCGAAGTCGATGACCGTCTCGGTATGGCCCTTGCGCCACGCCGTGATCGACTTGAAGGTCACCTCGGGGCTGATCTCGACCTCGATCGTGCCGGAGATTCCCGAAGTCTCGACGTTGTTCTCGTCGCCGACCCCGGCGCGGGTGTCGTAGACGCTCGCCGGCGGCTCGAAATTGGCCAGGCCGGCATTGCCGACTTCCCGGTGGCCGTGGCGCGGGTTCGATTCGTCGTCGGTCTTGTCGGCGGCGATCCGCACCGAGATCGTGTCGATGGGCGACCATTCCATGCTGAGCCGCGCCGCCCACACGTCCTTGTTGTAATGCTCGGCGCCGGTGAAGAGATTTTCGCCGAAACCGTCGCGCTTGTAGATGGCGAAGCCGGCGCCGATCGCGAAATTGTCCTGCACCGGCAGGGTCACCGTGCCGCTGAGATCCATCTGGTTGTAGCTGCCGTAGGCGCCGCGGACCCGGGCCTCGAAGTCGTTGCCGAGGCGGCGAGTGACATATTTGATCGCTCCGCCGATCGTGTTGCGTCCGTACAGGGTGCCCTGTGGACCGCGCAGCACCTCGACCCGCTCCACGTCGAAGATGTCGAGCACGGCGCCCTGCGGCCGGGCGACGTAGACGTCGTCGATGTAGAGGCCGACGCCCGGCTCGAAGCCCCAGACCGGATCCTGCTGGCCGATGCCGCGGATGAAGGCGATCAGGGTCGAGTTGGAGCCGCGCGCGATCTGCAGGGTGAGGTTCGGGGTCTGCTGCTGGAGGGCGGTGATGTCCACGGCCCCCTGATTCTCGAGCGCCTCGCCGCTGAAGGCGGAGACCGAGATCGGCACGTCCTGGAGGCTCTCCTCGCGGCGGCGGGCGGTGACGAGGATGTCCTCTCCGATCAGGGCCGCGTCGGCGCCCGTCGTGTCGGGGGATTGCGCCTCGTCGTTGGCGGCGGCGGCCGCCTCCTCGGACGTCTGCGTATCCTCGACGCCCTGTTCCTGGGCATAGGCCGGAGCGCCGGCGGCGATGGCGGCCAGCGCGGCGCCGGCCTTCAGAAGGGTGGTGAATCGGGTGCGGGTCATGGGCTTCACTCCTGGTCAAGCAATTGTCTGGTTTGACGGACTGGCGGCAGATCGGCCGCGAATTCGCGAAGGACGGCGTTGAACAATTCGGGCTGCTCGAGATGCGGCGCGTGGCCCGAAGACTCGAAGGTGACGGCGCGTGCGCGGGGCAGGGCGGCGACGAGGTGGCCGGCCGTGTCGGCTCCATAGAGATGGCTGTGGGCGCCGTGGGCGACGAGGGTCGGCTGGCGGATCGAGGGCAACAGGGGCCGGAAGTCCTCCTCGACCAGCGATTCCCACAGGGCGCCGATGGCGGCGGGGTCGTTGGCGGCGAAATCGAGGGCGGCCCGGTCGGCCTCCGCGCCCGGGGCGGCGAAGATGGCCTGTCCCGCCGCGGCCGCGAAGGCCGGGAAATCGTCGCGTATCGCCTGGCTTCGAGCCTCGCAGGTTTCGCGGGAGAGGCCGAGGTCCCAGTCGCCGTCGTTGAGCACGCGCGGAGTCATGTCGATGACCACCGCCGCCGCGAACCGCTCCGAGGCCGGACCGGCCAGCACCCGCCACAGCACGGCGGCGCCGAGCGACCAGCCGATCCCGACCGCTCCGCCGAGGTCCAGATGGCGGGCCAGCCCGGTCACATCCTCGGCGATCCGACGGATCGTCGGCCGCGCCGGACCGGCCGGCGACCGGCCGTGGCCGCGAAGGTCGAGGGCGATCACACGGAAGGCGTCGGCCAGCTGGCGCTGCCTGTCGAAAAATCCGGAATTGGCCATAAGCCCGTGCAGAAGCACGAGCGGGCGGCCCTCGCCCTCGTCCGAGTAGGCGATTCGAGCGCCGTCCGATGCCGTGAAGTGCTTCAACCCCTCTCCCCCGGCCGCTCGCTCCTTCCCGGAGTCTCCTTTGCGGCTCGGCCTTGCCAATGGCGTAAACTGAAACCTGAGTCAATGTTCAAGTCAGCGTGCCTGTTCTTCGCCGCGGGCAGCCGCTAAAGCGCCCGCATGACCGCGGCCGCCATTTCCATCGTCAACCTCGAAAAGACCTATGCCGGCGGCAAGAGGGCGCTGGACGGGGTCAGCCTCGAAGTGCCGCAGGGCGGGATTTTCGGCCTGCTCGGGCCGAACGGCGCCGGCAAGTCGACCCTGATCAACATCCTCGCCGGCCTGGTCAACAAGAGCGGCGGAAGCGTCACCATCTGGGGCTTCGACGTCGAGAAGCATCCGCGCAACGCCAAGGCCTCGATCGGGATCGTGCCCCAGGAGCTGGTCTTCGACCCGTTCTTCACGCCGCGCGAGACCCTCGAAATCCAGGCCGGACTCTACGGGGTGCCGAAGGAGCGGCGGCGGACCCAGGAGCTGCTCCGAGCGGTCCGGCTCGAGGACAAGGCTGAGGCCTATTCGCGAACCCTGTCGGGCGGAATGAAGCGCCGGCTGCTGGTCGCCAAGGCGATGGTCCATTCGCCGCCCATCCTCGTGCTGGACGAGCCGACGGCGGGGGTCGACATCGAGCTTCGCCAGCTGCTCTGGGCCTATGTCCGTCAGCTCAACGCCGAGGGCGTGACGATCGTCCTCACCACCCATTATCTCGAGGAAGCGGAAAATCTCTGCGACCGGATCGCGATCATCAACCACGGCCGGCTCATCGCCAACGAGACGACCCGGACCCTGGTCGGGATGGCGCAGGAGAAAGCGGTCCAGGTGACCGTCGACCGCGACATCGCCGCCCTGCCCGACGCGACCTGCTTCGAGAAGATCGACCCGATCGACAAACGGACCCTCGCCATCACCTACCGGAAGGACAAGGTGAATGCCGGCGAGGTGCTCGCCGCCCTGCAGCGCCACGGCCTCGGAATCGTCGACGTCTCCACCCGCGAGGCGGACCTCGAGGACGTGTTCCTGAACTTGACCCGGGCGTCCGATGCGGCGGCGGGCTAGTGGAGCGCAGATGAAAAGCCCCGTTCGGCCTGAGCCTGTCGAAGGGCCTTCTTCTTTTCCTCACGGCAAGAACGGAAGAAGAGGGCTTCGACAAGCTCAACCCGAACGGTTTGGGATTGCCCCATGAGCGGGGACACCACCCACGATTTCGACGTCGTCGTCATCGGCTCGGGCGCGGCCGGCCTGTCGGCGGCGCTCACCCTCGCGCCGAAGCTGAAGGTCGCGGTCCTGGCCAAGGGCGGCCTCTCCTCCGGTTCGACGGCGCTCGCCCAGGGGGGGATCGCCGCGGTGCTCGAGCCGGGGGATACGTTCGAGAGCCATATCGAGGACACGATCGTCGCCGGAGCCGGACTCAACCGGCGCGAGACGGTGGAGTTCGTGGTCGAGAGCGCGCCCGCGGCGATCGAGCGGCTGGCGGCGCTGGGAGTCCCGTTCAACAAGGGCGAGGAAGCCGGCTGGCACCTGACCCGCGAGGGCGGCCACAGCCACCGGCGGATCGTCCACGTCGCCGACGCGACCGGCTGGGCCGTTCAGCAGGCCCTGGAGAAAGGCGCCGCCGAGCATCCGAACATCGAGCTCATCCCGGACCGGGTCGCCATCGATCTGGCGACCGGCCGCCACAGGGTCTCCGGCGGCGAGGACGGGCGCGTTCGCGGAGTCTACGCACTCAACCGGGCCACCGGCCATGTCGAGACCTTCACCGGGCGGGCCACCGTCCTCGCCAGCGGCGGCGCCAGCCGCGCCTGGCTCTATTCGACCAACCCGCGCGGCTCGACCGGCGACGGAATCGCCATGGCCTGGCGGGCGGGCTGCCGGGTGGCGAACATGGAGTTCAACCAGTTCCACCCAACCTGCCTCTACCACCATGACGTCAAGAACTTCCTGATCACCGAGGCGATGCGCGGGGAAGGCGGCAAGCTCAGGCTCCCGACCGATGGCCGCCGCTTCATGAAGCGCTTCGACCCGCGCGAGGAGCTTGCGCCGCGCGACATCGTCGCCCGGGCGATCGACCATGAGCTGAAGCGGCTCGGCCTCGACTACGTCCATCTCGACATCAGCCACCGCGAGCCGGACTTCATCCGCGAGCATTTCCCGACCATCGCCGCCCGCCTCGCCGAGCCCGACATCGGCATCGACATCACGAGGGAGCCGATCCCGGTCGTGCCGGCCGCCCATTATACCTGCGGAGGCGTGATCACCGACCTTGACGGCCGCACCGACGCGGAGGGCCTGTACGCCGCGGGCGAGGTGACCATGTCCGGCCTCCACGGCGCCAACCGGCTCGCCTCCAACTCGGTGCTCGAATGCCTGGTCTTCGGGGTCGCCGCGGCCGAGCATATCAATGCGAGCTGGGACGCCCTGCCGCCGCCTACCGCCGTCCGCCCGTGGGACGAGAGCCGGGTCACCGATTCCGACGAGGAGGTGGTCGTCCACCACAATTGGGCCGAGATACGCCGCTTCATGTGGGATTATGTCGGGATCGTCCGGACCACCAAGCGGCTCGAGCGCGCACTCAACCGGATCAACCTGCTCAAGCAGGAAACCCACGATTATTACCGCCACTTCCGGGTCACCGCCGACCTGGTCGAGCTTCGCAACCTGGTCGAGGTCGCGGAGCTGATCGTCCGTTCGGCGCTGACCCGGAAGGAAAGCCGGGGGCTCCACTACACGCTGGACTATCCGAAGATGCTTCCGGAAGCGGTGGACACGGTTCTGACTCCGTGATCGCCTCCCCGTCGCTTCGCGGCAGGGAGGCGGCTAGCGGGCGAGAAACGCCTTCAGCTCCGCCCGGAACCGCGCGGGCTGGTCGTACATGATCATGTGGCCGCTATCGTCGATCCGAACGAGCTTGGCGCCGCGCTTGCGCGCGTAAGCCGAGCGATAGCGGCCGTCGTCGGCGGCGCGGCGGCCAGGGTCGAGGCTGGCGTAGACCACGGTGAGCGGCGCCGCGATTCGCGGCAGCTCGGGTGTCAGGTCGGTCAGGGCCAGCTCGTGAGTCGCCCGGGCGGTGACGTCCGGATCGGCGCCGCCCTCCGGATTGCCGAACAACCTTATCGCCGATTCGACCAGGCGGCGCCCTCCCGGAGAGGCGCTGAGGTCGCGGAGGCCGTCGGCGAGTCCGCGCATCCCCGCCGCGTCGCCGCCGACGATCCCCGCCGGCTGAGGCAGCATGTCGACGACCATGACCTTGCCGGGCAGGCTGGGGTGGCGGGCCGCGATCATCATGGCGACGGTCCCGCCCATCGAATGGCCGACGATCGCCGGGCGGCGAAGGCCTCGCGAGTGGATGTAGCGGGCGACCTCTTCCGCCAGCGGCGCCACGACGTTGCCCGCCGAATTGCCCCGCGCCGGCGTGCCGCCGAAGCCGGCCACCTGGACGAGATGATAGCGATAGCCCGGCACCGCGGCGACCGTCCCCTTCCAGACGTCGCGCGATCCGGTCAGGCCCGGGATGAGGATGACGTCGGGGCCGCTTCCCTGAACCACGACCGAGAAGCGGGTGGGGCTGAACGGCCGGGCGGCGGGGGTCGGCGGGGCGGGCGCCGGGGCCGCGGCTCCGCTGCCCGCGAGGGCCAGGGCGGCGGCGAGGAGGAACGGCCATCTCATGCGGCGCTCGTTAAAGGCGGCGGGTTGAACCTCGCCTTACTCGCTAGCGCCCGGCGAGAAAGGCGCGCAACGCCGCCTGGAACGCGGCCGGCTGGTCCCACATGATGGTGTGGCCGCTTCGGTCGATGCGAACCAGATTCGTGCCCGGGCGCCGGCTGTAAGCGGAGCGGAACGCCCGACTCACCGCGCCGCAGGCGTAGCCCAGCCTCGCGGAGCAGGCGTAGACGACGGTGAGAGGGGCGCGGATTCGGCTCAGCTCGGGGGTCAGATCGGTGGCGAGGAGCTCGGAGACGGAGCGCCCGACCACGCCGGCGTCGTTCCGGCTCTCCAGCCAGTCGGAATCGCCGAAGCGCCCGACCAGCGACTTGAGGTCGCGCCGAAGCCGGTCGGCCCCCGCCATCTCGCCGCCGACCAGCCTGGCCAGCGGCGCCATCGCCGCCGGCGGAATTCCGAAAGGCCGGGCCGCCGACGGCAGCATGTCGACGACCATGATCCGGCCGGCGGCTTCGGGATGCCGGGCCCCGATCATCATCGCGATCGACCCGCCCATCGAATGGCCGACGATGGCGGGCCGGCCGATCCGGCTCGCCACGATATAGGCGGCGATCTCCTCGGCGACCGGGGCGGCGACCCGCCCGGCGGAATTGCCGCCCGCCGGAGTGCCCGCGAAGCCGGCGACCTGGACGAGGTGGTATCGGTAGCCCGGCACGGCCGCCACGGTCCCGTTCCAGACTCCGCGCGACGAGGAGAGTCCGGGGATGAGGATCACGTCGGGTCCGCTGCCGCGCACCGCGACGCTGATCCTGCCCGGCTTGAACGGAGCGCCCGCGGCAGGCGCGGCGAGCAGCGCCGAGAGGGCAAGGACGGGAAGAAGCAGCCGGCGACTCATGGGGCGAAAGCTAACGCGGCACGGTTAACGAATCCCAGACCGTAGAATCGCTGTCGCCCGACCCCGTCGTTCCGGCGAAAGCCGGAATCCGTCAATGCCGCGGCTCCGTCTTGCCCGTGCCGACGTTCATGGGTCCGGCGTCCCGGGATGACGAGAGGTTCCGGCTGCGCTAGAGCCTCCTCCATGCCCCATCTCTACCTGGTCGACGGGTCCAGCTACATCTTCCGCGCCTATCACCGCCTGCCGCCGCTGACGAACCGGCACGGGCTCAACGTCGGCGCCGTCTACGGCTATACGACGATGCTGTGGAAGCTCGCCGAGAGCCTCCACAAGGAGGAAGGACCGACCCACCTCGCGGTCATCTTCGACGCCGGCTCGCACACGTTCCGAAACGACATGTTCGACGGCTACAAGGCCCAGCGGCCGCCGCCGCCGCCCGATCTGGTGCCCCAATTCCCGCTCATCCGCGACGCCACTCGAGCCTTCTCCCTGCCCTGCATCGAGGAGGACGGGCTCGAGGCGGACGACATCATCGCCTGCTATTCGAAGGCGGCGCTCGCCGCCGGATGGCGGGTGACGATCGTCTCCTCGGACAAGGACCTGATGCAGCTCGTCGAGGACGGCAAGCTCGACCTCTACGACACGATGAACGACCGCCGAATCGGCCGCGACTACGTGATCGAGAAGTTCGGAGTACCGCCCGAGCAGCTCGGCGAGGTGCTGGCGCTGATGGGCGACAGCGTCGACAACATTCCCGGAGTCCCGGGCGTGGGCCCGAAGACGGCGGCCCAGCTCATCCAGCAATATGGCGACGTCGAGGCGGTGCTCGCCCATGCCGAGGAGATCAAGAAGCCCAAGCTGAAGCAGAATCTGATCGAGCATGCCGAGGCCGCGCGGATGTCGCGCGAGCTGGTCAGGCTGGTCTGCGACGCGCCGCTTCCCGAGCCGCTCGACGATCTCGAGATGAAGGGGATACCGGACGGGCCGCTTCGGGAATTCCTGGAGGAGCAGGGTTTCAGGTCGCTGCTGGCGAGGTTGAACGGAACGTCCCAGGTCAAGGCGCCGAGCGATTCGCAAATGCCGGTGCAGCGCGAGGTCAGGCCCGAGCCGAAGATCGACCGCTCCGCCTACGTCACGGTCACCACCGAGGCCGAGCTCGACGCCTGGATCGCCGAGGCGACCCGCAACGGCCTCGTCGCGGTCGATACCGAGACCGACGGCTATGATTGCGTCACCGCCAAGCTGGTCGGGATCAGCCTCGCCACCGAATGCGGAAAGGCGTGCTACGTGCCGCTCGAGCATGGCGGCCACGACCTGCTATCGGAGCGGCCGGAGCAGATTCCGGCCGAGGTCGCCCTGGCGAAGCTGAAGCCGATGCTTGAGGATCCCGCGATCCTCAAGGTCGGCCACAACTTCAAGTTCGACTGGATCGTCTTCGACCGGCGCGGGGTCAAGGTCGCTCCGGTCGACGACAGCCTCGTGATGAGCTTCAACCTCGACGCCGGCGGACTCAACAGCCATTCGATGGACGACCTGGCCAAGAAGCATCTCGACCACGATTGCATCGCGTTCAAGGACGTCTGCGGATCGGGGCAGAAGCAGATCAAGTTCAACCAGGTCCCGCTCGACAGGGCGACCGAATATGCCGCCGAGGACGCGGACGTGACGCTGCGGCTGTGGACCCGGTTCAAGACCCGCCTCCCCCACGAGCGGGTCGCCCGGATCTACGAGATGGTCGACCGGCCGCTCGTCCCCGTCGTGGCCCGGATGGAGCGCGAGGGCGTCAAGGTCGACCGGGACGAGCTGGGCCGGCTCAGCCAGGAGTTCCAGGCGCAGATCGTCGCGCTCGAGGAACGGATCTGCGGCGAGGCGGGCTGCCAGTTCACCATCGGAAGCCCCCAGCAGCTGGGCGAGGTATTGTTCGGCCGGATGGGCCTGAAGGGCGGGCGCAAGGGCAAGTCCGGGACCTGGTCGACCGACGTCAACGAGCTCGAGCGGCTGTCGCGCGACGGAGTGCCCATCGCCAGCCTGATTCTCGAATGGCGGCAGCTCTCGAAGCTCAAGTCGACCTATACGGACGCCCTTCAGCAGCAGATCAACAAGGAAACGGGGCGGGTCCACACCAGCTACTCGCTTTCCGGGGCCCAGACCGGGCGGCTGTCGTCCACCGACCCCAACCTCCAGAACATCCCGATCCGGACCGAGATCGGCCGGCGCATCCGCGACGCCTTCGTGGCCGAGCCGGGCTATGTCATGCTCGCCGCCGACTACAGCCAGATCGAGCTTCGCCTCGCCGCCCACATGGCCGACGTGCCGCAGCTCAAGGCCGCGTTCGCGGAAGGCGCCGACATCCACAGCCTGACCGCCCAGGAGCTGTTCGGCGAGGTCAACCGCGACACCAGGGCGAGCGCGAAGACGATCAACTTCGCCATCCTGTACGGAATCTCGCGCTGGGGCCTGGCGGGCCGGCTTTCGATCACCGCGGACGAGGCGCAGGCGATGATCGACCGCTATTTCGAGCGCTTCCCCGGCATCCGCGACTACATCCACACCACCCTGGAAGGGGTGCGGGAGACCGGATTCACCACCACCCTGTTCGGCCGCAAGACTCACTTCCCGATGATCCGCAGCAAGACCCAGCACGAGCGCCAGGGCGCCGAGCGGGCCGCGGTCAACGCCCCGATCCAGGGGACCAGCGCCGACATCATCAAGCGGGCGATGGTGCGCATGTGCCCGGCCCTCGAGCGGGAGGGGCTGGGCTCGGTCCGGATGCTGATGCAGGTCCATGACGAGCTCGTCTTCGAGGTGCCGGAGGGCGAGGTCGAGCAGGCCGCAGCGGTGATCCGCCGGGTCATGGAGAGAGCGGCGGAGCCCGCCGTCACCCTCAGCGTCCCGCTCGGCGTGGACATCGGCACCGGGCCGAACTGGGGCGCCGCGCATTGAGCACGGCCCCGCCCGGGGCCGGGGACGATATCGCCGCCCTCGCCAAGGGCGGGAGGACGAACTTCTTCGGCTTCCTGATCCGGCTCGCCGCGCGCCTCCCCTTCCTGTTCATCGCCGGCCGGCTCTACGGCCCGGAAGCCCTGGGCGCCTTCGCCTATGCCGTCATCGTCATGGAGTTCGCGGCCCAGCTTTCGACTCTGGGGCTGAAGCGGGGCCTGGCCCAGCAGCTGGCGACGACCGACCAGCCGCACGCCTGCGTGGTGACCGACGCGATCCTCGCCGCCTTCATCGCCTCGGCTTTCTCGACGCTGATCCTGATGCTCTTCCCGCAGGCGATGTTCCCGGCCGGGGGGATCCACGGCGCCGACTGGCTGCTTCCGATGGTGATCTTCGGGATCGCCGGCGCCGACATCGCGCTCGCGGCCCTGGCCTATCGCCACGACATCGGGGCGACGGTGCGAGCCCGGGCGATCGTCGAGCCGTGGACGATCAGCATCGCCGCGGGCGTGTGCGTGCTGATCTTCCCGGCCGCGGCGGACGGCAGCCGGTCGCGCGACGGCCTGATCATCGCCTACGTCATCTCGGTGACGGCGGGGATGATCGCGTCGCTTTGGCCGCTCTATCGGAGCTACGGACTTCCCCCGCACTGGAAGCCGAACCCGGCCCAGCTCCTCCGTGTCGCCCGACTCAACATCCCGCTCGCCGCCGCCGACGCCATCGAATGGGGCTCGCGCCGGCTCGACATCGCCATCCTCGGGCTGTTCGTCGCCCCCTATTGGGTAGGGGTCTATTATGTCGGCCAGCAGGTCGCCTCGCTGCCCCAGAAGCTGAAGACCAGCTTCGACCCGATCCTGGCGCCGGTGATCACCCAGAAGCTCGCCGAGGGCGACAGGCAGGCGGTGGCGAAGCAGGTCCGGCAGGTGGGCTTCTGGGTCATCGCCGCCCAGGCCGGGATCGCGCTCGCGCTCGGGATTCCCGGCGAGGCGGTCATGGGCCTGGTCGGCAAGGAGTTCATCGGCGGCACGGGAGCGCTCGCCTTCCTGCTCGCCGCCGAGGTCGTCGCGGCCACCGCGGCGGTCTCCGAAGGCGCCCTCGTCTATATTGCCCGCCACCGCAACCTGATGATCTCGGCGCTGATGATCGCGGTCCAGGCCGCGCTCGCGGTCGCCTTCATCCTCGCCGTCAAGCAGCTGCCGCTCCGGCCGGAGAGCGTCCAGGGCTATCAGGCGGCGAGCGCGGCGGCGGCCCTGATGCTCGCCCTGGGCCTGGCCTCGGTCCTCAAGGCGAGACTGCTCCGGCGGCTGCTCGGCGCGCCGGTCCAGGGCTGGCGCTGGCCCCTGGTCTGGGCGGGCGCGGCCGCCGTGCTGGTCGGCCAGCTGTTCACGATGCTTCCCCAGTCGCTCGAATGGGTCGAGCTTGGCGTTGGCATCCCGGCCATCCTCGCGACGTTCGGGATCGTCGTCTGGTGGAAGGGCTTCACCCATGACGACCGGGTGCTGTTCCGGATGAAGAAGGGCGAGGCGCCCGAGCTTCCGCCGCCCGCCGGCGTCACCCCGCCCGGCGCCCGTCCGCCGCCCGCCTAGTGGCGGAAGTGGCGCATCCCGGTGAAGACCATGGCGAGGCCGGCTTCGTCGGCGGCGGCGATGACCTCGTCGTCGCGGATCGAGCCTCCGGGCTGGATCACGGCGGTCGCCCCGGCCTCGACGGCGGCGAGAAGGCCGTCGGCGAACGGGAAGAAGGCGTCGGAGGCGACGGCTGAGCCGATCGTCCTGGGCTCCGGCCATCCCGCCTTGTCCGCCGCGTCGCGGGCCTTCCAGGCGGCGATTCGGGCCGATTCGAGGCGGTTCATCTGGCCCGCACCGATGCCGGCGGTGGCGCCGTCCCTGGCATAGACGATGGCGTTCGACTTGACGTGCTTGGCCACCGTCCAGGCGAACAGGCAGTCGGCCAGCTCGCGATCCGAGGGTTGCCTCCTGGTGACCACCTGGAGCTCGCCGCGCCCGATCCGGCCATTGTCCCGCGATTGGAGCAGATAGCCGCCGGCGACCGACTTGAGGGCGAGGCCCGGTCGGGCCGGGTCGGGGAGGGCGCCGGCGAGGAGCAGGCGCAGATTCTTCTTGCCGGCGAAGACGGCGCGGGCGGCCTCGTCGGCGTCGGGGGCGATCACCACCTCGGTGAAGATCCGGGTCATCGCCTCCGCCGCCGGGCCGTCGATCGGGCGGTTGACGGCGATGATGCCGCCGAAGGCCGAGACCGTGTCGCAGGCGAAGGCCGCCTCGTAGGCCTCGACGAGGCTGGCGCCGGTGGCGACCCCGCAGGGATTGGCGTGCTTGACGATGACGCAGGCGGGCTCCGAGTCGCGGAACTCGGAGACGAGCTCGAGAGCGGCGTCGGAATCGTGGTAATTGTTGTAGCTCAGCGCCTTGCCCTGGATCTGCTCGGCCTGGGCGATCCCCCGGCCGTGGGGCCCGGCGGGAAGGTAGAGCGCCGCTTTCTGATGGGGATTCTCACCGTAGCGGAGCTCGCAGCCCCGGTTCAGGGTGAGCGGGAGGATGTCGGGGAACAGGCGGCCCTGGTCGGCGAAGGCGAACCATTGGGCGATCGCCGAATCATAGGCCGCCGTCGCCGCGAAAGCCTTTGCGGCCAGATACTTGCGGAACTCCGATGACGTCGTGCCGCCATTCTCGGCCAAGGTTGTCACAAGTTGGGGATAGTCGCCAGGATCGACGCAAATCGCCACGAATCGATGGTTCTTGGCGGCGGAGCGAACCATCGAGGGGCCGCCTATGTCGATATTCTCGATGATCTCGTCCCGGCCCGCGCCGCGCCCCACGGTCTGGGCGAACGGGTAGAGATTGACGACGACGAGGTCGATCGCGCCGATGCCGTGCTCGGCCATCGCCGCCGAATGCTCGGGATCGTCGCGAACCGCGAGCAGCCCGCCATGGACCTTCGGATGCAAGGTCTTCACCCGGCCGTCCATCATCTCCGGGAAGCCGGTCACGTCCGAGACGTCCTTCACCTCCAGCCCCGCCTCGCGCAGGGCTCGGGCGGTGCCGCCCGTGGAGACGAGCTCCACGCCGTGCCTCGCCAGGACCCGGGCCAGCTCGACCAGCCCGGTCTTGTCGGACACCGAGAGCAAGGCGCGATTTATCTTCACTTCATCCTGCACTGTGAGCGTCTCCGGCTGCTTCCTTGGAATCACGCACAACCGTTCGGGCTGAGCTTGTCGAAGCCTCCCTTCTACCGATCGCGATAGAAATAAAGGGCTTCGACAGGCTCAGCCCGAACGGGAGCGAAATTGCCCCGTTCCGCCGACCCCTCCTACCCCGCCCGGCGAAAGATCCAGGCGATGGCGGTGCCGTCGCCGGGGCTCTCGCCGCCGACGACCAGCTGCGACGTCTCGCGGGTCCCGGCCTCGCCGTCGATCCAGAGGCTGTCCTCGATCGCCAGCAGCCCGCCGCGGCAGCGGAACTGCCAGACGGTACGGCCCCGGACCCTGAGCAGGGCGCCCTGGCCGTCCGCCGTCGTCGCCGCCTCGACGTCCGGGTGGAGGTGGAAGCGGACCGCAAAGGGGATCGGCTCCGAGCGGCGGCGGCGGCCCTGGAGGGTGAGCAGGTCCTGGCCGCGAAGCTCGCGCCCGTCGGCGGCGAGGGTGAGCTGGCGCTGGTGGACGAGGCCGAAGCGGCGGACGTAGCCGTCATGGCTAGCCTCGACCATGACGATCCCGGCGGTCTCGTCGCGGGCCAGCTCGACCTGCGAGACGCCCTTGCCGAGGCTGCCGTCGTCATGGACGGCGGTCGAGTTGCGGTCGCCGAGGGTGAGCGTCGAATGGGCGGCGCTGCTCCTAAGCGCGTGGACGAGCTCGGCGGGAAGCGCTCCCGCGGCCGGGCCCGGGCCGCCGCAATTGACCACAAGCCGGTTCGGGCCTTCCGACAGCTCGAAGGCGAGGGTCGAGGCGCAGCCGCCGGCGAAGGCTCGGGTCGGCGGCGGCGGAGCCGCGTCGAAGAGCGCGACCGTGCCCTTCGCCTCGAGCCGCTGATAGCCCCAGCCGCGCGGCTGGCGAAGCGGGCGGGCGCGGACGCCGCTCCCCTCCACGGCCGCGGCGATCCGCCGCTTCGAGGCCATGTTGCCGCCCTGCCAGCTCGACAGCGCCTCGTCGCCCAGGGCGACCCCGAGCAAGGCGGCCACCGCCCCGGAAAGGACCTCGGCCAGCGCCTCGGGCATGTCGCGGTCGCCGGCATAATAGACGGCTCGCAGCTGGGCGAGCAGCTCGACCAGCATGAGCTGCTCGCCAGGCGAGCGGCTGACGAGCCCGCCGTCGTCGTGAAGCGAGGCGTTGAGCGCGCGGAGCAGCCCGGCCTCGCCGCGGCCGAGCCGGGCCGGGCCGCCCTGGATGACGAGCGCGGCGGCGATGACGCCCGCCCAGGCGGTGATCCGGGCCAGGCCCGGCCGGGCTTTCTCCGCCGCCTTGTCGAGATGGCGGGCGCCGCGCGACAAGGTGTTGAGGAGAACGGCCCGGTAGGCGGAGTCCCGGCTCGACAATATGTAGGGCGCATAGGCGGTCCAGAAGAGAATCCGCCGGCCCCAAAGATCGGCGCGCCAGGCCCGCTCGGTTACCGCCTCGGCATGCGCGGCAAGCCACTTCTGGACCATTTTCTCGGCCAGCTTGGCCCCGCGCTCCCGAGTCGCCGCCGCCGCGAGGTCGCGAAGCCATTCGAAGCTCTGCAGATAGTCGGAAAGGTCGGCCGGCAGGCTCGGGTCGGCGAAGTCGAGGGTCTCGGCGGCGTAGGCCTGGCCGCGGCAGACGAAGCGGCCGCGAAGGATCGCCTCGCCGGCGGACTTGTCGCCCGCGACCGGATCCTTGGGCACGGCGAGCAGCTTGAGCGGATGGCGGCCGCGCAGGCGCAGGGTGTGGAAGGGCGTGCGCCAGGACAGGCGGTGGAGCATCGAGGACAGCTGCTCGCCGAGCGAGGCGCCCTGGCCGCCGCCGACGCGGATCAGCCTCTTGCCCGGCTCGATCTCCTCGCTTTCTGGAGGGTCGATCTTCTCGAGAAGGCTCATCGCCGGAGCTCGGCGATATTCGACGCGTAACGCTGCGGGCCGCCGCCGAACGTCGCCGTCCCCGCGACCAGGACGTCGGCGCCGGCGTCGATCGCGCGGCGGGCGGTGCCGGCGTCGATGCCGCCGTCCACCTCGAGATCGACGGCGAGGCCCTGCTTGTCGATCTGCTTCCTGACCGCCTCGATCTTGCGGAGCTGGCTGGCGACGAAGCTCTGCCCGCCGAAGCCGGGATTGACGCTCATCACCAGCACCAGATCGACCTCCTCGAGGACGTAATCGAGCATCTTGGCCGGAGTGGCCGGGTTGAGCGCCACGCCCGCGCGCTTGCCGAGCGAGCGGATCGCCTGGAGCGTCCGGTGGAGGTGGGGCCCCGCTTCGGGATGGACGGTGAGAATGTCGGCTCCGGCCTCGGCGAAGGCTTCGAGGAACGGATCGACCGGCGAGATCATCAGATGGACGTCGAACGGCTTGGCCGAGTGCGGACGGAGCGCCTTCACCACCGCCGGCCCGATGGTGAGGTTGGGAACGAAATGCCCGTCCATCACGTCGACGTGGATCCAGTCCGCCCCGGCTTCGTCGACGGCGCGCACCTCCTCGCCGAGCCGTGCGAAATCGGCCGACAGGATTGAGGGGGCGATGCGGACGGGCTGCTGCACCCGTGAACGTTAACCCTGCCCGAGTCGCGCGGCAAGGAAAGGGCTCGACTTATCCCCGCTTTGTTGGCCGAGGCGCGGCCTCCGGCCCCGTCCGGCCTGAGGCGCGGTGTGCCGCCATGGCCGATTGGACGGTTTCGGACCCAAAGCTCGTCGTGCGCGACCCGCCTCAGGCCTATCGTTGCGTGGCCGGGCCGGTCGTTCGAGCGAGTCGCGCGGGGTTTCCGGCCAACCGTGGGAGAATGAACATGGCGAACGGAAAAAGGAGAGCGGGGGGCGGCCTGGCCGCTTCGATCCTGCTCGCGGCTTCGATAGTCGCGGCGCCCGCGATGGCGAAGAAGCCGCCGCCCCCACCTCCGCCGCCGCCGACGGACCCCGATCCCTGGGCGGGCTGCACCCCCTATGGCTCCTACATCTACGACCTCGATTGCTGCGGTTATCCCGACCTGGTCGTGCCGTGCGAAAGCCCGACGGCGGAGCCCGTTGCCCGGCCCGAGGACGTGTCGACGCAAGCATCCGGGGGATAAGCGGCCCGACGAAGGGAGCGTTCGGCCCAGCCCGACGATGGTCCGAGTGAACCGTCGGTGGGACGGGGGTCGGACGCTCAGACCCTTCGGAAGCGGGCGATGAAGAAGCCGTCGGCCCCGCCCTCCTCGGCGAACAGGCCGGGGAGGATCCGGATCCGGTTGCCCTCGACCGGGATCGCGGCGGGCAGCTCGCCCGCCTCGATCTGAGCCGCCTCGAAGTCGGGGCGACCGGCCAGGAACGCCTCGACCACCGCCTCGCCCTCCTCGGGCTCGAGCGAGCAGACGGAATAGACCAGAAATCCGCCCGGCTCGAGCCAGCCGGCGGCTCGGGCGAGCATCGCTTTCTGGCCCTCGGCGAGCTCGGCGACGGCGCGCGGACGGACCCGGTGGAGGACGTCGGGGTGGCGGCGGTAGATACCCGTCGCCGAGCAGGGCGCGTCGAGAAGGATCGCGTCGACCTTGCCCGGCGGCGACCAGCGCAGGATGTCCGCGGCGATCACCCTGGCCGAGAGGTTGTTCCGTGCCAGGTTCTCGGAAAGTCGTGCAAGACGACTTTCGGACGAGTCCACCGCGGTCACCTCGAAGCCGGCGCTGGCCAGCTGCATGGTCTTGCCGCCGGGCGCCGCGCACAGGTCGAGCGCGGTCCTGCCCTCGCCCGGCCCGAGCAACCGGGCCGGAAGCGACGCCGCGATATCCTGGACCCACCAGCCGCCTTCGCCATAGCCGGTGAGGCCCGCCACCGCTGTCCGGGCGGGGAGCCGCAAATGGCCGGGCATCAGGCTGATCCCTTCCAGGCCCGCCGGAGGCGGGTCGCCGGCGGCGAAGACGAGATCGAGCGGCGGCGGCGCCGCGAGCAGCCTGGCCGCCTCGGCGGCGACGTCAGCGCCCCAATTGCGGGTCCAGCGCGCCTCGACCGAGGCCGGGAGGGACGGCAGGGCCGGCAGGGCCGCGCCCTGGCGCATCAGGGTGCCGAACACGCCATGGACGAGCTTGCGCGGGCCGCCGTCGACGAGCGGGAGCACGGTCGAGATCGCGGCATGGGGCGGCGTGTCCAGCGCCAGCGCCTGGACCAAAGCGATGCGCAGGGCGAAGCGGGCCTTGGCGTCGTCGGGCAGCCGGTTGCGGGTGGCGCCGTCGATGAGGGCGTCTAGGTCGCCGAGGCGGCGGAGGGCCTCCGCGGCGATGGCGTGGGCGAGGCCGCGGTCGCTCGGCGCCAGGCCGCGGGCGGCGGTGTCGAGGGCGGCCTCGAGCGGGAGACCCTTGCGGAGGACGGCGTCGAGCAGGCTGAGTGCGGCTCGGCGGGCGGGGACGCCCGCCGGATCGGAAGGCCTGTTCACCTATGGCGCCGGCCGAGCGGGTCGAGCGCGCTGGCTCCGGTCCGGCGGGTTCGGGGAACGGCGGCCGAGGAGCGCGGCCGCGGAGCGAACTCGCCGGCCATCGCCTGCAGGGCGGCGATCCGGTTGCCCGTGTCCGGATGGGTCGAGAACAGGCTGTCGCGGCCGGTGCCCGACGGCACGATGTAGAGCGAGGCCGCCGCCGGGTTGCGCATCGCCACCGGGCTCGGCACTCGCGCGGCGCCCTGGTGAAGCTTGGCCAGCGCCGAAGCGAGGGCCCGTGGATCGCCGCAAATCTCGGCGGCGGCGCGGTCGGCGCCATATTCGCGGGTCCGGCTGATCGCGAGCTGGACGAGCATCGCGGCGAAAGGCGCGAGCAGGACCGCGGCGATCATCGCGACCGGATTGGCGCGATCGCCGCCGCGGAAGAAGAAGCCGAAATTGGCGATCATCGAAACGGCGCCGGCGATCGTCGCCGTCATCGTCATCACCAACGTGTCGCGGTTGCGGACGTGGCCGAGCTCGTGCGCCATCACCGCGGCCACCTCCTCCTTGCTGAGGATGGCGAGCAGGCCCGTGGTCGCGGCGACGGCGGCATGGGCGGGGTCGCGGCCGGTGGCGAAGGCGTTGGGGTGGGGCGAGTCGACCAGATAGACCCGCGGATAGGGAAGACCGGCGCGCTCGGCGAGCCCGTTGACGATTCCGACCAGCTGCGGGCAGTCGCTCGCCGTCACCTCCTTGGCATTGTGCATCGAGAGGACGATCCGGTCGGCGTTCCAGTAGGTGATCAGGTTCATCGCGGCCGCGACGGCGAGGGCGGCGACGGCGCCGCGCGGGCCGCCGAGGGTGAAGCCGAGGCCCATGAACAGGGCGGTCATCGCCGCCAGAAGCATCAGGGTCCTCAGCTGGTTCATCCTTGCGTCGAAGCCTCCGTCATCCGAAATGTGGGGGATGAGCGCCCCATCTTCAATCGGCCCGGCGGGACGGCGGCCGGCCCATGTCAAACCGCCGGCGCACCTGTCGCCCAGCCCGCCGCTGCCGGAGCCCGGGCCGGCGGACGAAGCCGAGGAGCATGGCGGGCCGAGGGGCGAGGAGCCGACTCGCTACGGCGACTGGGAGAATAAGGGGATCTGCTGGGATTTTTGACGGCGGCGGAGCTGCCGTCGTCCCGGCGCAGCCCGGGATCTCGGGGAGGCCCGCCGGGACTTCCCGTCCCGAGGTCCCGGCTTTCGCCGGGGTGACGGGGGGTCAGACCCCCTCGCTCCGCAGCGGCCTCGACAGCAGCCGCTCGACCACCTCGTCGACGCTCTGCTCGCCGGCGAGCAGGGCGCAGACCGCCGAGACGATCGGCATGTCGACGCCGGCGTCGCGCGCCGCCCGTGCCAGCACCGGGGCGGTATGGGCGCCCTCGGCCACGGTTCGGCGGTCGGCGAGGAGGTCCGCGGCCCGGCGGCCTTCGCCGAGGCCCTTGCCGAGGCTGAAATTGCGCGAGCTGGTCGAGGAGCAGGTCAGGACCAGGTCGCCGAGGCCGGACAGGCCGGCGAGGGTCTCCGCCCGGGCGCCCCGGGCGAGCCCGAACCGGGTCATCTCGGCGAAACCGCGCGAGATCAGGGCCGAGCGGGCATTCTGGCCGAGCCGACGGCCCTCGACGACTCCGCAGGCGATGGCGAGGACGTTCTTGACCGCTCCGCCGATCTCGGCGCCGGTCACGTCGTCGGAGAGATAGGGACGGAACCAGGGGCGGGCGATTCGGGCGCGGAGGCGCTCGCCGAGCGCCGGGTCGGGGACCGCGAGGGTGACGGCGGCGGGAAGGCCGGCGGCGACCTCGTGGGCGAAGGTCGGGCCCGAGAGGACGGCGACCGGCGCGTCCGGCTGGGCCTCGCGGGCGACGTCGTGCATCAGCGCCATCGTCGCTTCCTCCATCCCCTTGGCGCAGAGGATGAGCGGGACGTCCAGGGCGGGCATCGCGGCCAGGACCTTGCGCATATGCTGGGCCGGGGTGACGACGAGGAGGGCGTCGCAGGCGGCGAGGGCATCGAGGTCGCCGGTGGCCCGGATCGCCGGGTCGAGCGGCACCCCGGCCAGGAAGAGGCGATTCTCGTGGTCGCGGTTGACGCCCTCGACCACTTCCGGCTCGAGCGCCCAGAGCAGGGTCTCGCCGCCGCCGGCCGCGACCTGGGCGAGCGCGGTGCCCCAGGCGCCGCCGCCGAGGATTCCGATCTTCAACGCCAGAACTCCGTTCGGGCCGAGCCTGTCGAAGCCCTCCCCGTTTCCCGAGCCCGCAAGCAAGAAATGGGCTTCGACAAGCTCAGCCCGAACGAAATTGGGGGGCTCAGGGCTAACGTCGTGGGGATGCTCACGCCTTGACCCCCGCGCCGCGGACCTTTTCGGCGTCCGGGTCGAGCGGCCAGCGCGCCCGGGCGGGGGCGTCGAGCGGGTCGGTGAGGCCGGAGTCGAAGCGCAAGGCCCCGGCCCAGGCGATCATCGCGGCGTTGTCGGTGCACAGCCAGAGCGGCGGAGCGACGAAGGGCAGGCCGCGGGCCTCGGCCAGGGCGGCGAGCGCGGCGCGGACGCTCGAATTGGCGGCGACTCCGCCGGCGACGACCAGCGCGGTCGAGTCCGGAACCCGATCGAGCGCCCGCCGGGTCCGGTCGACGAGGCTGTCGACGACGGCCTGCTGGAAGGAGGCGGCGATGTCCTCGCTGGCGTAGCGGCCGCTGTCGCGGGCGCGCAGGACCGCGCTCTTGAGGCCGGCGAAGGAGAAATGGGGCTCGGCCGAGCCGACGAGCGGCCTCGGCAGCGGCACCGCGGCGGGATTCCCCGCCCTGGCGGTCCGCTCGACCGCGGGGCCGCCGGGAAAGCCGAGGCCGAGGAGCTTTGCCGTCTTGTCGAACGCCTCGCCGGCGGCGTCGTCGATGGTGGTGGCGAGGCGGCGGTAGCGGGCCAGGCCCTCGACGTGGAGAAGCTGGCAATGGCCGCCGGAGACGAGAAGGAGCAGATAGGGGAAAGCGAGGCCGGGATCGCTCAGCATCGGCGACAGGGCATGGCCCTCGAGATGGTTGACGGCCACGAGCGGCTTGCCGGCGGCGAGCGCCAGCCCCTTGGCGGCGACGAGCCCGACCATGACCCCGCCGACAAGGCCGGGCCCGGCGGTCGCGGCGATCGCGTCCACTTCGTTCAGCCCGACCCCGGCCTCGGCCAGCGCCTGCTCGATCAGCGAGGGAAGGATCTCGACATGGGCCCTCGCCGCGATCTCGGGAACGACCCCGCCATAGGGCGTGTGAGCGCTCTCCTGCCCCGCCAGGCAATGCGCGAGGATCCGCCGGTCCGAGGCGACGAGAGCCGCCGCGGTCTCGTCGCAGCTCGATTCAATGCCGAGGATCAGGCTCATCACCGCTTCCCTGCCATCCCCGCACCCGCTAGCACAAGCGGCGCATGCAGCCGATCCTTCGCCTCGGAACCCGCGGATCGCCGCTCGCGCTCGTCCAGGCGCGGCTGGTGGCGACGGCGCTTCGCGACGCCCATGGCTGGGGGCCGGAGGTGATCGAGATCGAGCCGATCGCGACCAGCGGCGACCAGCTTCGCGACCGCCCCCTCGCCGAGATGGGCGGCAAGGCGCTGTGGACCAAGGAGCTCGACCTGGCGCTGGCCGAGGGGCGGATCGACCTCGCCGTCCATTCGATGAAGGACGTCGAGACCTTGCGCCCGCCCGAGCTGGCGATCGCCGCGATGCTCGAGCGCGCCGACGTGTGCGACCGGCTGATCGGCGCCTCCAGCCTCGCATTTCTGCCCGAGGGCGCCCGGGTCGGAACGTCCTCGCCGCGGCGGGCGGCGCAATTGCTCGCTCGGCGGCCGGACCTCGTCATCGTGCCGTTCCGCGGCAATGTCGAAACCCGGCTGCGCAAGATCCAGCTCGGCGAGGTCGACGCGACCCTGCTCGCCGCCGCCGGGCTCGAGCGGCTCGGCCGGTCCGACGGCGCGATCCTGGACGACTTCCTGCCGGCGCCGGCGCAGGGGGCGATCGGCGTCGAGGTACGGAGCGCCGACCGCCGGGTGCGGGCCCTGGTCGCGGCGATCGACCACCGGCCGACCCACGCCTGCGTGGCGGCGGAGCGCCGGCTGCTCGAAGGCCTGGGCGGGAGCTGCCGCTCGCCCGTGGCGGCGCTGGCGACCCTCGAGGGCGACCGGATCCGGCTTCGGGCCGAGATATTGACCGAGGACGGGGCCGAGGCCGAGCGCGGCGAGCGAAGCTTCCGGAGCGGGGACGACTCGGCGCCGCTCGAGCTGGCCCGGGAGATGCTGGGCCGGGCGGCGCCGAGGCTTCGGGCTCTGTTCGCGTCGTGAGGCTTCTGATCCTGCGGCCGGAGCCGGGCGCTTCGGAGACCGCCGAGCGGGCCCGGACGATGGGCCTCGATCCCCTCGTCGCGCCGCTCTTCGCGATCAGGCCGGTGGCGGGGCCGCCGGTGGCGGCGAGCCGGTACGAGGCGGTGCTCCTGACCAGCGCCAACGGCGCCCGCCACGCCCCGCCGGGCCTGACCGGCCTGCCCTGCTTCGCGGTCGGCGATCGAAGCGCCGCGGCGGCCCGCGCGGCGGGGTTCGCGGACGTCCGCGCCGGCCCGTTCGACGGGGCGTCCGCCGCGGCGATGATGGCCGAGGCCGGGGTGAGGCGGGCGCTTCATCTGTGTGGACGCGACCATATCGGGGTCGAGGCGCCGGGCGTCGAGATCGAGCGGCGCGTCGTCTACGCGGCCGAGCCGGAGGCCCTGGCGCGGTTCGAGGGCCCGGCGGTGGCGATGATCCATTCGGCCCGCGCCGGCCGGCGCTTCCGCGAGCTTGCGGGAGACAAGGCCGCGATCGCGGTGGCGGCGATCAGCGGCGCGGCGGCGGCGGCGGCGGGCGAGGGCTGGGCGGCCAAGGCGGTCTCGGCGGCGCCCCGCGACCAAGCCTTGCTGGAGCTTGCCGCCAAGCTGTGCAAATATGGCGGTGACGCGGCGAGGGACGGCGATGGATTATGAGCCCGCACGGGTGACGGCGAAACCGAGGCGGCCGATCTGGACGCTGCTCGCTCCGCCCCTCGTCGCCTTCCTGGCCGGCCTCGCGGCGATGGGCTGGCTGCTCGCCAATTGGGGCACGGCGGCGACCTTCCTCGGAATCGTTCCCGCCCCGCCGCCGGCCGCCGAGCCGGCGCCCCAGCCGGTGATGCTGGAGCATGAGGCCGCCGTCCAGCCGCCGGCCGACGCCCCCGCCGGCGAGCGCCTGGTGATCGACCCCGAGACGACCCGGCGGGTCAACCGGCTCGAGGAGAGGCTCGCCCTGCTCGACCTCCAGTCGCGGACCGCCGTCGGCAATGCCGACCGGGCGGAAGGCCTGCTCGTCGCCTTCGCGGCCCGGCGGGCGATCGATCGCGGCGTCGCCCTGGGCTATATCGAGACCCTGCTTCGCGAGCGCTTCGCGGCGAGCGAGCCGGAGGCCGTGGCGACCGTCCTCACCGTCGCCCGCCAGCCGGTGACGGCGCAGAGCCTCCAGAAGGAGTTCCAGGAGATCGCGCCGCATCTCTCCGGCGGCGGCCAGGGACAGAGCTGGTGGGGCGCGTTCAAGACCGAACTGGCCGGCCTCGTCACCATCCGCCGCGAGAACACGCCGTCGACCCAGCCCGCCGAGCGGCTCCGTCGCGCCGGCCAGAGCCTGGAGTCGGGTCAGGTCGAAGTCGCCCTGCTCGAGGTGCTGAGGTTGCCCGGCCACGAGCGGGCCGACAAATGGATCGCCAATGCGCGCCGCTATGTCGCCTCGCACCGCGCGCTCGACCGGCTCGAGAGCGCCGCCCTGCTCGAGCCGCGGGCGCCTGCGGTCCAGCCCCAGCCGGCCGCGAAGCCTCGGTAGACTCGAGCCTCCCCCGCTTGTCCGGCGGAGGGATTCTCTTTCCAGCTCCGAAGAACGCCTCCACGAAGCTTCGCCCGGTGCACAGGATGCCGGGGAGGCTCGAGGCGGTCAGACCTCGAGCAGGGCATAAGGGCGGCCGAAGACCGGCTCGACGACGAACTGGGCGCAATTGAACACCGGCACTCCGCCCGGCGTGTGCCCGGAATAGGCGCCGCGATGGGCGTGGCCGTGGACGACCGCCTTGACGTTGTCGAAGCGGTCGATCGCGTGGGCGAGTCGGGAAGAGCCGAGGAAAGGATAGATTTCGAGCGGCTCGCCCTCCACCGTCTCCGGGATCGGCGCGTAGTGGAGCACGGCGACGACCCGCTCGGTCCTCAACGAGCGCAGGGCGTTTTCGAGCAGCCTCGCCTCGTTGCGCGCCTCGTCGACGAAGACCTTGATCGCGTCCTCGCCGAAGGCGCCGAGCTCGCCGCGCCCGAAGCCGCCGATGAAGCCCTTGGCTCCGGCGAAGCCGACGCCTTCGATCACCGTCGCCTGCTCGCCGAGCATGATCACCCCGGCCGATTGAAGGATGCGCACCACCTCGCCCGCTTCGCCCGCTTCGTAATCGTGGTTGCCGAGGACCGCGACGACCGGGATCGTACAGGCGCGAAGATCCTCGGCGAGGATCTCAGCTTCCGCGACCTTGCCGAAATTGGTGAGATCGCCGGCGAGCGCGAGCACGTCGGCGGCCTCGCTGATCTCCTCGAACAGGGCGCGGTAGCGATTGTGGCAGGTCTCGGTGACATGGAGGTCGCCGATCGCGGCGACCCTGAGCCCCTCAGTGGTGCTGGGATCGTTCATGCTTCTCGTCCACTCCCTTGCCGACGACGTCGGCGAAGCCCCATTCGGTCACGTCCACCACATAGTCGGTCGGGCTGATCAGCCGGCCGCGGCAGATCTTGATGCTTGCCGCAGGCATCTCGTCCTGGGCCCTGAGGCGTTCGAGCAGCTCTTCGTAGAGCCAGCGGGGAATGAGGTCGCGCTCCGTCGGGTAGACGAAACGGAAGTTGAGGATGTTGATCAGCAGCACCTCCCAGTAGAGCTCCATGTTCGAGAGCAGCCACTGCCAGTCGATCTCGTCGTGCTTGACAAGGATGGTGTGGACGATGTCGGCGCCGTCGTAGCGGTAGCGGGTCTGAAGGAAGAGCTTGGAGAGGATGAACTGGGTCGGCGGGGTGACCCTGACGTTGGTCCCATAGACCTCCGCCTCGTAGACCTCCTGGAACCATTCGTCCGTGATCGGGATGCTGGCCGAGGAGATGTTGAAGATCACGTCGAAGAAATTGTCGCCGCGCCAGACCTTCCCGATCCAGCGCTCGTCCTCCATCTCGATGTCGAAGCCGCGGCCCTTGAAGAAGCCGAGGATCCTGGGCGCGTCGCTCGGCTTGCAGAAGACGTCGAGGTCCTTTGTGGGACGGGTGATGCCAGTGAAGCAGGACAAGGCGTAGGTCCCCGAAAGAAGGAAGGGGATGCCAGATTCCTTGAGGAGCGCGAGGCTTTCCGCATAGAATCCGACCGCCTCCGGAGGCGGCTCGAAGGCGGACGAATCGAAATTGTCGAGTTGCTTGCTCATCGTCCCCGCGGCGGCGCGCCGGCGGCGGCGACGGAACGTCGCGCCTGCCGGATGCCTGGGAGAACGGGGCCGGCGCGGATGCGTTCCCGCGAGGCCTAAGGCTGCGTCGGCGCCGGGGTCGCGGCCGCCGCCTCGGCGGCGTTCTTCATGTCGATCAGGGTGACGATGAACTCGAGCTCCGCGTTCGGCGGGATCGCGCCGGGAACGCCTTCCGCGCCATAGGCGAGGGCCGAGGGGATCCAGAAGCGGTAGCGGCCGCCCTTCTGCATCAGCTGAAGCGCCTCCGCGAAGCCGGGCACGACGCCGCTCACCGGAAAAGCGGTCGGCTGCGGGCCGGCGTCGAACAAGGTGCCGTCGGCGAGATGCCCCTCATAGGTCACGAGCACGAGATCGGCCGTCGTCGGCTTCGCCCCGGTGCCGGCCCTGAGGGTCTCGAAGCGAAGCCCGGAGGGGGTGGTCAGGACGGCGCGGGCCGACACCGGCGGAATGAAGGAGCGCGGAGGAATCGGCTTGGGGGCCGGAGCGGCGGCGAGGAGAAGGGCAAGGCTGAGCATCGTTACTCCCGGCCGTCCCGTCCGGCCGGCGAAAAAATGGAGCGGGCGAAGGGATTCGAACCCTCGACCCCAACCTTGGCAAGGTTGTGCTCTACCCCTGAGCTACGCCCGCTCTGAGCCGCGCCGGGGGCGGCGAACGCTCCCGGCCGAGGTAAGGCGGCGGCTGCTAGCATGGGGTCCGCCACCCGGCAAGGGCCTAGATAGGCTTGGCAGGAGGCTGCGCAATCCCACATAGGCGGCAGCGAGGCGTTCTGGCTTGGAAAGGCGGATTGTGGCGACATTGGGCATGAGCGCGGCGGAGAAGGAAGCCCTCGAGAGCTTCAGGCGCGACGTCATCGAGCCGTCGATGACCTCGCTCGTCATCGTCGATTTCTGGGCGGAATGGTGCGGCCCCTGCAAGCAGCTCACTCCGATCCTCGAGAAGGTGGCGGCCGATTACGCCGCGAAGGGCGTCAGGCTCGCCAAGATAGACGTCGACGAGAACAAGGTCATCGCGGCCCAGTTCCGGGTCCAGTCCATCCCCACCGTCTACGCCATCTTCCAGGGCCAGCTCGTCGCCGACCTGACCCCGGCGCGGACCGAGGGGCAGCTCAAGCGCTTCCTCGACCAGATTCTCGAGCAATTGCCGGTCGAGGGGGAGGCGCAGCAGATCGAGGCCGAGATCGAGCCGCTCATCGCCATGGCGGAGGAAGTGCTGGCCGGCGGCGACTCGGAGCGCTCCGCCAACATCTTCGGCCAGATATTGGAGATGGCGCCCGATCATGCCGGAGTGATCGGAGGCCTCGCCCGCGCCCTGATCGCCGGCGGGCGGGCGGAAGAGGCGCGCGCCCTGATCGACCAGGCACCGGAAAGCGTCGCCAAGGACCCGGCGATCGCTCGGGCGCGCGCCGCCCTCGACCTTGCGGAAGTGGCGGCGCCGGGAGTCGACACCGCTCAGCTCGAACGGCGAATAGCCTCCAATCCCGACGACCACGAGGCCCGGCTGGATCTTGCCGGCGCGCTGATGGCCGCCGGCGACCGCGACTCAGCCGCCGACCAGCTGCTCGAGAGCATAAGCCGCGACCGCGACTGGAACGAGGGCGCGGCGAGGAAGCGCCTGCTCCAGCTCATGGAGGTGGTCGGGCTCGAAGACCCATGGGCCGGCGCCCAGCGCCGCCGGCTCTCGGCGATCCTCTTCACCTGATGGCGCAAGACGCGGCGCTCCGAATCCGGATCTTCCCGCTCGCGGGAGCCCTGCTCTTCCCGCGCGCCCAGCTGCCGCTGCACATCTTCGAGCCGCGCTACCGGGCGATGGTCCGCGACGCCCTTGCCGGCGACCGGCTGATCGGGATGATCCAACCGCGCGGCGCCGGCGATCCTCCGGCCCTCTTCGAGGTCGGCTGCCTGGGCCGGATCGCCGGCGCCGAGGAGCTGGACGACGGCCGCTTCAACATCGTCCTCGAGGGCCTGGGGCGGTTCCGGATCGCCCGCGAGGCGGAGGTCGACACGCTCTATCGCCAGGTCGACGCCGATCGCCGCGGCTTCGAGGATTCGGCGGAGCCCGACCCGCTCGGCCTCGCCCAGCGCGCAGAGCTCGAGCGCGAAGCCCGCCGCTATGCCGACGCGCTCGGCTATTCGGTCGACTGGGAAGCCGTCAGCCGGCTCGACGACGAGATGCTGGTCAACGCCATCGCCCAGGTGGCTCCGCTCGACGTCGGCTCGAAGCAGGCCCTGCTCGAGGCGCCCGATATCGCCGAGCGCTGCGACCTGCTCGTCCAGTTCATGCAGTTCCAGCAGATGGTCCCGGGCGGCGCCGAAGGTCCGGAGACCCTGCAATGAACGAGGCGCTGCTCGACCTGCTGGTTTGCCCGGTGACCCGGACCAAGCTGCGCTGGGACGAGGAGCTCCAGGAGCTGGTTTCGGAGGCCGCGGGCCTCGCCTTCCCGGTGCGCGACGGGGTTCCCGCGATGGTGGTCGAGGAAGCCCGGATCGTGGAGCGGTGAGCTCGGCCGCGGTTCCGGACCTCAGCGGCCATTGGACCGGCATGTATAATTATCCCGGGCCGTTTCCGCCGGTCGGGTTCGAGGCCGAGCTCAGCGACCGGAGCGGATCGATAAGCGGGACCATGTCCGAGCCGGACGAGAGCCCCGGCGGGCCCGGCGGGACCCTTCGGGCGATCGTCGACGGATCGCGCCAGGGCGCCGCCGTCACCTTCACCAAGATCTACGAAGACGCGGAGCGGATGCCCGAGCCGGTTTTCTACAGCGGAACGGTCCAGCCCGACGGCAACGAGGTTTCCGGCCGGTGGGAGATTGCGGGGCACTGGAGCGGGACCTTCCTGATGGTCCGGGACCCGGGCGCGGAGGAGGCGGTCGAAGCCCAGGTCGGCGAGGAAGTGCCGGTGCCGAATCCTTGAAATCCTCCCCGAGATTTCTCGGCGAGGGGACCGCGCGAAGCGCGCTGGAGGGTTTCTTCCGAATCGGTGACCCCTCCACCAGGCTTCGCCCGGTCGCCCTCCCGGCAAAGGCCGGGGGAGGATTTTCCGTCAGATCGCCAGGCCCCTCAGCAGGAGCGGCAATTCGCCGCTCTCCCCCCGCGCTTCGGCCATGAACTGGCTCTTCAGCGGGCCGACCCTCTGCACCACGCTCATTCCGAAACGCCTGATCGCCGAGGCCGTGCGTCCGGGAAGGCCGTAAATGCGGGTGAGGCCGTCGGTGGCGGCGGCGACGGTTAGAGTGTCCAGGCTCCGCCAGCGCTCGTAACGGGACAGCAATTGGGCGTCACCGAGATCGAGACCGAGCCGCGCGCCCTCGACCAGGACCTGGGTCAGCGCGGCGACGTCGCGGAAGCCGAGATTGAGGCCCTGGCCGGCAATCGGATGAATGCCGTGGGCCGAGTCGCCGGCGAGCGCCAGCCGTTCGGCCGTCATCGTCGCGGCGTGGTGGAAGCCGAGCGGATAATTCCAGCGCGGCCCGGCCAGCCTGACCTCGCCGAGGAAGCCGCCCATGCGCTTCGAGATTTCGTGGGCCATCGCCCGGTCGGGAAGGTCGATCACCGCCGCGGCGTCGGCCGCCGGGACCGACCAGACGATCGCCGAGCGGGTGCCCGGAAGCAGCGGCAGGATCGCGAACGGTCCGGTCGGGTAGAAAATCTCGTAGGCGGCATTTTCGTGATGCCGCTCGTGCTCGACGGTCAGGACCACCGCCTTGTGGTCGTAGCTCCAGCGGGCGAGCGGGATGTTGGCCGCCTCCCGGATCGGCGAGTTGCGGCCTTCGGCCCCCACCAGCAAGGGCGCGGCGATCGCCCGGCCGTCCTCGAGTGCGACCCGGACGCCGGCCGAATCGCGGACGATCGCTCCTGCCGCCGCCGGCATCAGGAGGCGGATCCTGGCCGAGTCGAGCGCGGCCTCCCGCAGCACCTGCCGAAGCCGCCGGTTCTCGACCATGATTCCGAGCGGGTCCTCGAAATCCTCGGAGTCGAAGACGATCCCGCCCGGCCGGAGGCCGTCGCTGACCCGAATGGAATGGATCGGGCAGCCCTCGCCCTCGAGCCGTTCCGCGATCCCGATCGCCTCGAGCATCCGCCACGACGCGCTGGCGATGGCGGTGGCCCGGCCGTCGAAGGCGGGGGCGACGTTCCTTTCCGGATCGGCCGGATCGACGACGACGGTCGAGAGGCCGTGCCGGTCGAGCGCGACGGCCAGGGTCAGGCCGATGAGCCCGCCGCCGAGGATGATGACGTCCGCGCGATCCATGCCTTGCCTTCCAACGATTTTCCCGCCCTACCGATGCAAAGCTGCAACGCCAAGCGCTTGACCGCGGACTCCCGGCGGGCGCATTGTCGCTCCAAGGAACATTTGGGGCACGGGGATGGCGGCTTCAGCAGCGCAGAGCGCCCGTCAGTTGAGACTGGCACAGTGGCGGACCGGGATGAAGAACGGCATGCGGCGCAGCTGGGCCCTGCTGATCGGCGGCTCGCTCGGCGCCCTGGCCCTCCTGGCCTTGCTCGCCCTCGCAACCTACAGCCCGACCGATCCCTCGCTCAACACCGCCGCGGCCGGGCCGGTCAGGAACTGGGTCGGAACCCCCGGCGCGTGGGGCGCCGACCTTCTGCTCAGCCTGTTCGGGCCGCCGGCCGCCTTGCTTCTGCCGCTCCTCGTCCTGATCGGAATCCGGATCGCGACAGGCGCCGGGTCGACCCGCTGGCTGCGCTCGCTCGGCCTGACCATGCTCGGGCTCGCCCTGGTCGGCGGCGGCGCCTCGCTGCTCGTCGGCGAGGCGGTGAACGGGCTTCCGGCGAGCTGGGGCGGGGCCGCCGGCCTCTCGCTCGCCAAGCTCGTCGAACTCGCCCTGGGCGCGATCGGCGAGCCGGGAATCGTCGAGCCGTTCCGGATCGTCGCGGTCGGCCTGTGCGGGGCGCTGGGGCTGACCCTCTGCTGGTTCGGCCTCGGCCTTCGGGCGGACGAGCGGGCGTGGATCGCCTCGCGCCGGCTCCCGCGCCGCGAGCGGGCGCTTGCGGGCGAGGCCGAAGAGCTCCCCGAGCCCGAGGACCGGCCGGCGCGGACCCCTGTGATCGCGCCCGCCGAGCCGCCTCGAACCGTCATCAACGACCGGGTGCGGACCCCGGCCCAGGCCAGGCGGCCGCTTCGCGAGCGCCAGGCCTCGCTGGCGCTCGGCGACAGCTACCAGCTGCCGGGCCTCGACCTGCTCGCCCCGGCGCCTCCGCCCGTCGGCGGAGCGCTCGACAAAGCCAGCCTCGAGCGCAACGCCCGCTTGCTCGAATCGGTGCTCGACGACTTCTCGGTCAAGGGCGAGATCGTCGAGGTCCGGCCGGGGCCCGTGGTCACCATGTACGAGCTCGAGCCGGCCAGCGGGATCAAGGCGAGCCGGGTCATCCAGCTCGCCGACGACATCGCCCGCAACATGTCGGCTCTCTCCGCCCGGGTCGCCACGATCCCCGGACGGAGCGTGATCGGCATCGAGCTTCCAAACCCGAAGCGCGAGATGGTGGTCCTGTCCGAGCTGATCGCGAGCCACGCTTTCGAGGACCAGGTCGCGCAGCTTCCGATCGTGCTCGGCAAGAACATCGCCGGCGACCCGGTCGTCGCCGACCTCGCGCCGATGCCCCACCTGCTCGTCGCCGGGACCACAGGCTCGGGCAAGTCGGTCGGCCTCAACTGCATGATCCTGTCGCTGCTCTACCGGCTCACGCCCGAGCAGTGCAAAATGATCCTGATCGACCCCAAGATGCTCGAGCTGAGCAGCTACGACGACATCCCGCACCTGCTCGCACCGGTCGTGACCGAGCCCGCCAAGGCGATTCGGGCTCTGAAGTGGACGGTCGAGCAGATGGAGGAGCGCTACCGGATGATGGCCTCGGTCGGGGTCCGGCAACTCTCCAGCTTCAACGCCAAGGTGCGCGAGGCCAAGGCGAAGGGCCAGTCGCTCGGCCGCCGCGTGCAGACCGGCTACGACCCGGAGACGGGCCAGCCGAAATATGAGATGGAGGAGCTCGAATACGAAGTCCTTCCCCAGATCGTCGTCGTGGTCGACGAGCTCGCCGACCTGATGATGACGGCGGGCAAGGAGGTCGAGTTCCTGATCCAGCGGCTCGCCCAGAAGGCGCGTGCCGCCGGAATCCACCTGATCATGGCGACCCAGCGGCCGTCGGTCGACGTCATCACCGGGGTCATCAAGGCCAACCTTCCGACCCGGATCAGCTTCGCCGTCACTTCCAAGATCGACTCGCGGACGATCCTGGGCGAGCAGGGCGCCGAGCAGCTGCTCGGCAAGGGCGACATGCTCTACATGCCCGGCGGCAAGCAGATCGCCCGGGTCCACGGACCGTTCGTCTCTGACGAGGAGGTGCGCGCCGTCGCCGACCATTGGCGTTCGCAGGGGCAGCCCAGCTACGTCCAGGCGGTGACCGAGGAGCCGGAGGACGGCGGCTACATGTTCGAGGGCCAGCCGACCGGCGAGGACGATCCCGAAGCCCAGCTCTACCGGAAGGCGGTGCAGACCGTGGCCGAGAGCCAGAAAGCCTCGACCTCCTATCTCCAGCGCCAGCTCCGGGTCGGCTACAACAACGCCGCCCGCCTGATCGAGCGGATGGAGAAAGACGGCTTCGTCAGCGCCCCCGACCATGTCGGCCGCCGCGAGGTCCTGGTCGATTCCGAAGGGCGGCCGCTCTGAGCGTGGACCCCTCGCCCCGCCCCGGACAAGGGTGAAAGGAACCGCGAGGTTCAGTGGACATTCAAGGCGCGGGCGCTAGGGGCGCCGCAAGCTTCCTTGTATGGAGACATTGAAATGATGCGTTTGAAGACGCTCGCCCTCGCCGCCGTGCCCTTCGCGGCCGTCGCCCTGATGACGCCGCAGGCGCCTGCCGCCGCCCAGGCGGCCGCGCCGCTGGGCCAGGTGGCGGCGCACCTCAAGGCGGTCAACACGATGGTCGCGAGCTTCCGCCAGACCGACCGGAAGGGCCGAGCGCTTACCGGCACGATGACCCTGAAGCGGCCGGGCAAGCTGCGCTTCCAGTATCAGAAGGGCGTGCCGATGCTGATCGTCGCCGACGGCCGCAAGCTCAACATGATCGATTATGAGACCGGCCGGGTCGACAACTGGCCGATCGGCAACTCGCCGCTCGGAGTCCTGCTCGCGCCCAACCCGGACCTCAGCCGGATCGCCAAGGTCGTCCGCAACGATGCGCAGACCATGCTCGTCCAGGCCCGGGACCCGAGGAAGCCCGAGTTCGGAACGATCACGCTCGGCTTCGCCAAGGTGTCGAGCGCCCCTTCGGGGCTCTTGCTCCAGGGCTGGACGGTGGTCGACGCCCAGAACAACCGGACGACGGTGAAGCTGTCGGGCCAGCGTTTCAACGTGCCGGTCGCGGACAGCGCCTTCACCTTCCAGCGGCCCGTCAAGCGCGGCAAGGCCTGAGTCATTCATCGCGGCGACAGGAATGAGACACTAAAACATCAATTGCGATTGCGGGTGGTCGCTGTCGGGTTTTCCCCCTGTTGCCCGGCTGTCCCGCCCCGATCGCGCCTCGCGTAGACCACGCTTGGTTGGCCCTCGCTCCACGCCCCCGGAGCGAGGGCCTTTGCCTATCCGGCCGCTGCCGCTAGAGCCTGAACCATGGAATCCACGCTCAAGATCGCTTCCTGGAACATCAATTCCGTCCGAGCCCGGATCGAGATCGTGGAGAAGTTCCTGCGCGAGGAAGCGCCGGACATTTTGTGCCTTCAGGAAACCAAGGTCTGCGACGCCGACTTCCCCGCCGCCATGTTCGGACGGCTCGGCTACGTCCACCAGATCATCTGCGGCCAGCGCATGCATCACGGAGTCGCGATCCTCAGCCGGCTCCCGGCGCGCGAGGAGGAACGGCACGACTGGCAGGCCAATGGCGAGGCCCGGCATATCGGCGTCCGCCTGGAGTGCGGCATCCGGCTCGAGAATGTCTACGTTCCGGCGGGCGGCGACGTCCCGGATCGCGACGTCAACCCGAAGTTCGGCCAGAAGCTCGACTTCATCGAGCGGATGACGCGCTGGTCCGAGGCCTGCGCCTGCCCGACCATCCTCGTCGGCGACTTCAACGTCGCCCCGCTCGAATGCGACGTCTGGAGCCACAAGCAGCTCCTCACCGTCGTCAGCCATACGCCCGTCGAGGTCGAAGCCCTGACGAAGCTCCAGCAGAGCAACGCCTGGGTCGACCTGGGCCGCCACTTCCACCCCGCCCCCAAGCGTCTTCACACATGGTGGAGCTATCGCTCGCCCGACTGGACCAGGAACGACCGCGGCCGCCGCCTCGACCACATGTGGGCGACGGCCGACGTCGCTGGCCAGGCGGTGCGGCACGTCGTCCACGAGCCCTGCCGCAACTGGACCCGTCCCTCGGACCACGTGCCGCTGGTCACGGAATTCAGGGTTTGAGCGGCGGGCGCGACGTCGCCCGGGCGATCGACGCGCTTCGCCGCGGCTGGCCGGTTCGAATCGACGGCACCGGCTTCCTCGCCGTCGAGACCGCGGACGAGGCGTCGCTCGCCGCCTTCGATTCCGGCGGCCCGGCCGACCTCCTCATCTCCGGCCATCGCGCGGTGACCCTGAAGCTCGCCAACCAGCGCGACGCCGTCCCGAGCGGGCCGGTGAGGATCGAGCGCGGCGGGATGAGCCTCGCCGAGGCCACAGCCGTCGCCGATCCCGCCCTCGACCTTTCGCATCCCCTGAAGGGGCCGTTCCGCGCCCGCGACCTCGGATGCGAGGCCGCCGCCGGCGCCGCCGTCGCCCTCGCGCGCCGCGCCGGGCTGCTTCCAGCCCTGTTTCTCGGCGGCGAGGCGGGCGCGGATTCGGTCGCCATCGGCCCGGCCGGCCTCGAAGCGTTCGAGCAGGCCGAGTCGCTCAGGATAGCCTCCCGCGCCCGGCTTCCGACCCGCTTCGCCGAGCAGGCGGAGATCGTCGCCTTCCGATCGGAGGAGGACGGCGCCGAGCATGTCGCCCTGCTCGTCGGCTCGCCTTCCGGAAAGGCGCCGCTCGTCCGCCTCCACAGCGAGTGCCTGACCGGCGACGTGCTCGGCTCGCTCAAGTGCGATTGCGGACCGCAGCTCGACTCGGCGCTCGAGGCCATCGCCGCCGCGGGCTGGGGCATCCTCCTCTACCTGCGCCAGGAGGGCCGCGGCATCGGCCTGGTCAACAAGCTCCGCGCCTACGCGCTCCAGGACCAGGGCTTCGACACGGTCGACGCGAACCTGCGCCTGGGTTTCGCCGACGACGAGCGTCGTTACACCCTCGCCGCCCGGATGCTGACGGCGCTTGCCCAGGACGAAGTGCGGTTGCTCACCAACAATCCGCGCAAGGCCGAAGGGCTGGAGGCGGCCGGGATCCGGGTCGCCGAGCTCGTCCCGCTGAAAGCCGGAAGCGGTCCGCACAACCGCGCCTATCTCGAGACGAAGCGCGCTCGAAGCGGCCACCGGCTCTGACGTCAAGGCGTCATCCGGCTTCCAGTTCTTCCAGTATCTCAGCGACTTGACGATAGTCCGCAGCGACGTGACGGGCGCCCGCGGAACGGACGCGGGACTCGTGGCCGGGGCGTATGTGGCCTGCGGCAAGCAATGCGACGACCGTCATCCCGGCCGCCGCGCCGGCGGCCACTCCGACCGGATGATCCTCAATCACCAGGCATCGCGACGGCTCGACCCCGAGCGCCCCGGCCACCATGAGGTAGACGTCCGGGTGCGGCTTGCCGCGCGGAAGGCCGGCCGCGCTGAACACCCGGTCGCCGAAATGGCGGGCGAGGCCGAGCCGCTCCAGTGAGGAGTCGAGCCATTCGCGGTCGCTGGACGAGGCGATGGCGAGGAGGCGGTGCGATTGTCTCTCCAGGAACCCGCCCATCCCCTCTATCGCCAGGACATCGGCAACCCTCGACGCCACCATTGCGTCCACCGTCTTGCGAAGCCCGGGAAGATCGACGGTCAGTCCGCTCTCTGTCTCGATCGCCCGGTGGCAGTCGCTCCAGCGCAGCCCGGAATAACGTTCGATCGCCTGTTCGGCCGTGACCGGGTGGCCGAGCGCCGTCACCGCTTCGGCCAGGGCGGCGTTGGCGACGACCTCGCTGTCGACGATCACCCCGTCGAAATCGAAGATTATGGCTTGGAAGATCATCGGTCGCCCGGACCGGCGAAGCGATAAGGCTCCAGGCCGTCCTCGAGCCTCAGCGCCGGTCTCCGAACAGCGCCGTCCCGACCCGCACATGGGTGGCTCCGATCGCGACCGCCGTCTCGTAATCGGCCGACATGCCCATGGAAAGGCCGGTCAGCTCATGACGTCGGGCGAGCTTGGCGAGGAGGGCGAAATAGGGTGCCGGCTCCACCCCGGCCGGCGGGATGCACATCAGCCCGGCGAGCGCGAGGCCGGCCTCGCGGCTGCTGTCCAGCAATGCAGGCAGGTCGGCGACCGCGCATCCGCCTTTCTGCGGCTCGTCGCCGATATTGACCTGGAGAAAGCATTCGGGCCGCCGGCCCCGCTTCGCCATCGCCTCGGCGAGCGCCGCCACCAGCGACGGTCGGTCCACGGAATGGATCGAGTCGAAAAGGCCCACCGCCTCGTCCGCCTTGTTCGACTGCAGGCGGCCGATCAGGTGGAGCCTCAGGTCGGGCATACCGGCCCTGAGCGCCGGCCACTTGTCCTGCGCCTCCTGGACTCGATTCTCCCCGAACTCGCGCTGACCCGCTTCGATCAGCGGGCGGATCGCCTCGACGCCTTGGGTCTTCGAGACGGCGATCAGGGTCGCGTCGCCCCGTGGGCGGCCGGAGAGGCTGGCGGCGCGCTCCATCGCCCCCTTCACCTCTTCGAGCCGCTCTGCGGTTGATGCGCCGGTCATGGCGGCTGCTATAGGAAGCGCCATGCCCCGCCGCCAGCCTCTGCCGCGCCTCTGGCTGATGACCGACGAGCGCCAGGGCGAGGGCCTGTGGGCGGCTCTGGAGCGCCTGCCCAGGGGCTCGGGCGTCGTCTTTCGCCATTATGGTCTCGCTCCGGCCGACCGGCGGCGTCTGTTCGCGAAGGTCCGGGGGGTGGCGAGGCGCCGCCGCCTGATCGTGCTGGCCGGGCCCGGGCTCCGGGCCGACGGGGTGCATGGCGGCCGCGGCGGCGGCTTCAGGAGCGCCTCCGTCCATAGCCTGCGGGAGCTGAAGACGGCCGAGCGTTCGGGCGCAAGTCTGGTCTTCCTGTCCCCGGCCTTTTCAACCCGGTCCCACCCGGGCGCCCGAACGCTCGGACCGGTGCGGTTCGGCCTCATCTCGAGCCAGGCGCGGGTACCTGTGGTCGCCCTCGGCGGAGTCGACGCGCGCAAGGCGAGGCGGCTGCCCCATATTTACGGCTGGGCCGGGATCGACGCCTGGGACTGATTTCGGCGCCCGTGCGGCAAGCGCAAAGCCGGATTCCGAAGGGCTCGGTGAAGAGGAAACGCCGCGGCGCGGCGCTCAACCTTAGAAGCGGAAGGCGGTTCCGACGTAGACGGCCTGGCTGTCGCGGCGGGGATCGGCCAGGGCCTCGAGCCGGTCGCGCTGGATCTTGTAGCGCACTCCGCCGGTGACATCGAGGTTGCGGGCGATCCGATAGGAGCCGCTGAGCCCGGCCGTGTAGCTCTCGTCCTCGGCTATGATTCGCGGAGTCGCCGGGTCGACCTTGGCGACCCCGGCCTCGGCTCGGGCGGTGAAGCGGCTGCCGGAATAGCTGACGCCGACTTCCGCGGCCTTGCGACCGCCGGGAAGTGCGCCGCCCTTGACCTCGTCGACATCGCCGGAGAGGGCGAAGCGCTTCCAGCCGATCGAGGCTCCGAGATTGTAGACGGCGGGCGTGATCGCGGTGACCGGGGTCGCCGATGCGTCGGCGGCCCGGCGCAGCGCACCGGCCGGGGTCGCGGCGCGGGCGCGGATGGCGACCCGGATCGACTGGCTGCGGTTGACCGCGGTCGGGGCCGGGGTGAAGCGGAAGCTGCTGGCCTGGACTCCGCGGCGGGCGAGCTCCGCCGCTAGGCGAGGATCGGAGACGGCGGGCGTGAACGTGCCGGCCCGAAGCGAGGCGGCCGGACGCGCGCGCTTGGCCGGCTGGCTGCTCGCGGCGAGGGCAGGCGTGAGCACGAGCGACAGCGCGACGAGCGCTGCGCTTCCCACTGCACCGACACCACCGAGCTTCACAATCACGTCAAGCGACTCCCGTATCGCAGCGGATGTAGTACGTCCGTGCCGGTCAAACCAGCGAAGCGCTGGCCGCCGACACGAATCGTTCCGGCATGTTGCATCTTTTCCACAACCCCGAGCGAACGTGCCACACAACCTCCGACCCCGCTTGCGGATCCGTCCCGGCCCAGAGACGACTTGCCGCCTGCGTGGCGCGTTCTATAACGGCGCTCGACCCCTGTAGTTTCCAAGGACACAAGCTTCATGCGACGCGCTGCAATTCTGGCCCTGACGATCGTCGGCGCCCTTGGCCTTTCCGCCTGCGACTACGTTCGGCAGGATATCAACAAGACGCTCGGTCGCAGCAGCGGCGATCGGGTGCGCGAGGCCGATCTCGCCGCGTCGAACGTGAGCACGATCGGGGTCAATTCCTACCTGTGGCGCGCGGCGCTGGAGACTCTCTCCTTCGCGCCGATGGCCCAGGTGGACTCGAACGGGGGAGTGATGGTGACCGACTGGTACAGCAACCCCGGCTCGCCGGGCGAACGGGTCAAGGTCACGGCGACGATCCTCGATCGCGACCTTCGCGCCGACGCCCTGCGCATCGCCGCCTCGCGCCAGGTGCTTCAGGGCGGCCAGTGGGTCGACGCGCCGGTCGCGGCGGCGACCGTCCAGAAGCTCGAGGAGATCATCCTCACCCGCGCCCGCGACCTCCGCCGGAACGCGATCGCCAGCTAAGGAGCGTTTCAGATCATGGCGGCGCGTTTCAACCCGCTCGAGGCCGACGCGCGCTGGCAGAAGGTCTGGGAGGAGCAGGGCACCTTCCACGCTTCCGGCGACGGCGACCGTCCCCGCGCCTACGTCCTCGAGATGTTCCCCTATCCGTCGGGGCGCATCCATATCGGCCACGTCCGCAACTATGTGATGGGCGACGTCCTCGCCCGCTACAAAAGGATGAACGGATTCGACGTGCTCCACCCGATGGGCTGGGACGCGTTCGGGATGCCGGCCGAGAATGCGGCGATGGAGAAGAAGGTCCATCCCGGCGACTGGACCCGTTCCAACATCGACACGATGCGCGGGCAGCTCAAGCTGCTCGGCTTCGCGATCGACTGGAGCCGCGAGTTCGCGACCTGCGATCCGTCCTATTACGGCCATGAGCAGGCGCTGTTCCTCGACCTTCACGAGGCGGGCCTGGTCTATCGCAAGCAGAGCGAGGTGAATTGGGATCCGGTCGACATGACCGTTCTCGCCAACGAGCAGGTGATCGACGGCCGCGGCTGGCGATCGGGCGCGCTCGTCGAGCGGCGCAAGCTCAGCCAGTGGTTCCTGCGCATCACCGACTTCGCCGACGAGCTGCTCGACGGGCTCGGCAGGCTCGACCAGTGGCCGGACAAGGTCCGGCTGATGCAGGAGAACTGGATCGGCAAGAGCCAGGGGCTCAGGTTCCGGTTCGAGCTGGATTCGACGGAACGGGGGGAAAGCCCCTCGACAAGCTCAGGGCGAACGGAGGGAGGCTCGGAGCTGGACTCCGTCCGGGCCGAGCCTGTCGAAGCCCTCCCTTCGTCGTTCGAGGTGTTCACCACCCGGCCGGACACGATCTTCGGGGCCAGCTTCGCCGCCATTTCGCCGGATCATCCGATCGCGCTGGCGCTGGCCGACCGGAATCCCGAGCTCGCCGCCTTCATCGCCGAGTGCAAGCAGGGCGGAACCACGGCGGCGGAGCTGGAGACCGCGGAAAAGAAGGGCTTCGACACCGGCGTCCGGGTCGTTCACCCGCTCGATCCCGAGTGGAACCTGCCGCTCTACGTCGCCAACTTCGTGCTCATGGATTACGGCACGGGCGCGATCTTCGGCTGCCCGGCGCACGACCAGCGCGATCTCGATTTCGCCCGCAAATACGGGCTTCCGGTGACCCGCGTGGTGGCGCCCTCGCCCGAGGAGGCGGAGGAGCCGATCGGCGACGAGGCCTATTCCGGGCCGGGCCGGCTGGTGAACAGCCGCTTCCTCGACGGGCTCGCCGCCGAGGACGGCATCCGCGAGGTGATCGCGCGCGCGGAAGCCGACGGCTGGGGCGAGGGCACGACGGTGTGGAGGCTTCGCGACTGGGGGGTCTCGAGGCAGCGCTACTGGGGCACTCCGATCCCGATCGTCCATTGCGAGTCATGCGGTCCGGTCGCGGTCCCGCGCGAGCAGCTTCCCGTCGTCCTGCCCGAGGACATCGACTTCGAGACCCCGGGCAATCCGCTCGATCGCCACCCGAGCTGGGCGAAGGTCGACTGCCCCGATTGCGCAGGGCCGGCTCGGCGCGAAACCGACACGCTCGACACCTTCGTCGATTCGTCCTGGTATTTCATCCGCTTCGCAAGCCAGCCCGCCGATTCGCCGTTCGACCGGGCGGAGGCCGAACGCTGGCTACCCGTCGACCAGTATATCGGCGGCGTGGAGCATGCGATCCTGCACCTGCTCTACGCCCGCTTCTGGACCCGAGCGCTGCAGCGGATCGGCCGGCTCGACGTCGAGGAGCCGTTCCGGGGCCTGTTCACCCAGGGTATGGTGACCCACGTCACCTTCCAGGATTCCAACGGGCGCTGGCTCACTCCCGAGGAAGCCGAGCGCCATGACGGCCCCGTCACCCGCGGCCGGGTCGAGAAGATGTCCAAGTCGAAGCGGAACACGGTCGATCCGGAGCCGATCGTCGACCAGTACGGCGCCGACGCGGTCCGCTGGTTCATGCTCTCGGACAGCCCGCCCGAACGGGACCTCGAATGGAGCGAGGCCGGGATCCAGGGCAGCTGGCGCTTCGTCCAGAGGATATGGCGCCTCGCCGCCGAGGAAGCCGAGCGCGGCACCTCGACCTGGCTCGGCGACGGCGAGGACCCGGCCCTGGACCGCAAGGTCCACAAAGCCATCGCGGCGGTCGGCGCGAATATCGAGTCGCTCGCGTTCAACAAGGCTGTGGCCAATCTCTACGAGCTGACCAACGCCTTGGAGAAGGCGCCGGCGTCGCCGTCGAGGAGCAAGGCCGTCGAGACCCTGGTCCGCCTCGCCTCCCCGATGGTCCCGCATCTCGCGGAGGAGGCCTGGGCCGCGCTCGGGCACGAAGGGCTCATTGCCGAGGCCGAATGGCCGGTCGCCGACCCCGCCCTGCTGGTCGAGGATGAGGTGACGATCGCCGTCCAGGTCAACGGCAAGCTGCGCGACACCCTCACCGCGCCCAGAGGAACCGCGCGGGAGACGCTCGAGGAGATGGCGCTCGCCTCCGAGAAGGTGGTTCGAAGCCTCGAGGGCAAGCCGCCTCGCAAGGTCATCGTCGTCCCGGACCGGCTGGTGAACCTGGTCGCATGAGGCGGCTTGTGCCCTTCGCCCTGCTGCTCCTCGCCGGCTGCGGCCTGCAGCCTCTCTACAGCGGAGGCGGCCAGGGGCCGGTGGCGCGGACCCTGCGCTCGGTTGCGGTCGCGCCGATCGAGGGGCGCGCCGGCTGGCTGGTCCGGACCGCGCTGGAGGACAGGCTCGGCGCTCCCGCGGCGGGCGGCGCCTCGTACCGGCTCGAAGTCCTGCTCGACGACGACATCACCGGCTTCGGAATCCGCTCCGACGACGCGGTGACCCGCGAGCGGCGGACGCTGAGGGCGCGCTATCGCCTGGTCGACGCCGCCAAGGGCACGGTCCTGCTCGACGCGACCGCCGGCTCGGACGCCGGGATCGACGTCGTCGGCTCCGAATATGCGACCGTCGCGGCCGAGCAGACGGCGCTCGAACGGCTGTCGAAGGAAGTCGCCGACCAGATCGTGACCCGCGTCGCCCTCTACGCCCGGCGCACCGGCAACGCGCCGTGAAGGCGAAGCGCGCCGAGATGGAACGGGCGTTGAGGAGCCCCTCGGCCTGGCGCTTCTTCCTGCTCTACGGCCCGGACGAATCGGGCTCGAATTCGCTGGTGAAGATCGCGGCCGCGGGGGCGGGGCCCGAGGCCGAGCGGGTGGAGCTCAGCGGAGCCGAGCTCAAGGCCGATCCCGCCCGCCTGGCCGACGAGGCGGCCTCGATCTCGCTGTTCGGCGGAGCCCGCTATATCGTCGTCCAGCCGGCCGGCGACGAGAGCCTCGCGGCGGTGGAGGCGCTTCTTCAGGCGCCCGCGGCGGGCAACCCCGTCCTGCTCGTCGCCGGAGCCCTCAAGCCGACCTCCAAGCTTCTCAAGCTCGCCCTCGCCGAACCGGCCGCCCTGGCCCTGGCGAGCTATGCTCCGGAAGGGCAGGAGGCCGAGCGGCTCGTCATCGAGATGGCGAGGGCGGAAGGGCTGATCGCCCGACCCGACGTCGCCCGCCGGCTGGCCGAGGCCTGCGCGGGCAACCGGTCCATCCTCGCGCTCGAGCTACAGAAGCTCGCTTTGTACCTCGACGGGTCGCCGGAGCGGCCGCAGCCGCTCGATCACGACGCGCTTGACGCCGTCGGCGCCGCGGCCGAGGAGGGGGATCTCAGCCGACTCGTCGACAGCGTGGGGAATGGCGACGCGGTGAAACTTCAGGCGGAATTGCTCCGCCTTTCGAGCGAGGGCGTGGAAGGCATTCCGCTGATCCGGGCCGTGCTTCGAAGGATGAGCCTTCTCTCCCGCCTCCGTGCCCACGTCGAGCGCGGCGGCAGCCCCGACGCCGTCATGGCGTCACATGGTAAGTCATTGTTCTGGAAGGAAAAGCAGTCGGTCGCCCGCCAACTCTCGAGCTGGCGCTCGGACGCCTTGGCGCGAAGCGTCAGCCGCCTGCTCGAGGCGGAGAGGCAGGTGAAAGCCTCCGGAGGGCTCGGCCCGAGGGCCGTCGACGAGGAGCTGTTCGCCATCTGCCGGCAGGCGGGGCGATCGCGCTGACGAAAGTTGGGGAAGCTGGCTGAACTGCCGAAGATCGCCAATTTCCGCAACGAACGCGCAGCTCAGATCTTCTCGCCGCTCAGCCGCTGGCAGATCATATCGAGCTGGTCCAGGGTCGAGTAATTCAGGGCCACCGTCCCCCCGTCGGGGCGGTGAGTGATCTTCACCTTGAGCCCTAGCATGTCGCCGAGCTGGCGCTCGAGCGCCTCGATGTCGGCGCCGGCGCCCTTGATCTCGAGCCGGCCCTGGCGCTCGCGGCCGGGCTTGCCGAAGCGGGCGAGCTTCTCGACCTCGCGGACCGACAGGCCGCGCTCGACCGCGTCGCGGGCCAGCGCCTCCGGATCGCTCGCGCCGATCAGAGCGCGGGCGTGGCCCATGCCGAGCTCGCCGGTCTCGACCAGCCGGCGGACGCCGTCGGGCAGGTCGAGCAGGCGGAGCAGGTTGGCGACATGGCTCCGGCTCTTGTGGACGAGCTTGCCGAGCGCCTCCTGAGTGTGGCCGTAGTCGGCGATCAGCCGCCTGTAGCCCTCCGCCTCCTCGATCGCGTTCAGGTCGCGGCGCTGGATATTCTCGAGCAGCGCGACTTCGAGGGTCTCGGCATCGTCGAAATCGCGGACGATCACCGGGATCTCGTGAAGCCGCGCCCGCTGCGCCGCCCGCCAGCGCCGCTCGCCCGCGACGATCTGGTAGCGATGGCCGTGCGGGCGGACCACGATCGGCTGGATCAGGCCGCGCTCCCGGATGGACGCGGCGAGCTCCTCCAGGGCCTCTTCGTCGAAATGCCGGCGAGGCTGGTCGAGATGCGGTTCGATCGACGAGACCGGCATCATCTGGATCCCGCCCCGGGCCGGCGCCACGCCTCCGGAGACCGGCGCTTCCTGGGCGACCTCGCCGAGCAGCGAGGACAGGCCGCGGCCGAGGCCGGACGGGCGCTTGCGGGCGGGCGCGTCGTCGCTCATGCCGCGGCCGCCGTCTTGGGAAGCCGGCCGATCAACTCGCGCGCCAAGGCGATATAGGCCTCCGAGCCCGGGCAGCGATGATCGTAGATTAGGGCGGGTATACCATGGCTCGGCGCCTCCGAGAGCCGGACGTTGCGCGGGATCACCGTCTCGAACACGACCTTGCCGAGGCAGGCGCGGACGTCGTCGGCGACCTGCGAGGAGAGGTTGTTGCGGCGGTCGAACATGGTCAGCGCGACCCCCAGGATGGAAAGCTCCGGGTTGAACCTCGCCCGGATTCTCTCGATCGTCTGCAGCAGCTGGCTAAGTCCTTCCAAAGCAAAGAATTCCGTCTGGAGCGGAACGAGGATGGACTGGGCCGCGACCAGCGCGTTGATGGTCAGAAGCCCGAGGCTCGGCGGGCAGTCTATCAGGCAGACGTCCCAGCGGCTGGCCGACTGGTCGAGGGCATTGTCGAGGCGATGGGTGCGCTCCTCGAGCGCTACCAGCTCGATCTCCGCGCCCGACAGGTCGACGGTCGCCGGGACCAGGTCCAGCCTCGGCACCTTGGTGGGGACCACCGCCTCGTCCAGGGTCGCGCCGCCGGTCAGGACGTCGTAGCTCGATCGGTCGCGAAGCGCCTGGCCGATGCCGAGCCCGGTCGAGGCGTTGCCCTGCGGATCGAGGTCGATCAGGAGCACCCGCCAGCCGGTGGCCGCGAGCGCAGTCGCGAGGTTGATCGCCGTCGTGGTCTTGCCGACCCCGCCTTTCTGGTTGGCGACCGCGATCCGGATCAACGTCTTCCCCTCGGCTTGTGGCGAACCCGGCTCGCGACGACGAGCTGCGCTTCGGCGTCGGTGAGGCTCGGTTCCAGACGGAAGTCACCCTGCCACGAAGATTGCGCCGCATCCAGTTCGGACTTCGCGTTGCGGCCCTTGGGCAGGATCCAGACCGTCCCGGATGTGGAAAATCGCTCGGCACGGCCGAGCAACCGCGGCAGCGGCGCAAACGCTCGGGCGCTGATCACGTCGAATGACCGGCTCGGCACCGCCTCGAGCCTGGAGCAGAGGATCTCCACCCGTTGAGTGACCTCGAGGACCGATGCTGCGGTGCGGAGGAATTCCACCCGCAAGCGCCGAGATTCCACCAGAACCATGGAGGCCGGGTGTAACAAGGGCACGATTAGCCCCGGAAACCCGGCGCCCGTCCCCAAGTCCAGCCATGTGGACGCCTCGGGAGGGGCAAAACGGACAATCTGGAGCGAATCCAGGATGTGGCGTTCCCAGACATGATCCAGGGAGGAAGCGGAGACGAGATTCTGGCGGAGATTCTCGGTCCTCAGCAGCTCGACGAAGGCCTCCAGGCGCTCGATTGTTTCACGTGGAACATCGAGAGCGGCCTTTGCCTCATCCTCCGCCATCAGGCAGCCTTGCGCCTGGAATGGACCAGGATCGCGGCCAGCGCCGCGGGGGTGATTCCGCGAATCCGCCGTGCTGCGCCCAAGGTCGAAGGGCGGGCCGCTTCCAGCCGCTCCACCATCTCTCCCGATAGGCCGGCGATCGCGCCATAGTCGATGCCTGCGGGTATCCGGACGTTCTCATCACTCTGCATCCGGGCAACCTCGGCCTTCTGGCGCTCGACGTAAGGCGCGTAGCGATGGTCCTCCGCCGCCTCGTCGAGGAGGAAGCGCGGAAATTGGGCCAGTGCCGGTTCGAGCCTCAACAGGCCGTCCGAGTCGACCTCGGGGAAACGCAACCACTCGGCCAAGGGCCTGCGGACACCATCGTCGGCGACCATTATCCCGGACCCGCGCAGCTCGGCGCTCGGCCTTGCCTCAGCCAAGACGCGTTCGACGGCGGCTCGAGTCGCCTGGCGAGCTTCGAAATGCGCCCGTCGCGATTTCCCGACGAGGCCGGCGGCGGCGGCGCGCGGAGTCAGCCGCGCTTCCGCATTGTCGGCGCGAAGCAGGAGCCGGAACTCGGCCCTCGCGGTGAGCATGCGGTAGGGTTCGGTGACGCCCTGCAGGGTGAGGTCGTCGACCATCACCCCGATATAGCTTTCGCTTCGATCGAACAGGACCGGCGCCTCGCCCGCGACCCAGGCGGCGGCATTGGCCCCGGCGACCAGCCCCTGGGCGGCGGCTTCCTCATACCCGGTGGTGCCGTTGATCTGGCCGGCGAGATAGAGGCCGGCGACGTCGCGCACGGCCAGGGTAGGCTCGAGGATTCGAGGGTCGACATGATCGTATTCGACGGCGTAGCCGGGCTGGACGATGGCGGCCCGTTCCAGTCCCTGCATCGACCGAACCATGGCCAGTTGCACGTCCTCCGGCAGGGAGGTGGAAATTCCGTTCGGATAGACGGCATGGTCGTCGAGGCCCTCGGGCTCGAGGAAGATCTGGTGGCTTTCGCGGTCGGCGAAGCGATGGACCTTGTCCTCGATCGAGGGACAATAGCGTGGGCCGACACCGCTGATGTCGCCGGCGAAGAGCGGCGACCGGTCTAAGTTGGCGCGGATGAGGTCATGCGTGCGGGGGTTGGTCCGAGCGATCGCGCAGAAGAGCTGCGGCGCCGGGCGAGCCCCGGTCACCGGCGACATCGTCCAGCCGCCGCCGTCCGATTCCTGGCGCTCGAGCGCCGCCCAGTCGACGGTGCGCCCGTCGAGGCGGGGCGGGGTCCCCGTCTTCAGCCGGGCAAGCGGAAGCCCGAGCGTGCGGAGCTGCCCGGCCAGCGCGGTCGCCGCGCGTTCGCCGATACGGCCCCCGGCCCGGCTGGTCCGGCCGAAATGGAGCTTGCCGCCGAGGAAGGTGCCGGTCGCGAGGATGACGGCCCTGGCGCTCAGCGAACGCCCGTCGGCAAGGTCTACCCCCGCGGCCCGGCGCCCTTCCAGGCGCAGCGACGACGCCTCCCCTTCGACGATCTCGAGACCGTCATGCTCCCCGAGCAGCCGATGGATTGCGGCCCTGAACAGGCGGCGGTCGGCCTGGATCCGAGGGCCCCGGACGGCCGCGCCCTTGCTGGCGTTGAGCATCCGGTAATGGATCGCCGCCGCATCGGCCGCGCGGGCGATGAGGCCGTCGCACGCGTCGACCTCGCGAACGAGGTGACCCTTGCCGAGGCCCCCGATCGCCGGGTTGCAGGACATCGTCCCGACCTGTGCGCGCTCGAAGCTCACCAAGGCGACGCGAGCCCCCTTCCGAGCCGCCGCGGACGCCGCCTCGCAACCGGCATGGCCGCCCCCGACCACGATGATGTCATACTGATTGGTCACGGCTCGACCCTATATGTTCCACGTGGAACAATGAACAGGCTCGGCTCACTTGCCGAGGCAGAATCGCCCGAAGAGCATGTCGAGCATATCCTCCACTCCAGCCCGGCCCGTTACGCGGTCCAGCTCGACGCGTGCCTGCCGCAGCTGCTCGGCGGCAATCAGAATGTCGCCGGTCCTCGCTTCCGCGAGATGAAAGAGCGCGTCGGCCAGGGCCGCGCGTTGACGCGAGTTGGCGGCGACCTCGCCCTCGCTGGGGAGAAGGGCGGCCGCCCGTTGCGCCATCGCCGCGATCAGTTGCGTGATCCCTTGGCCCGTCACCGCCGACACCGGCAGGCCGGGACCGGCAGCCGACTGTCGGAGGTCGCACTTCGACCTGACCAGGATCGCCCGTTCGCCCGTCGGCGCGTCGGCGGGCTCGCCGAGCCAGAGGACGATGTCGGCCGCGGCGACGCTGGCCCGGCCTCGCTCCACGCCGATCGCCTCCACTTCGTCCCAGCTCTCCCGGAGCCCGGCGGTGTCGACCAGCAGATAGGGCACGCCGCCAATGGCAGTCGGAGCCTCGACCAAGTCGCGGGTCGTCCCCGGTATGGCGGAGGTAATCGCCACCTCTCGTTGCGCCAACCTGTTGATAAGGCTGGACTTTCCGGCGTTGGGCGGGCCGGCGATGACGACCCGGACGCCGTCCCGGAGCCGCTCGGCCGCCGGGCGCTCTAGCAAGGCCTGGATTTCCGCGGCCAAGGCCTGGACCTCGTCCGCCCAGCCCGGCGGCCAGGCCTCGCCGACCTCGCCCTCGTCGGAAAAATCGAGCACCGCCTCCAGAGCGGAGGCCAGCGCCAGGAGCCGCTGACGCCATGCCTCCACCTGCCGGCTCAGCCCGCCCCCGGCCATGGCGAGCGCGGCCCGGCGTTGCGACTGGGTCTCCGCGCCGAGCAGGTCGGCGAGCCCCTCCGCCTCGGCAAGGTCGATCCGGCCGTTCGCGAAGGCGCGCCGGGTGAACTCGCCCGGATCGGCCGGGCGCAGCCCGTCCAGGCCCGCCAGAGCCTCCAGGACGGCCGCCACGACCGCGCGGCCGCCATGGAGGTGGAGCTCGGTCACGTCCTCGCCGGTGGCGCTGGCGGGGCCGGGAAAGCGGAGAACGAGGGCTCGGTCCAACCGCTCACCGCGCCAGCGCAGGCCGGCGAGCGTGGCCACCCGCGGCGCCGGCAGCTTCCCGGCCAACGCCTCGAGGGCGGCGTCGGCGCGAGGACCGCTGATCCGGACGATCGCGACGGCCGCGGGCGGGCTCCCCGAGGACAGAGCGAAAATGGTGTCGTTCACGAATTTTTCCGTCATCGCGGCGAAAGCCGGGACCGCGGGACGAGAGGTCTCGGCGGGTCTTCCCGAGATCCCGGCTTTCGCCGGGATGACGGCCGGCTCGTTCGAGTCATCCCTTCTTCCCGCCCATTCCCTCGAGCATCGAGCGCCACATCGCGAGACCGGCGTCGTTCATCGGGCCCCAGGCCTTCATCATCTCAGCTGCCGATTCGGCGGTGAGGCCCTCGGCGGCCGCCCTGGTCATGCGCTGGACATAGGCCTCGTGCACCGGGGCGAGGTCCGGGAATCCGAGGAAGCGCCGCGCCTCCTCGGGGGTGCAGTCGACGTCGACGCTGATCTTCATGGCCGGTCCTTCCGCTAGTCTCACGGCTATGTGTATAGAAGCGCCGCCAGAGACAAGGAGGAGCGACATGGCGACGATCCGGATCGAAACGCTCGAAGGGGAGGGCGGCTTCGACGCCTATGTCGCCGAGCCCGAGGGCAGGCCGCGGGCGGCGATCGTCGTCATCCAGGAGATATTCGGGGTCAATGAGGGAATCAGGCGCAAGTGCGACGCCTGGGCCGGCAAGGGCTATCTCGCTTTCGCCCCGGACCTGTTCTGGCGGCTCGAGCCCGGGGTCGAGCTCGATCCCGACATTCCCGACCAGTTCGGCCGGGCGATCGAGCTTATGGGCCGGTTCGACCAGGACCGGGGCGTCGGCGACATCGAGGCGGCGATCCGCGCCGCCCGCGAGCGCCTCGGCGAGGGCGGCAAGGCGGGGGTGGTCGGCTACTGCTTGGGCGGCCGGCTCGCCTACATGACCGCGGCGCGCACCGACAGCGACGCGAGCGTCGGCTATTACGCCGTCGGCCTGCCCAACATCCTTCACGAGAAGAACGCGATCGCGCGGCCGCTGATGCTCCACATCGCCGGCGCCGACCATTTCGTCGACGAGGCCCAGCAGCGGGCGATCCACGAAGGGCTGGACGACCATCCCCGGGTCACCCTCCACGATTATCCGGGCGAGGATCACGGCTTCGCCGCGGAAATGGGCAAGCGGCGAAGCGAGGAGGCGGCGCGGCTCGCCGACGACCGCACCGCCGACTTCTTCGAGCAGCACCTCGGGTGACCGCGGCCGCGCCGGCGGGCGATTGCGCCTTCCCTGGCTGGTCTCCGCGCGGGAGGTGACATGACCCGCTCGAGCCGTTCCTTCCGACTGGCCATCGCCGCCGCGCTGTTTTACTCAGCTCCCGCCACGGCCGACGACATCGACCTCGACTATCTCGGCGCCATTCCGGCGGAATATCACGGTCGCTGGAACTCCGACCCGGCCCTGTGCGCCCGCTTCACCGGCCGCTACCGCCTCCAGATCGCCGCCAACCGGCTCGATGTGGCGGGCGACAGGTTCAAGACCGAGTATATCGCGAGCCAGGAAGACGGCGGAATCTTTGTGAGTTCCAGATATGTCGGCCCCGCCCGCCCTTGGGACCGGAGCGAGACTTACAACCTCGCCGAAGGCGGCAAGGTCCTGATCAACCGACACGCCGGCCGCGTGATCCGCCGCTACAGGTGCCCCCGATGACCGACGCCTACGCCTACACCCTCACCCGCACCGGCGGCCCGGAAGTACTCGAGGCCGAGCATGTCGACCCGCCCCGGCCGGGGCCCGGCGAGGTGCTGGTCCGGCACGAGGCGGTGGGGCTGAACTTCATCGACACCTACCACCGCTCGGGCCTGTACAAGCTCCCGCTGCCGTCGGGGCTGGGGGGCGAAGCGGCCGGGGTGGTCGAAGCGGTGGGCGAGGGGGTGGCCGGGTTCCGCGAGGGCAACCGGGTCGGCTATTTCACCGGGCCGCCCGGATCCTACGCCACCCATCGGGCGATCGCCGCCGACAAGCTCGTGAAGCTGCCCGATTCGGTCTCCGCCGAGCAGGCCGCGGCGGCGATGCTGAAGGGGTGCACCGCCGAATATCTGATCGAGCGCTGCGCCCGGGTCGAAGCGGGCCAGGCGGTGCTCGTCCACGCCGCCGCCGGCGGCATGGGCTCGATCCTCGTCCAATGGCTCAAAGCGGTGGGCGCGATCGTGATCGCCCATGCCGGCGACAGCCGCAAGGCGGCGCTCGCGGCCGAGCTCGGCGCCGACCACGCCTTGTGCTGCCCGATGGAGTCGCTCGCCGCCGAGGTGCGGGCTCTGACCCATGGCCAGGGGGTGCCGGTCGTCCTCGACGGGGTCGGCGAGGCGAGCTGGCAGGCGTCGCTGGCCTCGGTCGCCCGCCGCGGGCTGCTCGTCACCTACGGCAACGCCTCGGGGCCGGTGCCGCCCTTCACCGCCCTCGACCTGCTCAGCGCCGGCTCGATCTTCGTCACCCGGCCGACGCTCGCCGACTATTGCCGGAGCCCGGAGGAGATCGGGGCGTCGGCCGCGCGGCTGTTCGAGATGATCGAGAAGGGCTCGGTGAACGTCCGGATCGGCGCGACCTTCCCCTTGCTAGAGGCCGCCGGCGCTCACCGGGCGATCGAGGCTCGGGCGACGACGGGCTCGACGGTGCTGATCCCCTAGGATCGCCTGCGGCCCGCCGCGCCGTCAGCTGAACAGCTGCTTCACTCCGACCTCGGGGTGGACGATTCCGTCGTAGATCATGTTGCCGGCGACCCAGACGATCACGGCCAGACCGACCCAGGCGATCCAGCGGTAGCGCTCGATGTAGCGGGCGATGTAATTGGCGGCGAGGCCCATCAGGGCCACGGAGAGGATGAGGCCGGCGATCAGCACCCAGGGATGCTCGCGCGCCGCTCCGGCAACGGCGAGGACGTTGTCGAGGCTCATCGAGACGTCGGCGAGAGCGACCGCCCAGGCCGCGGCGGCGAAGCTCTTCGCCGGCCTGAGGCCCGAATTCTCGTCGCCCTCGACCTCGTTCGAGCCGGCCGATTCCCCCTGGTGGCGGAGCTCGCGATACATCCGCCAGGCGACCCACAGCAGCAGCAACCCGCCGGCGAAAATCAGGCCGATGACCTGAAGGAGCTGGGTGACCAGAAGCGCGAAGATGATGCGCAGGACGAGGGCGGCGACGATCCCGATCATGATCACCTTGCGCCGCTGCTCGACCGGGAGCCCGGCCGCCAGCGCGCCGACGACGATCGCATTGTCGCCGGCGAGCACCAGGTCGATCATGATGACTTCGGCGAAGGCGGCGAGCGCGGCGGCGTTGAAGAGGGTCGAGAGGTCCATTCGCACCCCCTACAGGATCAGGTGCAATATTCCATAATGTTCGTCGACGACGCCGTCATAGACCATCTTCGAGGCGACGTAGAGGATCATCAGCAGCCCGCCCCAGGCGATCCAGCGGTAGCGCTGGACGAGCTTGGCGACGAGGTTGGCGGCGAGGCCCATCAGGGTCACCGAGAGGGCGAGGCCGACGAACAGGACCGCGGGATGGTCGCGGGCGGTGGCGGCCACCGCGAGAACGTTGTCGAGGCTCATCGACAGGTCGGCGAGCGTGACCTGGACCGCGGCCTGGAGGAAGGTCTTGGTGGCCGGCGGGCCCTCCACCGCGTCCGTGAGCGGATCGTCGGCGGCCGCGGCGGCGGGCGCGTGCCTAAGCTCCCTGTACATGTTGTAGGCGACCCAGAGCAGGAGCAGGCCGCCGGCCAGCACGAGGCCGGTGAAATGGAGCAACTTGGTCGCGACCAGCGCGAAGCCGATCAGGAAGATCAGCGCCATCCCGACGCCGAGCATGATCACCCGGCGCCGCTCGCGCTCGGGCAGGCCCGAGGTGAGCGTGCCCATGATGACGACGTTGTCGCCGGCCATAGTGAGGTCGATCAGGATGACCTGGCCGAGAGTGACGAGGCCGGCGGCGGTGAAGATGTCGGCGAAATTGAACACGGGCGCCTCCGCCCGCTACTGGTTCATCGAAGCGAAGAAATCCTCGTTCGACTTGGCGTCCTTCATCTTGTCGAGGAGGAACTGCATCGCGTCGACCGTACCCATCTGCATGAGGATCCGGCGGAGCACCCACATCTTGGAGAGCGTCGCCTGGTCGACGAGCAGCTCCTCCTTGCGGGTGCCGGACTTGCCGACGTCCAGCGACGGGAAGATGCGCTTGTCGCTGACCTTGCGGTCGAGGACGATCTCGGAGTTGCCGGTGCCCTTGAACTCCTCGAAGATGACCTCGTCCATCTTGGAGCCGGTGTCGATCAGGGCGGTGGCGATGATCGAGAGCGAGCCGCCTTCCTCGATGTTGCGGGCGGCGCCGAAGAAGCGCTTGGGCCGCTGCAGGGCGTTGGCGTCGACGCCGCCGGTCAGCACCTTGCCCGACGACGGCACCACCGTGTTGTAGGCGCGGCCGAGGCGGGTGATCGAATCGAGCAGGATCACCACGTCCTTCTTGTGCTCGACGAGGCGCTTCGCCTTCTCGATCACCATCTCGGCGACCTGGACGTGCCTCGAGGCCGGCTCGTCGAAGGTGGAGGAGATGACCTCTCCCTTCACGGACCTCTGCATGTCGGTCACCTCCTCCGGCCGCTCGTCGATGAGCAGGACGATGAGGAAGACCTCGGGGTGGTTGTCGGTGATGGCCCGGGCGATGTTCTGGAGAAGGACGGTCTTGCCGGTCCTGGGCGGGGCGACGATCAGCGCGCGCTGGCCCTTGCCCTGCGGCGAGATGATGTCGATCACGCGCGCGGACTTGTCCTTGAGCGTCGGGTCGGCGCTGTCGAGAGTCAGCTTCTCGTCCGGGTAGAGCGGGGTCAGATTGTCGAAATTGACCCGGTGACGGACGGCGTCGGGATCGTCGTAATTGACCTGGGCGAGCCGGACGAGAGCGAAATAGCGCTCGCCGTCCTTGGGCCCGCGGATCTCGCCCTCGACCGTGTCGCCGGTCCTGAGGCCGAACTTGCGGACCTGGTTGGGCGATACGTAGATGTCGTCCGGGCCGGCGAGATAATTGGCCTCGGGCGAGCGCAGGAAGCCGAAGCCGTCGGGGAGGACCTCGATCGTGCCCTGGCCCATGATCTCCTCGCCATTCTCGGCCTGGACCTTGAGGATCGAGAACATCAGCTCCTGCTTTCGCAGGGTCGAGGCGCCCTCGATTCCAAGCTCTTCGGCCATGGCGACGAGGTCGGCGGGGGATTTCTGCTTCAGGTCTTTGAGATGCATGGGAGTACTCAGAATAAGGAGGGTCGACAGGCCGCGCGGGTCGGGGAATTTTCGGCGGCTGGGAATGCCTACGCGGACGGCAGGCGAACGACTGTAGGGGCGTTAGGCTCCGGGATTTTTCAAGTCAAGCGAGAGAGGGACCGTGCGGGTCAAGTCCGTCATCCCGGGCTTGACCCGGGATCCATGAACACCGCCGCATGAGATTTCGAACGGCGGTGTTCATGGATTCCGGCTTTCGGCGGAATGACGGAAGGTCAGAACGGCCTGACGATCACCAGCACCACGATCAGCACCACCGCGATCCCCGGCACCTCGTTCATCATCCTGAGGCCGCGGCCGCTCAGAGGCCGTTCCCCTCGAGCCAGCTTGCGGCCGTAGCCTACCATCCAGCCGTGATAGGCGGAGAGGGCGACGACGAGGATGAACTTGGCCTGGAACCAGCCCATCACCCAGGCCTGGTTGGTCCACGCCAGAGCCAGGCCGAAGATCCAGACCAGGATCATCGCCGGCGTGATGATGATCCGGCGGAGCTTGCGCTCGCGCTCGATCCATCTCTTCTCTTCCGCGGAGCCGGGGGCGGCCTCCTGATGGTAGACGTAGAAGCGCGGAAGCATGAACAGACCCGCGATCCAGAAGATCACGAAGATGACGTGGCCGGCCTTGATCCAGGCGTAGGTCAAGCTGAGGGCCGTCGCGAGGGCATCGGTCACGCGCGCACCAGGCCGATGAGCTTCTCGACGTGCGGGATCGGCGTGTCCGGCAAGATGCCATGCCCCAAGTTGAAGATATGCGGTCGCCCCGCCAGGCTAGATAGGATGCGCCCCACCGCCGTTTCAAGCGCCTCGCCGCCGGCGATCAGCGCGAGGGGGTCGAGATTGCCCTGGACCGGCATCCCGGGCGGCAGCGTCGAATCGGCCCAGACCGGGTCGACCGTCTCGTCGAGGCCGATCGCGTCGACCCCCGTCTCCCGCGCGTAGGCCGCGAGCTTGCCGCCGGCGCCCTTTGGGAAGCCGATGACCGGGACCTCCGGATGCCGGGCCTTGAAGCCTGCGACGAGCGCCGCGGTCGGGGCGATCACCCAGCGCTCGAACTGGGCCGGCGACAGGCTTCCGGCCCAGCTGTCGAACAACTGGACCGCCTCGACGCCGCTCTCGACCTGGCGGGACAGATAATCGACGGTGAGCCCGGAAATGGCGTCGACGATCGCCTGGAAGGCCGCCGGATCGCCGTAGGCGAGCCTTCGCGCCTCGGCCTGGTCGCGGCTGCCCTGACCCGCCACCATGTAGGTGGCGACCGTCCAGGGGCTCCCGGCGAAACCCAGGAAAGTCGTGTCTTTGGGGAGACAGGCGGCGACTTTCTCCACAGTTGCGTAGACGGGCTCCAAACGCCCCCGCGCCGAGTCGAGCGAGGAAAGCGCCGAGTCGACCAGCGGCGGCGACAGGCGCGGGCCCTCGCCGGCCTCGAAGGCCAGATCCTGGCCGAGCGCGAAAGGCACCATGAGGATGTCCGAGAACAGGATGGCGCCGTCGAACCCGAAGCGCCGGATCGGCTGGAGGGTCACCTCCGCCGCGGCCTCGGAGTCCTGGACCAGGTCGAGAAAGCCGCCCTTGGCGGCCCTCAGGGCCCTGTACTCGGGCAGGTACCGGCCCGCCTGGCGCATCAGCCAAAGCGGAGTTTTCGGGGCTTTTCCGCCCCTTAGCACATTGAGCAGAGGCTTGTCGGCGACGGCCATGACGGCAAGGGCTCCGCTCTACTCTCTATAAGAATCTTATTTAAAGAGAGTCTGTAGTAGGTTGTAGGAAGGCGCGTCGCGGGGTTTATTGGCTTCACCCGATTTTGCAAACAGCTTGACTCCCGAGGGTTGGCGGAAGGCCGCGGATTCGCGCGGTTCATCCCCGCTTTCCACAGGCTGCCGGTAGGAACTTTTTCACCTTTGCGACTCTGTGGACGAAAACCGGATTGCGGGGGCAAAGCGCTCGCTTGCAACCGTCCCGAGGCTTAAGCTAGCGATTCCCACATGCTTATCCACAGGCGGTTCCCGGATTGAGCCTGCTCCATCTCCATCTCCTGTCGGATTCCACGGGCGAGACTCTGGAGGTGATCGCCAACGCCTGCCTGGCCCAGTTCGAGGGTGTCGACGTTCGCCGCCACCTGTGGCCGATGGTCCGCTCCGAAGGGCATCTCGACCGGGTTCTCGACGATGTCGAGCGGCGGCCCGGCCTCGTCCTCTACACCTTGGTGAACAACACCCTCAGGCGCGATCTTGAGCAGAAGACGCGCCGTCGGGGAATCCATGCGGTCGCGGCCCTCGACCCGGTCACCCACGCGCTGTCGGCCGTCCTCGGCCGCGAGGCGGCCGGAAGGCCGGGCCGCCAGCACGCGCTCGACGCCGCCTATTTCGCCCGGGTCGACGCGATCCAGTTCACCATCGCCCATGACGACGGCATCGGCTCGGAGAATTGGGAGGAAGCGGACATCGTCCTCGCCGGGGTCTCGCGGACGTCCAAGACCCCGACCTCCATCTATCTCGCCAATCGCGGCTACAAGGTCGCCAACATCCCGCTGGTGCCCGAGGCGCCGCCGCCGCCTTCGCTCTTCTCGCTCGAGCATCCCCTCGTCGTCGGCCTGACCACCAATCCCGATCGACTGGTCCAGATCCGGCGCAACCGCCTGCTCGCGCTCAACCAGGCGCCGGAGACCGACTATGTCGACATCGAGGCGGTCAATGCCGAGCTCGCTTTCGCCCGCCGGATCTTCGCCGACAACGACTGGCCGGTGATCGACGTCACCCGGCGCTCGATCGAGGAGACCGCCTTCGCCATCGTCAAATTGTGCAACGAGCGGATGGACGCGGCGGCCGCGGCGGGAGCGGCCGAAGGCGCATGAGGCTCCTCCTCGCCTCGAAGAGCGAAGCCCGCCGGCATATGCTCGAGGCCGCCGGGGTTCCGTTCGAGACGGTCGAGGCGGAGCTCGACGAGGCGGCGGCGAAAGGCGGGCTGGAAGCGGCGGGATTCGATCCGCGCGGGATCGCGGAGGAGCTGGCTCAGCTCAAGGCGCTGTCGGTGGAGCCCGCGGAGGCGACGCTGGTGCTCGGTTCGGACCAGACCCTCGAGCTCGACGACGGCGCCATGCTCAGCAAGCCGGGGTCGCGCGAGGAAGCGCTCGACCAGCTCCGGGCCCTCAGCGGCCGGACCCATCTGCTCCATTCTTCCGCCGTCGTCGCCGAGGGCGGCGAAGCGATCTGGTGGCATAGCGAGACGGTCGAGCTGACCATGCGCCGCCTCGGTGCCGACTTCCTGGAAGACTATCTCGACCGCGAATATGAGCGGATCCGCTGGAGCGTCGGCGGCTACCGAATCGAGGGCCCCGGAGCGCAATTGTTCGACCGCATCGACGGCAGCCACTTCGCCATATTGGGAATGCCGCTCCTCCCCCTGCTCGGCTACCTGCGCGAGCGGGGCGTGCTGAAGACGTGAATAGCACCGCCATTCCTCCCCGAGCTTGCTCGGGGAGAGGGACCGCGGCGAAGCGGCGTGGTGGAGGGGTAATGCCGCCTCCGTATTTCCCCTCCACCGTCCTTCGGACGGTCCCCCTCCCCGAGACAAGCTCGGGGAGGAATTCAGGTCGGGCTTCGCCTCGCCGGGTGGTCGAAGGGCAGGCGCTGCGCCGCTCGGCCGAGAATGCCACGAAGGACCGCCTCCAGATCGTGCATCACGTCGATCGCCGGGATCCGCATCGTCTCGATTCCTACCTCGCCCAACCATTCATCCCGAGCCATGTCCCGCTGCGTCCGATCTCCGCTCTCATGCGCGTTGCCATCAACCTCGACCGCCAGCCTCGCGTCGTTGCAGTAGAAATCGAGCGTATACGGCCCGCTCGGATGCTGGCGGCGAAATTTGAGCCCGGCGGGGCGGCAGCGCAGCTCGCCCCAGAGCAGGATCTCGGGCAGGCTCATCCGGCGGCGGAGCCGGCGGGATTGGGTGACGGCGCCCGGACGCGGCTTGGGGGCGGTGTTTTTGAACATGTGTGCCCTGATTTTCATCGGTTTTACCGAATCTCCGGCCGTCCCGCAACAATTCCTCCCCGAGCTTGCTCGGGGAGGGGGACCGCGCGAAAGCGCGGGGGAGGGGAAATCCTGACTCCGCAGCACCCCTCCACCACGCCGCTTCGCGCCGCGGTCCCCCTCCCCGAGGCAAGCTCGGGGAGGAATGAGGGGCGAGCCTGATGGGCATTCCCTATGCCGAGGTGATCGGCGATCCGGTCGCCCATTCCAAGTCGCCGCTCATCCATGAATTCTGGCTGGAGAAGACCGGCGTCGAGGGCGATTATCGAGCGTGCCGGGTCACGGCCGGCGGGTTGGCCGATTACTTCTCGGACCGCTCCGAGGACCCGGATTGGCGGGGATGCAGCATAACGATGCCGCACAAATATGCCGCGATCGACCATGTCCATGTCGATTCCGATCCCAGCTTCCCGGTCGAGCCGATCAACATGGCGTTCCGGCAGGAGGGGTCGGGCCGGATCGACGGATTCAATTCGGACAAGGCTGGATTCATGGAGCCGCTGCTGCCGGAGCATGGCGGCCAGGTGGCCCGGCCGAGGGGTCCCGCGGTGATCGTCGGCGCCGGCGGCGCCGCGGCGGCGGCCGCCTGGATGATGCCGGTCATGGGCTATGCGCCGGTCTGGATCGTCGCCCGCGATCCGGCGAAGGCGGCGAGGATGGCCGCCCAATTCGAAGGCGTGGGCGCGGTCGCCGCTCCGTACGGCGATCCGCTCCCGGAGGCGCGGCTGCTCGTCAACGCCTCGCCGCTCGGCATGGCCGGCTATCCGCCATTTCCTTTCTCGATCGACGGCTTGGCCGAGGACGGAATCGTCTACGACATGGTCTATGCTCCTCCCGAGACGGCCCTGATTCGCGAAGCGAGGCGTCGCGGGCTGCTGGCGATAGACGGTCTCGCGATGCTGGTCGGACAAGCCGCCATCGCCTTCCACGCCTTCTTTCGGGTGCCCGCTCCGCGCGCCTTCGACGACGAGCTCCGCGAGAGGCTGACGGGATGATCGTCCTCGGCCTCACCGGCTCGATCGGAATGGGCAAGTCGGCGGTTGCGGCAATGTTCGCCGAAGAGGGCGTGCCGGTCTTCGATGCGGACGCCGCCGTCCATCGGCTGCAGGGCCCGGAGGGGGCCTTGGTAGCGGAAATAGAAGCGCATTTCCCCGGCACCACCGGGCCCGAAGGCGTCGATCGCGGCGCCCTGGCGGAAAGGGTGCTCGGCGAGCCCGAGGCGCTGCGCCGGCTCGAGGCCCTGATCCACCCCGCCGTCGCCGCCGAGAGAGCGGCGTTTCTGGCCGATCACGCCTCGGCGAGGCTGACTGTCCTCGACATCCCCTTGCTCTTCGAGGCCGGCGGATGGGAGCAGGTCGACAAGATCGTCGTCGTCTCCGCGCCGGCCGAGGTCCAGCGCGCCCGGGTCCTCGCCCGGCCCGGGATGACCGAGGCGAAGTTCGAGCGTATCCTCGCCCGCCAGCTCCCGGATTCCGAAAAGCGCGCCCGCGCCGACTTCGTCATCGACACGTCCGGCCCGTTCGAGGAGACGCGACGAGCGGTTCGCCGCATCCTCGCTTGCCTCGTTCCGCCCGCCGATTCATAGTCGAAGCCATGCGGGAAATCGTCTTCGACACCGAAACCACGGGCCTCAGCCCGCTTACCGGCGACCGGGTCGTGGAGATCGGCTGCGTCGAGCTGTGGAACCGGGTCGAGACCGGACGGACCTTCCACGCCTATTTCAATCCCGAGCGGCCGATGCCGAGCGGCGCGGAGGCGGTCCACGGCCTCACCGACGCCTTCCTGGCCGACAAGCCGCGGTTCCGGGACCGCGCCCGGGATCTGCTCGAATTCCTCGGCGACTGCCCGCTCGTCGCGCACAATGCCAGCTTCGACTTCGGCTTCCTCAACCACGAGCTCAACAATTGCGGTCACCCGCTCATCTGCCTGAGCCGCATGGTCGACACGCTCCAGATCGCGCGCTCGAAGCATCCCGGCGCCAAGCATAGCCTCGACGCGCTCTGCACCCGATTCGGGGTCGATCGGAGCGTTCGGGTCAAGCACGGCGCCCTGATCGACGCCCAGCTCCTGGCGCAATGCTATGTCGAGCTGACCGGCGGGCGGCAGATCGGCCTCACCCTCACCGACATCGTGGTCGAGCCGGTCGCCGAATCGGCCGGGCATTTCGCCGCCCGCCCGGATTCGATCGTGATCGAGGTCCGTCCGCCGCGCGCCCATGCGCCGAGCGAGGAAGAGCTGCAGGCGCACGCCGCCTTCCTTGCGACCCTCACCGACCCCATATGGCATAGGCTGGACGGGCGCGGTTGACGTCGAGCCGCGGCGGCGCCTAATCGCCGCGGCCCTTTGCTGGAGAAAGTCATGGATATCCGCGTCTCGGGTCATCAGCTCGACACCGGCGAGGCCTTGCAGGAACGGGCGGGCGCCCGCCTCGCCGCCGTCGCCGAAAAATATGCTTCGCGGCTGGTGTCGGCCCAGGTGACCTTCGGCAAGGGCCCCCACGACCACGGCTTCACCTGCGAGATCGTCGCCTACGCTCCCCAGGGCGTGGTCCTGAAGGCGGCCGACCGGGCGGCCTCGGCCCCCGCGGCCTTCGATGCGGCGGCCGACAAGGTCGAGAAGCAGCTTCGCCGCCACAGCCGCCGGCTCAAGGATCACCATGCGGATACCGCCGCGGTGCTGGTCGAGGCCGACGGCTTCGCCTACCGACGAGGCGGATCGGAGCCGCAAGGCGAGTGATCGCCCGAGGGCGACCCTCGCTTTTCCTTCTACTTTCAAAGAGCGGCCGGGGGCGACCGCGTTCGGTGAGATGATGAACGACATTACCGACATCCTTACCGTCGACTGCGTCGATGGCGGGATGAATGTTCCGAACAAGAAAGGGCTGTTCCAGCTGCTCGGCGCCGCCGCCGCGCGCCGCACCGGGCTCGATTCCAAGACCATCGTCGCGGCGCTCTCCGACCGCGAGAAGGTCGGTTCGACCGGCTTCGGCGGCGGAGTCGCCATTCCGCACGGCCGGATCGAGGGCCTGCAGGGCGTGTTCGGCTATTTCGCCCGGCTGACCGCGCCGATCGACTTCCAGTCGGTGGACCGGCTTCCCGTCGATCTCGTCTTCCTGATCCTGTCGCCGCCCGACGCCGGCGCCGACCACCTCAAGGCGCTGGCGTCGGTCAGCCGGGTCCTGCGCGACCGCGCCACGGTGGCCAAGCTCCGCGGCGCCCGCTCGCGCGACGCCCTGTTCGCCCTGCTCTCGGGAGTCGAAAGCCGCAATGCCGCCTGAGGCGGACGCCGGCGAGGCGGCCCACCACCGGGCGCTCGAGTCGCTCTATCGCCACGCGCCGGTGAACGGCCTGTTCGAATCGCGGCTCGAGATCGTGGACAAAGGCTTCGCGCGGATCCGCTTCGAGGTCCGCGAGCAGCTCTTCCACGCCGCCGGCGCCGCCCACGGCACGCTCTACTTCAAGATGATGGACGACGCGGCTTTCTACGCCTGCAACAGCCTGGTCACCGACCGCTTTCTGCTCACCACCGCCTTCAACCTGCTCTTCACCCGGCCGCTGCGCGCCGGGCCGGTGACGGCCGAGGGGCGCTGGGCCAGCGGCCGGCGCAGGGTGCTGGTCGGCGAGGCCCGGCTGATCGACGGCGAAGGCGAGCTCGCCGCGAGCGGCACCGGCACCTTCATGCGCTCGCACATCCCGCTGAGCGGCCTTCCCGGCTACGTCGCCGGCTGATGGAGCCGCGAGTCGCCGCTTCCGTGCTGGCGAGCGCCCTGATTCGCAAGGCGGAGGGCGAGGGCGGGTTCGGCACGGTTCTCGCCAGGGGCGACGCCATGGCCGGGTCGATCCTCGTCATATTGCTGGAAAAAGGCGGCAATCCCAAGCTCTTCGAGCGGCTGCTTCAGCCCGACGGCCGCTATGCCTGGCAGGAGAGCGGAAGCCAACGTATTGAGAATCCACGCGAAGTTCCGGAGTTCATCGCACGCCGGAGGCGCTTCGACCCGGATTCTTGGCTGATTGAACTGGATATCCCGTTTGCCGAACGGTTCGCCGCTGAAATGAACGCCGTCGGTTGACTCTGCTGCAGCGCACAACCTAGCCCGGCCTCGTCCTTCGAGAGCGGGGGGCCGCCACGAACCCGGGGTATTGGGAGGGGGCGGCCACGCGAGACGGAAGGCGGTCCCGGATGCGCTTTTTTCGACAAGCATCCGGCTTGGGATCGCTCGCCGCACTGACTTGAGATTGAATGATCCGCTTTTTTCGAGCCGCGTCCCTCGCGGCTGCCGCCTTCGTCTTCGTCTTCGGCGCCCCGTCCTTGGCCTGGGAGCTGACCGAGACTCCCCTCACCACCGCCCTGATCGACCCCGGCGCCGCGATCGCGCCCTCGGCTTCCCCGATCGGGGCCCCGCCGCCGGCGGCGGCCGCTCCCGCGGCGGCGCTGCCCGCCCCGGCCGAAACGGTCGAGAGGCCGGCCCACCGCAGCCTGGCGGAGCTCGTCGCCGAGCATGCCAGCGCGGAGACCGCCGACGCCCAGCAGGAATGCCTCGCCGGCGCCGTCTATTTCGAGGCGAAGGGCGAGCCGCTGCACGGCCAGCTCAGCGTCGCCGAGGTGATCCTCAACCGCGCCCGCTCCGGCCGATTCCCGGCTTCGGCCTGCGGGGTCGTCAAGCAGCGCGGCCAATTCTCGTTCATCCGCGGCGGCCGCTTCCCGGCCATCGCCCGGGCCTCGCTTGCCTGGAAGCGCGCGGTCGCCATCGCCCATATCGCGGTTCAGGACCTGGCCGACGGACCGGCGCCCAAGGCGCTCTTCTTCCACGCCAAGCGAGTGTCGCCGCGCTGGCGCCTCACCCGCGTCGCGGCGGTGGGGAACCACATCTTCTACCGCTAGGGGCTAATCCTCCCCTGCATTCGCAGGGGAGGGGGACCATGCGAAGCATGGTGGAGGGGCCTTGCTGATTCCAGAGAACCCCTCCACCGCGCTTCGCGCGGTCCCCCTCCCCAGGAAATCCTGGGGAGGAATTAAGAAGTGCCGGCGTTCGCCCGAGTCGCGCGCTTCACACCGTTCCCTATTCATTCTAATCTGGCCGGATGGCCGCCCGTCCGAGTCTCCAGCCCGAGCTTTGCTTCGCCGACGCGCCGCTGGCCGCCCAGGACGTGGCGCGCGGCGTGACCCGGCTCTTCTTCAACCAGGATCAGTTCGCCATCTGCGAGGTGCCGCTGCCCAACGGCCGCCGCGCCGACATGATGGCGATCGATTCGTCGGGACTGATCACCATCGTCGAGATCAAGGTGTCGCGCGCCGACCTGATGGGCGACTGCAAGTGGATCGAATATCTCGGCTATTGCGACCGTTTCTTCTGGGCGGTGCCGGCCAGGTTCGACCTGTCGCCGTTCGAGCAGCCCGGATTCCAGCCGCAGCTGTGCGGACTGATCGTCGCCGACCGCTACGACGCGGCCGTGGTGCGCGAGGCGCCGATGCGCAAGCTGCCGCCTGCGCGGCGCAAGGCTGAGACCCTTCGCTTCGCCCGGCGCGCAGCGCGGCGACTGGTCGGCGACCTCGATCCGGGACTGGCGGGATTCGCCTGATCCTCGTCATCGCGGCGCAAGCCGGGACCTCGACGAGGCCCACTGAGACTTGCAGACCCAGGTCCCGGCTTTCGCCGGGCTGACGGTCAGCGGGCCGGTGCGGCGGGCTTCGCCGGCGCCGACTTGGCCTCGAGCATCCTCAGCACCGCGGCCGCGCGCGGGTCCTGCCTGGCATAGTCGATGGCGGACATGCCCGCGACGTTGTCGGTCCGCGCCGGGTCGGCTCCCCGGGCCAGCAGCAGACGGACCATCGGCACGTCGCGGCGCTGGGTGGCCAGGATGAGCGCGGTCTCGCCGCGGCCGTTGGCGAGGTTGACGCCCGCCCGCCTCGCCAGCAGTTGCTCGACGCCCTCCAGCCAGCCGATCTGCGCCGCCAGGGTCAGGGGCGTGTCGCCGCGGGCGCTCTGGAGGTCGGGCCGGGCGCCCTTGCCGAGAAGGAAGGCCAGCCAGTTGAGGTCGCGGCCGCGCACCACGATGTGGAGCGCGCCCTCGCCATTGCCGCGGTCGCGCGTGTTGATGACCGTCGAGCCCGGCTGGCTGACGAGTTCGGTGACCTTGACCCCGTCGCGCTCCCGCACCGCCTTGATGAACTCGAAGCTGTCGGAAAAATTCATCTGCGCCGATGCCGGAACCGCGAGCATAAGGACCGTGGATGCCGCCAGCGCTCGGCCGAACTTGTTGAACACTCTCGCTTCCCCGTCTCGACTTGTCGGCGCGGCTATAGCAAGACAAGCCTGCTTCCGCCATGAACGAAACCCGCAAAACCCGCTTTCGCACGATCCTGTGCCTGTCGCTCGGCCTGATGGTCGCCGCCTGCTCCGGCGCGGCCGAGTCGCCGCCGCTCGAGGGTGCGACGATCGGCGGTCCGTTCACGCTGACCAATCAGGACGGGCGCCCGGTCACGGAGCGGGATTTCGCCGGAAAATACCGGATAGTCTATTTCGGCTTCACCCATTGCCCCGACGTCTGCCCGCTCGATCTCGCCGTCATCGGCCAAGCGCTTCGCCGCTTCGAGAAGAGCGACCCGGCGGAGGCGGCGCGGGTGGTTCCGATCTTCGTCAGCGTCGATCCCGAGCGCGACACTCCCGCCGTGCTCAAGGAATATGTCGCCGCCTTCCATCCCCGGCTGGTCGGCCTCACCGGCACTCCGCGCCAGGTCGCCGAGATGGTCAAGCGCTACGGCGCTTACGGCGCCAAGGGGGATCCGACCTCGGGAGGCGGCTACAACGTCAATCACAGCCGCGTGGCCGAGCTGTTCGGGCCCGACGGCAAGCCGATCGCCCTCCTCCCCTACGACAAGGGCGCCGAGGCCGTGGCGGCCGAGCTCGAACGGTGGGTTAAGTGAATTTCTGGGACAAGCCGCTGGCCGCGCTCGATCGCGCCGAGTGGGAGGCCCTGTGCGACGGCTGCGGCAAATGCTGCCTTCACAAGCTCGAGGACGACGAGACCGGAGCGATCCACCCGACCAACGTCGCCTGCCGACTGCTCGACCGCCACACCGCCCGCTGCACCAACTACCGGGGCCGCAAGGCCTATGTGCCCGACTGCGTCCGGCTGACCTCGTCGCGGGTGGGAGCCCTCGCCTGGCTGCCCTTGACCTGCGCCTATCGCCTCCGCTCGGAGGGAAAGCCGCTTCCCGGCTGGCATTACCTCGTCTGCGGCGACCGCGACGCCGTTCACCGCGCCGGAATGTCGATCCGCGGCTGGACGGTCGGCGAGGACGAGGCGGGCGACCTCGAGCATCATCTGGTCGAGCGTGAGCTTTGAGGTGAAGCTCAGCGTCTCGCCGACGGCGCGGGCGATCCGGCTCCGGGTCGATCGCCGCACCGGCGAGGTCGTCCTGACCGTCCCCAAGCGCCATTCGCGCCTCAAGGCGCTGGCCTGGGCCGACGGCCACCGCGACTGGATCCTCGCCCGGCTGGCCGAGGTCGTCCCGGCGGTCCCGCTCGAGCCCGGGACCGAGCTTCCCATCCACGGACGGCCGCACCGGATCGACTGGAGCCCGGAAAGGCCGCGCACACCCCGGCTGGAGGAGGGCCGGCTGGTCGCCGGCGGGCCGAGCGAGGGGCTCGAGGCCCGCCTGTCGCGCTGGCTCAGGCGGCACGCGCTCGACACGCTCGCCGCCGAGACGGCCGAGTTCGCCGCCAAGGCCGGAGTGCGAGTCACCCGGATCGGAGTCGGCGACCCGCTGTCGCGCTGGGGGAGTTGCTCGGCGTCGGGCGGGATCCGCTACAGCTGGCGCCTCATCCTCGCGCCCGACTGGGTCAGGCGGGCGACGGTCGCCCACGAGGTCGCCCACCGCGTCCACATGAACCACGGTCCCGACTTTCACCGCCTGGTCGAGGCACTGCTCGGAGCGGACCCGAAGCCGGCCCGGCTATGGCTGCGCCGCCACGGTCCGTCACTCCATCGGGTCGGGCGAACGGCCTGAGCGGCGCTCGACCGCCGGCGCTAGATCGGAGTCCCGCCGCCGGTCGCGCCTGTCCCTCTCGCGCTCCCGGTCCCGATCCCGGAGACGCGGCTCCGGCGGCTCGCGGTCGGTCGCGCGGTCGATGAAGTCCTGGTCGAGCCGGTCCTCCTGGTCCGGAACCGGCTCGGCTTCGTCCTGGCGCGGCGGCGGAGGCGGCTGGAACGTCTCCGATGGCCCGCTGCCGTCGGGATCGACCAGGACGGCGCCGTTGTCGGGCGCCTCGAACCAGGTCTCCTCCTCCGATTCGCTGACCGCCCATTCCGGCATCTGAACGGCGATCTCGAAATTCTCGGGCGGCCGGTTGGCGACCGCGCGCTGCATGAAATCGTGGAAGGCCCGGGCCGGCGCCCGCCCGCCCTGGAGCCCGGGAATCGCCTTGTTGTCGTCGCGGCCCATCCAGATGCCGGTGGTCAGCCCGCTCGAGAAGCCGAGGAACCAGCCGTCCTTGTTGGAGGTCGTGGTCCCGGTCTTGCCGGCGACCGGGCGGCCGATCTGGGCGCCCCGGCCGGTCCCGGTCAGCACCGCCGCCTGGAGCAGGTCGGTCATCTGGGCGGCGACCCACGGCGCCACCAGGACCCGGTTCTCGTCGGGCTGGTGCTGGTAGAGTATCTGCCCGCCGGCGGTGGTGACCCGCTTGATCCCGTAGGGGACGACCGCATTCCCCTTCGCCGCGACCGACGCGAAGGCGCGGGTCATGTCGATCAGCCGGACTTCCGAGCTGCCCAGCGCCATCGAGGGGTGGGTGACGACCGGGGTCGTGATCCCGAAGCGCTGCGCCATGTCGGCGACGGTTCGGAAGCCGACCTCCTGGGCGAGCCGGACCGAGACGGTGTTGATCGACTGGGCGAAGGCCTGCCGCACGGTGACCTGGCCCGCGAAGGTCCCGCTGTTGTTGCGCGGGCTCCAGCCGTTGATCGTGATCGGCTGGTCGTTGACGATGTCGTCGGGTTTGAAATTGGCCTCGATCGCGGCGAGGTAGACGAACAGCTTGAAGGCGGATCCGGGCTGGCGGGTCGCCTGGGTGGCCCGGTTGTAGAGCGAGCGGACATAGTCGCGGCCGCCGATCATCGCCCGCACCGAGCCGTCGCGGTCGAGCGCGATCAGAGCGCCCTGGGCGCCCGTCGGCGTGGCCGCGTTGATCACCTGGTCGCCTAGGCGCTGCATGTTGGGGTCGAGGGTCGTCCAGACCTCGATCGGCTCGACCGTCTCGTCGATCAGCGTGTCGAGCTGCGGGAGCACCCAGTCGGTGAAATAGCGGACGCTGTTCTGCTTGGCCGTCGGCACCATGCGGACCTCGGCCGGCTCCGCCGCGGCGGCCATGGCCGGGGTGATGTCGCCATTTTCCTGCATCAGCTTGATGACGACCTCGGCCCGGCCCCTGGCGGCCTCGACGTCGGCGGTCGGGGAGTAATTGGACGGAGCCTTGACCAGGCCGGCGATGATCGCCGCCTCCGAAAGGCTCAGGGTCTTGGCGGAATGGCCGAAGAAGCGGCGGGAGGCGGCGTCGATCCCGTAGGCGCCGCCGCCGAAATAGACCCGGTTGAGGTAGAGTTCGAGGACCTGGTTCTTCGAGAATCGCCGCTCCAGCGCCAGCGCCAGCACGCCCTCGCGCGCCTTGCGGCCGAAGGTGCGGCTGTTGGTGAGGAAGATGTTGCGGGCGAGCTGCTGGGTGATGGTCGAGCCGCCCTGGGTCCAGCGGCCCTTCGACACCCGGGTCTTGACCGCGCGCGCGAGGCCGATCGGATCGACCCCGATATGCGAGCGGAAGCGCTTGTCCTCCACCGCGACCATCGCGTCCTTCATGATGTCGGGTATCTGCTCGTAGCTCAGCCACTCGCCGAAGCTCGGCCCGAGCGAGATCAGCTCGGAACCGTCGGCGGCCCGGACCCTGATCATCTGGCCGAGATCGTCGCGCCGGACGAGCTCCTGGTAGCTGGGCAGCGAGCCCATCGCGACCCCGACCGCGACGACCAGCGCGACCAGGGCGATGAGGCCGCCGTACAGCCCGACCTTGAGGCCGGTGATCAGCGTCCGGCGAAGGCGGGACGGCGGAGGAGAAGCAGCACTGGCCATCGGTGGCGCAGCCTAGGGCCGGATGAGTCGGGCGACAAGTGAGCGGGGAGGGAGAAGCGGAGGAGAACCCGTCATCCTGGCGAAAGCCGGGACCTCGGGACAAGATCTCGGCGGGGCTTCCCGAGATCCCGGCCTCCGCCGGGATGACGGCTACGCCGCTATTTCCGCGCCTTGAAGTCCAGCGAGGCGCTGTTGATGCAGTAGCGCAGCCCGGTCGGCGCCGGCCCGTCGGGGAAGAGGTGGCCGAGATGGCCGTCGCACTTGGCGCAGCGGACCTCGACCCGGCGCATCCCGTGGCTCATGTCGGCATGCTCGCTCACCGTCGGCGCCGCCGGCTCGGTGAAGCTCGGCCAGCCGCTTCCGCTGTCATATTTGGAGTCGCTGTCGAACAGCAGCTCGCCGCAGCCGGCGCAGCGATATTCGCCCTCTTCGTGATTGTCGACATAGCGTCCGCTGAACGGCGGCTCGGTCCCGGCTTCGCGAAGCACGCGATATTGCTCCGCCGTCAGCTTATCCCGCCACTCGCGCTCCGACATCTGTCCGCGATCCTTTACTTCGTCCGCCATTGCGGCCTCATTCCTCCACTGTCGATGAAGCCGCGTCAACGGTCCGGGGCCGCGACAGGTTTCGCCGCATGAACAGATAGACGGGGAGCCCGCTCGCCAGGAGAGCCAGGCCCCACAGGCTGGCCTCCAGGCCGGCGCCGTAGAACGTCCAGATCGCGAATATCGTGCCGGCGATCGCGGCCGCCACCACCGAGGCTCCGCGAAGCACGCCGCGGCGGCGGAGAATGAGCGCCGAAAGCGCGGCGAGCAGGTAGAGGACGAGCGTCGCCGCCGTGGCGAGCAGGATCATGAACTCGAACAGGCCCGCCATGCCCCGGCTCAGGTTGGTCGCGATCAGCGCGCAGCTGAGCGCGCAGCCGATGGCGTGACCGACGGACGGGGTGCCCGCCCGGTTGAGCCTGGCGAAGGCGGCCGGGAAGACTCCGCTTCGCGCCAGCGCCAGCGGCACCTCGGCCTGGAGGAAGACCCAGCCGTTGAGGGCGCCGAGCGCGCTGATCGCCGCGAACAGGGCGATCAGGGCCGCCGGGCCCGGGCCCCAGTAACGGCTCACCAGGTCCGCCAGCGGAGCGGAGGACCGCGCGGCCTCCTCCGTCGGGAGCAGCAGGAGCACCGCCCATGTCGTCAGCAGATAGACGATCCCGACCAGGAACGTTCCGGCGAGGGTGGCGCGCGCCACCGTCCGCTGCGGGTCCCGGACCCGGCCGGAGGGCACGGTCGCCGACTCGAATCCGAGCATCGCCCACAAGGTCAGGGTCGCCGCCGCGGCGACCGGGGAGGGTCCCAGGGGCATCGGGGCGAGGCCGCCGGCCGCCTCGCCCCGGCCTCCCCAGACGATCGCCGCGAGCGCGACCACGGCGATCAGCGGAACGAGCTTGAGGATCGTCGTCGCCACCTGCACCTCGCCCGATGCTTTCGCGCCGCGGGTCGCGACGACGGTGAACAGGACGACGAACGCGATCGCGGTCAGCGGTCCCGCGTAGAGGGGGACGAAGAATGCGGGCGCGAGCGAGGAGAGGTAGCTGACGGCGCCGATCGCCACCGCCGCGTTGGTGACCCAGGTCGAGATCCAGTAACTCCACATGACGAAGAAGGCGGCGGGAGCGCCGAGCGCCGGCCGGATATAGTCGTAGGGCCCGTCCGCCTCCGGCAGGGCCCGGGCGAGCGCGGCGAAAACCCGGGCGAGGCAGAGGCAGCCGGCGATCGTCACCAGCCATCCGGCCACGGCGTTCGCGCCGTAGGGCGCAAGCGCGGCCGGAAGAAGGAAGATGCCCGTGCCGATCGTGTTGCCCATGACCAGGGCAAGGCAGATCCAGAAGCCGAGGGCGCGCCTGGGGCCGGTGTCCGGAGTCGCTTCCATCCCCCCTCTTCGGGGCGACATCATGGCGAAGCCGTCCCCCGGAGGGGTTCTTATCGGCAGGATGTGGTGCGGTCGAGAAGACTCGAACTTCCACGGCCTTTCGGCCACAGCGACCTCAACGCTGCGCGTCTACCAGTTCCGCCACGACCGCACGTCACTGCCCCCCGAAAAAGCTTCCGGGGCCGGTAGGAGCGGGGCCTCTAGCAAAGGGCAGGGGGCGGCGCAATGGCGTGTCGCCGCTCAATTCCTCGCCGGCAAAGGCCGGGGAGGAATCAGGAACCTAGCCCTTGCGTTTTCCCCTCGCCGGAAGCGGCCGCATCACCCTGGCGAGCGCCATTTGAGCGACCTTGCGTCCCAGCTCCTCGCCGGCTTCGTTGGAGAAACGGTAATGGACCCCGCCGTAGGTCCTCGAGATCGACACTTCCCGAACCCAGTCGTCCCAGGTCGGAAGCACCTGGATGATGCTGTTGGGGATCGAGCGGGAATGGACCCTCACCCCGCCCGGAGGCGCCGAGCCCGTCTCCGCCTTGAACACCGTCGCGACCGCTCCGGCGAAGGTGCAGTGGGCGCAGGGATATTCGGGATGGTTGGGAGTCGCGATGAGCGGCTCCCAGCCCGGATCCTCCGCGGTGGAATCGTTGCCGTCGTCGGAGGCGTTGCGGATGGCGGTGATCGGCCGCCAGAAATTGTAGTGGAGCTTGGCCGCCGCGTTGGCCGTGCCGGCGTCGTCGATGACCATCGCCACCAGGGCGAACATCCGCGCATTCCGGACCGGCGACCGTCCCGGAGCGTCGGCGATCAGCCGCATCGTCGGAATCAGGTTAGGAGTGATCCGGTAGCGCGCCATCAGGGTCTGCTCGGGCGTGCGGCTGCTCCCGGTCCGGGCGCCGAGCCGCTTGATCTCGTCGAAGTCGCGCGCCCAGCGCTCGCTGGTCAGCGCCGGCGGCGGCGGCGGCCGGACCGAGTCGAAGCTCGGCAGGAACCAGGGTTTGAAGGTGAAGGAATAAGGCGCGTAGACGGGCAATTGAGTCGCCGTCCAAACTCCCGCCGCGGTGCGCGGCCGATACGGCACGGGCTTGAGCGCCGGGTCGAAGCCCCCGGCCGCGAGCGCGAGCCTGGCGGCGGCCTCGCCCACCGCCTTGCCCTTGTCGCGGGCGGTCGCGTCCGCGATCCCCATCATCGCGATGTTGTAGCTGTCGTCGAGCCCTGCTTTCTGCCCCGGAAAATGCGCGATCAGCACCTGATAGGCGGCGGTCGCGGCGGCGGCGTCCGGCGAGGCGCCGGGAGCGGCGGGATCCATACCCAGGTAGGTCTCGAAGCGCCGGTCGATCGCGTTCAGGGCCTCGAACATGGCGAGGGCGACCTGGGTCTGGGCGCGGTCGTGCTCGCCCGTTCGGGGCGCGTCCGGCGGCGGCGCCGCCGCGATTCCGACCGCCTGGGCATAGTCGATCCATTCGCAGACCGTGTCCGCCGAGGCCGGCGCCGCCGCGACGGCGGCCGCGGCTGCTGCCGCGAGCCAGTATTTGGGCATCTCGAATTCCCCCCCCGAAGACTCGTCCGCGAGGGCAGGATAGCACCGAATCAATAGAGGAACATCGGCATCCCCTCGATCCGCATCAAACGCGCACGATAGGTCAAGGGATCGTAGAGGCCGCCGACGTCGACCGACTTGCGGCCGCCGAGCAGGGTGTCGGCCGCGACATGGCTGTAATTGCCGTCGGTGAGGGTCACCATCCGGGCCGTCTCGCCGCGCTGGAGCAGCTGGACGGCGAGGCCGCCGAAGGCGAAGCCGACCATCCGGTCCATCGCGTCCGGCTCGCCGGCGCGCATCAGATAGGCCAGCTCCTGGATGACGGTGCCGCATCCGAGCCGGGCCCTGACCGCCCGGCCGAGCTGCTGCCCGATGCCCTCCTCGCCGCGCTCGCTGGCCGGCTTGGAAAGCTCGGAATCGTCCTCGCCCGACCCCTTGATCGTCGCGCCTTCCGAGACCACGCACATCGCATAGCCGGCCGGGTTGGACGCCTTGTCGTCGGCGAGGAGCGGGAAGAGGATGTCGAGGTCCGCCGGCACCTCGGCGATGATCGTCCGGTCGACCTGGGCGAGGAAGCCGGCGAGCAGGGCCGTCTCGCCGCTTCGCCGGCCGAACAGTTCGACGACCCCGATCCGCTCGTGGCTCTCGACCGTGGTCCTGAGCGCGTTGATCGCCTCGACCGAGCGGCTGACCGCGGTCGAGAAGCCGATGCAATAATCGGTGCCGTAGACGTCGTTGTCCATGGTCTTGGGAATGGAGATGACCGGAACCCCGTGCCCGGCCAGGTGCGCCGAGAAGCGCAACGTGCCGTCGCCGCCCAGGGTGATCATCGCGTCGATCCCGAGCCTCTCCAGGGTGGCGACGACGCGCCGCGTCTGGTCGCCCTCGGCGAGGGTGCGCGGGTCGGTCCGCGAGGTGTGGAGGATGGTGCCGCCCATCCGGTCGATCCCGCGCACGCCCTCGCGGGTGAGCGGGAGGCTGTTGGCGGCGAGGCTGGCCGGGTCGCCGGGATCGATCGCCAGGACCCCCTCCCAGCCGCGGCGGAAACCGGTCACTTCCCAGCCGAGCGCGTCGGCGGAGAGAGTGACCGACCGGATGCAGGGGTTGAGGCCGGGCACGTCGCCGCCGCCGGTCAGAAGGCCGATCCGCACGCTTGCTCAGGCCCCTGGGAGGAAGGCGACGCGAAGCTTGCGGCCCTCGCCGGTGGGAACGTCCGTCTGGGCGTCGTTGATGCTCGCGCTCTGCCCGGGCTGAAGCTCCGACACGGGCGGCGAGATCGGCCAGCTGTGGACGACCTTGCCCGAGGGATCGCGAACCTCGGCGCGGAGCTGCGGGACGCGCTGGACCGACCGGGTCGGGTTGAAGATCCGGCCGGTGACGGTGAGCAGGGCGTTGCCGCTCGCCAGGGTGCGGTTCTCGGCGGAATATTCGAGCTTCAGCGGAGTCGAGCCGCGGCCGGGAAGGGCGATGTCGACGCCGAGCTCGGGCACGCCGAGCGAGACCACCGCCGCCGTCGCCGCCAGCATCAGGGCGCCGGCGGCGATCGCGACGAACGTCCACATCCGAGCGGGGTTGCGGCGCGGACGGAAGGGCGGCTCATGGGCGAAGGCGTCGTAATTTTCGGGCTCGGCCGCCGGCGCCGGCCCGAGCACCGACGCGGCCGGGCGCGCGCTCGCCGGCTCCCGAAGGGGCGGCGGCGGCGGCGGCGGCGGCGTGGCGGCGGGCGCCTGCCAGTCCGCCGACGTCCGCGGCTGGGGCGGCGGCTGAAGCCAGCTGTGCCGGCACGAAGCGCAGCGCACCTGGCGGCCGGACGGACCGACCGCGCTGTCCGGCACCACGTAGCGCGTCTTACAGGCGGGGCAGCTCAGGATCATTTTTACGGGAGGCCCCAAAGGCTGGTGCTCGTCCGAATCCAAGCACGGCGAGACGCGCCATGCAAGCCATTGCGAACTTTCACGTCATTCCCGCGAAAGCGGGAATCCATGAACGCGGCCGACCGAAATTTCGCACGGCGGTGTCCATGGATCCCGGGTCGGGCCGGGATGACGGCTGGAGACCCCTTTCGAGGTCGCGGGCGGATTGAGGTCCGGCAAGTTCGCCGCGACGAGCCCATTGAGTGGTTTACGGCCCCGCGCGGCGCATGCCATTGAAGAAGGCGGGGCGCGGCCCCGAGCGGAGACGGGTTCTGAACACGAGCGGCAGCATCGTCCAGTTCGACAATGTCGGGCTGCGCTATGGGACGGGGGCGGAGACGCTCTCGGACCTCAGCTTCTCGCTTCGGCACGGCGGCTTCTATTTCCTCACCGGCCCGTCGGGGGCGGGCAAGACCTCGCTCCTGAAGCTGCTCTATCTCGCCCAGCGGCCGAGCCGCGGCCTGATCAAGCTGTTCGGCGAAGACATCGTCACCATGCCGAGGAAGCGCCTGCCGGGTTTCCGGAGGCGGATCGGGGTCGTCTTCCAGGACTTCCGGCTCGTCACCCACCTTTCCGCCTTCGACAACGTGGCCCTGCCGCTCCGGGTCGCCGGTGTCGACGAGAAGGACCTGCAGGGGCCGGTGAGCGAGATGCTGGCCTGGGTCGGGCTCGGCCACCGCGCCAGCGCCCGGCCGGCGACCCTGTCGGGCGGCGAGCAGCAGCGCGTCGCCATCGCCCGAGCGGTCATCGCCCGGCCCGAATTGCTCGTCGCCGACGAGCCGACCGGCAACGTCGACCCGGAAATGGCCAAGCGCCTCCTCCACCTCTTCGATTCGCTCAACAAGCTCGGCACTACGGTCGTCGTCGCCACCCACGATCTCCATCTCATCTCGAGCATCGGCAGCTTCGAGATGCTTCGGCTCGACCGCGGCACCCTGCTCGATCCGACCGGAGCGCTCCGCCATCCGCCGCGACGGATCGACGCGTGAGCGCCCTGCTGCAGACCATGGGCGCCGCCGACCGCCGGCTCCTCCCCGAGGGCCGGCTCGCCGGGCCGATGCCCTGGGTGATCGCGATCATGATGTTCCTGACCGTGCTCGCGGCGGCCGCCGGCCTCGGTCTCGGCGGGGCCGCGGCGAGTCTCGGCGCCGGGCTCGGCAACAGGGTCACGGTCCAGATACTCGAGCCCAATCCGGACCTGCGCGAGGCCGAGGCGGCGCGCGCCGTCGCCCGGCTCCAGGGCCTTCCGGAGGTCGAGAGCGTCCGCCGGCTGGCCCCGGCCGAGATGGCGCAGCTGCTCGAGCCCTGGCTCGGCCCCGGCGGCCTCGAGGGCGACCTTCCGATCCCGGCGATGATCGACGCCCAGCTCATTCCCGGAGCCCGGGCCGACGCGCTTCGCCGGGCGGTGACCGTCGCCGCGCCTTCGGCCCGGATCGACGACAACGACCAGTGGCTGGCCCCGCTCGGCCGGCTGATCTCCGCCTTGAAGTGGCTCGCCCTCGGGCTCGTCGCGCTGATGATCGCGGCGACCGCGGCGACGGTCGTCCTCGCCGCCCGGGCCGCCCTCGACACCCATCGCGGGACGATCGAGGTTCTCCACCTGATGGGCGCCACCGACGTCCAGGTCGCCCGGCTCTTCCAGCGCCGGATCGCGCTCGACGCCTTGTTCGGAGGAGCGGTCGGATTCGCCGCCGCGGCGCTCGCTTTGCTGCTGATCGGGCGGCGGATCGGAGCGCTCGGCTCCGACCTGCTCGGCTCCGCCAACCTGCCGGCGACGAGCTGGCTCGCGCTCGCCGTGCTTCCGGTCCTCGGAGTGGGGCTGGCCATGCTGGTCGCCCGCGCCACCATCCTCAGGGCCCTTGGGAGGATGCTGTGATCCGCCGAGCCGTTTCCGGAATCGTCCTTCTCTACCTGCTCGGCTACGCCCTGTTCGCGGTGCTGCTGCCGAGGCCGGCCGACGACCGGCAGACCGACGCCATCGTCGTCCTGACCGGCGGCGCCAAGAGGATCGAGCGCGGCCTCGACCTGATGGCCCGCAACAAGGCGAAAAGGATGCTCGTCTCCGGGGTCGCCCGGACCGTCCGGCCCGAGGAGCTGGCCGCCCAGTACAAGGCCGACGAGTCGCTGTTCGGCTGCTGCGTCGATCTCGGCCGCGAATCGGTCGACACCCGCTCCAACGCCGAGGAGGTCGCGCGCTGGATGGCGAAGCACAAGTTCAGGTCGATGCGCCTCGTCACCACCGACTGGCACATGCCCCGGGCCCGCTTCGAGCTCTCGCGCCGGCTCGGCGGCGACATCGCGGTGGTCGGCGACGCGGTCGAGAGCAATCCGAGCTTCGCCCAGCTCTTCACCGAATATAACAAATATCTGCTTCGCCGCTCGGCGGAGTTCGTCGGGATCTGATGAACGCCCTCCGCTCGCTGCTCTACGCGCTCGTCTTCTATGCCGGCAGCGTCCTCTACGTGCTCGCCGGGATCGCGGTCCTTCCGCTCGGCCGGGGCGCGGTGCGCCGGGTCGCCGACGCCTGGACTGGCTTCAACCGCTACTGCGCCCGCTACCTGCTCGGCATCCGGACGAGGATCGAGGGCGACGTCCCGGCCGGCGCCGTGATCGTCGCCTGCAAGCACCAGTCGATGTTCGAGACGACCGAATTCCAGTGCATCCTCGACACGCCGGCGACGGTGATGAAGAGCGAGCTCGGCCGGATCCCGCTCTGGGGCCGGCTGACCCGGGCCTACGGCATCATCCCGGTCGACCGCGAGGGCGGCGGCGCCGCGCTCCGCCGGCTGCTCCTGGCCGCGGGCGAGGCGGTGGCGGAAGGCCGGCCGATCGTCATCTTCCCCGAAGGTACGCGGGTCGCCCCGGGCGAGCGGCCGCCGCTCGAACCGGGGTTCGCCGGCCTCTACCGGGCGCTCGGCCTTCCCGTCGTCCCGGTCGCGCTCGACAGCGGCCGGATCTGGCCGCGCCGAAGCTTCGTCAAGCGCCCGGGCGTGGTGACGATGCGCTTCGGCGACCCGATCCCCCCCGGCCTCCCCCGCGCCGAGGCCGAAGCGAGGGTCCACGCCGCCATCAACGCCCTCGAGCCGTAAATTCCTCTGCAAATGCAAAAACGGGATGCTCAGGCCAGCCACTTAACCGAGCTGCCGTGGGGATGGCAGTGCGCAAGCAGCCTCTCCTCTCCCGGCCAGGTCCTCAGCCGAAGCGTGATCTTGTCGTCCGCCGGCTCATATTCGTAGCGCAGCCAGGCGAGCGGGGCCGCCTCGGTCGCCCCCGCCCCCGCCTCCGCCATCGCCGCCGCGATCCGCGCCTTCGTCGTTTCCGGAAAATATTGAAAGGCGATCGAATGGAGCACGACCCGGGCCGCGCCGGGCGCGACCGGCTCGGCTAGCCGGGCCTCGAGCCAGTCGCCCGCCTCGCCCGCTTCCACGCCGGGCGGATGCTCCGCCGCGATCGCAAGCGCCGCCTCGAGCTGGGCGAGCCGCCTCGGCTGGTCGGGCCAGACATAGGCGAGCAGCCGGTCGCCGTCCCGCCGGGGGTCGAGCGGATGGAGGTCGACCCCGCGCCTTCGGGCGATCCCGACCGCCGCCGCGGGGGGCGGGCCGCCCTTCCACTCCGGCCGCAGCTGCACCGCGGAATGGACATCGCCGGCCCGCATCCCTCCGAGGTCGTGGCCGTAGCGGTCGAGCAGGAGGTTGAGCCCGGCGCTCGCGCCGAGCTCGAGAAGCTCGAGCGGTCGCCCGAACCGCTCGGCGATCACCATCAGCCCGCTCATCAGTACCGCCGATCGGCCGACCTCGTTGGTCTGCGGCGCGCCGTCGAGCCAGGGGAGCAGATCGGGCCCGGCCAGCACCGGGCCGAGCGCCGCCCACAGAGTCTCCTCGTCCGGCAGCGGGTTGGGCGGATAGCAGCCGGCGAGGCCCGGAGCCTCGCCGCGGCGGACGAGCGCATGGAGGCCCCCGCACAGGCGGAGCGGCAAGGCGTCGGTGAAGACGTCGGCGTTTCCCGGCCAGTCGAGCACCCGCCGGCCGGTGCCTGTCGTCCGGTCAAGCCGCTCGCCGAGCAGCCGGCACAGCAATTCCATGAAAGGCGAATCGAGCCTGGTCGCGCCCTCCGACTGCCGGGCGAAGGCCGCCCGGACCGCGGCCTCAGTCGCGGAGCCGGGCACCGGCCTTGGCCGCGGCGGCGACGATCCGGGCCGAGACCGCCTTCAACTCGTCCTCGGTGAAGCTCTTCTCGCCCGGCTGGAGGACCACCTCCACCGCGATCGACTTCTGTCCCTCCGGCACTCCGGGCCCGGTGAAGACGTCGAACAGGGTCACCGCCGCGATCGCCTCGCGGTCGGCGCCGCGCACCGCCCGGAGCAGGGAGTCCGAGGCGAGATCGGCCGGCACCAGGAAGGCGAAGTCGCGCCTCACGCTCTGCAGGGCCGGCGGCGCATAGGCCTCGCGCATCCGCCCCGCCCTCTTCCGCGGGATCGCGTCGAGGAATATCTCGGCGGCGACCAGCGGCCCCTCGAGGTCGAACGCTCGAAGGGTCGCCGGATGGAGCTCGCCATATTCGGCGAGCACGTTCTTCGGCCCCAGAGCGAGCCTCCCCGAGCGCCCGGGGTGATAGACCCCCGAGGCGCCCGCAAGCGACTGCAGATTGTCGGCTGGCGCCCCGGCCGCGGCGAGCAGGGCCAGGGCTTCCGCCTTGGCGTCGTAGGCGTCGAAGCCCTGCCCCTTGCCGGTCCGCCAGTAGCGCGGCGAGCGCTCGCCGGCCAGGACCAGCCCGAGCGTCGGCCGCTCGCCTCCGGCGAGGTAGCGGCGGCCGACCTCGAACAGCCTCACGCTCTCCGCGCCCCGGGCGAAATTGCGCCGGGCGGCCGAAAGCAGGCCGGGGACGAGCGAAGGCCGCATCGCCTTCAGCTCCTCGCTGATCGGATTGTCGAGGACCCAGGCCGATCCTCCGAAGGGCGCCGCTTCCTCCTCGGCGACGAAGCTCCAGGTCACCGCCTCGTTGAGCCCGCGCGCCGCGGCGGCCCGGCGCACCCGCCGCTCGACCAGCTGCAGCGCCGTCGCCGTCGGCCGGGCCACGCCCGGCGCCCTCGGAAGCGGGGTCGCCCGGACCTTGTCATAGCCCTCGATCCGGGCGATCTCCTCGACGATGTCGGCCGATCCGTCGACGTCGCGCCGCCAGCTCGGCGCCCTTATCCGCCAGACCTCGCCCGTTTCCACGCCGAAGCCCAGCCGTTCGAGTATCTCCTTCTGCCGGGCCTCGTCGACCTCGACCCCGCCCAGCTCGAGCGCCCGCGCCGGCCGGTAGTCGACGACCTTGTCGAGCTTCGGCGGCTCGCCGGCGCGGACGATCTCGGAGGGCTGGCCTCCGGCCAGCGCGACTGCGAGCCGAGTCGCAAGCGCGAGCCCGGTCTCGACGAAGTCCGGGTCGACCCCGCGCTCGAAGCGGGTCCGGGCGTCGGAGGACAAAGCGAGCTTCTGGCCGGTGCGCGAGATCCGCTTCGGATCGAAATAGGCGCATTCGATCAATATGTCGGTCGTCGCCTCCGAGACTCCGGAATGCTCGCCGCCCATGATCCCGCCGATGTCGTGAACCATGACGTCGTCGGCGATCACCGTCATCTCGCCGTCGAGCCGGTAGCTCTTGCCGTTGAGGGCGAGCACCTCCTCACCGTCCCTGGCCCTTCGCGCCACGACCGCGCCCTGGAGCCTGGCGAGGTCGTAGACGTGAAGCGGCCGGCCGTAGCTCAGCATGACGTAGTTGGTCATGTCGACCAGCGCGCTGATCGGCCGCTGGCCGACCGCCTTGAGCCGCTGCTGGAGCCAGGCCGGCGAGGGCCCGTTGCGCACCGATCGCACGACCCGGCCGTAAAAGGCCGGGCAGCCGTCCGGATCGTCGGTCCGGATCTCGATCGGGCAGGGGAAGGCGCCCTCGACCGCCTCGGCCTCGACCGGCTTCAGTCGGCCGATGCCGGCCGCGGCGAGGTCGCGGGCGATCCCGAACACGCCCATGCAGTCCTGCCGGTTCGGGGTGACGTTGACCTCGACGACCGGATCGTCGAGCCCGGCCCATTGCGCGTAGGAGGCCCCGACCGGCGCCTCGGCGGGCAGCTCGATGATCCCGTCATGCTCGTCGCCGAGCTCGAGCTCGCGGACCGAGCACATCATCCCCCGGCTCTCGACTCCTCGGATCGACGCGACCTTCAAGGTCAGGTCGCTGCCCGGCACATAGGCCCCGGGCGCTCCGAACACGCCGAGCATCCCCGCCCGCGCATTGGGCGCCCCGCATACGACCTGGACCGGCTCGCCGGCTCCGGAATCGACGGTGAGCACCTGCAGCTTGTCGGCCTGCGGATGGCGCTCGGCGGTCAGGATCCGGGCGACGGTGAAGGGCGCCAGCTTCTCGGCGGCATTCTCCACCCCCTCGACTTCGAGGCCGATGGCTGTGAGGGTGTCGACGATCTCGTCGAGCGAAGCCTCCGTCTCCAGATGCTCTTTCAGCCAGGAAAGCGTGAATTTCATATTCCCCTCCCTAAAAGGGAGGGGTTAGGGGTGGGTAGGCGACCCCGGACTTGTTCCGGGGGAGACTTCCCGGCGGCGGAGTTTCGGCCGCCTGCGGCGGACCCACCCCCGGCCCCTCCCTTGCAGGGAGGGGAGATGACCCGGCGAAGCTTCCTCATGCTCCCACCCCTCCGCTCAGGGTCGGCACGTCCAGCGCGGCGAAGCCGTAATGCCTCAGCCACCTCAGGTCCCCGTCGAAGAAGGCGCGCAGGTCGTCCATGCCGTATTTGAGCATGGCGAGCCGGTCGATGCCGGCGCCGAAGGCGAAGCCCTGCCATTCGTCCGGGTCGAGCCCGCAATTGGCGATCACCCGGGGATGGACCATCCCCGAGCCGAGCAGCTCCATCCAGCCTTCGCTGCCGCCGAGCACGCGCCGGCCGTTCACCCGGGTGAAGCCGACGTCGACTTCGGCCGAAGGCTCGGTGAACGGGAAATAGGACGGCCTCAGCCTGAGCACGATGTCCTCGCGCTCGAAAAAGGCCTTGAGGAAGGTCTCGAGGGTCCACTTCAGATGGCCGAGATGGATCCCGCGGTCGATCACCAGCCCCTCGATCTGGTGGAACATCGGCGTGTGGGTCGCGTCGTTGTCCGATCGGTAGGTGCGGCCCGGGGCGATGATGTAGAGCGGCGGCTTGCTCGACATCATCGCCCTGATCTGAACCGGGGAGGTGTGGGTGCGAAGCAGCATCCGCTCTTCCTCGCCCTCCCGGGGTTGCAGGTAGAAAGTATCGTGCATCGCCCGGGCCGGATGGTCGGGCGGGAAGTTCAGAGCCGTGAAGTTGTGCCAGTCGTCCTCGATCTCCGGCCCGGTCGCGACCGAGAAGCCCATGTCGGCGAATATCTCGGCGAGCTCGTCCATCACCTGGCTCACCGGATGGACGCTTCCCTGCGGCGCGGCGGCGACCGGGAGGGTCATGTCGAGCCCCTCGGTCGCAAGCCGCCGCTCCAGCGCCTCCGCCTCGAGCGCCGCCTTGCGGGCCGCGATCGCCTCGGCGACCCGCTCGCGCAGGCCGTGGATCCGCGGCCCCTCCGCTTGCCTCTGCTCCGGCGTCATGCCGCCAAGCGTCTTCAGAAGCTGGGTGATAGCCCCCTGCTTGCCGAGCGCCGACACCCGCTCGGCGTCGAGCGAGGCCAGGTCCGGCGCGGCGGCGATACGGTCGAGCAGGTCGCCGGACAATTGATCGAGATCGGCCATGGTCCGGCGGCTCTAGAGAAAATTTCCCGCCCTTTGAACCCACCCATGGCCCGTCACACTGAACTTGTTTCAGGATCCAGGCTGGAGCAGCGCGGCAGCCGGACGCGTCGCATCGCGCGCATCATCTCCCCGGCCGGCAGGCCCTGGATTTTTTGAGGGAAGGCACGAAGGTACAAGAAAAAGGGGGGAGCGGCGCAGTACCCCTATCTTGTACCTTCGTGCCTTATCTTCAAAAACTGGCGCCGAGGCGCCGAGCGGCCAGACGCAACCTTTCGTCCCACATCCGACGGCTGTGCCGGCCATGTGCTGGACCCTGAAACAAGTTCCGGGTGACGGATGGCCCCAGGCGCGGCACAATGCCTCGATGCCCTGGCCCCCACTCTCCGAAGCGCGCGACGGTCCGACGATCGCCGCGCTCCACCTCTACAGCCAGATTCTGGGCAAGGCGGCGGTGGCCTTGCTGCCGTGGCGCAACCATGGCTGGCACGTCACGCTCCGGGTCCATCCCCGCGGGCTGAGGACCGAGCCGCTCTACGGCTCCGGCGGTCCGTTCGAGCTCGGACTCGACCTGGCAGGCCACGAGGCCGTCTTCGCCGACTCCGCCGGCAGCGGGCGATTCCCTCTTCGGCCGATGTCGGTCGCCGGTTTCCACGGCGATCTCATGGCCCTTCTCGCGGAGGCCGGGCACGAAGTCCGGATACACAAGGCGCCGAACGAGCTCGATCCGGCCATCTCGTTCGCCGAGGACGACGAGCCCCGCGCCTACGATCCGGACAGCGCCTCGCGCCTGCTCGGCGCGCTCCTGGACGCCGACCGCGTCTTCCGCCTGTTCCGCTCCTCCTTCCTCGGCAAGGCGAGCCCGGTTCATTTCTTCTGGGGAAGCTTCGACCTCGCCGTCACCCGCTTCTCCGGCCGGCCGGCGCCGCTCCACCCCGGCGGAATCCCCAACCTCCCCGACTCCGTCACCCGCGAGGCCTACAGCCACGAAGTCTCGAGCGCCGGCTTCTGGCCCGGCGGGGCGGGCGGCGGCGGCGATCCCTTCTTCTATTCCTACGCTTATCCCTCGCCGGAGGGGTTCGCGAAAGCGGCGGTCCGGCCGGAAGCGGCGCGTTTCGACGAGGCGCTGGGCGAGTTCGTCCTGCCCTATGCTAAGCTGCGCTCGGATTCGGACCTGCTCGCCTTTCTCGAGAGCACCTACGCGGCCGCCGCCGACCTCGCCCGCTGGGATCGGGCGGCGCTGGACTGCGAGCCCGGCATCGCCGGCGTCCCGAGACCGCTCTAGACCGCCTTCCGGCCGCCGGCCGATTGGAAGCCTTCGGCTCGCCGCTAGCGCCCGAATGCGGATCCCGCGGGGATCTCGGCCCCGGCCGCGGCCAGCGCGGCGTTGCGCTCGGCTCCGCAAGCCTCATGGGCCGCGAAGGCGCCCTGATGGCCGGCGTTGAGGACGGCGACCGTCAGCGACGTGGAATAGTCGACGAGCGGATAGGCGGCCTTGAGCCGCTCCATCTCGGCGAGATCCGCTGCGGACGGCGGCTCGCTGCCCGCGATCCGGTCGCGCAGAGCCTTGAACGGCGACCAGCGGCCGCTGCGATAGAAGTCGGTCAGCCGCTCGACCTTCTCCGCGCCGAGCAGGGGCGACTGCACGGCCAGCCGGTACACCCGCGCCATGGCCGCTGCCGCGGCCGGGCGGGCGCATTTGTCGAACTCGCCGAGGATCGCCGCGATCCGCGCCTCCTTGCCCGGGTTCAGCGCGATCAGGCGCGTGACGGCTTCAGGATCGGGCTTCGGACCGTCCCAGGCATCCGGCGGCAGGCTGGCGACGAAGCGCTGATACAGGGCTTCGCTCACCGGCGGCGGCGAAGGAAGCGGGCGCGGGCCCGGGGGCGGGGCGAGACTCCCGACGGAGCCTCGCCCAGGAACCTTCGCGGCGGCCATCCCGGCCTTGGCCAGGGCCGCGGACTTCTGGCTCTCGCATTTGCGGATGGCCGCGACGTGGTCCGCACCGGCCATGGCGGCCTCCATGCCGAGGACGACCGACCTCGAAAACTCCGCGATCGGATAGGCGGCCAGCAGCCTGTCGCGTTCGGCGAGATCGGCGGCCGACGGAGCGGCGCTCTTCTCGATCCGATCGCTGACGGCGTCGAACAATTCGAAGTCGGGCCCGGCGAAGAGATCGATCAGCCGCCCCAGCTTTTCGACGCCGATCCGGCGGGCGGAGGCTCGGAGAACGAGTTGCGACCTCAAGTCGCGCGCCGCGTGCGCGCAAGCCTCCGAGGCGCGCAGGATGGCCGCGATCTGGGCCTCCTTGCCCGGGTTCAGCCGGCCGAGAAGCTTCAGCTCCTCGGGATCGGGCTCCGACGGCATGATCGGCCACCAGACCTTCCTCGGGAGGCTGGCGACGAAGCGGTCGATCATATGCTCGCTCGGCGGCGGATCCGGGGAGGGAGCCGGCACCGGCCCAGGCGCCGCGTAGGGCGGCGGCGCGACCGTCGGCGGCGGAACTGCGGCCGGAGGCGGGGGAGGAGCCGCCTGCGGCTGGAGGGCGAGCAGCCAGGCGCCGGCGATCGAAAGCAGCTTCATGGCGTCACTCCCCCTCGGGAGGGCGTCCCCGACCGAGGACGCCGTGCGCCCCATCATGTTGAAAAACAGGGAGCTGTCCAGCCCGGCTCTTCCCATCCCCGCCACACTTCCCGGGCGGCGTTCGGCTAGTTGGCCTTGAGACCCGCCGCCTCCAGGGCTTCCAACTGCTCGGTGGCGCATTTGACCGCCGCCTCCATGAAGGCCTCGTCGGCGGCGAAGATCTCCTCCGCTCGGCTCAGCTGCTCGCGGAACGCCTCCAGCGGGTAGGCCGCCATCATCTTCTCCAGGGCGGCGCTGTCCGCGGCGCTCGGCTTGGCCTCACCCTCCATCCGGGCGGCGAGCGCGGCGAAGGCGGCATAATCGGGCCCTTCGTAGAAGCTGGTCAGCTTCTGGACCGTGGCGCTGCCGAGATTGCGCGCGATCGTCCGAAGCATCCGCAGGCTGCCGGCCACGGTCGCCGGGCCGCTGCAGGCGAGGTTGGACTGAAGGACCGCGCGGACCCGGCTCTCCTTGCCCGGATTGAGTCCGGCCAGCCTGCTCAGCTCGGCCTGGTCGATCTCGCCGGCGGCTTTGGCGATCTCGTCGCGATCGGGCAGCGCGGCGATGAAGCGTTCGACCAGGGCGTCGCTCGGCGCCGGCGGAGCCTGGCTCGAGCCGGGCTGGGGCTGGAGCGCGAGCAGGGCGGCGGCGATGGCGAGCAGCTTCATGACGTCGATCTTCCCCGGGCCGAACTGGAAGCCGGGATCATGTTGGACCGGCCCCGGCTTGTCCAGCGGGCTGGCGAGCGAACCCGGCGAGGGCGCGGCCTGAGGCTCGCCTCATCCCAGGAACGGATAAGGCGAGATCGTCTTCTGGTCGACGTTGAGGGCGAGCCTGTGGCCGGCCGGAGCCGCGGCGCGCTGCGGGCAGCGCAGGCGCGGGCAGATGGTGCAGGCGGGGCCGATCGGGGTGACGTAGGGCTTGGCGAGGTCCTCGCCGTCGGCATAGAGGATCCGCGGCGCGTGTTTGACGTCGCAGCCGAGGCCGATGGCGAGCTGGGAGCTTTCGCGCGGGTCGAGCCGAACGGCTCGGTCGACGGTCCGGGCGATGGTGAAGAAGCGCGCCCCGTCCGGGGTCTCGACGATCTGCGTCGCGACCCGGCCCGGGGTCTGGAAGGCGGCGTGGAGGTTCCAGCGCGGGCAGGTGCCGCCGAAGCGCGAGAAGGGGAAGCTCTCGCCGGCGAAGCGCTTTGAGACGTTGCCCGCCGCATCGACGCGGATCATGAAGAAGGGCACTCCGCGCGCGCCCGAGCGGCCGAGGGTGGTGAGGCGGTGGGCGACCTGTTCGACGCTTGCTCCGAAATGGGCGCAGAGCCGGTCGATGTCGTAGCGGTGGCGCTCGGCGGCTGCGAGAAAGTCCGCATAGGGCATCATGATCGATCCCGCCGCATAATTGGCGAGGGACATGTGGAGCAGGCGGCGGGTCGGAAGG